>JBASWW010000016.1:0-191427 GCA_049276675.1 Fimbriimonadaceae bacterium
CTCGCGCTTGAACTCGAACTTCCGGGGGGTGCCGCCCTTTATGTAGCCGATCGTGGGGCCGTGCGATGTAGACCAGCCCGCCGTCGCGCTCGGCAATGAATGGGGGTAGTGGTACTCCGGATGGGATTCGAACCCACGATCTTCGCCGTGAGAGGGCGATGTCCTAAACCGCTAGACGACCGGAGCATGCGGCCTCAAAGTTATACCTCCCCAGGCTCGGAACGGGCAAGGTCACTCGGGAGATTTGAACCAGAGCATCGGCTTGTACAGCCATGATCGGGCGAGGGCCGTCTGGTCCAGCATGTGCGGCCCCGATTCGGCGACACCGGGGGGCAGCACGTTGCGGCCCCATGGCGCCTTGCCGGGTCGGAGCTCGACCAGCTGGATGTAGGATCCTCTGTTCGAATAGGCGATGGGAGGCTGCCCGGGCACCCCGATTCCGCCCGGCGTGAAGGTCCAGACCGAAGGGTCGGGGCCACGCGAAGTGGCTAGCCTTTGAACGGCCTTCTTGAATGCGGCGACCAGCACGTCATTTGCCTTCCTTGAGCCGAGATAATTGAATCGGGTCTTGCCTTCCAGCGCATCGAGCATGACGCTGGGCTGGGCTGCAATGCGGAATAGATCGGGCGAGAGGAAGGTGCCCGTGTGCTGGGCAAAGAGTTCCTCACGAAGGGCATCGACAGTCGCGCGGTGGATGGTCGCGCCTTGGGAGCCCTCCAGGTTCATGCCGCCGAAAGCACCGAGGTACGCGGCCGCCGATCCCTCGACTTCATCGAGCCGAACACCATCCAAGGCCGATATGATCCGGCTCTGGAAGACCACGCCGAGCTCATCTTGGCGTGCAATGTTCCACGCCGCGCTTTCGAGTGACTGGATGGAGAGCTTGCCTTGCAGATTCGAGAGCAGGCGCTCGTTTCTAAAGAGCCTCCCCCAGGCGGGCGTGTCGAAGTTGGGCCACCAGCTTGCAGGCTTGTTGTTCCAGTTCGCGATCACGCCGCTCTTGGGATTCAGGAGAAAAGGCATCCTGTCCTTGGGAACAAAACCCTTCCAGTCGTTTGCCGGCTCGCCCGGGGTAGGGAAGCGCGGATCGAGTCCAGGTGCACGCATGGGTACGAGGCCGCCATAGCGGTAGCCGATATCGCCTTTCGAGGTTGCGTAAAAGATGTTGAAAGTCAAGGGAATCCGCTCGACCGCCTTGGCGATGTCCGACGGACCGGCTGCATCCCAAAGCCCGGCGAGCGCATCGAAGCCCTGAAGTTCCTTGCCCGCAAACGAAGATCGCCGCGAGAAGTACGCGCCCCCGGATGTAGTGACCACGATCGGACCGTAGTGTGTCCGCATCTGGATGACTTCCTTGGGCTCCTCACCCTTCACGCGAAGGACCCGCTTGACCTGCACGAGCTTGCGGGTTTCACTTCCGTAAGAGTAAGAGTCTGAGCCGGAAATCTTTGAGAAGAAGATGTCGTCGGTATCAGCCACACCGCTCGTCAGTCCCCAGGCGATGCTGCGCGTATGCCCAACCAGAACGCCGGGGATGCCGGGAACGTCGAGGCCCACGACGGAGAGCCCCGCCGCTTCAATCGACATCTCATGAATGATCGAGGGGGTGGTGAATCCCATCTGCGGGCCGGAGAGGAGCAATGGCCAGCCGTAGGCCGAGCGCGATGCGGAAACCACGACCGCATAGCTGCCCGTTTTGAAGAGCACGTTGCGGGCTTCCGCGACGCGATTAGACTCCTCCAGTGAGGCTAACCGCAGACCGGGAAGCAGCTCGAAGAGATTGGCATTTGGAAGCTGGGCGATGTGCCGCTCCGTGTCCGGGCGCTTAGGGCTAAAGAACTTTGGAAAGGATCTCGCAAGCGGATCCTCGGCGGACGGCACGGTGGGAATGGCCCGCGGGTCGTTCTGCCAGGCGAAATCATCCAGCACATCCAGCACACGGTCTTTGGCGGGCTGTGTTTTCAGGTATCCGAGCAGAGCCATGTTGCGGATCTCGCCAGCGCCTCCGCGTCCGAAAAGCTGTCCCATTCGGATGGCGATCGCCGCGGAGTCCAGGGTCGACCAGGGCTCAGGCTCCAGGCCGCTGTCCGCATAGGGTTTCGGAAGCCGCTTGGCCGCTTTTGCCCAGTTGATGTACTCATTGATCCCTTGCGCGTAGCTCTCCCAAGCTTCTTTCAGCCGAGGATTTAGGGCATCGATCTGCGCCCGGATCTCTTCATCCGTATAGCCGCTGAGCAGCACCTCTCTATCGGAAGCCACAAAGCTTGGCCCGAACGCTTCCGCCATCTTGCCGCGAGAGACGCGCCTGCTGTTCTCGAGCTGCCAAAGCCGATCTTGAGCAACCGCATAGCCGGCAGCCTTAAAAGCCTGGGCCCAAGTTGGGGCTTTGATGTGCGGCACGCCGTAGTCGTCGCGCTGAATGTAGGTGGAGGAGGTCTGGCCGAGGACGAGCGTCGCGAGAAGATGAAGCATGGGTGGATTTTACGGCGTTGCAGGGTTGCGATGTTGGGAAGGGACACGGCGGGCCAAAGGTCCCCTTGCTCCAACCAACCCGAACCCCGCGTCCATAATTGTTGTAGATAACTGTTGTCGGCATGTCCGACATAGGAGAACACATGAACCCGGTCAAGCTTGGAGCCTTCCTGATCCTCGGCGTACTCGCCTTCTGGATCGGTCTGAAAATAATCACCGGATTGGTATCCGGCATTCTCGGGCTCTTGCTGCCGCTCGCGATCGTTGGCGGAGTGGGCCTGATTCTGTACGGACTGATCAGCGGTGGCCGGCCTCTCGGCGGCGGCAGACGCTATTTACCCTAGTGCTTTTTGCTGGCAGCCGAAGGCTCTTCGGTAAACAGCATCCGCTGAAATTGGTCCAGTCCTCGCAGATAGCGCACGACTTCGAAGATCGCTGTCCCCCGTTCTGTGTCCTCGTAACTTATCAACCGATCCAGAGCCTCAAGGATCGGCTTTGACACATCCTCGACGCATGACAAAGCGGCCGCTGTTCTAGCGGCTAAGATCTCTACCGTCCGAGATCCATCCACACGCTCCCACTCGCGGATAAGCGTGCCCAAGTCTTTTGCTTTGATTCGTTCCAAGGGTATGGGTCCTCATTGGGACGGAGATTATGGCACAACGCCGGTATCCTGAGTCTATGGACGTACCTGTTTATCGGGCGCCTTCCTTCGATCCGCTCTCGGACAAGCCTCTTCGGCTGAACGCGCCGATGGTCGCGGATTGGCTGGTCAAGTTCTTGCGCGATGAGTGCATCCGGCGAAGGGGGGTTTCCAGGGCTGTCCTAGGGCTCTCCGGCGGGGTTGATTCCGCGGCGGTGGCTTATCTTTGCGCGCGGGCATTCGGGCCTGAGAATGTCACGGCCTTCCTCATGCCGTACAAAGCTTCTTCGCCGGAGAGCATCTCTCATGCGCAGCTTGTGGTCGACCATCTAGGAATTGGGCAGAGAACGATCGACATCACGGCGATGGCGGATGGCTATACGGCTAACGAGCCAGCAATCAGCCCGACCAGGCTAGGCAACGTCTGCTCGCGATGCCGGTTCGTGATCCTGTTCGACCAGTCCGCCAAGCTCGGGGCGCTTCCGATCGGCACGGGCAACAAGAGCGAGCGGCTCTTCGGCTACTACACCTGGCACGCGGACGATTCGCCCCCGATCAATCCTCTCGGCGATCTCTACAAGACCCAGGTTTGGCAGCTCGCGCGGCATCTTGGGGTGCCGGAGGTTATCGTCGAGAAGCCCGCCACAGCCGATCTGATCAAGGGCCAGACCGACGAGGGCGACTTCGGCATCAGCTACCTCAAGGCCGACCGCATCCTCCATTTCTTCACGCAGGGATATCCGCGGGCCAAGCTCGTGGCGCTGGGCTTTCCGGAGGCTGAGGTCGATCTGGTCATCCGCAAGGTCGATGGTACGCACTGGAAGCGGCGTCTGCCCACCGTAGCGATGCTCAGCACCACCGCGATCGGCGAGTACTACCTTCGGCCCGTGGACTACTGATCCGGATAGACTCTTCGGAATGACTCGCGCCCACGGAGCCTACGAGATCGATGACGACCGCGAGCGCATTGACCTGGAGTTGGTCCATTCCTGGCTTGCCACTTCCTACTGGAGTCCGGGAATTGCGATCGAGAGGGTGCGGAAGACGGCGGCGAACTCCGCGATGGTGATCGGGGCATATTTAAACTGCGCGGAAACCCCTCACCCCCCAACCCCTTCTCCCCGCCATTCATCAGGGAGAGGGGGAGTCCAGGTTGGATATGCCCGCGTCGTTTCCGATAAGGTGACATTCTCGTGGATCGCCGACGTCTTCGTCGCGCCGGATCATCGCGGCAAGGGCATTGGCAAGGCGATGGTGCGCTTCGCCCTCGGACATCCGGATTTCACGCCGATGAAGCGCTGGGTGCTGGCGACGCGGGACGCGCACGAGGTTTACACCGAGCTGGGCTTTCAGCCGATCGACAAGCCGCAAAATTGGATGATCCTAAGAGGAGAGCCGACGCCGGAGGGATCGCCATAGGAGAAGAGCGAACGGAAAAGTGGAGAAAGAAAGCACGGTGAGAGGGTGAGTGTTAGATCGGGCGCTCTGCTCATTGCTTCTGTTGTGCTGGCTACGGAGCTGGCCGTCTATCTGCTCTCGAAGCAGCTCTTCATGTTCTGGATTCTTGGCGGGCTCCTCGGAGGCCTAGTGGGAGGGCTTGTGATCGCAGAGCTCCAGAGTTTCTTCAAGTCGGCATTTCTTGCATGGGGGATCACCTCCGCGGTGGTTGCCGTGTTCTTTATGGTTCAAGGGAATTTCGGCGAAGCAATAGGCTGGTTCATCGGGCCGTTCGTGGTCCTTTCGCTGCCGTTCATGCTCGTCTTCGGCGGGATCGGATGCCTGATCCGCGGACCGAGCCCGTAGACGCGCATAATGCAAGCCAGCATGAACGAGCTGACCCGCACCTTCATCGCCATCAAGCCGCCGCCCGACATCCAGCAGGCACTCGGCGAAACCCAGATGCTGATCCGACGCAAAGCAGGCTCGGAAACCGCGAGATGGACCCCGCCCCATGAACTCATTTACACGCTCTGCCCCCTTGGCGAGCTGCCCGCATCGAGCCTTGCGAGGATCCCGCCCATGATCGCGCCCGTCTTCGCCTCCTTCGGGCCGCTCTATCTCACCGTCGAAGGAATCGGCGGCTCCCCATCACCCACCCAGCCAAGGATCGTATGGGCGGGAATCGGGGGCGACATCGAGGCGCAGGCCCGGCTCTACCAAGCCCTCGAGCAGGCGATCGCCCCGCTCGGATTGAATAGGGAAGTCCACAAATTCATGGGCCACATCGTGCTTGGGAGGCTGCGAACGGAGTCCGAAAGCGCCCGCAGCGACCTTGGCCGTTCCATCCGCATGACGCCGATCGGCACTCTTGGAATGTGGACGGCGCTGGAGGTGGACCTGATGAAGGCGGACATCGGCCCCCTCGGCCCCACGATGGTCACGATGCAGAGCTTTCCGCTGCTGGGATAGGTGCCGCGTGCCCCCTTCGGGATGAGCCGAACAAGCCTCAGGATGAACTGCCCTGTCCCTGGCATGAATCCCCCTCTCTCCAGGGTGAAGATGGCCTGCCCCAGGGTGAATCATGCCCAATTCACCCCGCAGAGGGCACCCTTCAGGGTGAATCACGCATCATTGATCCCGCGCGGAGCACGATTCAGCGCGAAACGGCTGTGGTCAGACAACCCACCTTCGCGAAGAGGGGGAGCCGGAGATCCCAACTTCAATGCTCCGACGCTTCCACACTCCAAACCGCCGCTCCTGCCCGTATAGATTCTTGTCATCTCACACGTCGTCTCAGAGTCTCCCGACCCCCCGACCCCCTCCCCGCGCACAGATATCGCGGAGAGGGGGAACACGAATACGCGTGAGCTGACCTTCGACATCCTGAAGGGCATCGGCATCTTTGAGGTGATGATGCATCATTCGCTGGCAAGCTCGGCGAGGCACTACGGCGGCGGGCGGGAGACAGCGGCCTGGTGGGTGATGATGGTGGCAAACCGCATTTTTCACTTTGCCGTGCCAGTGTTCTTGTTTGTCTCTGCGCTGCTTTTGGCTCGCAGTTTGGCAAAGCATCCGCGGCCCGATTGGAAGCGGTTTTATCTGCGGCGCGTCCAGCGGTCGGTTTGGCCGTTTTTGATTTGGACGGGGCTTTGGATTCTGGCCCGGCTCTTCATATTGCGTGAGGCGAAGGACGTGATGATCGTAACCGCCGCCTGGCCCTGGGGAGGATCGCTGACCGGACCCGCGCTCCTGGTCGATCCTTCGGTGTGGACTGCGAATCTAGTCTGGGGCAAGGGCGCTTACCACATGTATTTCCTTGCTGTGCTGATCCAGATGGCGCTCGTTTTCCCATTGATCTACTTCGTGATGCGGAGATTGAGCTCCGGGCATGGGGTGAGGAGTCCGAAGCTCTCCCTCTCCGCGATGCCTGTGCGCGGGGAGGGGGCTGGGGGGTGGGGAAGTCCGGAAGATCCCGCCGGGAAGAACCTCCCGGCGGCTACCGTCTTTGGCTTGGTGCTTCTTGGGAGCATCGCTCTGCAGCTCCTCGTCTTTTGGGGGCAAGGGAACTGGTGGCGGCTCGGCAGCCCATGGTCGCTCGTCATCTCGTACTTGCCGCCGGTGCTTGTTGGGACGTGGCTGGGATTGAATTGGTCTTCATGGCCCAGCGTCTGGCGGGCCTGGCGCTGGCCAATAGGACTCTTGACGGCCGGGGCCTTTGCCTATTATCTCTGGCTCTCTGTTTTGGAGCTAAGAAGGGAGCCGATCCCCTCTTTCGACCACCGCAGCGCCTTGATTCTCTATGCCTTCGGCCTCTCGTTCTTGCTGCTTGCTTTGGCCGGATGGCTGTCGCGATCCTGGGTTGGGAGGGCATTCGCATGGATGGGGAATATCTCGCTTGCGCTGTTCCTTATCCATCCCCTCTTCCTGTATCTCCTCGGGATGCCTAGCGCGGTGCGAACCATCAAGGGTTTGCCCTTATCCCCGGTTGTTTCATTTTCGGCAATGTTCGTGCTGTCGGTTGCGTTCACGTTGCTCGTTGCTCGCCTGCGGCTGGATGGCTTGCTCTTTGGTCGGCAATTCTATCCCCGGCGGCCGGCTGGCAAACATGAATAACTAATCACCGTGCGGCGATTTCTGGGGCTGGGCTTCCAGAATTTCCTCGTGCGACGCCTCATGCTCGTATTCCGGCAGCTTTGAGCTCCTCGCCCAGTGCCCGGCGACGAACATGCAGGCGAAGCCCCCGACAGCAACCGACCACCGCTCCCCGATTCCAGCCGCGACCGCACCCGCCTCGAAGTCGCCAAGCTGCGGGCCAGAGATATTGAACAGCATGCTCGTCGCGCTCATCCGGCCGCGCATGTGGTCGGGGGTAACGAGCTGGCGGATCGTCTGCCGGAGGACGGTGCTGATCATGTCCGCGAAGCCTGTCCCAGCAAGGAAGACCATCGCGACCGCGATGTTGGGGCTGAAACCAAATCCGACCGTGCAGACACCATACAGCGCGATCATCCAGATGACCCAACGGCCTTGATGCCGCACCGTCGGCAGCCAAGTCATCAGCATCGCCCCGATCAGCGCCCCAACCGCGATGGACCCTTGCATCAAACCCGCGCCCAGGTCCCCGACGTCGAGGATGCTCTTGGCAAATGCGGGGATGAGCGCATCCGCAGAAGAGAAGAACGTCGCCCAGAAGTCGATCCACATCGTGCTTCGCAGCACCGGATTTCGGCGCACGTATTGAAGGCCATCACGCAGTGCCTTCTTAAGTTCTGCGAGGTTCCGGATGCGCGAACCGCCCTCTTCCGGCCGCTTCGAGGGAATCGTGAGGAGCGCCGCAAAAACCGCAAAGAAGGTGACGACGTTTATGATGTAGCAGGTTCCGTAGGGGCCGAAGGGGAGGATTCCACCAGAGGTGATGATCAGTCCCGCCCCAACTGGCCCGAGGACGTCGCTCAGCCGCCACGAGATGCCGTTTAGACCGATCGCATTGGGCAGTACATCCGGCGGAACCAAATTGGGAACGAGCGCCTGACGAGATGGCCCTTCAAACGCTCGCGCAACCGAGAATATCGCTACCATCCCGTAAATGAGCCAGACGCTCGTCAAGCCGGTGGCCTCGAAAACCGCCAGCATCAGCGCGATGAACGCCATCACGCTCTGGGCCAGCAGAACCACGATTCTCCGGTCATGATGATCGGCCACTATGCCCCCAATCAATGTGAAGAGCACAAGTGGGACGACCCGGACGAGGCCAAGCATCCCCACCATGAGCGAACTGCCGGTCAGATTGTAAACATGCAGGACAATCGCCGTGGTCTGCAGCATATTGCCGACATTGGAGATAAATGCCCCGATGAGGTACCGGCGGTAATAGGGGTGCGCGAGCGCAGGAAGACGCTTGCGGGAGTGCACTGCGGGAATCCTACCACGGCCAGGCACGTTTCATAATGAGACATGCGAAACAAGATCGTTTTCTCATTGGCTCTTGGACTGCTCGCCGCAGTAGGCTTGGCTCAAGGCCCGGATTCGCTAACCGGCAAGAAGGCACCGAATATCACCGTGAAGCCGCTCTTTAACACGGAAAAGATTCCCGGAGGCGGCACAAATCTCGCCAAGCTCAGGGGCAAGGTGGTCGTACTCGATTTTTGGGCGTTTTGGTGAGGGCCCTGCATTGCTTCGATACCCGAATTGAACAAGGTGTATCGAAGCAATAAGAGCCAGGGTCTGGTTCTTTTAGGAGTCCACAGCGACAAAAATGCGGCGTCAGGATTGAAGATCGCCAGGCAGAAGAAAATCGAATATCCGGTCGTGCAGGATGTCGGCAACAAGACGAACGATGCATATAAGATCCAGGGCTATCCGACGGTCATCGTGGTGGATAAGAAAGGCGTTGTCCGCTTTGTCTATCCAAAGGACTTGGACAAGGTGGTCAAGCAGCTTTTAAAAGAAAAGTAGCCAGACTTACTGTTTCCCATCCCCGAATTCAAAAAACGGCCGGTCGAGAGTCGAGGTCTGCGTGAACACGAGCACGAACATCTCGTCGGTCGTTTGCTCCCCGAACCGCATCGGTTTGGGCGGCGAGTTGGGGTTGCGAGGATTGTCGGCGGAGTTATCATAGCGTGCTTCCACGACAATCTTCGTTCCTGCGGGAAGCACGATCGGTTTCTTGAATTCGTACTGCATCTGCCAGTTGAAATCCCAATCGGCGATATAGATTAGCGGAACTTTCTTTCCATCTGGCAATTCGGCACGGACCTTCATTTCCTTGCCCAGCAAGTGCATGTGAGGCATGATCCCATAAAGCGTTGTTTCAGCCGTCAATTCAAAGGATCTGGTTAGTTTGAAATTGGGCTCACCGGCGGGGATGTTCAGGGTGGGATCGACGAAAATCCCGTATCGGGCGACCTTGGCCGGCTTGCTCTTGGCGTAGTAGATGCCCAGCTTGCTCTTGTCCTTTTCGTCCTTTCCGTTCCGATGGTAGTGCACCTGCATGACCATCGTGGCGCCCGGCTTCAGCTCGAATGCCGTGCCCGGTGCAGTTCGCCGGGCGTTGTAGCCGGGGGCCCAGATACCCAAAATGCCGGTCGGATTGAATCCCGGACCGCCGAAGGTTGTGTATCCCTCCTGGCCGTCTTTGTCGGAAGCCTCGCGCCTCGCTGCCATGCCGCTCTCGTCGATATAAACCGCGACATGATGGACAATCTTCCGATTGCCTGGCTTGCAATCGATCGCCCTCACATATCGCGTCTCCTTCGATGTGTTATCGAGCACGAAATTGCGGTACTCGTCAGGGCCTTCGGGTGAGAGGTTGATCGTGGTCTTTGGCGATAGCACGAGGTCAGGTTCTCCTAAGCTCCATCCGCTGGCGAATGTCGGCGTCTTCGGCTCCTTGGCGGCGTCGCCTCGAGGGGTTCCGTTTGCTGCCCAGTTTTTGAGGGTTTCGATCTGGACCGTGGTGAGTCGCTTCTCGTCCAGAAATTCGCCATGTCCTGGCATTGCTTTCCAAGGGGGCATGATTCGATTGCTCGTCGCTGCAACAATCGTATCCGCATGCTTTCGCGCGTTTTCGTATCCGATCAAGCTGAAAGGAGCAACCTCTCCCGGACGATGGCACGACACGCAGTTCTTATTGAGGATGGACGCGACCTCCCCTGCGTAAGTGGGCGACTTGCCAACCGACGAGCCGTCTCGAACGAGCCCGCCTAAACTAAATGCTGCACACAAGGAGAGGGCTGCAGCGCCAATAAGAAAGACTGGAGTGAACTTCATTCTGAATGCTCCTATAGAATCTCTGGCTCATCATGCCGCAGTTTCGTGTAAGAAGGCAGGGCCAAGGGCACAACGTCCCAATGGCCCGGCGTTCAGCTAGTGCTCCGTCTCGTGAGCTGCCCTCACCTTCTCGTACTCCGCAATGAGCGACTTCTGTTCGTGGTCCGGCAGTTCGTCGTAGTGCGAGACGGTCGCTCGGAAGCGCCCCCGGCCTTTCGTGATCGAGCGCAGATCGAGCGCATAGCGCATCATCGTCGCCATCGGCACGGTCGCCCGAATTCGGGTCTTGCCCGGGGTAACGGGGTCCATCCCCTGCAGTCGGCCACGCCGACCATTCAGATCGCCAACCACATCGCCGACGTTATCGTCAGGCACATCAACATTGAGCTCCAGGATAGGTTCGAGAATGACAGGACTCGCCTTGTCAGCCGCGTTTCGGAAAGCGATCGAACCGGCAGTCTTGAAGGCCATTTCGCTCGAATCCACATCGTGGTAGCTGCCGTCGTAAACCGTCGCCTTCACATCCACGACAGGGTAGCCGGCAAGGAATCCCTTGTCCATCGTCTCCCGTATGCCTTTTTCGATCGCGGGGATAAAGTTCTTGGGGATTGAGCCGCCTACGACCTTGTTCCCAAACTCAAAGCCGCCGCCCCTGCCGAGAGGCTCCAGCTCGATCCAGCAGTCGCCGAATTGGCCCTTGCCACCCGTCTGCCGCTTGTGCCGTCCCTGGGCTTTCGACGCCACCCGGATGGTTTCGCAATACGGGACCCGAGCATCCTCCGTGGTCACCGTGACGCCGAATTTTGACTTCAGCTTCTCGATCACCGTGTCCAAGTGGATGTCGCCCATGCCCTCCAAAATGTCCTGGTGAGAGGCGGGATCGCGCTGGTGCCGGAAGGTCGGATCCTCTTCGAGGAGGCGCGTGATCGATGCGCCGAGCTTGTCCTCGTCGGCTTTGGTCGCGGGCTTGATCGCTACTCGGTATATCGGCTCCGGGAAAGTAACCTGCGGCAGTTTGATCCGGTCCTTCGTGGTGGTCAACGTGTCGCCGGTATGGGTGTCTTGGAGCTTTGCGACAGCGCAAATATCTCCCGCCACAACCTCGGTGGCCGGCTCCTGGCCCTTCCCATGCGCAAAGAACATATTGTGCAAGCGCTCGTCCTTGTCGCGGTTCACGTTCAGCACGTGCAGATCCTGTTTCAGGGTGCCGCTGAACACACGCACATAGTTGATCTTGCCGACATATGGGTCCGCCGTCGTCTTGAACACAAAAGCGGCAAGCGGTCCGGCAGGGTCGGGCTTGAGAACCTTGTCATCAAATGTTTTCGGCACCTCGACGGGACTCGGAAGCTCCCCGCAAATCCTATCGAGCAAGGGCGCGACCCCGATGCCGCTCGCCGCAGAGCCGACCAACACGGGCACTACTTTGCCCGTCTCAATCCCCACTAGCAATCCGTGCTCGATCTCCTCTTCCGTAAGCTGCTCGCCCTCGAGGTACTTCATGGCGAGGTCGTCGTCGCCTTCGGCGGCGGCGTCCATCATCTTATCCCGCATTGCCGCCGCCTCTTCCGCATAGCCCGTCGGCACGTCCTCGACCTCCACGCCGCGGTCCTTGCCTTTATAAACCTTCATATTCAGCAGATCGAGGATGCCGGAAAACGCCGCCTGATGCCCGATCGGAATCTGCACGCCGACCACCTTGCGCCCGTAGGTCTGTTCGAGTTTGGTCATGAGGCCGGCAAAGTCGGCGTTGTCGCGCTCGAGCTTGTTCACGAAGATGCACTTGGCAAGCCCGTGCTCCTCGGCAACCTCCCAAGCCAGCTCGAAGCCCACGTCGAGGTCGCTCTTGGCCTCGCAAACGATGATCATCGCCTCGACCACCCGCGCGACGCCATGCAGGTCGCCGATAAAGTCGGGGTAGCCCGGCACATCGATCAGATTAATCTTATGGCCGTGCCATTCGATGGGCATGACACTCGCCGAAAGGCTGATCTTGCGGCGAATTTCGAGGGGATCGAAGTCGCTCTGGGTGGTTCCGCCCTCCACGGTTCCGACGCGCTCGACCGCCCCCGCGGTGTAGAGCAAGTGCTCAACGAGCATCGTCTTCCCAGAGCCGCCGTGGCCCACGATGGCCACGTTGCGAATCTTGTCTGCGCTGTATTGCTTCACGGTATCGCATAGGATACTGCGAAGGCGGGGTTGGGTGTTGTGTATTGGGGTTGGAAAGCTCAACCGCATTGGAGGGCGTTCGCCATGCCTCTCGGGACGACCGCTAGAAACCTTCTGGGGCTCAGAAGCGAACTTTCGCCGGCCCCAAAGCGATCCGCCTCACTGCCTACCCCCCGCCGCGCACCGGGCCCAACCCGAATTCCTTGCCCTTGAGCGTTGCAGGGATGCCTTCGATCAGCCATTTTGGGGGCGGCGCGTTCTTCAAATAATGGTCGAAATACTGCTGCATGCGGACGGTCCAATCCTTCTGATTCGCGCGCTTGCGGATGCCGTGGAACTCGCCATTGTAGTTGATGAACCAGGACGGCTTTCCGAGTCTGCGAAGCGCGGTGAACATCTCTATGCTCTGGTACCAGGGCACCGCGTCGTCTTGGTCGTTGTGGAGCAGCAGAAGGGGCGTGCGGACCTTCTCAACCCAGAAAATGGGCGAGTTTTCGATATAGAGCAGCGGCCTTTCCCAGAGCGATCCGCCAATGCGGGACTGGCCCTTCTCATATTGGAACTGGCGCACCATGCCGGGGCCCCAGCGGATGCCCCCATACGCGCTGATCATGTTGGATACGGGCGCTCCGGCGATCGCCGCCCGGAACATGTCGGACTGGGTGACCAGATAGGCGGTCTGGTATCCGCCCCAGCTATGGCCGAGCAAGCCGATGCGCTTCGGATCCACGAATCCTTTTGCCAGGACGGCGCTCACTCCAGGGAGGATGGCGTCCTTCGCGCTTTGTCCGGGATAGCCGATCTGGTAGGGGATATCCGGCTCGAAGACGATGTATCCGCGGCTGGTGTAGAAGCTAGGGCTGATGCCGGCGCCGCTACTTGGGCCGGGGCTGCGGTAGCTATGCAGGGTCTCGGTTAAGGTCTCGTAGCAGTAGACGATCATTGGGTAGGTCTTCAGGGGGCTGAAGTCCTCAGGCTTGCGGAGGATGCCCCTGAGCTTCTGGCCGTTCAGGGACGTCCATTCGATGAGCTCGCTTGTGCCCCAGTTGTATTGCTTTTGGAGGGGGTTTGCGTCCGTGACCTTGTACAAGTTTTTGAATTCAAGGTCGCTGACCCAAACGTCCGGGAACTCGGTGAAGGTTTGCTTCGTGAAATACACCGTATCCGCCCCGTCGGCTTTGGTCGGCATTCCCATCGCCCTGTCCTCCATGATGAGCCTCTGCGGCTCAATCCGCCTGCCGATCTGATCGCGGTAAAAGCCGCTCGCCTTGGATTTGAGATTGACCGCACTGAGGAGGAGTGTGTCGCCGATATGGTCCACCTCGCGGTCGAGGCGGATGTTCCGGAGGCGGATGCTCCATGCTCTGCCCAGGCCGTCAGTGACGTTTATGGGCGCCTTTTGGCCAGACGGGTCCAGTGCCCAAAGATCGTAGGCGTCGTAGATGACGAACAGGGCATCGCCCTTTGTCCAGCCGGCGCTCCCGAGTCCGGGCGGAGGCGCGGGGTGGTCGTCCTTCTCATCGAATAGGGCATTCGGGATTTTGGCCGACACATTGCGTTTGATTCCAGTCCTGGTCTCTAGCGTGTACCAGGCCCGCACGTCCTGGTCGTACCAGAAGGCGTATTTGGCGTCCGGCGAGAGGCTGACGTTCGTGCCGGACTTCTCGGCGATCCGCGTGCGCTTGCCGGTATCGAGGTCGATGAGATAGTAGTCGGTATAGGTGTCGTCCCACGAGACCAGCTGTCGGTAGGGCCGGTTGTCGCTGCCGAGCGCATACCGGGCGTCACCCCGCGCGCCCACGCTCACGCCTCTGATCTCGGGAGTTTCCAGCTGGGTAATGCTCTTCGTACGGAGATCGTAGATTGCGGCGAATGTGCGATTGCGCTCGGCTGCGGCGCCGAGGAGCTGCATCGGCTGCAACTCGGGGTCCCTCCAATTCCAGACGTCGAGGCTGACTTGATCCTCGACCGGGATGTCTTCCTTCTTGGGCTCAACTGTTGGCCTTAGCACGGTGCGGAAAGTGATGCGGTTGCCGCTCTCGCTGAAGGTGACGTTGCTAGTCGGGCTGATCCACCAGCCGTCCGGAATGCCCCCAGCGCCCTGCTTGGCGATCGCTCTTGACACACCCTCACCCTGACTTGTGACGTAGAGCGTAAAGCCGGGCTGCTCAGACTTGTAATCGTCTCGGTCGGTGATGAAGGCAACATCGCCGGTCTTGTCTGAAACGGCGATCCCCTTGTAGTTTCCCAGCCCCGCAATGAGGGCCGTGGCTGGAGTGGAGATCCCGGATGCTGCCAATTCGAGCTTGTAAACGCCATCCTCCTTGCCGTCCTTGGTCGAGCGAGTGTAGATAAAGGTGTCGCCGGACTTGTCGAATACGTAATCCACAACGTCTGGAATTTCGAGCTTTCGTCCGGTCGGGACGTGCATGAGGACGAGGTCCTTGCCCAGCGCGTGGTCTTTCTTTTTTTCCGACTTGGGCTCTTCCTTGGGAGGCTGTCCGCCTGCCAAAGGAGTGGCAGGAGTCTTATCTGGGATGAAGGCGACCCAGCCCTTATCGTCTTCCGCAAGGCGAAAGCCAGGCACATTCTCGATCGAGGTGACCTTTGCCGCCAGCAGATCGATGATGGCGATCGCATTCTTGGGCGCGGGCTTCTTGTCCTTGCGCGCCTTGTCAGCATCCGCCTTTGCTGGCACGATGGTCGCGACCGCGAAGCGAGAATCGAACGTGAACCGAGCATTCGCGCCCCGCGGAACCTTGATAACCGTCTCGTCGTCGAGGCTCCGGATGAAGAGCTCCGCATCGCCAACAGCCGGACCGACGCCGTAGAGCAGCCAGTTTCCGTCGCGGCTGATCTCGGTGCCCCGGATGGATGGCCACTTGTCGTAGATGTCGTGGTCGAGGGGTGGTTTTTGCGACAGCGCCGTGGCAAAGCACAGCAGGATGAGGAAACTTGCTTTCAGCTTCATATTATCTCGCTAGCGTTTGGTTAAAGCGCCAAGTCCATTGTAGATCGGAGACGCTTTACCCCCTGCATTGGGCTTCTCGACCACCGTTAGAATCGCGCCGCCTTCGCCGACTTTTAGCTGCACCGGCTCATAAATGCTCGTGATCAAATAGGGGTCCATTCCTCGGCGGCCCTGTCCAGCCTCGCCGATGCTCCAAAGGTCGAGTGCTTCCTTGTCCTTCCCGTTGAAGCTCTTCGGATATAGCATGACCTCGGTGCTCATGGAGGAAGTCTCGCCTTCGATCCAGTCAGCGCCTATCTGAAGCACAAATCTCTTGCCCGCAAGCAATTCCAACGTCGCGCCAGGGCTGGCAAAGACCCCTGAGATCGGCTTCGCGGGCGCCCTGCATCCCAAGGTGGCCGCAAGGCATAGGAGAACGATGACGACATGTCTGCTTCTCACTTGAGCCCATTCTGGCACGAGGTGCCGGCACGGGAACGCGCAGGTAGAATCGCCTAATCCACTCACCCCGCCGCTGTCGTCGGGTGTGCCCCAGGAACATTCTATGACCAATAAGCGCGTCTATCTCTTCCGCGAAGGCGACAAAGAGATGCGGGACCTACTCGGCGGCAAAGGGGCGAACCTAGCCGAAATGTCCAACATCGGCCTCCCGGTGCCTCCCGGCTTTACCATAACGACCGAAGTCTGCAACGACTACTACCGACAGGGCGGACGCCTGCCCAGTGGTCTGATGGACGAAATAGGCGCCGCGATGGCCGACGTCGAAGGCCAAATGGGGAGAGGGTTCGGCGGCGCGGCCAAGCCCCTGCTCGTCTCCGTGCGCTCCGGGTCGAAATTTTCGATGCCGGGAATGATGGACACTGTTCTGAACCTTGGACTGAACGAAACAACCGTTGCCGCCCTTATCGAAGAGACGGGGGACCCACGCTTCGTTTACGACTCTTACCGACGACTGATTATGATGCTGAGCGATGTGGCATTTGGACTCAGCAAACACGACTTCGACCAGGAGATTTTCCAAGACTACAAGCAAAAAGTTGGAGCCAAACAAGACCTGGACCTGACAGCCGACCAGATGAAGGAGGTCTGCAGTCTCTTCCTCGAGCATGTAAAGAAAGGCACGGGGCGTAACTTTCCCTCAGATCCTTGGGAGCAGCTCGAATTATCCATCGAAGCCGTTTTCAAGAGCTGGAACAACGACCGCGCGATCACGTACCGGCGCCAAGAGAAAATCCCGGACGAAATCGGGACCGCCGTGAACATTCAGTCTATGGTCTATGGCAATGCGGGCGACGACTGCGGCACCGGTGTCGCCTTTACGCGCGATCCGAGCACAGGGGAAAAGGTGGTCTACGGCGAGTACCTGATGAACGCGCAGGGCGAGGATGTGGTTGCCGGAGTCCGCACACCCGTTCCCATCAGCAAGCTGCAAACCCAGAATCCGAAGGTCTATGAAGAATTCGTCCGCGTGTGCAACACCTTGGAGGACCATTTCAAGGACATGCAGGACATCGAGTTCACGATCGAGCACGGCAAGCTCTACATGCTTCAATGCCGCTCCGGAAAGCGGACCGGGCCGGCTGCGGTAAGGGCAGCTGTCGAGATGGTCCATGAAGGGTTGATCGACAAGGAAACCGCGATCCAACGGGTAACGGGAAGCCATCTCGACCAACTCTTGCACCCACGGATCGATCCCAAGGGGATCGCGTCCGCTAATCTCCTTGTTTCCGGCCTCGCCGCATCTCCGGGCGCAGCTGTTGGAGTCGCCGTGTTTGACGCGGACCATGCAGCCGAGCGTGGGGCGACCGAAAAGGTGATCCTCGTTCGGGACGAAACGAATCCCGACGACGTGCATGGCATGCTGGCCGCGCAAGGTGTCCTCACCGCCAGAGGGGGGAAGACCTCTCATGCCGCAGTCGTGGCCCGAGGCTTTGGAATTCCGTGCGTTGCGGGCGCAGAGAAGATGGATGTCGACACCCATGCCCGCCAGTTCCAAGCCGGAGGCCACATCGTTCGCGAGGGCGACAGGATCACACTCGACGGCAGTACCGGCAACGTTTACCTCGGCGAACTGTCGCTTATCGCCCCTGAGGTGAGCGGCGCTTTTGGCGAGCTCATGTCCTGGGCCGACGGCATGCGCACCATGAAGGTCCGCACCAACGCCGACAATCCCCGCGACGCCAAGCAAGCACTAGACTTCGGCGCGGAAGGCATCGGCCTCTGCCGTACCGAGCACATGTTCTTCGAGGCCGACCGCCTCCCGCTCGTCCAGGAAATGATCCTCACCAAAGACGAGCAAGTTAGAAAGGACATGCTCGATAGGCTCCAAATCTATCAGCAGAAGGACTTCGAGGGCATCTTCGAGGTCATGGACGGCCTGCCCGTCACCATCCGTCTTATAGACCCGCCCCTTCACGAGTTCCTCCCCAACTACGAAGAGCTCGTCAGGGAAACCACGGAGCTAAGGACGCGCATCAACCTCGGGAACGACGAGCTGCACGCCAAGTACGAAGAGCGCAGCAAGCTCCTCGCCGAGGTCGAGGCGATGAAGGAGCAGAACCCCATGCTCGGACTGCGCGGCGTGCGCCTGTCCATCCTCTTTCCCGGCCTCGTCGTGATGCAGACCCGCGCGATCCTCCAGGCCGCAGCCAAGCTCATCAAGCAAGGCAAGAAGGTCCTCCCCGAGATCATGATCCCTCTCGTAAGCACTGTGAACGAGCTCAGAGTCGTCCAGGGCCAGCTCGAGGCCGAAGCCAAGAGCATCGTCAAGGAGCAGGGCGTCGAGATTCAATATATGTTCGGCACCATGATCGAGCTGCCCCGCGCCGCCCTCACCGCTGGGGAGATCGCCGAGTACGCCCAGTTTTTCTCGTTCGGAACGAACGACCTCACCCAGACCACGTTCGGCTTCTCACGCGACGACGCAGAAGGTAAGTTCCTGGGCCGGTATGTCGAGCAGAAGATCCTTCTGCGCAATCCGTTCGAGACGCTCGATGTGGCTGGCGTGGGGCGGCTGATGCGCATGGCGGTCGAAGAGGGCCGAAAGAACACCCCCGGCCTCAAATGCGGCATCTGCGGCGAGCACGGCGGCGACCCCGAGTCGATCTATTTCTGCCAGGAGTTGGGCCTCGACTACGTCTCCTGCTCCCCCTTCCGCGTCCCGATCGCCCGCTTGGCCTCAGCTCAGGCTGCGATACAGGGACGGGTCAAGGTTGCGTTGGATAAATAGCTTACGGTCACTCCCTTGACACCATCTCGTTGCGGTTGTAGATGGCGAATCAGACTTCCATACATACTTGAGGCATGGTTACCCTACTGCCCTTCCTCCTAATGGCCCAAGAAACCCTTACCGTCGAAGGGATCGACAAGTATGTGACGGAGCAGAGCAAGTATGCCGAGCGCTACTTGCCGCTAGTCTATGGCGATGCGGCCAATTACGAAGCGAAGAAGCCGAATTGGCGTCAGTACAAGGATGTCAAAGCCCTCGAGAAGGCGAGGCGCGAGAACCTCTACGAGATTGCCCTGGTGTATCCCCAGCAGTCTTCGCCGGAGCGTGTAGATCTTACGCTCAGCAGCCCCTCGGGCGATTGGGCGCAGTCGAACACGTACATATTCTGGTCTGACAAGCTGGTCAAGCTCGACTCCACCCATAACACCTTTTACGGCAGCGTCAGCATCCATAGAATCCTCTGGTTCAGCGCGCTGTCGGGCAAGGTGATCAGGAAGGTGATCGTCTACCGCGACCTTGAGAGCGGAAAGAAGCTCGCCAAGGCGCCAGGCGACTTCTTTAACCTGCAGCCGCCCCTTTATATGACGCCGGCCAAGCTGCCGTTCGCCCAACTGCTCAAGCGACGCTAGCGCCTATAGGTGCCGTGGATAAGGCCTTCGGCCTTCTCTGCGGGTTTGCCTTCATAGTCCCTGTCCGCAAGTTCGCGGCCTTGCATGGATCCGTCCGCGGTTGGCGCGAGGTCAAATCCCTGGCTGCCATTGGCTGTGGTCCGGAGTCGCCGCCGAGAGGTCAGCACGTCGCTAACGAATGTCGCGCAGGCTTTTAAGAGGATTCGTGAGTCGGTTTTAATGATCGAACGTGAATCGGATGCAACTGCGGACTCCGCGAGGAAGCTCTTGAGCAGTGGTTCCTGAGCTGACTTGAAAAGGCTCGAATTGCCGAACAGCTCCAGCGTTCGAGCCTCTCCATCCATCGCGACCACGACGCCGACCACATTGTCTATGCCTTCGAGCTCCGCCAAGAGGGTGGCAAGGCCGCTGTCCATCTTCTTGGCGACCTCTTCCTGTTCTAGTCCGCCCCGAATTGTCGTGCCAGGCGTATTTGCCGCGCCCGCGCTGTCCCTGTACTCGGCAACGCTATTCCAAACCTCTTCCTGATTCTCATATGTGGCAGACTTCCGCACCCGGTCAGGCACCATCGTTTGTCCGCCATCGAATTTGCTGCTGCTACCTTCCCACCGGCCCTGCTCTACGCAATACACCTCGACCTCGATCTCCTTGCCAGCCGGGACGACCGTATCATAGGCTACGACCCGATCCTGCTTGCCGCCCAGCAGCAGTTCTCCGCCGAGGAGGAGCACGTCCTTCGGGCCGGTATTGCGCACGAGGAGGCGGTTGACGGTCTCGTTGCTGGGCCGCTCGATGATCTCAACCCATCCGTTCTTTTTGGCTTCTGCGAGAGTGGCGTAGTCGCCCTTGACTTGCTGATTCTCCTTGGCTAGAACAGGGACCACAGTGAGTCGGCCGTAGCTAATCGGGGTTCCGAGCGAGTAATTGGGGACGTCGGGAATCGACGTGAGAGCCGCAGGGCTTTGAGGCGTCGGGCCGGGGCTCTCCACCTGCTGACATCCGGCGACTAAGAAAGGTAGTGCGAGGCAAAGGGCGAGGAATTTCATTGTTGTTCTCCTGCCCCTTTGGTGTCGGAAGGGTTATATTCCGTTCACCGAGATCCGGAGAACTTATTTCAAGACAACTTTGAAGAGCGCAGGATCGGGTTTACCGTTGACCACGAGATTGATATCCCATTGGCTCACCACGTTGATGATCGCCGAATTCACGCTGGGACGGATGGACTGATACACGATGTAGCGGCGGAAGTCGCTCAGGTCGTTGATGAATATCTCGTAAGTGCCGGTTGCCGTGACCTTGTCTATGGCGCCAACTTGTTGATACTCCCGCCATCCGCCTCGGATAACGTGAACGTCCTCTTCGCCAATCTTCGTCCGACCCGCGTATTCGAGGGTGACGAGCTGCTGGGTGAAGAACTTGAGGTCGCCTGGTCTGCCGATTGCGATCTCCAGAGGCGCGCTTCGGTCGCCAAGGCTGCGAGCGGCGGCGCTATAGATACCTTTTACGTCGAGCGTCTCGTTCGGCCTTGGCTTCACCTTCTCAACAAGTCTGCGCCGTGTGCCAGGTAGTTCTTCGGGCGTGTCATAGGCGAACTGGACTCCGTCGCTCGTAATGAGCCATCGCATGGGATCAGATGTGTTTTGAATCTGGTTTATGTAGAGCTTTGAAGGGAGCTCGAACTGTATCGCAGTGTCAATCGAGCCCTGCGCTGCCTGGCCATTCGCGCCCTGCCTGAGCTTGATCGTGCCGGTCAGGGTCTGCGCCTTGTTGTAATGGGCGATCATTTTCGAGATCAGTTCCGAAGGCCTTGGGGTGGCTTGCGGCTCCTGGGCGACAAATGTGAATAGGGCGATGGCGGCAGTTAACACGAAATCAATCCTCCGAGTGTTTCCACTTAGTATCTTCGACGCCGGCGCGGGCGTTCGCCGTTCGGGCCGCGACAAAAAGCCAATCCGAAAGGCGGTTCAGGAATATCTTGACGTCCAAGCGTACGCCATCAATACGGTCGAGTCGCACCACGCTCCTCTCCGCACGGCGGCAAACCGTCCTCGCAAGATGCAGATGTGCAGCAAGTGGGCAGCCGCCCGGAAGAATGAAGCTGCGCAAGGGCTCCAGGAGCTGGGTTTGATCATCCATGCTTCGCTCCAGCTCCTCGCTCTGAAGGTTCGAGACCCGGCGGTGCTGGTCTTCGCGAGCATTTCCAAGTTCCGCGCCGACATCGAAGAGCCAGCTTTGGATGCGTTCGAGGCCGTAATCCAGGCCTCCGGCCCCCAATGCCCGCGCGACGCCGATTGCAGCGTTAAGCTCGTCAATGTCCCCGATGGCTTGCATACGCGGCTCCTCCTTTCCTATGCGCGCCCCGCCTGAAAGGCCGGTGTCGCCACGATCTCCCGTCTTCGTGTAGATCTTCACCTCGTCGCCCTCATCACGAGCCGGACGAACTTCGGTAGTGTTTTTGCCTTGCTGATCTTCTTGGGGTTCAGAATGAGGCGCCAAAGCCATTCGAGCTTCATCTTCTGGATGAGCCTCGGCGCGCGTTTGGCCTTGCCGCTGAAAACGTCGAAAGACCCGCCGACCCCCATAGCGACCTTTGCCCTTATAATCGATCGGGTCGCCGTGATGAACTTCTCTTGGCGGGGGATGCCCATTGCCACAAAGAGCACGTCGGGCTTGAATGCAGCAATCTCCGTGGCGACTATCTCGTCGCTGTCGGCAGGGAAGTGGCCATGGCGCGAGCCCACGATATTGCAGCCAGGGTATTTGAGGCGGAGCTTCTCAGCCGCGATCTCAGCAACGCCTGGGGCTGCGCCAAGGAAATAGAGGCGATACCCTTTATCCGCGCTCAAGGCGCAAATCCGGTCCACCAAATCTACGCCGCTCACCCTCTCCGGAAGCATCTGTCCATATCGCTTTGCCGCCCAAAGCACGCCAACGCTGTCGGGGGTCACCAGATCGGCATTCTGCACAATCTCGCGGTAAGCGGGATCCGACTGGGCTATGACGATCCCGCTCGCGTCGGCCGTCACCACCATGTGCGATCCGTCCGAAGCAATGAAAGCCTTGACCTTCTCCAGAGCCTCGTCCATCGTAACCACATCGACGGGAATGTCCAAGATTTGGACTCGCGGAACCATCTCGGAAGCGACCTTGGTGAGCATCTTTTAGACTCTGGAAGTTTACTAGAATTCAGAGTTTGCCCCGGAGTTTGAGGATTCGGCGCTCGATGCTCCGGCGCAGCTTGTGTCCGAACGACATGCGGCCATAGGGATGGCTTTGTTCGTATCGGTCCAGCATTTCGAGCCTCGAAAGCTGCTTCCAGTAGAGGGTGTTGTTCACATACTTGCCGGCGTGAAACAGAACCGGCCTGATCAGACGCATGCGGTCGGCCCTCTTGAGGAAGAGGCATTCGTTTTTCATCACGTCCAGATGAAGTTTGCCGACAAGCCCGACCGGAGTGTTCATGATGTCCAGCTCGTTCGGGATGAGTTCTCCGACTCCCGACCTGCCCATGCCGATTGCGATGCACGGCTCGTCGGGGATATGCCCTCTAAAGGTATCTAGCCCGGTGTCCTCATAGTGCTCCGCCACGTTAGCGATCTCCTTGAACAGCCTTTGAGTTTCCGGGGAACGCTCGTAGTAAATCATCCCGCCGTTGAATTGCTGGATCTCATCGAGCCCGATGCGAGGCAAAGTTCGCTCCAGCCATCCATACCAGTGGCCTTCGGATTTAATCTGGCCTTGAACCGCCAGTTGTTTTCCGTGGCAATAATCAAAGATGGGGCCAAGCTTGCCAAAGGCCAGCGAGTCCGCGTCAATGAACAGGACCTGATCCGCGTCGGTCGTTTCGAGAGCCGAAAGTTTCCGTAGGTAGGGAAATGACGTCGCCACAGGCGGTACGACTCGATCGAACCACCTGGCCAGATTCGGATCCGCGATGTCGGACATGACCACGCGCTCCGTGGTGTCGCCGATGAGGCCAAGGGAACGAGCCAACCCGAGCGCCATCTCCGCATATCGCGGCGCACCGGTCGCGACCGTGAAGACGATCCGCTTCAAAGTTTTTTCGCCACGTATTTGAGCCAGCGCCTCTGGACGGACCTTTCCAATTTCTGCCAAGCCGACATATGGCCGTAGCCATGCCGGTCCTCATAGCGCTCCAGATTCTTGAGCCGTGAAAGCTGGCGCCAATAAATCAAGAACGAGCCATAACGCGCCGCATGGAAGACGAAAGGCTCGACATAGCGCGTGTGGTATCGGCGGCACACATAGCGGCACTCGCCCTTCAATACATTCATGCGCAGCTTCCCGATGAGTCCGACAGCCGTATTGGTGAAATTTGCCTCCTCCGGTATCAGGTGCCCGATTCCTTCCTTCGCCATCGCCAGAGCAATGCAGGGCTCATCGGGAACTAGAGGATCATCGCGCTGGAATCCTAGCTCCCTTGCCCGGCGGCCATAGTCGCGGCATACCTCGATCGCCGCCTCCGCTCCTCGCTCGTAATAAATGAGCCCACCGTTGAACTTGGGAAGAGCAGGAACCCCATGCTTGCGGCAGTGTTCGGCCAGATCGCCATACCATGGCCCCGAGCTTTGCATCTCGCCCTGTACCGCAAGACCTTTTCCCGCGCAGTAATCGAAGATCGGGTCGAGCTTCTTGAAGGCAAGGCTGTCGCTATCAATGAAAAGCACCTGATCCGCGCCGGTGCGCTCCAGGGCGGTTAGCTTGGAAAAGAATATCCATTCGAGCGGGTCGCTGGGTTCGAGCACATCGTCGAAGTAGCGCTTCCAGTCGTAGCCGGATTGGTCCGTCACAATGACGCGCGGAGTCGTATCCCCGATGAGGCTCAAGGACCGCCCGAGCCCCATCGCCATCTCGGCGAACCTTGGCTTTCCCACCGCCAGCGTGTATACAATCCGCGACATGAGACAGGATTTTACCGGCGGGCACTATCCGCGCCATCGATGCTGTATTACTTGTCAGCGAATCCCGGAGGACATAGCATGAATCGATTCTTAACACCCATAGCCCTCCTCGCGCTGGTGGCCGCAGCCTCCGCGCAGGAGTCCAAGACCTTAACCCCGGCCGACCAAGGAAGAACCCTCGTTCTCGATCCGAGCGGCAAGATGCGCGTACTGCAGGCCGGCACAATCCTGCAGGCTACGACCAGCCTCACCAGGGCGCCCCTGGCAATCGCCCAGGGAGGAAACAAAGACGACGAGCGGATCAGGGAGCTGAGCCGCAAGCTGGCGGAGCTCTCCAAAGAGCTGGCCGAGCTGATGAAGTCCCGCGGAATGGCAGCAGGCGACCATCCTCTTGCGCCGCTGATGATGGACCGGACGAAGCTCATGGAACTCCCCAAAATGATGGAGGGCATGAAGGCCGACGAGCTCAAGCAGCTCTTCCAGAAGATGGAAAAGAGTGGGACGTGGAGCCCGGCTATCGTCAAGGGACCCAAGGGCGAGGGGATGTACGAATACCGCTACGAAATCACCGGCAAGCCCAAGCAGGAGCCGGTAAAGCGCTTCTTCGACGAAAAGATGTTCCAGACCCCCGAGCCGAAGCAAAAGTCGAAGGTCAAGAAAGAAGGCGCGTGGACCACGCAGGGCGGTCAGCAACACAAGATCGTCATCGATGAAGCCATGAAGGGCCAAGGCGAGTACCAGATCGTCATCGACAAGGCGATGAAAGAAGCCATGAAGGGCCAAGGCGAGTACCAGATCGTCATCGACAAAGCTTTGAAGGAAGGCGCCCTCTCCCAGGAGCACAAGATCGCGATCGAGAAAGCGATGAAGGGCCACCAGGTCGAGATCGAGAAGACCATGAAGGTTCCCGGCCAATACAAAATCATCGTCGACAAAGCGATGAAGGAAGGCGCCCTCTCCCAAGAGCACAAGATCGCCATGGAAAAAGCGGCCAAGCAGGGTGGCATCCCCAAAGAGCACCAGATCGCCATGGAAGAGGCGATGAAGCTCCAAGGCCAGGCAATGAAAGAGGTCGAGATCGTCTTGAAGAGAGGGCAGGCAGCGCGCGAAGTGAAGGCAAAAGAGCTCGCGATGAAGGACTTTCACGGAGCAGAAGTCGCCAAGACTTCATCCGGCAACACATCCGCGCTGATGCAGAAGATCGCCGCGCTCGAAGCCCAGATCAAGGCGCTAAAGGAAGAGAATAAAAGGCTGCGCGAGAAGCAAAGCGTGCCTCCGCCCCAGGTGGAAGTGCGCTCCAAGCGGATTCGCTAAGCGCATTTCTCCTCCCTCCCAAAAGAGAGGCTCCCCATCCAGGGGAGCCTCTTTTCTTTTCCAAAGCCCCCGGTGCAATACTCAAATCCAAGCAATGACCACAACCCTCCGCAAGTGGCGAGCCATCTTCACCGTCTTCTTCGCAGAAGGCATCGCATACCGAGCTTCAGGCCTCATATGGGTCATGACCGACCTCGTCACCGCCCTCACCATGCCCCTCGTATGGGCCGCAGCATCCAAAACAGGCCCCATCGCTGGCTTCACCACCGCCGACTTCGTCCTCTATTACCTCAGCATGCTCATGCTCGGAAGCTTCGTCACCAGCCATATGATGTGGGACGTCGCCACCGAGATCAAGGAGGGCCAGTTCTCCGCCCAGATCATCCGCCCCGTCAGCTTCTATCAATACACCTTCTTTAGGAACCTCAGCTGGCGGATCATCAGGAGCTGCATCTTCGCTCCCATCTTCGTCGGCCTGCTCTTTGCCTACAGCGGCTACCTGCAAGGGGCAAAGCTCAATCTCGGAATCGAGTTCTGGGCCTCCGTCGCGCTCGGCCATCTCGTGAGCTTCAACTTCATCATGATGATCGCCATGCTCGCCCTCTTCATCACCGAGATCTATTCGGTGTTCGAGCTGTACTACGTCCCGATGCTCTTTCTCTCAGGCCAGCTCTTCCCGATCGCGATCCTCCCCGATTGGGCCCGCAATCTGGCGTATTTCTTCCCGTTCTATTTCACCACCGGCGCGCCCACCGAGATCCTCATCGGCCGCGTCTCCGGCCCCGCCATCGCCCAGACCCTCGCGTTCCAGGCGATGTGGGTCGTCTTCTGCTACGCCATGGCCAAGCTGTTGTGGAGGAAGGGGATGAAGTATTACACCGGCGTAGGGATGTAGCCGAGGGAAGTGTTTGAGTGTTGAGTGTTGAAGGGGAAGGGAAGATCGATGAGGGCGCCGGTTGATTCGTCCCGGAGGGCCAAAATCCGGGAGATGGTACACTAATCGGATGGTTATGCGCTCCCTTGCCTCTATAGGATTCTTTTTCGTCGCTGGGATGCTCAGATCGCAAAATTTTCTTTCATCTTTGGAATTTCGCATTGCCAGCCCAGGTGCGATCGGAGCCGCAAGCTCGAACGGTTACAAGATGGTGCATGACCTCCAGGACAAGTACAAGATTAAGGCTTCGGATCGCTCCGCGGACTTTGCGGCGGTCGCGGTAATGATGCCCCAAGAGTTTGTTCGCTTGAAACCGGGGGTGCGCGTGAAACTCATCCGCGTCGTTGACAACCGGCCGAGGAGCCAAGTTCGACAAGACACAAAACGCAACCAAGAAATCAAGGCAAACGGCTACTTGGTCCTGAGCGGAGAACATTCGGGTAAGAAGCTTTTCATCCCAGGGGGATACCTGCAGACTCTGAACGTCCATATAGGAGAATCCGGCTTTGTTTATGCAAGTAACTCAAGCGACTCAATTGCCGGGGCATTCGATGTGGAACACCTTTTGACTTTTTATGAGGCTGATCTCAAAGGCGACTATGGGACCATAAAGAGGCTGAAAAGGGATGGGCGCATTGTCGCGATACCGAGGGGTATGGCATGTGTTGGTAAGGATGTGAGCGGCGAACTCGTCCAAGTGCGCTTGACTTCAGGCCCAAAGCGCGGCAAATTGCTTTGGGTGCCATCTGTATATACTTCGATTGATGCCCCGCTACCAAAGCCTCGGCAGAAGCGCTGAGGCCACCAAGCCTCTGCCGCGTTCCGGCAAGCCGCTCTTACCCTTGGAGAACGCGTTAACGCGCCGCGACAAGGCTCGGGTGCCACCCGGCAAGGCTCTAACGAGTCTCGCGAACGCGTTAACGGGTGTCGCGAAGGCCTTCGCGCAACTCCCCAAAGCGCTCTCGCCACCCGGCAGAGGCGAGGCGAGACGCTTTACAGCCTTTGCGCCCGTCTCTTTTAGCATCCAGGAGTGATCAATGGCAGCAGATAGAATCAAAAGACGACCGGACGAGCTTAGGGACCAGATGCTGCAGGCAGCGGCGGCGATCACAGCCGCAGGGGCCGCATGGCCACCGGGGGCGCCCACCGCGCTTGCGATGCCTCAGGAGTGCGCTGGCGACCATCTATCAATGGCGAGACGACCAACTCCTGAGGCTTTGAGGCAGTCGGTGGGTCGTAGCCTCAGGAGTTGAGACTCCGAATTTTCTATTGCTTGTCAAGATGCACTCCTGAGGCATCGCGGTCTCCCCCTACGTCTCTGAGGGCCAATCCATATCGAGCGGAAGTCCCAGCTCCTCCTCATAAAGCCCAGCGTTCCATATCCATGCGCTCGACCACCGATATTCGTCCGGCTGGGCGACGAGCTCAGCTCGCACAGGATTGAGATGGATGTAATGCGCCTCCTGGCGAAACACCTCCTCGCTAAGCACGACAACGCTTCGAAAGCTGCGCTGCCAAAACGCATTCCGATTCAAGCCCCGTTGCATGTCGAACTCGCGATCCTTAGATCGAGCGAGCATGGGCCGGATGAGCGATGAGGATCGCCGCTTGAACTCGCGCATGAAGTCTGTCACAGGCTGATGCTCTCCGAGCCTCACCAGCAGATGCAAGTGATGCGACATGACGACGAACGCAGCGAGCCTGGCATGGTGCTTCTTGCAATGGCTGAAGGTGAATTGGCACATCGCATCCTTGATGTCCATTCGGTCTAGCGCATGGACGAAATCGAGGCATGTCGTTGTGATGAAGACGCTGTCTCCGCCCTGCGCTCTGTTTCTCCAGTGCCTCTGCCTTGGCTCCTCCATGCACCAGATCATAGCCTCAGGAGTTGATCGAGGGCCCGGGTGATGGATAGTAGTCCGCGCACTCCTGAGGCATCGCAATTGAATGCCTCGCCCGGACCGCCGGTGGAGGCGGACATCCTCCCATCCGCATCCCCCATTTTCCCGTCCGAATGCGATCCCAGCCGTGCGGATGGGGCGGCGATACGCACGGATGGGTCGCAGAAATGTACGGATGGGTCGCAGAAATGTGCGGATGGATGAGCGATCCGTGGGTATGGATGGGGGATTGGGACGGGAAAATGGCCGATCCGCGCGGATGGCAGGGGGACGGGGATGGATGGATAGCGGACTGCTTCGACTGCCCCTCCCTTTTGCGATGCCTTGCGATGCCTTGTATGTAGTGTCTCTGGTTCGTCCTGAGCACTCAGGAGTTGATCGAGAGCCAGGGCGATTGGTGGTGGGTGCTCGCACTACTGAGGCATCGCAAAGTTGTTGGCTATTGGTTGTTGGCTATTGGTTGTTGGTTATTGGTTGTTGGTAGTTGGGCCGGATTTCAAACTCCCCACTCCAAACTCCAAACTGAACTAGCCCCCGCCCTTTCCGAACAAGGCCTTGATCAGCGCGGCGCGGTCGTCGAAGCCCTTGTTGTCGTCGGTCGAATATGCGGCGACGAAGAGCATCATCTCGTCGGTGGTCTGCTCGCCCCAGGTGATCTGTTTGGGCGGGCTGTGGGGGTTGCGCGGGTTCTCCGGCGAATTGTCGTAGACCGCCTCGATATGGAGCTTCGTGCCCTTGGGGAGGCGGATCGGCTGCTTATAGGCGTAGGTGAGCTGCCAGTTGAAGTCCCAATCATCTATGTAGATGAGAGGGACGACCTTGCCGTCCGGGAGGGTGGCGGTGGCCTTCATGCTGCGGCCGAGCATGTGCATGTGGGGCATGACTCCGTGGAGGGTGATGTCGGCGGGGAGGGTGATATTCAGCTCCACCTTCTGGTCCTTCTCGCCGGCTTTTAGCTTGAAGAGGGGATTGGCGAGCCAGGCCAGCTTGAGGACCTGCTTGGGCTTTTCTTTTGCGAAGTAGAGGCCGAGCTTGGTCTGGTCCTCCTCGGGCTTGCCGGACTTGTGGTAGTGGACCTGCATGACGATGGTGGTGCCGGGCTTGAGCTCGAATGCGGTCTCGCCGTTGCTTTTCCTGGCGCGCACTCCGGGCGCCCATCCTCCGAACGAGCCGTCGGGCTCAAATCCGACGCCTCCGCCCCAGCTGCTGTATCCCTCCTGCCCGTCCTTGGTGTTGTCTTCCTGCCTCTTGGCCCGGTCCTTGTCGTCGAGGAAGGCAATGACGTGGTGCACGACCTTGGGGTTGCCTGGCCGGACGTCTATTCCGGAGACCCATCTGGTTTCCTTGAAGTTGGTGGGGATGACGAAATTGCGGTAGACGTCATTGCCTTCGGCTCCGATCCTGAAGGGCTTGTTCGCGCTTACGATGAGGTCCGGCGCGCCGATCGCCCATTCTGACGAGAAGGTCCTCGGCTTGGGCTCCAGTGCCTTGTCGCCTCTGGGCATGCCGGCCTTTTCCCAGTTGCTTATCGCTTCGATCTGCTCGTTGCTGAGGCGGTTCTCGTCGAGGAACTCGCCGAAGCCCTGGACGGCTTTCCAAGGCGGCATGCGCTTGGTCTTGGTGACTGCGACGATCGTGGACGCCCACTTTTTGGCGTTGTCGTATCCGATGAGGCTGAACGGCGCAACCTGGCCGGGGCGATGGCAGCTCACGCAGTTCTTGTCTAGAATCGGCGCGATGTCAGTGGCGTAGGTGGTGGCACGGGCGTCCCGCCCGTGTGTGTCCGGACCGTCCCGGTCCGGTTGTGGGCTCGCGAGGAGAGCGATGGATGCGGCCGCAGCAGCGGTAAGAGGGACGAATAGGGAGAACGAATTTGCCATGGCGTTGCCTTGTACTACAAGTATGGTCGGTTGTGGTTGCCGGAGGTTTAGTGCTTGGGCCTTTCACCCCCCAGCTCCTACTTCCGCCATTCCTTGGGGACAGGTGAATCCTGATTTCCCCTCCCCCCGCCCCCTCTCCATTTGCCGGCACGAACCATCCGGAAAATGGAGAGGGGGAAGCCCGGAGCAGTAAACTACGCGCGTGGAAGGGAAGAGGGTACTCGTCACCGGATCGTCGCGCGGCATCGGCAAGGCGATCGCCATGCGCCTGGCCCAGGATGGCTGGGATGTGGCGCTGCACTACGGAGTGGACGCCGACGAAGCAAAGAGGACCAAGAAGGCGCTCGGCCGAAAGTCGAAGGGCGTCTATGCCGCAGATCTGAACTCGATCGAGAACGCGACGAAGCTCTGGAAGGAGGCCCTCGAAGATGGTCCCATCCATGCGGTCGTCAACAACGCCGGCGTGTACATGCCGCTCGATTTCGTGCGCTCGGGGGAACAGGCATTCAAGGCGAACTGGCATCGCACCTTCGCGATCAACTTCGAGTCTCCCCTGATGCTGACCAGGCTCGCCTGTCGCCACTTCGCCTCAAATGGGGGAGGGAAGGTGCTGAACGTGGCGAGCCGGGTGGGCTTCAAAGGCGAAGGCGGGGCTGCCCTCTACGCTGCCTCCAAAGGCGCTCTGATCAATCTGACAAGATCACTCGCCGTCGAGCTTGCTCCGAAGGGCATCCAGCTTTTCGGCATAGCTCCGGGATGGGTGGATACCGCGATGGCGCGTCAGGACATGAACGATCGGCTGCCCGAGATTCTCTCCGGCATCCCGGTCGGCAGGATGGCGAGCCCTGAGGACTGTGCCGCTGCCGTCGCGTTTCTCTTGTCGGACGAAGCGGCCTACTTATCGGGCGTCGTGATCGACATCAATGGAGCGAGCTATTTCCACTAGCAGCGCCGTCCAACTTGCGATGCTCCCGCTGATAAGCCTTACGTGTCTTATGGGGCCAATGAGCCTCCAGCAAGAGTCTCCCCGCCTCCGAACCGCCCTCCCCAACGGGGCCATCATCCTCGTCGAGCGCATGCCAGAGGCCAAAACGCTCTCAGTTCAGCTCTTCGCAAGCTCGCGCCGGGTCCCTGAATCGACATCCACGCACGGGAAGAGGCATCTGCTCGAGCACATCCTCGCTCTCGGCCCCAAGCGAAGCCTAGACCAAAGGCTCGAAAGCAATGGCAGCTTCCTCTGGGCAAGGACCTACCGCGACGCGACGCAGTTTGAGATCAGCGGTCCGCCGGGGCAGCTCGACCTGGCCCTGGATGCGGTCAATGCGGTATTGCAGCCTCTCAAGGTCACCCAACCAGAGATCGACCGCGAGCTCAAGGTCTTGGCGCAGGAGTTCGGCCTTCTCTCCGATCCATCTCGCTTGTCTTCCGCGGCCTGGAAAGCCGGCTATGGCGATGAAGGGCTCGATCCCATTGGCAGCTTGGACGGCATGGCTTCATCCCCCGAGGACCTTGCCGAAACTCAAAAACTCCACTTCGCCCCCGACGGACTTGTACTCGTGATATCAGGCCCTGTAAGCATTGATCAAGCCTCCTCCAAAGCTAAGAAAGTGCTCGCCGGTCTGAAGCCGCTTCCTGATAAGTCCATATTCATGCGCAGGGGGGAAGGGAAGGCGGCTCGTGGCGAGGCGGTGGGCGCCTTTGGTGAGGCCAGGGGCGCTCTTGTTAAAGACTACAAGGATCCAATGACCGCCGCCTCGCTCGCGGCCGCACTAGCGGTCGCCTCCCAGTTCGATCAATCGTTCGTCACCTATACGCCGTCCATCCAAAACGGCCTGATACTGGTAGGGCGGACCGATGAAAACAGCGGCCTGGGTTTATGGATCGAGGCTCAGACCCCCGCCCAGCTCGCTGAGCTCTACCCCGTCGGAAAGAGTTTGGCCAGATCGTGGGTCGAGCGCCAACTAAAAACGCCCGCCGGCTCCGCATACCTTAGGGGCCTTCTGCTCGTCCAAGGCGAGGCGCACCGGCCCGAACTGATGCTGGACGCCATCAATGGGCTTACACAGGCAGCGTTCCTCTCCGCGATGGACCGGCTTGGAAAGGATAGATCCGTCATAGCGGTGGGGGTGAGGCGTTGATCGCCTTGCTCGCTTGCGCCGCGATCGGTGCTGGCCCTCGCATTCTCGAACTGCCGGACGCGACAGAGGATCGAATCGTGATCCAGGCGCTCGCCCCGCTCCCGGAGCTCGGAGACCGGGAGCTGGCCCATGCAAGAATTCTCGCGGAGGTTCTGTCTGAGGGCACGGACGACTACTCCGCCGCTACTATCCGCCGCTTTTCCTCGATGGCAGGGCAAAGGCTGCGATCGACCGTCATGCCAGACCATATCCGCGTTCAGCTCGTCGTCCCCAAAGGGCAATTCGCGACGGCTGTCTCGCTGATCGACTCGATTCTTCGCCGGGCTTCTTTAGCCGAGGAGGCGATCGTGGCTGCCCAGAAAGCGTTGCCCTATCGGTTCAACTCCTACTGGCGAGAAGCCCTCGATCCTTGGGTCGCCGAGTACGGGCGTTTGCGGCGCGAGGACATCGTTTCGCTCTACAAAAGGGCGTTCTCCCCGGACAAGCTGACTATCGCCGTGGCTGGCGCATTCGTTCCCGGTGAGGCCCAGGCCGTGCTCGCGGCCCGATTCGAGGGTTGGACTGCCCCCAGGCTCCCCTCTTATCGCCCAAGCCGACCTCCCAAGCCGCTTTTTTCCCGAACCCGAAGCGTGACGACGATTGAGCTGTCCAGCCAGGTCTTCACCGCCAACGATCCCCAATTCCCTCAAAAGCTCATGGCTGCCATCGCGCTCGGCACTGGAAAGGCATCGAGCGCTTGGCGCGTCTGGCGGGACGCGATGGGAGCGACTTACCGCCAGGAAGCCGTGCTGTGGCCCGACGCCAAGGGGTTCAAGATTCGGCTGCTTGCCGCCACGCTGCCGCTGGATGAGCCGGAAAAGCTCGGAGAATCGATGCGCAAGGGCCTCATCGAGGACGTCGACAAGTGGAGCTTCGAAACCCTCGAACGCACGCTTGGCATGGCAGAGGGCGTGCTGCTCAACTCGATTCCGCTCAGCCCGCTCTATCTTGGGGGCTCGATGCCACTCGGTGACTCCCTTGAGGATCGGGCGTTCATGGCTGCCTACTGGCTCATGAAAGCAGGCAAAACCTTCGACGCGCCCTCGCTCCATGCGGAGATGCGCCAAATCCCCCTTGAGGACCTGCAGAAGGCCGCGCGTGAGCTCCTCGAAAGCTCAGTGATCGCCGTTATCAGCGGCAGCAAGTGATCGTGGATAGACGAAGTCGTCGTGCTTCCGGCAAAGAACAAGGAAGTCGCAAGACTCACACAGCGAGCGGTAGACCGGGGTCAGGTATTCGTAGTCATGCCCCAGTATCTGCGAGCCAATGAACCGCACGTCCTGCTCAAATTCGTCCAGCTCAGATGCCGTCATCGCATGGCTGGCCCTCTGTCCTGTAGAAAGCGCGTGGATCGAAGCCCGAATCGGCCGATCCGGATACGCCGCGCGCAGCATGAGCTGGTAGCAGGACATCGCCACGTCGCAGGCAACGTCCTCCTCCGTCACCGCCCGCCTGCCCGACTTGTAGTCGATGATCTCTAGCGAGCCGTCCTCATGCTCATCCACCCGGTCGAGCCGGCCGATCAGCACGAATGGACCAAGGTCGAGCCGGAGCTGCCTTTCCACAAACAGCGTCTTCGCCGTCACGGCCAGAACCCGCGCCTCCTCGACATAGCGCTCCAGAATCTCCTTGCCGTCCCCATAGACCTCCGCCATCTCCTCGGCGCTCGTGAAGCCCGCGCTCATCCAGCTCTCTTCGTACGCCGCTATGACCTCGGCGACCGTCTCCACGCCCGTCTGCTTGGAGTCATGGAATCGCTCCAGCACACGGTGCATGGTCGAGCCGAAGCTGTAGGTGCTGCGCGACCGCATGTACCATTTGCCGCGATCATCGACATACGTCCAGCGATACTTTGAGGGACAGGCGAGGTAGGTCGTGATCTTGCTCGGGCTCAGTTTCGGCTTGCGCACAGGATATTGTAGAACCTGGCCCATTCTTCTGGCGTTCATCTGCGCCTTCCGGGGTTGCTTTTCGTTCCCGTCCGTCCAATCTGACAGAATCAAAGGGATATGCCATCTCAAACCCAAAGCGTCGTGGATCGGGTTCGCAACATCGGCGTCGCCCACGCCCACACCTTCGACCTCGCCGCCATTGCGTTCACCCGCCACGAGTCGGATGTGGATGCCGCGCAAGCCGGGGCGAGGACGCTGATGGTCGGCTTCCGAAGCATCGAGGGCATTCTCGACATGGACACCGAGACATTCAAGGCGAAAACCGGCATGGAAGGATTTGAAGTCCTCCGATGCCAGGCCCTGATCGAGCTGGGACGAAGAGCGGGCAAGACCAGCAAAGGCTCGCGCGAAGAAATCTGCACTTCAGATGACGTCGCCGAGATGTTCGACCATCTCCGGCATGAAAAAAAGGAGCACTTCTGCTGCGTGCTCCTCGACAGCAAGCAGCATGTCCTGAGCACAAGAACAATCCACGTTGGAACGCTTGGAATGAGCATCGTGGGCGCCAGGGAGATCTTTCGCGAGGCGATAAGGGAGGGCGCGAGCAGCATCATCGTCGTCCATAACCATCCCAGCGGCGACCCGACCCCGAGCCCCGAGGACCTCGATGTGACCGACCGGCTCGTCGAAGCGGGCAAGCTCGTGGATATCCCCGTGCTCGATCACGTCATCATCGGCGATCTCACCCATGTCAGCCTCAAGCAGCGCGGAGGAATCCAATGAACGAAGAACAAATTCGGAGCTGGGACGAGACGGTCATCGAGCTCAAAGAGAAAGCGGCCAAGATGCATGAGGCAAGGGAAGCGGGGCTTGCCCTCTGCCGTAAGCTCATCCAAACCTCCGCAAAGTGCATCCGGCACGTGCATCGCCACCAATTTGACGAGGCCGAAATGCTGCTGCAGGAAGCAAAGGCGATCGCGAGCCAGGCGCGAGAGGCGCTAAAGCCCCACGGCGAGCTCTACTACGCCGGATATCTTCACGATGCCGAAAAGGAGATGGTCGAAGCGGCAGCGATGCTGGCGATCGTCCACGGAAAGCCATATCCGCGGCCCGAAGAGCTCCAGGTGCAGGTGATGGGCTACCTCAACGGGATGGGCGAGGCGGCTAGCGAGGCGCGGCGATTTGCGCTCGACGAGATGCGCGCGGGACGGCTGGAAGGGGCCGTCCGTATCCTGAGCCAGATGGAGACGATCTACGACGACCTCATCACCTTCGACTTCGCCGACTCCATGACCGGAGGCCTCCGTCGCACCTGCGATGCGCTAAGGGCAGTAATCGAGCGCACAAGATCGGACATCACCGCCACCGCCAGCCAGCAAGAGCTCATCCGCGAGCTCCGCGCGGCAAGGGAAAGGCTGTAGACGGGCGGCGGATTTCGGATTTTGGATTTCGGATTTCGGGAACCCCCTCTCCATTTTCCGGATGCCTTGTGCCGGGAAATGGGGAGGGGGCAGGGGGAGGGGGCGAGTTATTGAGGGCGCCCGTTGTAATTCCCTTGTAAGGGTTCGTCCCGGCGACTATCCCAAGTACACGAGCCGCCGGCAAAAGGCAACCGGTACCCACAATTCCCCCAAGCAACGCGGCGCCCTTGTACTTTGAGCAAAACATGGAGCGAGCCTTTCAGCCCGCTCCATTTCCTGAGTGATTTAGCGTCGTCGGCGCCTGGCGAGCAGGGCCAAGCCTGCCGCAAATATCGCCATCGTCGCAGGCTCGGGGACAACCTCCCCATAAAGCCCGAATGAAGGATTCCAACGATCGTCAGCATCCGTCATTCCTGCACCCGGCAGGATGTTGCCCGGTGCGTAAACCTGGAACCCAGGAGCCGGGAATGTGGACGAGCGCCACATGAACGCCTGCTCGAGGGACTCATCCTGCAAGTCTCCGCCGGTGAGCCACGCGGTGTTGTTCGGCGCGGTCCCGCCATCTCCGTAGATGGTTAGATAGTAGTCTCCCGCGGCGATCGGGATATTGACGTTGTACTGGTGCAGCCAGTCGTCTACCCCATCAACACGAGGGTCGTCGGTTCCGACTCCAAAGGCGCCTAAAACGCCCATGGAATACTCATCCCCGGCTACTGGCGCTGCCAGCCCGGTTCGCTTCCATATGATGTAGTTCACGTTGTCGGCTTCTCCACCGCCCACGACGAACCAGTCAACGTCCACCCTCTGGATGATCGCACCTCCACCGCCAATTCGGAAGGGGACGGCAGCCCATCGCTGCTCAAGTCCTTGTCCGACGTTGCCGGAGGAGTATCCGAGGTAGGTGTCGGTCCCGTTGAAATTGACCATGTGTGGCGCGCCAGTGTCCCAAAGCGTTGCCGCACTGGCGAGTCCGACCGCCATGAATGCAAGGGCTGCAAGGGCCAGCCCTTTTGTATATGCAAGTCTCACTATGTATGACCTCCTTTCCAGAGAACGGAAGGTCGCCGCCAATACTTCGATGTGCCTAGCGGCCATCTTCCGGGCTTGCTATCCGAAGCGCTCATTCGCACCCCGGCGAAGCCTTAGCGCCACTATATAAGATTTAAGCGCGACAGGTACTAGCATAAATGCTGGAATTACGATTATTGCCGTTGCCCGGTAAACTGATCCCCCGATGCTCTCCCGCTCTCTCGTTTTGAAGGTGACCTCGTGGGGCTGGATGGAGCGCCTGGTCAAGAAGTCTTTCCTGTTTCGGCCCATGGTCAAGCGCTTCGTGGCTGGCAATACGTTGGGCGAGGCGCTTGATATCTGCTTCGCTCTGTCCTCGCGGGGGTTCCTTTTGAGCCTCGATCTGCTTGGGGAAAATGTGAAGAGCGTAGACGAGGCGATCACGGCCAAGAACACCTACATCGACATGCTCGGCGCGATCGATGCGAAGGGCTTGAACCCCCTCCCTCGTGATGGTTCGTGCATGACGGAGGAGGTGGGGGGAGGGAGACAAGCATCGAGCTCCACCCCCCAACCCCCCTCCTCAGACACAAACATTCCGAGGAGGGGGGCTTCAGAGCGCACGAATATCTCCATAAAGCTCACCCAATGCGGCTTCGACCAGGGCGACGAGCTTGCGGAAAGGCACTATCGGGAGGTGCTCGCCGAAGCCAACAAGCGGGGCAACTTCGTCCGCGTGGACATGGAGGACTCGCGCTACACCGAGCGCACGGTTTCGATGATCGAGCGCGTGTGGCCCGACTTTAAGAATACAGGGACGGTCCTGCAAACCTACCTCTACCGGACGCCCAAGGACATGGACCGAATGATCGCCCTCGGCGCGCGCATCCGGATCGTCAAGGGCGCATATGCCGAGCCCAAGGAGATCGCTTATCCGAGCAAGAAGGACGTGGATCGGGTGTACGTCGAGCTTGCCAAGCGTGCCCTTAAGGAGGTCAATTATCCAGCGATCGCAACCCATAACGAGCGGATTCTGGAGGAGATCAAGGCCTTCGTGTCCGCGGAGGGGATAGACAGGGCATCATTCGAATTCCAAATGATCTATGGCGTCCGACGCGACCTCCAGGAAAAGCTCAGGGCCGAGGGCTACAACATGCGGATCTACGTTCCCTTTGGCGAAGCCTGGTATCCCTATTTCACCCGCCGCCTGGCCGAACGCCCCGCCAATTTCTTCTTCCTGTTCAAGTCGCTATTCAAGGGCTGAAGCTGTATGCTCGACTTCACTGTTCATGAAGACATCCGCGAGGCAGCAACGCCGCCGACACGGTTCTACACCGACCCGCACATCTATGAGGCATGCCTCGACAAGGTCTTGGCAAGATCGTGGCAGTGGATCGGACACACAGACGCGGTCAAGGTTCCGGGCCAGACCCACCCGATCACCCTCCTCGAAGGCTCACTGAACGAACCTTTGCTCCTCACCCGCGACACGAATGATCAGATCCATCTGATATCGAACGTCTGCACGCATCGCGGCAACATCGTCTGCGAGGCGGGTGGCAACGAGCGGTTTCTGCGCTGTCGCTATCACGGCCGCCGCTTCGGCCTCGACGGAAAGTTTCAGAGCATGCCCGAGTTCGAGGGAGTTTGCGGCTTTCCATCTCCGGCGGATGATCTACCCAACGTGCAGCATGGATTCTGGGGCCCGTTCATCTTTGCTTCCCTGAGTCCTGCCGGCGAACTTGACGAAGTGCTGCAGCCAATGCGAGACAGGGTGGGATGGCTCCCTCTGGATCAATTCGTCTACGAGCCGACTCGTGCCCGCGAATACCTTGTCAAGGGCCACTGGGCGCTGTATTGCGACAACTATCTCGAGGGCTTCCACATTCCGTTCATCCACGCCGCACTCACTTCCGCCCTCGACTACGGCAACTACACGACGGAGCTCTATCGCTATTCCACTCTTCAGCTCGGGGTGGCCGCCGACGCCGAGCAATGCTTCTATCTTCCCGAATCATCGCCGGACCACGGCAAGAACATCGCCGCCTACTACTACTGGCTTTTCCCGAACATGATGTTCAACTTCTACCCATGGGGACTCTCCATCAACGTGGTGCGACCTCTTGCTCCCGATCTGACCAAGGTGAGCTTCTATCCGTATGTCTGGCAGGCGGATAAACTGCGATCTGGGGCAGGGGCCGACCTGGATCGGGTCGAGAGAGAAGACGAGGCCGTGATCGAGTTGGTGCAGAAAGGGATCAAATCGCGGATGTATGACAGAGGTCGCTATTCGACGACCAGAGAGACGGGCACCCACCATTTCCACCGACTGCTCGTGGAGTTCCTGAGCTAACCTTCCGCCGTCATTTGGAGCCCAGCTTGCGATGGATGACAAGTGCCGCGAGAAGGTGGAGGCCGACGATAGCAGCGATGATCGCAACAACATAGGGACCGGCAAGCTGGCCGCTCAGCCAGAAGTGCCCAGTGAGCATCGTCGCGACAAGCAGCACAACAACAATGGCGATCTTCGGCAAATTTGTCATGCCATAAATCTACCTGCGGCGTGATCTATGCTCGGAAGGGCCAAACGCAGTCGCCTTTCGCGTAAACTCGGCAGGATGGCCGGCTCGAACGCAGGGGCAAAAGTTGCTGAGGAGATCAGGGCGGCACTGGAGGCCTATATCATATCGGCTGCGACCGGGGAGCCACAGGAAGCGAGGGACCCCGGCCACCGCATTCCATTCCACTGGCCGCCCCACCCCGTCAGCAACCGATACCACGTCCTCCCGAGCGAATGGACCGGACGGGCACAGATGTCGGCGCACGGCGAATTGTTCGATGTGCGAGTGGCGAGGACGCCGCATGGGGTCTTCGGCCGGTGCGACGCGCTCTGGCATGAGGCGAAGGGCGGCACTTTGGACGAAATGCTCGCCAATCTGGAGCGCGAGGCGGGCCCGCTCTTTGCGCGGCAGGTCTCAATTCACCAAACCTTGGGGCTGCCCGGACGGTTCACTGGGCATATCCGCGACCTGCCACCCATAGATCTTCTGCGGCTGCTTTACTGTCCCGATCGGGACGTGGCGAGCGAATCGCGCACAGAGATCGAAACCCATGCGAGCTCGAAGCTCTTCTTTCCCGCCCTGCTGGCGATCCTGCGAGACGAGCGGCATCCTAACCGGCGAAGTGCGCAATGGTGCGTGCTCGATCTCTTTGAAGACTTGCCCAGCTTCGCAGAAACACCGGACGAGGAAGTCGCGGCTGTTCAGGCGATCCGCGACCTTTTATGGACGGCAACTGACGACTATGCGCGGACGATGTACAAGGCGGGGGTCGTATTGGGCGGACATATGCCTCATGAGCATGGCGGCCCCGTCTTGATCGAGATACTGAAAGCGCCGAGCAAGGTTGGGCGGCGCAGTGCGATCCATGGGCTTTTCCACGTCGTGGAGTGGCACCAGGATACAAAGCCGAAGGTTATCGCTGCACTAAGGTCGGTCGCGGCGAGCGATCCGGAAGGGCAGCTTCGCGAGTATGCGGCATCAATGGCGGCGGATATCGAAGCGGGCAACTACGAACATATTGAGGAGCCGGTCTTCCCCGAGGAGGAGTTCTGATGCTGTTGGCCCTCGTATTTGCCCCTGACCTTTCCGCCGATCTCGATCGAATCCTGGCAGCGAAGGAGCTGAAGAACGCTGTGGTGGCTGTAAGGGTCGAGAAAATGGATGGGGCGGTGCTTTACTCGCGGGGCGCAGAGATTCGGGCCATGCCGGCAAGCAATCAGAAGCTCCTTACCTGCGCCTATGCCTTGGATAAGCTCGGCGCGGATTTTCGGCCCAGGACGAGGTTTTGGAAGCTCGAGGACCGCGTGGCGGTGGAAAGCTCTGGCGATCCAATGATGACATTTGGCCAGCTGCGCGAAGTTCGGAAGAAGCTCGAACTCGATGGGAAGCTGCCTGTATATGTGCGGCAGGCTTACAATCCAGGGACGGGACCGAGCTGGGAATGGGACGACCTGCCCAATAAGTATGCGGCGCCGATCTCGGCCTTTACGGTTGATCGCGGGTCGTTTGAGATCTGGGCCGAGAACGGGAAGCTCTTCTACATGCCGCAAAACTACGGAACGCGGGTCTCCCATATCAACAGCCGGGGATCGGTACGGGTTCGCTATTCGCCCAATGCGGGTCATTCGAGCGTAACGGGCAAGCTACCCACGGTTCGCACCAGGCTCGACACACTAGCTTTGAGGGAGCCTTGGAAAGCGGCGGGGTCCATACTCGGCGGGCCGGTGCTGACTGGGTTTTCGGTGCCGACGCGGGATCCTGATCTAGTTGTGGATGGCGCGCCCCTGAGGGAAATGCTCAAGGAATGCCTGACCAAAAGTGACAACAATATCGCCGAGCACCTATTGCTGCTGGCCGCCAAGAGCGAGGGGCCGCTTAGCGAGGAGCCCTGGAAAGTGGCAGGAGAGAGACTTACTCGGTTCCTATCTGAGACGGTCGGGATTCCAGAGGAGCAGATCGAGCCATCGGATGGATCGGGCCTCAGCCGGCATAACCTCATCACGGCCAGAGCGATCACGACGCTCCTCCGCTGGGCCATCAAGCAGCCGACAGCGGAGATCTGGCTGGCCAGCCTTGCCATCCCAAGCGCCATGGGGACCCTGGAGAAACGGCTCGCAGGATCAACATTTCGAGGTAAGACGGGAACCCTTACGGGCGCCTGCTCGCTTTCCGGATACCTCACCACTGCGGGCGGAGAGACCTTGGTCGTGAGCATGATCTTCAACAACTATCGCGGCTCTTCTGTGCGGATTCGGGATATTCAGGACGACTTTGTCAGGAGGCTGGAGAAGATCGTAAAGCTGCCGTTGCTGATGCTCACCCCTCCACAGAAACATGCGAGGGACGTCCCGGAAACTGGCAGCTCTGGGAGCGCTGGCACGGTTCTTGCCCAGAGTCTCTTCCATGAAAGCGATCTTACCAACGCGTTCCATCGGTCTTCTGATTGGAATCGGCGCCGTGGATATGATCGCGACGGCCTGGCTTCACGCGCAGGGCATGATCGTCGAGATGAATCCGATCATGCGGCCCTTCCTGGCAAGCAGCGAATGGCTGTTTATCTTCGTTAAGAGCCTGACGCTCATCGCGGCATGGGTCGTGATGGTTCATTACGCGAGGACCAACCGCGCGTTCGTACGGAGCATTTGCCTTTGGGGCTCGGTTGTATATTTGAGCGTGTGGCTCGTCTGGTTTTTGATTGGCATGAGCTAGATGCCTCGCTTGTAAGACCCCCCGACGGATCGGGGAGGTTTCCAATTCTTACGCTCTACGCTCCAAACTGTGCATGTGCGCGTCATCATGCTGTCCTGGGAGTATCCGCCGCGGATCGTGGGCGGGATCAGCCCTCACGTGTATGATCTGAGCCAACAATTGGCGCTGCAAGGAATCGAAGTCCATGTCGTCACAAAAGAGACGCCGCTAGCGCCGGACGAAGAAGTTCAGAGGGTTGAGCGTCAAGTGCGAAGCCCCGAATGTGACGGGGAATCTCGACACTCTGCCGCCGTCCACATTCATCGTGTGCACTTGGCGGAAAAGCCAAACGACTTCATCCACGAGATCCAGCTACTCAACGACGCCACTGAAACCAGGGTTGCGCAACTCCTCGAAGATTGGCGCCCGGGGGGTGAACCGACTCTTTTCCACGCGCATGACTGGCTCTCCCTCGATGCGGCTCGCGAACTTAAATATGAATATGCATTGCCAGTTGTGGCCACCGTCCACGCCACCGAGGAGGGGCGCAACGGAGGCATCTGGAATGAAATGCAGCGCACGATCCACGAACAGGAGTATTGGCTCACTTATGAAGCTTGGCGCGTAATCGTTTGCTCGGAGTTCATGAAGGCCGAGGTCCATCGCCAGTTCGACTGTCCACTCGATAAGATCGACGTGATCTACAACGGGGTCGATCGGGCAAAGTTTCAGTTCCAATGGTCGGATAAGGAGCGGCTTGACCATCGACGGACGATCGCCGAGGACGATGAGCATATCGTCTTGTACGTAGGGCGGTTTGTACGTGAGAAAGGCATCCAAGTGCTGTTGGATGCCGCAAGCGTTGTTTTGTCGCGAGAGCCCCGCACAAAATTCGTGATCGTGGGGGGCGGGAATCGCGAGCGCTTTGAAAAGTTTGCCCACTGGTACGGACTGGCGGATAAGGTGCTCTTCACGGGCTTCATGGCGGACCGCTCATTGCACAAGCTTTATCGATGTGCCGACGTGGCGGTGTTTCCTTCCCTGTACGAGCCTTTCGGGATCGTCGCGCTCGAAGCGATGGCAGCGGGGGCGCCGGTGGTTGCCTCGGACGCGGGCGGACTCAAGGAAGTGGTTCTGCACGGAAAGACGGGCTTTACTTCCTATGCCCAAAACCCTGAATCGCTCTCATGGGCCATCTTGGAAGCGCTGGGCGATCCAAAAATAGCGAAACGCCTGTCTGAGGCTGCAACGACAAGGCTCAGCACCGACTTCGACTGGTCCAATATCGCTCGGCAGACCATCGTCGTCTATGAGCGGGTTTGGCAAGAGTTCCTGGGCTCCTTCTGGGCCGAGGCCACCCTGTGGCCGGTATCGGAAAGGGCAATAGAACGCGCTGCCAAAAGGCCCGCGCGCAAGAAGACGCGGCCAAGGACTCCAGTGGAGATCCCATCCGTTCCAGCAACCTTCGACCATGAGGAACGGACAACTTTGGAACAGAGCGAGCCCTAGCGGAGCCGTAACACTGAGATCGCTCACAAGTCTGATTAGAGTGAAGACTCGCAACGTGAGCAAGGATGGAGAGCAACAGATGCATAGAAAAGCGAATTTCCTCGTGGCACTGACGGTAATGGGCGCACTGACGACGGCAGCCCTTGCCCAAGACATCGAATACAACGGGCGCAACATTCGGCTGGATCCGAAACCCACACCGGTCGGCAATACCTGGTTGCTTCCCGTTCGGGCCACCGCTGACAAAATTGGAGCGAAGATCACACGCGACGGTCGCTATGCAACGATCACATGGCAAAGCAACCGAGCGGAATTCCGGGTGGGCGATGACAGCTACACCCTTAACAATAGACGCAAGCCCTTTCGGCATGACTCGTTGGAGCGCAGAGGCGTCCTCTATCTGGAGGCCCGGTTCTTTGAGGACCTGACTGGGAACAGACTGCGGGTGGTGGACGACAGATATGGCGGCAACCGGCCAGACGAGCCCTATTATGGACTTGAGGGGCGAATTCTCTACGACAATCGGGAGCTGCGCTTCGACCGCGCAGAAGAGCCGTTCATGAATGGCCGAACGCTAATGGTTCCTTTCCGGGCAATGGGCAACAAGGTTGGCGCCAAGCTGGAGCGGACCGATGATGGCAAGCGGGTCATCATCCGGCACGGGCGGAATGAAGTGGTCTACGACCGGGGCAAGACCTGGTACAGGATCAACCGGCAGCGGCGCGAGCTCTCATCTACCAGCCGGGACCGTGGGGACATCTACTTCGTTCCCATCGAGCTTTTCGATGCGGTGACCGGCGGCCGGGTCGAATGGGACCGGCGAAGATATTGAGCAATCAAGCGTAGAGCGTTAAGACTAGTCACTTAACGCTCTACGCTTAACGCTCCTATCTAGGCGTAAGCGCCGGCAGGGTCTTGTTCCCAGCCGAGCGGGTCCCCAAATCCCACATCTACGCCGAGCCGCTTCATGGTCTCGATCGCTAGCTGACGGCGGTAAATCCCAAACGTCAGCACGTGGGCGATCATTCCCCCAAACGTGAACGGGACCGGTAGCTCGCAGAGCTCATCCACAAACTTTGTATCCCATTCGTTGGCGTCCCGGACCCTACGCACGAGCCCATCGAACATCGGGCAGGCAACCTCCGCACGGGAAATAATTGCTTCCACGCTTCGATCCCCCTCAGCCGGGAATCCCTGCTTTTCAACAGCCGCCACCCAAACCTCCTTGGCCAGAATCATCTGGTGGAGCAGGTCGCGAAGGCTGTTTGCTTCCTCCCAGCATAGCGGCTTTGAAATAGACGGCAGTGGGGCATCGAGCTGATGAGCGCTAAGCAAGCTTGCGCCCTTGAGCAGCTTTTTCGTCATGTAAAGGTCGTGGTCGAGAAGTCTATCAATAAGATCCATTGTCTTTCCTCCAGTTGGCATGAGGACAAGCGGTGAGAAGTGCACGCCATTCGGAGTCGGGAGCCAGACGGGTATTTCGCTCTGCGCGAACCTGCTGGGCAGGACGCCGAATGCTTTCCGAAATGCCCGTCCGAATCCGTCGAGGGACTCGAAGCCGGCCTCGAAGGCTGACTCGGTCGAAGACAGACCATCCTTGGAGAGCAGCCACGCTGCGCGCTCCAAGAGTAGCCGCCGCCGCATTCCGCCAGGAGTCTCCCCCATGATGCGCTTGAACACGCGGTGGAAGTGATAGCGGCTATAGGCAGCCCGATCGGCCATCTCGATTGGCCCGACCGCTTCGCCCGCAAGGAGCGGATCGATCGATTCCCGAATCATGGCCTCGTGCTCTTTCACAGTTTTGCTCATGCCGCATACATGATCGGCCCGGAGAGTCTGCGGATGCTCGACCGCCGTTGCTCTTTCCAAGATTGTATGCCTTATCGGGCGAGCTCCGCATAGCGGGCCTTATCCTGGGAGAGCTGGAGATCGAGCGCGGCGTTTTGCTGGTAGACGCCGGCGCAAGCCCATAGGACAAGCCCGGCAAGGAGCCATGGCCAACAGGCGGAAGTGCTTGTCGGCTTCACTTTTTCTGTTTTCCAGGTTGAATCAAGGAGTCTCGGATGCGCATTCATTGCACTACTATACACTAGTCTACTAGTATTGTCAAGGGGGCGATCTACAATGTATTCATGCCTCGCGTAGTCATCGGAACGGTCTCCAACCCCGCCCTCGGGCGCATGTACGAACAGCTTTTTCAGCAGGCGGGAATTCCCGTGACCTCGATGCGCGCGATGGGCAGCCTCGACTTCTATTCCACGGGGCCGACGGAACTGTGGCTCGAAGATGAAGACCTTCTGCAAGACCCTGACGTGGCGTCGTTCATAGATGATGTCCTGAAGGCCGATCACTCTCGAGATGCAGAATCCGGCCAGACGCAAATGCCGACTGTCGAGCCGGAAACCCCGCCGACCGCCGCTTGGCCAGCGTTTTGGTTTGGCGCGAGCCTGCTCTGGACATGGGTGGTAAGCGTGCTTCTAATCGTGCTGTTCATCTTTGTGTTCAGCCTGCTTTACAACACGTTCTTCTGAACCTACCGGTACACTCCTGATATGTTCCTGGATGAAGCAGTCGTGGAATTCATCTCAGGCAAAGGTGGGAACGGCTCCGCAACGTTTCATCGCGAGAAGCACGTGCCTCGTGGCGGGCCGAATGGGGCGGATGGCGGCCGGGGCGGCGATGTCCTGCTCATCGCAGACCACCACATGCGCACCCTCTACGATTTCAGGCTCCATCCCAAATACAAAGCGGAGGACGGATCGGACGCACACGGCAATAAAGCTGGATCGGATGGCAAGCATGTCGAGGTGCGCGTGCCGGTGGGAACGCTCGTGTGGGAGATACCCGAAGAGGACCCGGAAACCCCAATCTTGCTCGCCGACCTCCACCGCGATGGCATGAGCTTCAAGATTTGCCGCGGCGGGAAGGGCGGCTTCGGCAATTTGCATTTTGTGAGCAGCGTCCGCCAGGTGCCGACTTTCGCCGAAAGGGGAGCGCCCGCAGAGAGCGTTCGGGCCAAGCTCGAATTGAAGCTGCTTGCGGACGTCGGGTTGGTGGGCCTTCCCAATGCAGGTAAAAGCACGCTCATCTCACGCATCAGCGCGGCCAAGCCCAAAATTGCCGACTATCCCTTCACGACCATCGTCCCCAATCTTGGCGTGGTGAGCTTCTCTCAGACCAGCTTTACCGTCGCCGATATGCCGGGGCTTATCGAGGGTGCGCACGAAGGGCATGGCCTTGGCCACCAGTTCCTGCGCCACGTCGAGCGGACCCGTGTGCTGATCCATGTGGTGGATGTGTTTCCGGTCGACGAAAGCGACCCCATCGGGAACTACGAGCTGATCGAGCGCGAGCTGAAGCTCTATTCCGAGGACATCTGGAAGCGGCCGCGGCTCATCGCGCTCAACAAGATCGACATTCTGCAGCCCGAAGAAGTCGAAGCACTCGCCGCAAAATTCGGTTCGGTCTTGGATTCCAAAAAGGTCTTCCCGATCTCGGCGGTGACCGGCGCCGGGCTGGAGCCGTTGCTCTACGAGACCGTCCGTCTGCTCGAAGAAGCCGAAGCCCAGCCGCAGGCGCTGGTGCTCACCCCCCTCGGCCGCGAAACGGAACCCGACAAATGGGAGATCATACGGGAAGGCGGTAACTACCGCATCAAGGGCAAACGCATCGAGCGCATGGTCGCGATGACCGACCTCACCAAGGACGAAGCCGTGCGCTACCTCCACAAGCGGCTGCTGCGCCTCGGAGTGATGGACAGGCTCCGCGAAAGCGGGGCCGATGAGGGGGACACCGTGCTCATCGGAGACGTCGAGCTGGTGTACGAAGAATGAGGATAGGCGTGCTGGGAGGCACCTTCGATCCGCCGCACTTGGGCCACCTCCGCCTGGCACAGGCCGCCATCGCGCATCTCGAACTCGATGAGGTGCTGCTCATGCCCGCACAACGCAACCCAATGAAGGAGCAGGCGCAGGCAACCGCAAGGCAGCGGCTCGAAATGACGCGCCTGCTCGCATCCGGGCACCCGGGCCTGGCGGTGAGCGACATGGAGATCACCCGAGGCGGGCCGAGCTATGCCGTGGAAACGATGGCCGAGCTCCAGATGACCAGACAGGCGGAATACTGGTTCCTCGTGGGGGCCGATGCCTTGAAAGGACTGCCCGACTGGAAGCAGCCGAAAAAACTCTTAAGGATGTGCCGCATCGGAGTCGCGCTGAGGTGGCCGATTATCGAAGCCCAGCTCCTGGGATCGATGCCGGAGGAATTCCGAAGCGCAATCGACCTCATCCCCATGCCAAGAGCGGACATCTCGGCAACCGAAGTGCGCGATCGGCTGTCCAAAGGAAAGCCGACATCCGACTGGATCGAGCCCGAGGTCCTAACGTACATCCGCGAGAAAGGGCTCTATGGAACCGCAGTGCAAACAACCAACAAATCATGACGACTCAAGAAAAAGTTAAGCTAATCACCCAATTCGCCGACGACATGAAGGCCGAAAAAATCGAGACGATGGACGTCAGCGAGAAAACCTCCATCGCCGATTACTTCGTCGTTTGCACCGGGAACAGCGATGTCCACGTCACTTCCATTGCGGAGCGCGTCGCCGAGCAGATGAAGGAGCTCAAAGAAAGGCCGCAGCGCATCGAGGGCGGCCGCAGTGGATGGGTGCTGCAGGATTACGGCGACGTCGTGCTCCATGTCATGCGCGAAGAGCAAAGGCAGTTTTACGATCTGGAGACGCTTTGGAAGACAATGCAGCTCGACCCGAACCTGGAGAAGTAATTCCCTCCGAACCCCCTCTCCCCGCCGTTCATCGGGGAGAGGGGGATGCGGCAGATCGCCTCAGACAGCTCGAAGAGGAGATCGCCCGCCTCAAGGAGCAGATCGCCCCTCCCCCTACCCCCTCCCCACTTGCCGGCACGATTCATCCGGAAAGTGGAGAGGGGGAGCCCGATGGGACCGATGCGGCTCATCCCCTCCAAGAGGACCAACCCCTCACCCACGAGCAACAGGTCGAGATCGAGGCGCTCATCAAGCAGGCCCAGCTCGCACGCATAAGAAAGCAGCCCAGCCTGGCGACCAAGATTCTCAAAGAAGCCGCGGAGAAAGCCCCAGGATCGGCCCTTGTGCTTGAAGCGCTCGGCGACGACCAAATGGAGCGCAGGGTCTACAATGCCGCCGCCACGAGCTATGAAAAAGCACTCAAGCTCGCCCCCGACAACATCGCGCTCGAAAAAAAGCACGCCGACGCGATCTACTACACCCATGCCGCAGGCATCGGGCTGGATCTTGCTGACGACATCTACGGAAGCCCGAAGTGGAGAATCGTCATCGCGATGATCCTGCCGGGAGTCGGCCAGATGGTGCGCGGGGCGTGGGCAAAGGGGCTGATCATCCTCGGCGGCTTCGTCGGGGCGCTCATCGTGACCTCGATTGTGAGGGGGCTCACCGCCAAAGGAACCTCTTCCGATGCCCGCTTCGCCTTTGCGATTCCCCTTGCGGCCGCGCTCGCTTTCTGGCTATGGGGGATCATAGACGCCTCGGCAGGAGGAAAGGGACCGCCACCACCCAAGCTCGACCGCCCCAAGCCGCCCGTCGACCTGCCATTCGAGTAGGGCGAACTAGACCGATTAGACTCAGGGGTCTAGAAATGCTAGTCCGATCTACTCGGGATCGAACCTGCCACCTGCAAGGTCGCACAGCATCCAGTCTCCCGTTCGCTCGAAGCAATTACACTTACTGGTACCCGACGTGCGTCGACCAGATCGGAGGCTGCTGCCCAGCGTTTATGTATTACGTTACATGTACTGGCAGCGGCGGTCCATATGCTGTAACGTCCTGCGAGGGCGATCAAGAGGTCGTTGCTGACCCAGAGACTGATTGCAGTGGGGAGTGTTCATCTAGCGCTACGTGTCAGTAATGCTCCTCGTAGCATAGAAAGTAAGTCGCCCATGCATCCGTGGCTTTCTCTTTAGCCGATAGGAGCCGCGCGGACAGGTGTCTCACGGGCTAGAGCTTTTCCCGGGTTGCTCGGAGTTCCCGGATGAGCTCTTGCTGGCTTGCGGTGGCTGCGGTGTCCGATGTGTTCTTCGCTCAGGATTCCTCCGTGCTGCTTGCGGCTGAAAAACACGCGGCCGCCCATGATGATGTTGTCGGGCTAGATTCCGCGAACTGCGGAAGGACCTATGAGCAGGCAGGGAAGAATGGCTTCGTTTCCTGGGAAGAAGGGCGCGTTTCTTTGCAAAAACCGCGCGGTTATTGACGAAAACCGCTCGGTCCAATGCCTCAATCGCTCTCTAATGGAAGGTCCTGCTCGATGCGCGTCGTTCGTGTCGGGGACGGAGGAAAGGGATCGGCAGTGATTCCAAGGCCCTCTCCGCCCTCGCCGCCGTAGAACTCCTGAATTTGCCGCCACGCGGCTTGCATTCGCTCCTCGGGGCAGTAAGGAAACAAAGGCTGAAGGTCCGAAAGCGGAAAGGGAAAATAGCGATAGAACCCGATCAAGGTCTCTGCATCGAAGCGAAACCGGTCGCTGCGCAGCTGGGGATCGAGCATCATTGCTACGAACGTTAGGATAAATGAATCTGGCATCCATCGTGGTATTTGCCAGTCTATGCGCATGGATTCAATTATGCTCGTCGTCGCCCTTCGCGAACTGCCGGAGGCTGTGAGCGGGGAGCGGACGGTGTTGGGGTGTTGGGGTGTTGGCATCCGGGCCGTAACACTTTAACACCATGACACCGTAACACCGTCCCTACGGCTTCGCAGGCGCCAAAACATCCCGGAGCTCGTCGGCGTGGTCGGTCGGGATGAGGGCGACGACCATGTCCCCCGCCATGAGGCGCGTGTCTCCGGCCACCGTGAGCCCCTGATCCTCGCGCAGCAGCCACACGATATTCGTCATCGGCGGCATCGCGACATCCCGAACCAGCTTGCCCGCCACCGGCGAGCGCGACGAAAGCTGGACCTCCACGACCTCGATATTTCCCCTTCCGAGAGCGCCGATCGGGAGCACCACGTCGGGCATGATCTGCTGCTCGAGGAGGTTGTGGATGATGCCGGTCGCGGAGACCGTGTCGTCGATTCCGATCTGCTTGAAGACCTCTTGATGAGAGGGGTCGTTGACTCTGGCGAGGACGCGGTCCACGTTCCAGACGACCTTTGCGAGCTGGCATACGACGAGGTTGTCCTCATCCTCTCCGGTGATCGCGATGACGACGTCCGCTCTTCCGAATCCGGCCTGTTTTTGGACGGCCATCTCGCATCCGTCGCCGAGCATGACGTTTTCCTCGCCCAGGAGCGCGGAGAGCCTTTGCGCCTGCATGGGATTTTTCTCCATGAGGAGGATCTCGTGGTCGTTGGCGAGGAGGCGCTTGGCAAGATGGAGGCCGACATTCCCGCCTCCGACGAGGATCATGTACATGTTCGGTCTCCGAAATTCGATCCGGTCATATCTGCAGCTCCTTGCTGAGGACGTTGTATTCGTCGATCGGCTTGAAGGGCTCGCTGAGGGTCCATTCGAGCATCATGCCGGCGGTGAGCTGGCTCGGCGTGATGCAGAAGTATCCGAGCTTGCGGTAGGCCTCCGCGCGGAGGGGGTCGGCGACCTTGATGCAGACCTTCGTGCCGTATTTGAGCTTGATGATCTGGGCGGCCATGAGGTTCGTGTTGTCGCCTCTGGTGACGGCGAAGAAGACGTCGGCCTGCTCGATCCCGGCTTTGAGAAGGATGTCCTCATCGAGGCCGCTGCCGATGACGACTTTGCAGTTATGCTTTTCGCCGAGCCTTCTCAGGGCCGCGGGGTTCTGCTCGATAACGGTGACCTCGTGCCCTCTGGACGAGAGCTGCAGCCCGAGGGACGAGCCGGTTCGGCCACAGCCAAAGATGACTACTTTCATGCGGGAGCCTTACTATACCGAGTTCGGCCTCCCCCTCTCCATTTTCCGGATGTTTGTGCCGGCAAATGGGGAGGGGGATCGAGGGGGAGGGGAAGTGCTATCCCAATGCTTCCTCAACCTCCTTTTCCGTCAAATCCCTCCCTCTCTCTCCCGTCACGTAAAAAGCCGCAGTCGCCCGGCCCGCCCATTGCCCGACCCGCGCCGCCTCGATATTCCATCCATGTCCCGCGATAAGCCGGGAGAACCGGTAAGCCATGCCTCTCCCCGTCGGCGCCTGAACCTCCAAAATTCCAGGCGATCCGGGCAAGAAGCGATGGCTGAACACCTCCTGCCTGCGATGCGGGTCCTTCTTGTGCGTTTCCAAGACTTCTTCGACCGAGTTTTCACCGGCGATCACGTGCTTTACCGCCTGGGCAAAGGCCTGCGCGGTCGCCGACGGGATCGTCCTTCCTGCAAAGCTCACCGAGAACACGTCCAGAGCAACCGGCCTGTCCGTGTGGGTCGTGCTCGCTCTGAGGCCGTGGATGGATAGATCAAAGGCATAGATCGCGCCTAGCAGCCGGCTCAAGAGACCTGGCGAGTCGAGGCAGCAGACGGTCACATCTGTCCGGCCGAGCTCGGGTTGATCGAAGAATTCGACCGTCGCCTCTCCTCCCCTCGCTCTCCGCTCCAGCTGGATGTGCAGCCGAACCAGCTCCTGCGGCGTGCTAACGAGATAGTGAGCCGGCAAGCTCTCTACGAAAGCCGCAATCTCCTCAGCCGGAATTGCCTCGTCGCGCAGTTCTCGGAGCAGCTTTCGCCTATACACGGCAGGATCGGTGGGCTCCGGACTGCCTTGCGAAAGCACGCGGGTGGTTCGGCGATGTAATTCTTGAAGCAGATGATCCTGCGCCGGCGACCAGGCGCCGGGAAAGACCGCTGAGACATCCGCCCAGGTAAGGAGGGTCAGCATGTCCAGCCTTTCCTGACGCTCCACGATCCGGCCTAATTCTTCGGCCGTGGCCGGATTGGCGACATCCCGCAAACGAAGAAATTCAGCCAGCACAAGGTGATTTCGCACCAGCCAAGCCACCTGCTCCGCGATTCCCGCCGCCAATTGCCACCTCGTGCCGACATCGGCAACAAGCAAAGCGCCCGATTCGCTGTGCCGAGACTCCGGAATAGCCTTCCCCGCGTCATGAAGCAGCGCCGCCAAGTAGAGCGCGCCCTTCGAGCTCAGGCTCGCCATGACATCGGCCAGAAAGGACCCAGGGGCGAGGCTGTCGAGATTGCGCACCACCCTCAGCGTGTGCTCAAACACCGTGTAGACGTGCGCGGTGTCGTTCGGCATCAGCGTTCGGCAGCGGGTCAGTTCCGGCAGCAATCGCTCCAGCACGCCGGCATGGTCGAGGCTCCGGATCGTCTGTTCGCCGGTTGCAAGCGCATAAAGAACTTCGGGGCCGCTCGGATGGGCGCTGGAGCCAAGATTCAGCTTCGGGGTCGAGAGACCCAATCTGACTCCCAATGCAACGCCAACCGCCGCCTGGCTGAGCGATGCGCCGAAGGACAGCTCGGTCGACCCGTCACGTGCTCTCATTCCTGGGCTGATTGCAAAGCTGGAAGCTCGAATTGCGGATCGCGCGGCACCCATGCGCTCATGCAGGACCGCCATGGATTGACATAGCCGCGAAACCAGCGCAAGCATATCCATGCGCCACAGATCGGCCACTTCCGCTTGCCGCGGCCGAGTAAAGAGGTCCGTACGGCTGCCAGCCGCATAATGGAGCGCATTGCGAACGCTCAGCACAAACTCAAAGGGCTCATCGCCTTCGGGTCTCGCAGTGCCGATTGCATCCGCTATCCAGCAGGCCGAATGATGATCCCGCAGGCCGCCAGCCCCTTCTTTCAGCTGGGACTCCACCACCAAAGGCGTATCGTGATGCCGGGAGTAAGCCCTCGCGCGCTCATCTAGCTTTGCCAGAAGAAACTCACCCACTGGCAGCGATTCGGCGAGGCCCTGTTGCAGGGCCTTATGCGCCTCGGCCGAACCGCAAACCAACCGTCCATCCATCAGGCCCGTCCGCGATTTCACATCGAGCGAAACGCAGTCGGCGACAAGGCGGTAGCTGTAGCCGACTTCAAGGCCGAGGACGTCCTGCAGGGCCACGTGAATGGACTGAAAGAGATAGCGGACGGCGGCCTCTAGCCCCGGCGCATTTTCTTCCAAGGGGACGATCGCAAGATCCACGTCGCTCCACGGCGCAAGCTCGCGTCTGCCGTATCCGCCCGAGGCAACGACCGCTACAGCTGGTGATCCACTGCGAAAGTGGGCATGATAAATTGCTTTGACAGCTTCATCAATAAGCTCTGAGTGCGACCCACACCAAGATCCCCCTTTTGGACCGCCGGCCAGCTCGTCGAGCAGCGCAGCGCGTCTTGCGGCGATCTCCTCGACTGATTCCATCCAGGCCTCGTTCATTGCACGAGATAATAGTTTGGTTCGTTTTCCACCAACTTTTGAAGCACTTCAGAAGCCTGCCCGTCCGCATACACCGCCAGCGGACCGAGGATGACCGCGAGGCCGAGGCAGACTGCGCAGAGGCCAGAGCCAAGCGTCTTCAGACCCATTCCGACCACCTTGGGCGTGGCGATCTTCTCCGACGAGCCCCAGGTTGGCGCGGTCAGGAGCAGCAGCCCCAGCATGATGCCCGTGAGTCCCAGGAAAAGCGTCGAGCCTCCGGTGTATTCCTTCGGAATGCCCAACGTGGGCAGCACATGGGTGCCCGGCGTGGAAACCCCAATCAGGAAGGCCGTCAGGTTAAGGAAAACCGCCACACCGATGATCGCCACAATGAGGCCGAACAGCATTCCAAGATCGCTCGGCGGCCGCGACCTTTCCTGAGCAGGGGTAAAGACCAGGAAGGCAAAGCAGAGAACCGCTGTGATGCTTGCGAGAGGCAATTGAGTGAGGTAGTACACCGTGATCGCCAGTACGATGCCAAGGACCGGCGCGATTGGTGGCTGGAAAATCTTTTGAAGTCTTGCGCTCTTGAGAACCATGGATCCGAACCACCAGGTAACAGCCCCAAAAGCCGCTATCAGCATGCAAATGCTGGGCAGGGTAGCCGAAAGCAAGGTCACGACGCTAAGGTTCTCCAGGTGCTCGGGAGCGCGGGCGCCAGAGATGAGTCCGATCCAGTTGTCGTTCAGCCGAAACGCATCGAGCACCCTCCTAGAGGCTTCTGCCTCGCCAACGCCTGACAGCTTGTTCGTTAGCTGCTGGCGGGCAAGCAGGAGTAGCCGAATACTCGGCTGGATCGCTACTCCAGGAGGATAAGCCGCCATGTCCATCAGGTCGGACGCTGCCTGCCCGATCGCAATCGATCGAGAACCATTGCGGATGATCTGAGCATTGCCCACTGTAGCGGCTCGAACCAGGAGGTCCTCCTTCTTGCCCATCGAGCGGTTGGCGAGGAGGTCCCGCGCGAGAGCTGTGATCGCCTTGATGTTCGCATTGGACCGGAGTTCGAACACCGCCCGAAGCTGCCAACCCATGGAAGCGCCGGTCTCAGCCGCGAATTGTGCCTTGATGCGCAGCAGCCTCTTACTCTGAAAATCGTTCCAGAATGTGGCCAGAGAAGCGCGTTGCCAAGCTCGCTCGGCTTCAGTCTCATTTCCCATGGTGTGGTTTAACAGGGCACGCATTTGATGCCAGAAGCCATTATTCGGGTCGGCTTCCGCCGCCAACTCGGCAGCCTGCGACAGCCTGCGCAGCGATTCATGCGGCAGCCCCTCCTTCGCCCGCAAGACCTCATTGCCCGCCAGCATCCAAAGAGCAAAGGTGTCCAAGTCGTTAGAAGCCTTTGGCGTCGGCAAACGGCCAATGTTTGAAGGAATCCAGCCGGTTTGAAATGGCGTTTCGGCCATTCCCCATCCTGAGAAGAGGCTCGTCATGTAAGGCCGTGAAACAGGATGGACGATCAGACTAAGCAGAGCGCCTAGAGCTGCCCCATAATAGGCCCTGGCGGCCCGGGTCATTGAATCCGAGAGTTATCTCGCAGTCCGTCCAGACTTGGGAAATCGGGCGCCGGCTGCGAAATCCTGCGAGCCTCAAACGGCTGGTTGCTGCTTCGGATCGAGGGCAAGCTTGAGGATTGGGTGATCATTTGCAATGCAGCGATCACAGCGATCCCCGCGATTGCCGCGCCAAACATTGCTGGCGACCAATAGCCCATCCTTGCCCGGAAAGTCTGCACCCGCCATCTGCGAATGAGGCGAAAATCAAAGGTAGGGCTGTGTTCGGCCTCGAGCGCGGTCGAACGAAGCATGTTCAAAGCAAGCCGGGACTGCCCCTCAGATTCCAGGCACTGTGGACAAACCAGTCGGTGCTTGAGCATAAATGCTCCTTCTCGGGGCGCTAGGTCCCTATCCAATGCGTCTGATGCCAGCCGCCTAAATTTGCGACACCCGAACAACCGAACCATTACTCCGCCATCGCCTCCAACCAAAGCTTGCGGAACCGGTCGCGAGCGCTATGCAGCCTAGACCGAACCGTCCCAATCGGAACGTGCATCGCCTCAGCGACCTCTTCGTAGGAAAGCTGCTCAACTTCGCGTAGCACAAGAGTAGTACGGAGATCGGCCGGCATAAGGTCCAAAAGCTTTGCGATGACAACGCGATTCTCTATGCTTCCGCCCTGGTGGTTCTCTACGCAGTCGAGCTCAGTTGGCTGCGCCCGCTTCAGTCGCAGGCGATCCATGCACAGGCGGACACAAATTCGATAGAGATAGCCGGAAAAGGCCCGATCGTCGCGGAGCCGACCAATCTCACGGAATGCCTTCAAAAAAGCTTCCTGCGAAACGTCCTCGGCCTCGTGCCGATCTCTGAGAAGGTTGGTGGCCGTGCGGATCAATCGATTGCGATGCTTGGCGATGATCATTCCAAGTGCCGTCTCATCACCTTGCCTACAGCGAGACACCCACTGCAGCTCCTGCTGGATCAGGTCTGCGGCGGAACCTTGAAAAAGCTTTGCGTCTAACATGATTTGTGCCGGTTTGACCCTCTTACTATAACACGACGCCGATAAGTTAGGTCGTGGTTCGCTTAAAAACTACTTGTTTTGGCCCTATTCGCTGCCAATGCGGGGGAATCTTACCTCAGCCACTGCCCAGCCAAGAATATTGTCCAGCTTAAATCGCCCTCCCAGGGCCCGGCTGAGGCTCTCCACAATCTGCAATCCAAGGTGGCTCGAAGTCGTGCGATCAAAGCCTTCAGGGAGAGGATCGCCGCTGTTCGAAACCCAAAGCGCCACCTCGCCATCCCTTTCCTCTACATTCACATGGATGTCGCCCCGCACCGTCTCGTGGAACCCATGCTCCACCGCATTCTGGATCAGCTCATTTAGGATAAGCGCGATCTGCGTCGCCTGGGTCATGTTCAAATGCACGTCGTCCCCCCGGATATCGAAGGCAATCGTCCGATCCGGTAGCATCAGCGAGTGCTGCTGATGCTGGACAAGACTTTCCGCGATCGATCGCAAACCCACGTGATCGAGGTCCTCACGGCTGAGCAGATCGTGAACCGCCGCGATCGCCAAGATCCGGCCCAAAGAGTCGGTGATTGCCTCGTCGAGCGATTTGTATCGGCCATGCCGTAGCTGGAGCCGCAGCAGTGAAGCTACCTGCTGGAGATTATTCTTTACCCGGTGGTGCATTTCCTGCATAAGCGTGCTGCGAACCTGCAGCTTCGCGTTCTCAATGCTGACCGCGGCCTGCTTGGCGAGAGTTTCCAGTGCCTTGACCTCGTCAGGAGGGAAGTGGTGGGGATCGCTCGTGTAGCAACTCATCACCCCAAGCGGCCGATCCTGGATCGTCAGCGGCATGCAGATCATCGACCGCAGGCCCTGCTCGACCGCAAGGTCATGCCCGATGTAGTCCTCCTCGACTTGCACGTCCCGGATGATAATAGGCTTGTTCTCCCGAATTGCCCGGCCCGCGATCGACTCACCCAGCTTGATCGCAGGCTTGCGTTGATAGGCCTTGGCCGTTGCCTGCGTGGCGCGCAAAACGAGTTCTCCACGCTGCGCATCGAGGAGCCGAATGCTTACCACACGGTAGTTGAATTGTTGGGCGGTTAGGTTCACGAGAAGCTGAAGAATCTCTTCCAAATAAGGACTGCTCGCAATGGTCTTCGTAACCTCGCTAAGCGCACCAAGCGTGTTCGTATTTGCCCCCGAAAGATAAGCTTGCCTGAATCCATCCAGGGCATGTCCAGCTGCATCCACCAACTCCCGCAGAGTCCGCTTTTCGGCCGCAGGAAATTCGCGCCGCTCGCCAGATCGAAGCACTACCATTCCCACGAGGCCCGCTGCAAGGTTTAATGGAAGGACGGCCATGGACTCTCGCACCGCATCGATTTCGGGACACTCGGCAAAGCTGGGATGGGTCCCTGCACCGCTTTTCAGAAATAGCGGCTTGCCGGACGCGGCGACGATGCCACAGATCCCAAGGCCACGCCCAAGCTTGACCCTCGCCACATAGTCCGGTGCGCTGGTCGTGGCACGCAGCACCAGGAAATCGCCGTCTTGGAGCAGAATGTCGCAGCCGTCGAAGCCACCAAAGCTCCTCAGCTCGCTCGCCAGATTGGTGAGCAGGTCATCCTCGGTCTGCGACTTTGCGAGGGTGCGCAGTATTCGAAACAAGGCCTCCGACCTATCAGCACCCATACGAGCGGCTCCCACCACCGGCGAGTTTACCGGTCAATTCTTGAATGGGCCGATCGCCGTGGTGCTCACCCTGTCCTCTCCAAGGAAACGGGCCGCCATCTCGGTCACCTTTTCGCTGGTTACGGCCGCAATCTTGGCGAGAGTCTCCTCGACAGAAATCTCTCTCTCGTAATGCAGTTCATTGCGGCTCATTCGCATCATCCGGCCGCTCATGCCCTCGAGCGCAAGCACTAGATTCCCCGATATATGCCGCTTGGTTCGCTCCATCTCGTCCGCTTCAAGGCCCGATGAGATGACCTTGTTAAACTCTTTCCGAACGAGCTCCTGCACCTGAGCCCACTGCTTATCGCTCGTTCCGCCATAGACTGTAAAAGCTCCGCCAGCCCCATAGCTCAACGTGTAAGAGCCCACCGAATAGACCAGCCCCCTCTTTTCGCGGATTTCTTGGAAGAGCCGGCTGCTCATGCTCCCGCCGAGCGCCGCATCGAGCACCGCCATCGTGTAGATGTCCTCTTCGTCGTAGATCGAGCAGCCGTCCGTCCCAATGCAGAAGTGGACCTGCTCAACATCCTTCCCGACAAGCCGCACTCCAGCACTCCCCTCTGGCCGTGCAACCTGGTCATCGCTTGCCCCCTTCTCGATCGCCCCCAGCTTGCTGGATGCCAGAGCCCGAACCTTTTCAGGATCGACGTTGCCCGCAATTGCCAGCAAGACGTTCTCCCCCCGATACCGTCGCTTCATGTAGCCGCGCAGATCCATGTCTTTGAAGGAAGAAACCGACTCTCGAGTGCCGATGATGGGCCGGCCCAGCGGATGCGATCCCCAGCGATTCTCAAGGTGAAGCTCATGTACGTGGTCGCTCGGCTCATCCTCGCCGCGTTTGATTTCCTCAAGGACGACGCCCTTTTCGCGATCCAACTCCTCGCTGTCCAGCAGGGAGTTCAGCATCATGTCGCTTAGGACGTCCACGCCGTTCTCCACATCATCCGCCAGAACGCGGCAGTAGTAGCAGGTTGATTCCTTATCGGTAAACGCGTTGAGCATTCCGCCCCGCCCCTCGATCGCCTCGGCGATCTCCTTGGCCGTTCGCTTGTTCGTCCCCTTGAAGAGCATGTGCTCGATCAGATGCGTCACCCCGCCTTCACGGTCCGACTCGTGCCGACTCCCGGTCTTGCACCAAAGGCCGATTGCCGCAGATTGAACGTGGCTGACGGGTTCGATCAGCACCCGTACGCCGTTGTCGAGGACCAGTTTTTGAATGTTGCTCATATGCGCCTGCTGTCTCCTACGTGATTCGCGTCACGAGCGCGCCCAAGCGCTCGACATTCACATGAACCTCGTCCCCGGCCTCCAGATGCGGTCTGCTGTTGCCGGTCAAGCCAATCGGCCCCATACCGATCAGATCGCCGGGCAGCAGGCCGCACGTCTCGCTCGCGAATGAGGCAAGCTCCGCGAAGGTGTAGGGCAGTTCGCCTAGGTTTTCCCGGCCGACCTCCTCACCGTTAACCCGGATCACCGCTTCAAGCCTGTACCTCCTGCCCCGCGAATCATCGATGACGACGTCATCCAATTCTTCTGGCGTCGTCAGAAATGGTCCCAAGGCTGTCGAAAAATCCCGTGCCCGGGCGGTGGAATCCCCACGGGCGAGATCCCGAGCAACGAATGTGTTGGCAACGGTCAATCCAAGAATGAAAGCATCTGCTTCCTCGACTCCGATCCCTGCCCCTCCTGAAGCGACTACCACACACAGCTGAGGCTCATAGCCCAAATCGTCGGTGAACAACGGCATGGATAGCGCCCGGTTCGGTGGAATGAGTGTCGCCGGATTCAAATAAGAATATCCCGGCCTGGATTCCTCATCGCGCAGCCACACCTCGTCCTCGCCGCCAAGGCGAAACACTCGGTAGCTTGGCGGCTGCCCGGTTGGCAGGAATGGAACCACGTCGCTCCACTCATGAACGCCGATCGCCTTTTCACCGTCGGTCTCATATACCTTGCCCCCGTGAACGATCCCAGATCGCGTGTACCCGGGCGCTGAGGCAAGTTCGAATCGAAGCAGCTTCACAGAACCAGGTTACCGGCTCGGGACCCATTTGACTATCCCGGCCTTTTCTGGTAGCATCCGAACAGATTCTGAGAGTAGCAGAGGGACCAGGAGAGAGAATGCCACTGAAAGTGTTAGTCTGTGACGACGAGAGGCACATCGTGCGCCTCATACAAGTGAACTTGGAAAGACAGGGATATGAGGTCGTCACCGCTTTCGACGGCAAAGAGGGCCTCGAGAAGATCCGCTCTGAAAAGCCGAACCTTGTGGTCCTTGACGTGATGATGCCGTACATGGACGGGTTCGAAGTTCTCAAAACATTGCGCCGAGAACCTGAAACCGAAAGCCTGCCCGTCATTATGCTCACCGCCAAGGCCCAGGATAAAGACGTTTTTGAAGGCTATCATTACGGGGCCGACATGTATCTGACCAAGCCCTTTAACCCCATGGAGCTTGTCACCTTCGTCAAGCGAATCGCTCAGGGCCAGGGTAACGACGACACAGGCGGACCCAAGAGATACGACCTCTAGACTGGCTGGCACGAATTCTGTAGCACACCGCAGCGACCATGCACACGAACTGGATGCTTCCCGCACCTGGAAACGAAGGCGGCATAGACGCCGCGCCTACGCTTTTTGAAATTTGGCTTTTGCCGGGCGCTTTCTTCCTGATCGGACTCGCCCTCTGGATCATCGGCTCGCGGATGGTCAAGAATGGCGGCAAGGGCACTCTGAAGTGGGTGGCCCTGATTTCACTCTTTATTGCGATCGTCATAGCCTTCGGCCCCTTCTATCGAACGTTGTCCGACCCCAGCTATGTCGAGGATGTCCTCCAAAAGAGCCGCAAGCTCATGTGGGGCGGGCTCTACGCGGCCTTCCTGTTGCCGCTGGTTGTGATGCTCGGCTGCATCGGCTGGACCATTTACGACAAGCGCATGGGCGCCTACCGCTAGCTTCTGCGCACACCCCGGCAGCGGCTGCACCATCTGCAAACTTTGTGACATGTGTGTTTCTTAGTGTCCTTTGGGATCCGCCACCGCGTAGATCCTTCATCTCAGCAAAAATGCAACCCGGCGGCGCCGCAGGGAAGTAAACTATTGCCGTGGCCCAGCAAATAACCCAGGCTCCGGCGGGTCTCACCACTACCGAAGCTCCTTTCATCGAGCAGGCGCGCGAACATGGCCAGCTCTACATAACCCAGCCCTACGAGCTGTATTCGGAAGAGAACCATGAGGCGTGGCGCAAGCTTTTCGCCCGCATGCACGGCCGCTGGGACAAGTACGCCAACCCTCACTTCAAGAAAGGAATCGAAAACCTCTGCCTCGATCCTAACCGGGTCGCCAAGCTCGACGACGTAAACAAGTTCCTCCAGCCCTTGACTGGATTCAAAGCAAAGCCGGTCAGCGGCTATGTGCCCGCCTTCGTGTTCTTCGATTGCCTCCGGAACCGCGAATTCCCGACCACGATCACGATTCGCCGCAGCGATAAGCTCGACTATCTCCCCGAGCCCGATATTTTTCACGACATCGCGGGGCACGTTCCAATGCACACCGACAGAGCATTTGCCGACACCCTCGTGCGTTTCGGCGAGTGCGCCCACACCGCCGCCGAAATCGTCGCCGGAATCAAGGACGAGCAGGAGCAGGTCCGCCGCCTCACCAGCATTATCAAGGCGATGGCCCGCTTCTTTTGGTTTACTATTGAGTTCGGCCTTATGAGAGCCGAGCCTGGCGATCAGACGGGCAGCCGGTTAGGCGAGCAGACAGACACCGGCCCGAACGCCCAACCCCGAACGCCCCACGCCCGTCCTCCAATACCCAATACTCAATACTCAATACCGTCCTTTAAAGCTTACGGCTCCGGCCTCCTCAGTTCATACGGCGAGCTCGAGCATTGCATCGAATCTCCCGACGTGCAGCGCTTCCCGATCCAAATCGAATGGGTTGTCAATCAATACTTTGAGATCGACCACTATCAGCCGTTGCTCTTCTGGGTGGATTCCTTCGACCATCTCTTCAGCCTCGTCGATGAGCTAGAGCAATGGATGAAGGATGGCAAACTGGACAACGTTTCGCCTGGCGAACCCGGAGTAAGCGAGGACGACCTGAAGAGCTTTCTCCACCTCGGCTCACCCCAATCATCCTGAAGAACGAAGGATGTCTCCGACCACGACATCCCTTGAAACCCTCCTGGGCCATTGGGCTCACTAGCTCTTCCAGAAGGCGTATCTTTAGTGTCGGAGAATGCAATATGCGCAAATTGAACTTACTACTGCCTTTCGCCGCGATCGCCATTCCAGGTTGCGGCATCATCGGTGGCGTCCAGGGATCCGGCGTCGCCAAGTCAGAAACGAGAAATGTCCCGAGCTTTTCGCAAGTCGAACTCCGTGGCGCGAGCGACGTTGAGGTTCGGCCAGGTAAGAGCATTTCGGTCAAAGTCACCGCCGACGACAACCTCATCCCCCTCATCGAGACGAGAGTGGAAGGCGGCACCCTCATCATCGATACGAAACAGAACGTCAGCACGAAGATCGGCATCCAGGTCGCGATCGAGGTGCCTAGTCTGACCGGAGTGGCGCTTCAAGGCTCTGGCGACATTCGGGCTAATGGCGTCGAAGCAAGAGATTTCGCAGCCTCCATTTCAGGCTCCGGGAACATTGAGGTCTCAGGGAAGGGAAGTGCCGTGCGGGCGAGCGTCGCAGGTTCGGGCGATATCGACCTATCCAATCTTTCTTGCAGCGAGGCAGACGCTTCGATCAGCGGCTCCGGCAATATCTCACTTGGCGTCATTTCTGCCTTGAGAGCATCGATCGGCGGAAGCGGAGATATCAGCTACTCCGGCGATCCAAAGGTCGAAAAGTCAGTTTCCGGCAGCGGGGAAGTCCGCAAGCGAGATTGAGAACTGTAGATTGCTGGACTTGCTTGATTCCTAGAGCACAAATCTTCCCGGAGCTCCCATCGTGTTCTTCGTGATACTGCTTGATTGCTTGATTACAGAATTGAATTGGTTGCCCTCGTTTGTCACGCTTCGGTCGGAGGAGCACAAAGTCTAGCAACCGATAAACTTCAATAAACTGAAACCCGACCTCAAGATTTCTCGTAATTCCTGCTGTCATGGCAAAAAGCCGGCTCCATCAAATTCCCAGCCGCGACCCCGTCACCGGCGGCGAGCTACACATTAGCGAGCTGGCCAATGACGAGAGCGGCGTCACCATCAGAGGCAAGTTCGAAATCCCGCGCTATTCAAAACTCGACGCCGAGCAGCAGAAATTCCTCGAGACCTTTCTGCGATGCCGGGGAATGCTCAGCGGCATGGAGCGCGAAATGAACATGAGCTATCCGACCCTGCGGTCGCGATTGGACAGCCTCCTCGCCGCCCTGGAGCTCGAGCCGTTCAAGGACGAAAAGCGAGAAAAGGTGGCGGAAAAGAAGACGAAGATTCTGGATGAGCTCGAAAGGGGCGAGATCACTGCGGATGAGGCCAAGGTCAAATTGAGGGAGGCGAGGAAATGAAAGAGGAAGTTCGAAGGATCATGAAGTTGGTTCAAGAGGGCAAGCTAAGCCCCGACGATGCGGCGGAGCTCATAGACGCGTTTGCTTCGAGCGAAAACGGCGAGCCCGAGGATGCGCAAGCCGAATCCGGACCAACGCCAAACGCCGAACGCCCGGCCACCGACGCCAAGGATCCCTTCAAAGGATTCGTGGATGCCATGGAAAGGCTCGGCAAGGACATCCGCGAGATTGACTGGACCGACGTCGCCAAACAGGTGCGCGAGAAAACCGCAAAGGGCGTCGAAGGCATAAAAGCCGGCGTCGAGAAGATCCGCGACGGCAAGTGGGGATGGAGCGGCCGCGAGGTCCGCGAAATTACCCTGCCCCTTTCGATCCCGGAAGGGAAGTCCCTCCGCATCGAGAACTCAAGCGGCGATATCAAAATATTGCGCACCGATACCCTCGGCTCGGTCCGGGCCACCGCGAAGTTCCGTGCTCACGACGATGAGGAAGCCCGTGACAAAGCCGAAAAGTACACCTTGATCATCGAAGAGAGCGATCAGATGGTGCTGCTTCGCCAACCCGATGTGAGCGGCCTCGAGGTCGATCTCTACATTCAGGTCTCCGAAGCCGTATCCGTCTCGATCCATACAGATTCTGGCGATGTGGACGTCGAAGACACCGGAGGCGGCGCAAAGGTGAGCTGCCGATCGGGCGATATCAAGCTGCGTGGCCTAGTTGGCTCAATTGAAGTGAACCTGAACGACGGCGATCTCACCATCGAGGACTGCGTGGGGCCCGCCATCACCGTAGAAAGCAAGTCGGGCGATCTTATGTTCCGCCGCATCAAGGGCAACCTGAGCGTGCGCACCGCTAACGGCGACATCACTGCGATCGAGGCTTCCTGTAAGACCGCTTCGCTAGAATCCGTATCCGGCGATATCTCGCTCTCGATGGCAGAGCCCGTCACCGGCACCGTCAATATTCGCACCGTCAATGGCGATTCCAGCGTGCACGTTCCTGGAAATAGCGACTGCCGCGTGACCCTCTCGACGCTGCGAGGCGATGTCAACTGCGCTCTCAAGCTCATTGATGAGGCCCGCGCCGAACAGCGCATCACCGGTCGAATGGGCGATGGAACGGGTGTCGTGGACGTGAGCGCCGTGAATGGTGACGTCACCTTCGGCGCCCGCGAAGCCTCGGTCGTCTAGAGAAGTCTCAAGGTCACTTCGCCTCGATTCGACAATGCCTCGTAGCCGCCGGGTGGTTCGTCCCGGCGCGCCATGCCAACAATATATCGGCAGACAATTCCCGATCGGAAAAGAACGCAACTAAGCCGTTTGGCAGAAAGTGAGCGCCACCCTGTTCATCCCTAAGCATTCATCGTTCATCATAAGAGCGATGCGCTATTGGCTCATGAAGTCCGAACCAGAAACCTACGGCATTGATCACCTGATCGCCGAGCCGAACCAAACCGGGATGTGGGAGGGCTGCCGAAACTACACCGTCCGGAACTTTATACGCGATGATATGTCCATCGGAGACCTCGCTTTCTTCTACCATTCCAATGCCAACCCGAGCGGCGTCGTCGGCATCATGGAGGTTGTCAGCGATCCATATCCCGACCCCACCCAATGGGACCCGAAGAGCCACTATTACGATCCGAAAAGCCCTAAGGACAATCCGCGGTGGCTCGTTCGCGACATGAAATTCTTTGAGAAGTTCCCCCGCACCGTCTCCCTTGCCGAGCTCAAAGCCGCACCAGGCCTCGAAGACATGATGGTCACCCGCAAGGGCATGCGCCTAAGCATCACGCCCGTATCTGCAGCCGAATGGGCGATCGTCGTCAAGCTCGCCAACCAAGCGTAGCCATCGCATTACTCCAATACCTCACCCACTCATGCCTTCGATAAGCCTAACAACGATTACCCCACCGGCTATATCCACCTTCAAAACGAACGCCTTCACTGCGGGAATCATAATCTTCCCGACGACCAGCACATCGTGCGCGGGTAAGTGCAAAACTTCGCCAACCTGCCCAAGCGCCTCGCCAACCTCCGTCTCCACCCGGAGCCCGATCAAATCCGCGGTCCGATACTCGTCCTCGGCTAGCTCGATGTCCTCGGCCTGAGCTTCGAGGTATTTCCATTGGAGTGCACGGGCTGCTTCGGGGGAGTCCACACCGGACAGCTTCAGATAAGGGCGGCCCTTCTGCCAGACCGTGTCCTCGACCGTCACCCACTCATCATCCAGCCTCAGGCGACGACCTGATTCGAACGGGGAAGGGAAGTTGACGAGAGGCGCCACCTTGACATAGCCTTTCAGCCCCCAAACGCCGACGATCTGGCCGACGCGGGTCATCGGGAGGTGCTTAGTGTTAACACTAGAGACTCAACACTCAGTCAGTGACGATCTTGACGTAAGCCTTCTCGCGGGACTTGGCAGCCACCGCGCTCACCACGTAGCGAATGGCGGAAACCACGCGCCCGCTCTTGCCGATCACTTTGCCCACGTCATCTGGCCCGACAGTGACAAAAAACGTCCTCGTCCCGCCATCCTCTTCTTCCTGAATCGAAACCGCGCCCGCGTCCTCGACAACGGATTCAATAAGGTGATCAACCAAAGGACGGTAACTCATTCGCTCTTCTCCGCCTCAGGCTCAGCGGCCGACTCGGGCTCTTCCAAAGGAGCTTCGTCAGCGGGTTCCTCCACTGCAGTTTCCGGAGCCGCTTCTTCCGCGACATCGGCAGCTTCCACAGTCGGTTCGTCGGCCACAGGCGCTTCCTCAGCAACAGTCTCTGGCGCTTCTACAACCGCCTCAACCTCGGCAGTTGGCTCAACAGCCGGTTCCTCAACCGCCGCAGCCTTCTTTTCAGCCTTTGCCGCAGGCGCTTCGATCGCCGATTTCACCGACATCGCGCTTGTCCGCTTGTCCAAGAAGCTGTAGCTCTTGCGTGCCTTGGGCCTTGCCTCAAAGTGCTTCTCCAGGATGCCTAGCTTGTTCAGCAGGTAAGCCGTGGTCTCGGTCGGCTGTGCTCCTTCGCTCAGCCAGTGCAGTGCGCGAGCCTCATCGATCTGCATATGCTTGGGCTTGCTCTGCGGATCATAGGTCCCGATGCTCTCCACAAAGCTGCTGTTCCGCCCGGCCGTGCTCTTTGCCACAACGACGCGATAAAAAGGGCGCCCTTTCGTGCCCATCCTTCTCAATCTGATCTTGACCATAAGAAATAAGCGAATCCGGCCATCCGCCAAGCAGGGAAGGGCAGACTCGAACCGCTTATTATATCCGTTCAGGCCATGCTTGCGCTCACCGACGCTTCTTGGGCTTGCGCATCTTGCTAATCATCTTCATATTCTTTCGCATTTCGTAAAGCTGCTTGACAAGCTGGTTCACCTGCTCCACGCTCGTCCCTGAACCCGCCGCCAGCCGCTTCCGCCTAGAGCTGTTCAGAACGTCCGGATTCCCACGCTCTTTCGGCGTCATGCTTAAAATGATCGCCTCGATCTTGCCGATCTCGCCCTCGTTCACCTTCTCCAATGCCCCTTCCGGAAGCTGAGACCCGATGCCCGGCAGCTTTTTCAGGATGTTCATGATTCCGCCGCTGCCCATGCGCTTGATCATCCGAAATTGCGAAAGCAGATCATTGAAGTCGAGATTGCCGCCCCTTACCTTGGATTCGAGCAGCTTCGCCTCATCCTTGTCGATCGCCTCTTCAGCAGCCTCGATGATGCCGAGGATGTCGCCCATCCCCAAAATCCGCTCGGCCATCCGGTCGGGATGAAACGTGTCGAGCGCATCAACCTGCTCACCGATGCCAATGAATCTGACAGGAACCCCCGTCGCAGCCCGCACGCTCAGCACAGCGCCGCCACGCGTGTCGCCATCTAGCTTCGTGAAGATCGCACCGGTGACGCTCACAGTCTCGTGGAACGACTGCGCCACGTTCACTGCTTCCTGGCCAGTGGTCGCGTCCAGAACCAGCAGAACTTCGTCGGGAGACGTGGCTTTGTGCACATCCTGAAGCTCACGCATGAGGTCGGAATCGATCTGCAGCCGCCCAGCCGTATCCACGATCAGCACGTCCAGCATCAAATGACGGCACCTATCGATAGCCTGCTTCGCGATCTGTGCCGGCGTCGATCCCGCCTCCCCCGTGTAAACCGGCACCCCAATGCTCTCCCCCAGCACTTGAAGCTGCTTCACCGCCGCGGGCCTTTGCACGTCGCAAGCCGCCAGCATCGCCTTCTTGCCCTGCTTGGCAAGCAGCTTTGCAAGCTTGGCCGCCGTCGTCGTCTTTCCTGAGCCTTGAAGTCCGCACAAAAGCACGACCGTAGGCGGGGAAGAGGACCATCTGAATTTTTCCGGCGACGTGCCCAAGAGCTCGATTAGCTCATCGCGAACCAGCCTGATGATCGTCTGGTCAGCCGTCAGGCTCCCAAAAACGTCCTCCCCGACCGCCTTTTCCCGAATGGCAGCAATGAACTCCTTTGCCACCCCAAAGTTCACGTCCGCCTCGAGCAGCGCGACCCGAACTTCGCGCAGCATTTCCTGAACGTCGCTCTCCGTGAGCCGGCCCTTGCGCCGAAGGCCGCCGAAAATCGTTCCAAGCCGCCTCGTTAGGTTGTCGAGCATGGATCAAGTGTACCGGCGCAACAAATTGTGAGGATTCGTGAAAGAGACCTATTGAAAACCCGGTAGAACCTCCGATTTGTAAATTGACGTCAAAGGAAGGAGCATATGTCTTGTCAGTGCAAGTTCGATAAGTCCGCCAAGCGCAGCCGCTTACCGTGGCTCGTGCTCACTGCTGCTGCCGTGGGGGTCTCCACATGGCTAATCGTCAATCGCTCCAAGGGTCCGCACGCCGAAGCCAATCCTGACAATCTGCTCGACTTGTGCGAGCGAGCGGCTTCGCAGCTTGATGACCGACTCAATTCCGGCCACGCCGCTTTCGGGTAATCGCACGTTTTCGCTGGCCTATCGCAATCTCTCCGTATGGGTCTCAAGTGCCTAGCTGAGCAACCTTCTGATAATCGTTATTATGAAGTTCGCGGAAAGGCCAGGTTGCGGTAAGGGTAAGTTTCCCATATGCTCCGTGTGGATTTCGTTACCCTCTTTCCAGACCTGATTCAATCATCCCTCGGCCAGAGCATCATGAAGCGCTCAACCGAAAAGGAGCTCGTTCGCTTCTGCATCGTCAACCCCAGGGACTTCGCCACCGATCCTCACAGAACAGTTGACGACACCCCCTACGGAGGCGGCCCCGGCATGCTTCTCTCCGCCGGACCGCTCTCAAAAGCAATCGATTCTCTTGAGCCGGATGCAGAAACCGCGATCGTCCTGACCGAGCCAACCGGCAAGCCTTTCAGGCAGCTGGACGCGCACGAACTGGCGCAAAGGCCCAGGGTCGTTTTCGTATGCGGGCACTACGAAGGAATAGATCACCGCATCATGCAAAAATATGGCACGCACGCCTACAGCATCGGCGATTACGTGCTCACGGGAGGCGAATTGCCGGCACTCGTGATGGCCGATGCCATCGTACGCTTGGTTCCAGGAGTGATCGGATCCGAACGTAGCCTGAGCATCGACAGCCATTCGGACAACTTGCTCAGCGCGCCCCAATATACGAGGCCAGAAGAATTCGCCGGCATGAGAGTTCCAGAAGTGCTCCTCTCGGGCGATCATAAGGCGATCGCAAACTGGAAGCGTACCAACTCATTGAAGCTCACCCGGGAACTCCGGCCCGACCTCTTTTGTTCCGCCCCTATAGATAAGCGCGACCTGAATCTGCTATTATCTTAGCTTCGAGGCTGTCCTGAGAATGTCCAAATCCGCGATTCTAGAAAGTGTCGTCCAAGATCTCTTAAAAAGTGATCTGCCGAAAATCAGCCCGGGCGATACGGTCCGCGCCCATGTCAAGGTTCGTGAAGCCGGCAAGGAGCGCGTCCAGATTTTTGAAGGCCTGTGCATCGCCGTCAAGAATGGCGGTGTGGCAGAGACCATTACACTCCGAAAAGTCAGCAATGGAGTCGGAGTCGAGCGCACCTTCCCTACCCATTCGCCAAATGTTGCGAAGTTTGAAGTGATCCGCCACGGCATGGTACGACGTGCCAAGCTCTACTACCTGCGCGATAAGGTCGGCAAGGATGCTCGAATCCGCGAGCGACGGTAACCATTATCCGTGTGGCAACTAATCGCTCAAGCCCAACCGCAAGGCGTGCAGAACACTATCGACACGCTCGCGCGTACGCCTATCAGCCTGATCGTATACATCGCCGGGATTGCGACGCTTCTGCGATTGGTTCTCTTCAGTTACACGAAGGCCGTCCCTACGCATCAGCGCGGCACTGGATGGAACATCGCAAGAATCGCCAATGAGGCCCTCGATGCGATCGTCTATGCCCTCGTATTTGTCTTCCTCCTTATCCGGCCGTTCGGAATCCAGGCGTTCACCATTCCAACCGGATCAATGGTTCCAACGCTGAAGATCAACGATTACATCGTTGCGAACAAGGCTGTTTACAGGTACTCCGAACCTGTAGTAGGCGACATCGTGGTATTCAAACCGCCCGCAAGAGGTCTTCCCGACTATCAGAAGGGTCAGGACGTGGACTACATTAAGCGTCTACAGGGAGTAGGCGGGGACGTCGTCGAAATCAAAGACTATGTGCTCTACCGGAACGGAAAGGCAATCGCCGAGCCATATGTGCATTACACGCGCCAAACCGGAAATTCAAGCGAATTCGTCGATATCCCTAAAACCGATGCGCCGCGGTGGGACTTCAAGCTTGTTAAACACAAGGGCGAATACTGGCCCGTGCTCTATAACGAGAACTCCCTCAACGACTTCGGCACGGTTCCACCAGAGTATGTCGCTGCGGATCCTAACGAGCAAGAACAGCTGCGAGCCGCGCAACCTGCAGCGATACCCCCGGGCTTTTTCCTTATGATAGGAGACAATCGGAACAACTCTTTTGATGGCCGCTTCTGGGGGCTCGTGGAACGCAAGAGCATCATCGGCCGAGCCGAGTTTATCTGGTTCCCTTTCAGCCGTTGGGGCTCCGTGCGTTAGCGGCCGTGGTCACTGAGGGCGCCGGCTGATTCGTCTCGGCGGTTCTCGTGTCTTACAAATCGGCTGACTCTACCTGATATAGGCTACTTATCCCGGATCGGCAGACCCATCATCTTCAAGAATGCCCGTGACTCTTCATCATTCTTCGCGCTCGTGCAGATCACGATATCCATCCCGCGAATGCGGTCAAACGTATCATACGGGATCTCCGGGAACACCAGCTGCTCTTTGAGCCCGATCGCGTAGTTTCCACGGCCGTCAAATGAGTTAGGCGATAAGCCCTGAAAGTCTCGAATGCGGGGCAAGACCACCGTCGCAAGCTTGTCGAAAAAGTGGTACATGCGGTTTCCGCGCAAGGTTACCTTGCAGCCTATCTTCATCCCTTGACGAAGCTTGAAGTTTGAAATGGCTTTCTTGGCCGTTGTCGTAACCGGCTTTTGGCCAGCGATGAGCGTCATGTCGCGCAAGCTGTTCTCGAGATGCTTGGGATCCTTCTCGCTGCTCCCCGTGCCCATATTGATAACGATCTTATCAAGCTTGGGAACCTGCATGACCGACGTGTAGCCAAACTGTTCCTTCAGTTTGCCCACCATCTCTTCGCGATAGCGCTTCCTTAGTCGCGGCGCAGGCATGGCAGTCGGCTTGCCGGCTTCTGCACCATCGCCACCCTTATCTTTGCCTTTCTTTTCTTTGTCTGCCATAGCTCTCTTGCCTGATTACTGACCAGGCACCTCAATCATTAGCTTTCCTTAAACATTTAACGCTCAGCGCTTAATGCTTTAGTCGTTCTCCATCACCTTCTGGTCAATGATCTTCTCGCCGCTCTTCTTTGCAAATCGGATCAAAGTCTTATCCTCTAGCCTACGCCCAATCCGTGAAGGCTCCTGGGTCTTGGGATCGAGAACCATCACATTGCTAATATGAATCGGCACCGCGATCTTTATGCGCGCAGACTTCTCTGCCTGTGTTCGAGCCTTCCGATGTCGAATTGCCGCATTCAAGGGCAACGGCTGATCCGGATTATCCTGGTTCTCCTGCAGAACGACCACTCGTTGCCGCTTTGGAAACACCTTCTCAATAAATCCGACCTGGCCCTTGTCCTTCCCTGTGATGATCATTACTCGATCACCCTTGCGAACCTTGAGCTTAATGCCTTGTGCCAGTCTTGCTATCTCTGCCTTAGTCATTTAGAGCACCTCCGGCGCAAGCGATACAATCTTCATGAACCGCCGGTCGCGTAGTTCACGGGCAACCGGACCGAACACCCGCGTTCCCCGAGGGTCGTATTCATCTTCCTTGCCCTTTTTGTTGACAAGCACACAGGCATTGTCATCGAACTTTAACGTGCTTCCATCCACGCGCCGCACTGCCTTTCGGGTCCGGACAATGACCGCCTTCACCACGTCGCCCTTCTTTACGGGCATATTGGGAGTAGCGACCTTGACTGAACACACGATGATGTCCCCGATTCCGCCATACCTAGGCTGAGAACCCTTGAGCACACGGATGCACATCACTTCCCTGGCGCCCGAGTTATCCGCTACTTTTAGTCTTGAAAACTGTTGAATCATTCCGTTGTAAGTGTTGAGTATTGAGTGTTCAGTGTTGAGATGAGTATTTCTCTTAACGCTTGACGCTTAATGCTTAACGCTGCCTCCCTACTTGACCTTCTCTATAATCCTCGTAACCCGCCAGCGCTTCTCCCGACTCAACGGCCGCGTCTCCGCAATCTCTACTCGATCCCCTTCGTCGCATCCGATCAGGTCGTGAGCTTTGAACCGAGCCGAGCGGATAACCGTTTTACCGTACAGCGGGTGCTGCGTCCGTCGCTCGATCTGAACGACCACCGTCTTCGCCATCTTGTTGGAGACGACGAGACCTTCCCGCACTTTTCGGCGGACAACTCTCTCTTTGCTTGGTGCGGCTTGGCTCATTTAGATTCTTCGCGCTTCTTCTGCGTCATCAATGTGAGGATCCGTGCGATGTTATGCCTTCGGGTCCTCATTCCCGTCGTATCCGATGTCCGGCGAAAAACAAGGTCTCGGCGCCCGACGTAAAGGGCGACGCGCTCCTGCTGCAGCATCTCTTCCAATTCAGTCACGCTCTTCTTTCGGAGCTCTGCCGGCTTCTCGTCTTTCATCCTATGCAACCCCCACAGCCTGTCGCTGCTCCTCGAGCGTTCCCACCGCGGCAACCTCGAAGTCCTTCCTAGAAACAAATTTGCACCGAATCGGCAGCTTGTGCATCGCCAGCCTCATCGCTTCCTTCGCCACCGTCTCGGGTACGCCGTTCATCTCGAACATGACCCGTCCAGGTCTTACGACTGCGACCCAGGCCTCAACGGGCCCCTTGCCCTTGCCCATGCGCGTCTCCAACGGCTTCTTGGTGATCGGCTTGTCCGGGAACAGCCGAATCCAGACTTTGCCGCCACGCTTGATATGCCGCGTCATGGCAATTCGTGCAGCCTCGATCTGCCGGCTCGTGACCCAGTCCGCCTCGAGCGCGACCAATCCAAAATCCCCAAAAGCGACCGTATTGCCACGTAAGGCTTGCCCTGCACGACGGCCGCGGTGATGCTTTCGAAACTTGACTCTTTTAGGCAGTAGCATCCGGAACCTCCGTCTCGATAGTGGGTGCTGCCTCTAGCTCTGCCGCAGTAGCGTTAGGCGCGACTTCTTCAGCCACAGGTTTCGGCTTGGGAGGAGCAGCTGCCAGTTCCTGGGCTAGTCTCTTCTCGGGAAGCACTTCGCCCTTGTAGATCCAAACCTTGCAGCCGATCGATCCGTAAACCGTTCGAGCTGTTGCAAATCCGTAGTCGATATCCGCTCGGAGCGTGTGCAGAGGTATCTTTCCTGTCTTATCGCCCTCGGACCGTGCGATTTCTGAACCGTTGAGCCGGCCCGCAACCTGTACCTTGATGCCGCGCCCATTCATTCGCATGGATCGCGTCATTGCCTGACGCATCGCTCGTCGGTGCGAAACCCGCTTTTCGAGCTGCAGACAAATGTTTTCCGCCACCAATTGGGCGTCGAGCTCCGGCTGCCTGACCTCCGTCACGTTCACTTGCACCACCGAGGTCGGATCTTTGCGACGGACCATGCCGTTCAGCGTGTCCGTAAGCTCGTCGATGCCCTTGCCTCCGCGCCCGATGATCGCACCGGGCCGGGCCGTAAAGATCGTCACCTTGATCCGGTTCGCCGCGCGCTCGATCTCGACACGCGAGACATTGCCAAGCCCCACGCGATCCCGGATGAAATTCCGGATGTTATGGTCGAGCACCAGCGCATCGCCGTAGCCCTTCTTGCCATAGAACCAGTGGCTGTCCCAGCCACGAATGACTCCAATGCGAAATCCTACAGGGTGTATCTTTTGACCCAACTACTTCTGCTCCTTTGTCTCGTCCTCGTCCTCGGTCCCGGAAGAATCCTCTTTGAGGGCGGACGAGTCCTCGTTGAGGGTGCCGGTTGGCTGGTCGGTCTCTCCCTCAGAACTGGAATCGGCAGCAAGCGCTTCCCCACTGTCCGGAGTATCAGCAGTTCCTACCTCTGAATCTACTGCCAATACCTCTTCACTTGCCGAATCCACTGCCTCGACAGATGGAGTCTCCTCGACGATCGTCGCGGCAGCGGGCGCCTCGATCTTGGCCTTCTTACCCTTCGGAGGAGCTCCAAACTTGGGCCGAGCCTTGGCCTTCGTTCCGTGAGACTTGACCAAAGCCGACGGCTCGACATCTTTCACCACCACAGTAATGTGGCTGCTCTTCTTGATAATTCGATTCGCTCGGCCCATGGCTCGCGCTCGAAGCCGCTTCAGCCGAGGCCCCTCATCAATAACAATCGCCGCAATCTGCAATGTATCGGGTGAGAGATTGTTGTTCTCCTGAGCATTCGCGATCGCGCTCATCAAAACCTTCCGAAGCTCCCTGGCGCCTTTGGACGAGTGGTAGCGCAACAGGTGCACGGCATGGGTCGCGCTCTTGCCGCGAACCTCGGCCGCTATGATGCGAACCTTCCTGGGCTGCACCCGAACCCCTCTTGCTAATGCTCTTACTTCCATCTAATTCTCGTCACAATCCTTCAGCGCAAACGCTCTATTCTACCTTCAATTGAACCTGGTGTTCTCCCTTCTCAACCCTTAACGCTCCACCCTCAACCCCTACCTAACCTTTGTCCCCCGGTCCGGCAGAGATCCGCCATGGCCTCGATAAGTCCTCGTGGGCGCAAACTCCCCGAGCTTGTGCCCGATCATGTTCTCCGTTACGAACACTGGCACGTGCTTCCGCCCGTCATGCACCGCAAGCGTATGGCCGACCATGTCCGGAGTGATGGTCGAGCGCCGCGACCATGTCTTGATAAGCCGCTTCTCGCTCTTGGCGTTCAAATCATTGACCTTCTTCATCAAGTGGTCGTCAACGAAGAATCCCTTTTTTAAACTTCTAGCCATGATGCATTTCCGTGTCGTGTTCCCTTGCGGCCTAAACGCCTAACGCTCAGCCCTTCCCTACTTCGATCCTCGCCTCCGAACGATAAATCGGTCCGTCCGCTTGTTAGAGCGCGTACGTGTACCCAAAGCCTTGTTGCCCCAACGGTCGACAGGACCCTTCTTGCGGCCAACCGGCGACTTCGCCTCGCCGCCTCCATGGGGGTGGTCGCGCGGGCTCTTGACGACACCGCGAACGTGCGGCTTCCGCCCCAGCCCTCGGTTCTTGCCCGCCTTGCCAATCGATTCGTTCTCGTGCTCGGCGTTGCCAACTTCGCCGATCGTTGCCCGGCAGGTTGCATGCACCATCCGCATCTCCCCGCTCGGCAGCCGCAGCGTCACGTAGTTCCCTTCCTTGGCCATGACCTGCGCCGACGCGCCCGCCGATCGCACCATCTGCCCGCCTTTGTTTGGCTGGAGTTCGATGTTGTGAACCATTGTTCCAAGAGGAATGTTGCGCAGCGGAAGCGCGTTGCCAGGCAGAATGTCCGCCTCAGGCCCGCTCTGCACCGTCATACCGACATTCAAGCCCTTGGGCGCGAGGATATATCGCTTCTCACCGTCCAAGTAGTGCAAGAGCGCGATCCGACACGTCCGGTTGGGATCGTATTCGATCGCCGCAACCTTCGCCGCGTACGCGTCCTTATCGCGTTTGAAATCCACTGCCCGGTAGCGCGTCTTGTTTCCCCCGCCTCGATTGAACGACGTGATGCGCCCAGTGCCGTTCCGGCCACCAGTTTTCCGCAAGCCCCGCGTCAGCGACTTTTCCGGCTTGCCCTTCGTGATCTCCTCGTAGGTCGAGCCGATCATGAAGCGCCGCCCAGGCGAGGTCGGTTTCATTCTTTTCGTAGGCATTAGACTCCGTAATCCTCCAATAATTGGCCTTTGGCCAGGGTGACGATCGCCTTCTTCCGATCAGGCGTCATCCCACTCGCCCGAGGATTGACCCGGTTCCGCTTCCGCTTCCCCTTAATCGGCATCGTGCGCACACTCACGACCTCGATCTTCTCCTCTTTCTTTTTCTTACCCACGTTATAAATCGCTTCGATGGCTTGTTTGATTTCGATCTTGTTTGCGTCGCGGGCGACGACGAAGGTGTATTTGCGGACGAGGTCGGCTTCGTTGCGGATGCGGGGGTCGCCATAGGACATGGCGGCGCTCTTTTCCGTGATCCGGGGCTCGACGATGATCATGCTGGGGTCTCTCACTTGGCCCAAACCTCCTCAATCTTTTTGAGTGCGTCCTTGTCGATAAGAATCTTGTGGGCGACGGCCAGGTCGCGGGCGGAGAAGACGGCGGTTTTCGCGTCTCCGGCGGAGCCGGGAGCTGTGCGGACCGTCACGTTCGGCAAGTTGCGGAAGCACTTGTGGGTGACGGCGTCGTAGGTTGGCAGAACCACGAGGACGCGTCGGACATCCATAACTTCCATCTTCTTAAGGAAATCTATGGCCTGCTTCGTGCGTGGCTCGGCAAAGACGATCCCGTCAACGACAGTGGCATCGCCGGATTCTAGCTTCGCGGCGAGGACGCCAAGGATGGCGGCGCGGCGCTCCTTCTTGTTGACCTGCTTTTCGTAGTCGCGCGGCTTGACGGCGAGGGCCATGCCGCCATGGGCAAAAATGGGAGACCGTGTTGAGCCGGCTCGAGCGCGGCCAGTTTTCTTCTGGCGGTAAGGCTTGCGCCCGCCGCCTTTGACCTCAGCTCGGGTTTTGGCCGACTGGGTGCCCTGACGTTTGTTCGCCTCTTCGGCGACGACCGTCCGGTGCAGAACGGAGGCGCTGCCTTTAGCGCCCGAGATCGCCTCGCTGAGCGTGTGCTTGCCGGCGGCCTTGCCCTCTTTACTTTTTATGTCAATTGTTGTTGGCATCTTATTAGTCTCGCTGGCCGCCTGACTCACAGGGCTCCGCCAGTTCGTCTGTCGTACAGCCATGAATGGGATGCGGGATGCAATCCGAAATCCGAAATCCGAAATCCAAAATCACCGGTCCACCTTATTGATGATCACGAGCCTGCCGTTCGGTCCGGGGACGCTGCCGTCGATCAGAAGCAGACCCCGCTCCACATCGACCTTGACGACCTTCAGTCCCTTTTGGGTGACCGTGTCGCCGCCCATCCGGCCCGGCTTCCTGGTGCCTTTGAATACTCTTTGAGGACCCGTCGCGCCGCTGGAGTTTGGCCGGCGGTGGGTCATGAATCCGTGGGTCATATGCTGGCCTTTGAAGTGGTATCGCTTCACGCCGCCAGCAAATCCCTTTCCCTTGCTGGTGCCGGTAACGGTGACGACCTCGCCTTCGCTGAAGATATCGGCATTGATCTCCTGCCCAAGTTCGAGCCCGTCCGAATTCTCGGTCCTGAACTCCCGCATGGTCCGCAGGTTCTTCCCTACCCCGGCTTTTTTGAGGTGCCCATATTTGGGCCAGGTGAGGTTTTTATCTTTCATCTCGCCGAATCCGACTTGGACGGCGCTATAGCCGTCGGTCTCGGTGGTCTTTATCTGTGTGACAAAGACGGGCCCCGCCTGTATGACGGTAACCGGCACCATATTGCCCTCTTCGGTGAAGAGGTGCGTCATCCCAACTTTCTTTCCCAAAATTCCTGGAAGCATTTTTTCCTTCGGAAAGTGTTGAGTCTTGAGTGTCGCGTATTGAGGGGGCCGGCCACAGGGCAGCGCTCAACATTTAACACTGAACACTAAACACTCGATGTCTGCATTACGCTTCCCCGCCCTGGATCGAATCCTGGAGCCGTTGCCCTGTTCGGAAGTGTGGAGTGTTAGGTGTTGAGTGCTGAGAAGTGTCTCAACGCCCAACGCTTTCCGCTCAACGCTTTCCGCCGGGTCGGCGCGATCCTGACTCTGAAGCGATGCGCTACGACGAACGCGCCATTTCTGGCGAAGTGGGATTGTACCGAATATGGACGGCGGGAGTCTACGCCATCAACGCTGTGCTGTCATCTGAGAGGATTCATATCCAACTGAGACATTCTCAAACACTCGCATCGCGTCTGTCGGAGTAATCACCGTGTCGTAAAGCCCGATGTCCTCGCCCACATGCTTATTGATTCCCGTGTAGGCGAGGCTTGCGTCCTCATACCGCTTGAACTTGTACACCGCGTCATTCATAAGGGCGGAGTTGAACAGCCCAAGGCTGACCAAAAGCTCAAAGTCCTTCACGAGCAAGCCAGTCACTTTGCGAAAAAGCTCAGGCTCGAGCTTGGTGATCACATCGCGAAGGGTTCGCTCGCGAAAGTCGGTCATGTACATGAACACGGGAATGCGTGTCGCAAACTTGATCAGCTTCTCCTGAATCTGCTTACGCTTGGTCTTATAATCCTTCTCTTCTTCGGATAACTGCTTCTTCTCCTTGTCCGAGAGCTTCCCATCGTTGGCTTCTTTCTTGGCTTTTTTCACAGAATCGGACTTGTTTATGATCGTCTCGATGTCCTGATTCAAGCTGCGAAAGCCCTCGATGCTCATGAGTGCGGCCATAGCCGCCTCATTCTTCATGAGGCGACCCAGGGTGTCGTTGTCCACGTTTACCAGCAGCGCGCTCTCCCATCGGCGCGCGAGCAAGGTTGCGGTCGTTCCGCTCATAGCCATGTCGAGGATTCCCGCCGCGTCGATTTGCTTCATCGAGCTGCCATCGTAGGCGAGCACCGGTAGGAAGTCGATGAATTCGGCGACCTTCTTTTCCGGGCTGACCTTCTCGTCCACATTTAATCGGCAACTAATCTCCTGTATCTGCCTCAGCGCCCGATCGGGCGCAAAGTCGAACACGTAGCACTCTTCCTTAAGAATCTCTTCCGTGTTCGGACTCAAGCCGTCCGGATTCCAGACTGTCCAAGGCGACTGGACCCTGAACGCCGCCTGGAAGTAGGTCTCGGGACTCTTCGAGCTTCGCAGCATGAGAATCCCCGTCCAGGGACGGACTGTCACTCCTGTCGTAAGCTTGCCGCATGTCAGGGTTATCGTCTTCGACCGCAGCGGGTCGTCCATCTCCCTCAGAACTGGTTCAAGTGCGGCAACGCCCTCGCCGGCTTCCGGGCCGGCCGCCACGATCACTTTATAGTCGCGATAGAACTGGTTCTGCCTTTTCTTCAACAAATTGTTCATCGCATGGCACTCCGCCACGCCAGGCAAGAACCAAACCGTATGCGAGAGCACGCCGAGCAAGCGCACGTCTGAAAACGGCATCGGCGGCTTCTCCGCTCCGAGCTTGAGGTTGTCGACGGTGGCCGCCGCAAACGACCCGCGGATCAAATCTAGCCACTTCTGGACCTCGTCCTCATAGGTAAAGGCTGCAGAAGCCCCCTTTCCGCTTGCCTTGAAGAACGCATTGAGATCGAACCCGTCGAACTCGCCTCTCAAAGCGACGTCCCGAATCTCGTCGGGCAACTGGTAGGTCATGAGAACCATGCGCGGGAGTTGGGCATAAGGGTTGTTCTCCCCCTTCCATTCCGCCTTCGCCCGCTGCTCATCGGTGTAGGTCCAGTTGAATATCTGCTCCTCGATGAATTCGCCTGAGGTGAGTGCGCGGAATGGGGTACCGCTCAGATAGAGATAAGCGCCGGTCGTGATCGGCATCAGCTCTTCGTCGAAGTACTCGATGCCTTCGCCTTCCTCGAAGTCGAGCTGACCCTGCGCTTCTCCCTCGAACAGGTCCTTCGCGTTTTCGCGCCAAGCGCCGTAGTGATACTCATCGAAGATCACGCAATCCCAGTTGATCGCGTGAACCCACTCATTCTTCGTCTTGATGCCGCCCGTACTCGGGTTTCTTCCCAAGTAGTCTTGGAATGAGCCAAAGCAAACGAATGGCCGAGACTGGTCCGCGTCTTCAGGACGGAGTCCGCCACGGCTGATGAACTGCCAACTCTCGAAGTCGACGTGGGTCTTGATGTCCTCTTCCCATGCGCTCTGAACTGCGGGCTTGAAGGTCAGGACGAGGATTCGCTTCCAACCCATCTTCTGCGCGAGCTTGTAAGCGGCGAAGGTCTTGCCGAACCGCATCTTCGCGTTCCACAGGAAATGGGGCGGTTTGTCCGGTTGCTCCCCGGCTGCCCTCGCGAAGTAGGCGGCAGTCTTCTCGACCGCACCTTCCTGCTCAGGCCGCATTGGGAATGTCCGTGTGCGATTCTCCTCGTTCTCCCTGCCCTCAACCAGAGAGTGAACGGCGGCTTTCACATCCTCCACCGAGCACCGGAACCATTCCCCCTCCGGATTGGCCAAGCCCTTTTTCCGCAAGACGCGATGCACGTCCCGGTCGGTGAATGCGGAACCATCGTTCCGCATCGCGGACTCTTCAAGGTGGATGACGTAGGGAGCTGGTCCGGGTTTGAGCGTCGGATACTGCTGGGCAATGCGGGTCAACGCGCCGATCGTGGTGTATCCGACTTTCAGGAGGCCGGCGTACAGTGGGTTGGTGTCCTCGTAAGCGTAGATTGCGGGAGTCGCCCTGGGCCGATAGGGGAAGGGCTTGCCGTTCACCCATTTGTCCGTAGGGCCGGACACGTGCGCGATCGCGGACACGTCACTCATCGCGGGCGTCCATCGGGCGGACCAGGGACTCGATGAATTCGATCTCATCTGCCGAGATCTCGTATTTCGCATAGAGATCCTGGTCCGTCCACCGCCTTGACCAGTTTTGGGTGGGCACAAATGTGTACACCTTCCGCGTCGTGTCTTGTGAAGGCTTGTGTAGCAGAATCAGCAGGCGGGTCAATCGGCAGGACAGGTAAGACAAAACGCTTTCAGCCTCGTTCTTGGAGTCGAGCGGGCCGATGCATATGTAAGTTTCCGATGAGATGGTGCCTGGTTCGCCCACGAATGGAGTGCTGATGATTCGGTGCGGATAGGTGTCTTTGTTTCCGGTCCCTGGAGCAGCCCGGCCCGTGTAAACCTTCCATTTATCGATGAGGCCCGTGCCCACCGTAATTGAGCTTCGTGGGGTGTATCCCGTGCCCCCATTCTGATGGACCAGCACGTCTCCAGTCCCTTTGGCGACTTTTCCCTCAAATGTTGTCTCTAGTCCGAACGGCTTTCGAGAACTCACTAGCTGAGCAAAACGCTTGCCATCAGGCAGAGAAAGCGAATCCGATTGCCCACTCTCGACCGCGATAACCTTCTTGAGGATCGACAGGCCCTCATTGAAGCGGATGAATACGTCGGCACCCGGTTCCCGAATCGGCCGAGAAGCAGTAGAGACCGGCCAGTCTTTGAAATGCGTGCTTACTTGGCACGAACCCGGATTGTCTCGATCCCAGAGGAAGTAACAGATCCCGCCCTTGAGCCCAACGCCTGGGAAGATGTCCGATGCGCTGAGGTAATCGTCAATCGAGCGAAGGCGATCATCGCTGAGCATGGATTCTCTAAACTCGGCCAGCCCCTTGCCACCGGCGAACCAACGGGAAGGAATAATCATCGTCAGGAAACGTGGATTGAGCTTCTTTGCCTGCTCCACAAACCGATCGTAAATTGGCGCGGCGCTCGTGCCAAAGCCGCCATCGTCCAACTGATACGGCGGATTCCCGATAATCACGTCGAACTCCATATCGCCTCCAAACAAGCCAGCTGCCCAAGTGCTCATGTCTTCGGTGTGAATGAACGCATAAGCATGAGTCTCAAGCTCTTCGCCCCTGTCGAGACTTGCCTTTCCCTCTCGGCTCGCGCCGCAAAAGACACATCGGCCGGTCTTCCACGCGTGCTCCACGCGATCGTACCGAATGTTGCCCTCCTCGACGTCGAAAGCCTCGCAAACCGAATACTTGCCGTTCGCGGCTTTCGAGCAATAGACGGAGCGGCGGGTAAGCAGCGCGGTGAGCTCGGTAATCGCGATGCCGAACACCTGGTTCTTTAGAATGTGGTTGATTCGACTCTGCCGGTCTGGGATTTCTTTCTCCAGTCCCTCGTCAAGTCGCCGGGTTATCTCTCGCAGGAACACCCCAGACTTACAAGCTGGATCTAGAAATGTTGCTTTCGGATCGCGCCAAATCTCCGCCGGCAAGAGATCGAGCACCCGGTTCGCCACGTCCGGTGGCGTGAACACCTCGTCGCTGCTAAGGTTAGCCAGACAGGTGAGCACATCGGGGTTGTAGTTCTCAGCCAGCATCCGCAAGCTCCAGGAAGTGGACGAGCGGGAACTCTCGAAGGGGGGTGGGGATGAACACGCTGCTTCCGCCATCCGACGAAAGCGGCTCCGCAGGCCGGTTGAACAGCGAGTCCTGATCCTCTCCGAACAAGCCGGGCTGCTTGGGTCCCAACGCTTCCGATTTCGCTCCGCCCTCGACTAGCTCATGGAAAGCGAAGTCCCGCCGCTTGAACAAGCTTCCATTCACTGGCGACCACTCGGAGAAGACGATCGGCCCCGGCGCAGGCCCAACCGTTTTGAGAGATAAGGCGTCACCCCACAGGATGTTTCGTCTCAACACGAACAGAACCGCCTCGATGCATTTATCCCGCGACTTACTCTTGAAGCGCTCGCGGTAGCGTGCGCTGACCATCCCCGTGAGCCTGTCGATGCATGCAGTCACGTTGTCTTCGAGGATATCGATCCCATAGATGGATGAAACGGCCAGGACGGCATTGCGCTCCCATTCAAGCTGGCTGCTCTTATATCGCGAATCCACCACGTCGAGCTTGCGCCGCAGGATTTCCGCAAGAAAGTTTCCCGTCCCGCAAGCAGGCTCCAGGAAGCGGGATTCGATTCGCTCGGTCTCCTGCTTGACGAGGTCGAGCATGGCGTTGACCTCCCGGTGCCCCGTAAAAACCTCGCCGTGGTCTTCGACTCGTTGCTTGGATTTGATCTGGAGGTTTGGTGCTTGATCCGCGATGGGTTGGGATACTGCCATTTTGTTCGAGGCCACAGTTTAGCTCAAATACATGGAAGACGCTTGCAAACGCGGGGCCCCGTGGTTGACTATTTTGCCTGTCGGGCCATTCTCTATGTGAACGAATTTCGAAAGGAGCAGGAAGGAGTATTACGGCGGGCTGCTCACAGGCTTTCAGCAGTTCGCAAACCAGGAGCGACCGGTGACTAGTGGTCGTTGATCAGCGCCGGAAGCCTGGTCCTATTCCCCTTTCGGCTGGTTGACAAAATCGTTTTTCTGATCCTATATAAGTGTCTTCGTGATATCTGGACTTCCCCTCCCCCTGCCCCCTCCCCGCGCACATGCATCGCGGAGAGGGGGTTCCCGGACCTGTAACATATGCCCAAGTCATTCGAACAAATGAAGAGCGAGTATCTCGCCGAATCGCCGGCCGAAGAGCACGTGCGCAAGCGCCTCGACCGGCTCAAGCGGCTTGACAAGGACGTTCCCGGCCTCTTCCATCCCTTCCATCCGGGCGCGACCCGCAAAGAGGGCGGGCCCAAGTTTCTCATCGACGGGTTCCTCCCGGCCGGCTATCTCGTCATCCTCGCCGGCCGGCCGAAGGAGGGTAAGTCGAGCATCGCGACCGCCATCGCCCTCGCTCTGGCGACGGGACGCCCCTTCGCGGGAATGAATTCCGTCCCCACGCCAGTGCTGTGGCTCGCCAACGAGGAGAGCCCGGATGAGCGCGCCGCGGTCCTGAAAGGCTTCGAGATGCCCGATCAGATGCCGCCGGTCTGGAACGACGACGACGACTACATCCGCACTTTTGGCCCATTCGTGCCCCTTTATACGAGCTATGAGCGGATCCCGATCGATACCGAGGACGGCCTTTATCTGCTCGGGGAATGGGTGAAGATGACGGGCGCGAAGCTGATCGTGGTCGACCCGCTGCTGGCTGCCATCTCGGGCCGCTCGCTGGTGGACGGCTGGGCGGCGCGGCGATCGTTGGAGAAGCTGAAGGAATTCTGCATGACGAACAACGTGACGGCGCTGGTGCTGCACCATACGAAGCGGGGTTATGGGGGATCGGGGCATCGTCGAGTGGCCGATAGCGATCAATTGGCGGCGACGGCGAGCATGGAGATGCTGCTATCTCGCGATCCGCAATCGGGGATACGCGGGGAGCCGTACCGATTTGCTTTGATGTGCAAGGGCCGGGGTGCGTTTGCGAATCGGGAGTGGCGGTTTGAAAGTCGGGATCCGATGACGTATTGGATTGCGGAAGATGACCCGGCGGCTCGGCGGTTTGTTCGGAATCGGGTTGAGAAGGCGATTCTTTCGGCGCTTGTCGGCGGTGATTTTACGATTCGGGAGCTGCACCGTCGGATTCGGGAGACGATCCCTGTGCGGGAGAACTGGGTTTGGGTGAATGTGACGCGGCTGCTGGAGGAGGGGAAGATCGTGGTGGTGCGGAAGGAGGGGATTCGGCGTTGGTTTGGGCTTGCTCTGCCAGACGCTCTAAAGGGGCAACCTTCGAGTCGCTGTCCTTCAAGCCCCGGCGACCCTTAGCAGGTCACGCATCTAGGGAATCCGGCTTGTCGAGGGCCTTCTTCTCTTCAGAAGCGAGCCGTCGCTCCACCTTCTTCACATCCTCGGCTGGAGGCAGGGATTCCGGGCGGATTCCTCTGCTCAGCAGCGTGTTGCGAACGGCCGCGTTGTTGGTGACGTGCTCGGCAGATATCGCCGACTCTCGCGACATTTGATGCTCGCGGGAGTTGTGTATCGTAATCTCGGTGGCGAAGTCCTTGGCCTTTAGGATGATAGTGGGGGCGAAATCGGCAAGGGGTCGAGAATCGGGCACTTTCCATACCGCCTTCATCGCTTGGGTTGACCTCCCGAAGAGTGCCTGGTCGCCCTTGCTCCTTATGAGAGCGAAGCTGTCGTTGCCGCCCGTGCGCTCGAAGATGAGGCCGGACAGCTCTTTTTCGGTCTGGGACAGCTTTTTGCGTGCCGCCACTCGCTCCGCCTCCAGAATTCGCTGCTCAATGAGCTCGGCTTTGCGAGTCTGCATCGCGAAGTAGGTCTGAGCAAAGGCTATCGGCTTCTTCTGGGGATCGCCATTCTGGGCGATCAGATAGCAGGCGTAGCGTGTGAGCATGATGTCGTCGATCTCACGCTGGACGCCGGATCCGATGTCTACCATTTTGCCGACGTCGGCAAAATGGTCACCGATTCCGTGGCCGGACAGTTCGCAAGCGGTCTTGGCTTTGACGACGACTCCGAGGAAATTGGCCCACTTCGCATAGCCCAACAGGTGCTGCAAATCGCGGGCGAGCCAGTAGTCGATGCCCGATTCGGTCGTCTGGGCATGGCCCTCGAAGGTCGCGGTTAGTTCAAAGACAAGTTCGTGCTTCATCCAATCACCATTCTTAAGCTTACAGCCTTCGGCAGTTCGCAAGCCCCCACTGGCTTACTCGCCTAATCGCCCTTCTTCCCCCAGATGCGGGCGAGGCTGGCCTGGATCTTTTTCTCGCCCGATCGGCTCGCGGTTAGAGGCGACCAGCGCCTGCGTGGATTCGATCTCGGCTACGATGGCTTCCTCGGCGCTGAGGCGCCGGACAAGTGGGTGTGGTAAATGTGACGCGGCTCTTGGAGGAGGGGCGGATTACGGTGGTGAAGAAAGCTGGGAATCGTCGGTGGTTTGGGCTGGCTCGACCTGGCGCTCCATGAGGAGCGGCAATTCGAAATCCGAACTCCGAAATCCAAAAATCGGGGTGGACGTCATGCGCGAGCTGCTGGCACGAGGCGAGAACGAAATCTTCGGCTTGGCCAAACGCTGGCGTAGGTACCGGCTCGTTCGCCGCCTGAGATAGTATGCTGTTGAAGGCATAGCCGAATTCCCCGCCCCATTGCCCCCTGCCCCCTCCCCCCGCCGTTCATCGGGGAGATGGGGATGCTCGGGCAGCGGTAGATGTCCCAATTCTTATTGTAGGGGTGCGCCGCTCTTCGGGCTGAAATAGCCCCGGACGAAGCCGAGGCATTGTGCGACCTCGGGGATCGAGCTTTCCCAGTTGGTTTCGTATTCCACGGACAGGCTCCCCCGGAAGCCCTGCCGGCGCAGCTCCGCCAGGATCGCGGGGACATCCGAGACGCCCGATCCGAACGGCACGTCGTGGCCTTGCGGGGAGAAGGCGTGCAGGTCCTTGAGATGGCTGCTGATGATGCGGCCTTTGAGGATTTTGAGCGCGTCGACCGGCTTTATCCCCGAGCGCACCCAGTGGCCGGTGTCCGCGCAGGCTCCGATCCGCTTGTCCCTTTTTTTCACGAGGTCTCGGACGTATGCTGGATCCCAGACCTTGTAGTTTGGGTCGGCGGTTTTTGGGTGGTTGTGGAATCCGACCTTGATATCGAACTCCTTGACCATTTTCTCAATGGTGTCGAGGGCTTCTGTGGATTCGGTTTGGATGATTCCGATGCCGAGGGTTTTTGCCCATGAGAAGAGCTTTCTGGCTTGATTCTCTTGGTTTTGGATCTGGGTGACTCCGAAGGCGACGACATTGACGTTGTTTTTGGTTAGGTGGCTTTGGAGGATTTTGGTTGCTTCGTCGCCCATGTCGGGGCCGATTTTGATGCCGGGGTAATTGTTGCCGAGGTCTTGGCCTGGAAAGAGCTCGATGTTTGTTCCGCCTGCCTGGGCAGTTTTCTCGATTGCTTCGATGGCGGTGTATCGTGTGAAGGTCCAGGCTTGGACTGCGAGGAGCATTCCTCCGGTTCTTTTGGCGGTTTTGGTTTGGGCCGTTGTTGCTATCTGGAAGCCGAGTAGGACGAGGATGGCAAGTAGGATGCGCACATGGATCATTTTATCGCGCATAGTTCCACCAGAAGGCCACGTGAACTGGCGTGTGGCATGATTGTGGAAGCGGATGAATTGGGATGATCCACGGGATGATGCTTCGCTGCTGGACCGATGTCGGCGGTCGGACGCGGCGGCATGGTCTGCGTTGATCGCGCGTTATCAGCGTTTGGTGTATTCGATACCGCGCCGGATTGGGCTGAACGCGGACGACGCCTCGGACGTGTTTCAAGCGACCTGGCATGCGCTATTCCGGTCTTTGGATCGGATTGATTCGCCTGAGGCACTGGCGAAGTGGCTGAGCGTTACTGCGGCCAGGGAATCGTATCGCATGAAGCGGATCGCCTCCAAAACCACGAATCTTGGCGACGACGCCACGCAACCGCTGGAAGAGATGCTGGCGAGCGAGGAGAAAAGCGCGGACACGCTGGCCTTCGAAGCAGGGCGCGCGGACCTTCTCAAGAAGACGCGCGACAAGCTGCCGATTCGCTGCCGCTCATTGATCGAGGCATTGTACGATGTGTCCGAGCCATCTTATGAGGAGATATCCAGGCGGGTTGGGATTCCGGTTGGAGCAATCGGCCCGACGCGGGCTCGCTGCCTGGAGAAGTTCCGGAAACTTCTAGCGCAGAACGGATTTTTTGAAGATTCTCGTATTTAGTAGATGAGTGGGTGTATCTGTTAAAGAGATGACCAAGGACTGCCGGGCCGTACGTGAAAAGCTTATAGAGCATGCATTTGGGGGCGCTCCTTCGGGCGTAGACGCTCATCTGACGGGTTGCCCGGAATGCAGCAAGCTACTCCAGGAGTATCGTGCGATGGCTGCTGCTGGCGCTTTCGAGCTGGACGACGCTCCTCAAACGGCAATCGATCGGGCAAGGGCGCTGATGCTGCCTGCGGAGAGGCCATCTGTCCGGTTGCTTCGCACGACTCTTGGACTGGCCGGGGCTCGGTTTACGGACCCGGACGCCTTCCAGGCGATATTCGAGATCGGAGCACAGGAGCTTCGGGTCATGTACAGCCGGATCGGCGAGATGTGGGAGGTGCGCGGTCGAGTTCCTGATCCTTCGTGGACGGTCACTCGCTCTGGCCGTCCGGTAAGAATCGACGGGGATCTTGGATTTATTTTCAGCTCTCGCAATATCAAGGACACCAGCTTTGAGGTAGACGCTGGCGCGGGTCGTCTCAGGATTCCTTCCGGGCAGGTGATAGTGGCGCATGACGGCAGCCAGCTTGGCGACTAGGGTCATTGCAGCCGATCAAGGAGAGGGCCTGAAACTGCTGCGCGGATCGAAGGTCCCCGGAGTTTCGCGCGAGTTTTTTGAGCGCGTGGTGGAGTTGGCAGGGTCTGATCCCCAGGCTGCTCGTCGGGCAGTTTCGAAGTGGCCGGTGTTCTACAAAGCGGGGGATGAACCTGCTTACGCTCTGCGCGCGCGAGGCGTGGGCGAGCGACTCGAGGGCCGGTGGCTGCAAAGCGCGGAATCCTTTCTGGCGGCGGGCCGACTAGCGACAAACGCGGTGGACAATCTCGCATTCTCAGTGGGTGCGATTGATTCATTGGCCCGTTCCGGCAAGGTTGCGGAGGCTTTGCGGCTAGGGCGTTCGATGGCTAGAAAGCTTGCGGAGCTAGGCGAGAGTGGAGTCGCGGCAAAGATCTTCCTGAACCTCGGCAACGCGCTGCTTTGGCAGGATCGCTATCGAGAGGCTCGGCACTTGTTTGAACAAGCAATTAGCCATCTGGCCGATCAGGTGCCACGGGTAGAGGGGGCCGCCGCGCAACTCGGGCTCTCAACGTCGCACCTATTTTCCGGCGACCCGCAAGAGGCGATTGATCATGCTCTCGCGGCAAAGGCAACCTTTCTCCAGCTGGGGTCCAAGGTTCACGCCGCGACATGCGACATGAACGCAGCGCATGCCGCCATCCTGATTGGCCAGGCGGACAGAGCCGTAGAAATAATTCTTGAGTGCGGTCCAGCTTTCGAGAGTCTCCCGGCTGAGGCAGCCAATGCCCGCGAGTTCCTCGGCGATGCCTATTTACGCCTGAATCAATGGGACGAGGCGATGGACAGCTTTGAAGAGGCGCTTTCGCATCGGTCAGTCCTGCCTCCGGCAAATATAGCGAACTGCCTTCTGGGTCTGGGCCTTGCCCGGGCAGCTTTGCAGAATACTTCGAAGGCAAGGCGCCATCTGGCAGCAGCCGCGTCGGCTTACGAAAGGCTTGGCATACTCCCATGGCAAGCAAGTGCCCTCAGCGCCCTCGCCCGGCTAGAAGTTGCTGTTGGCAGGCTTACGACCGCGAACCGGCTAGCCGTCGAAGCCGTCGAGGTGGGTCGAAGAGGGGGTTCGTCCTATCATCGGGCGGTCGCGTTGCTTGCGGCCAGCGAGGTACTCACCGCTACCGGACAAGACGCAAGCGCTCTGCTCGGGGAGGCGTCCAGCATCGTCGCCCGCAATCGATTTATCGGTCTTGCGTGGGAAGTTCCTTATTTGCGGGCATTAAGTGCATCGGGCAGGGTGCAGCTCCGACTTCTGCGACGGTCCTATCGTTTGATCTTGGAGCATCGCCTTCTGACCACCTCGGTTGCGTCCCGAATGAGCTTTCTGCGCGACAAGGAGGGTGTGCTACGAGCGCTCATTGGAAAGCTCCTTGCGAATCCAACGCCGTCACATGTGCGAGAGGTAATCGGCGTGGTGGAAAGCACGCGGTCGATTGCGCTGCTTGACGAAATCGCATCCAGCTCCTCGAGCGATCTTAGCCCCTCGGTCGTTCGGCGCCTCCAAGAGCTGCGCCGACAGCTTGCCAGTGATCCCCTCGAGGTACTTCCCGGCCACCCAATGAGGCGCAGTAGGGTTGCACATCCGAGCCGGTCCGCGGTGCGGCGCGAATGGCTGGAGCTGACCCGCACGATCATCTCCCCCAAGGCATCACCCTCGGCTGGCTCCTCGCAAGACAGCGTCATATTCGTAGACGCCGGCGCCGAGTTGTACGCGCTCAATGGCCGGCGGGCGATTCCACTAGGGATGGGACAGGCCGAACTATTGAATGCGGTTGGGTGGCTTCGATTCGAGCTGCTCTCACCGATGGTGACGTCGGCCGAGGAAGGCCCTATTCTTGCGAGCTTGGAGCGCCTCGCCCAAATCCTTGTGAGGCCTTGGCTCCGACATGGGAGCCTGCGCATCTGCCCAACCGGGTCCCTATGGCAAGTGCCCTGGGCTGCGTTGATCCGCGCTTTCGGCTCGGACCAGGAGCCCATTCTTTGCCTTCACCCGAGCGCCCAGCCGCCGCTATCACCCCATGGCATGTATAAGAATGGCCGTGTTTGTCTTTGGATAAGCCGAGCCAGCAATTTGCCCTATGTCAAGCACGAAGCCGACGTCCTTCGACGACTCTTTCCCGACGTGACGATCATCGAGTCCGCAGCCGGAGCGCGAGACTCTTTGCGCTCGCAGAGCTACGAGATTTTGCATGTTGCGGCCCATGCTGGACATGAGCCCTCGAATCCGATGTTCTCCTATCTAGAATTCGAGGACGGACGCGTTTATGCGACGGAAATCGCGCGGAGCAGCTTTTCTGCTTCCTTTGTGAATCTGTCAGCATGCGACACCGCGACTGTTTCAACTCCTAATCCGTCCGAGCCAGATGGCTTGGCCAGGGCATTCCTCGCCCGAGGAGCGGAGGCTGTCTTGGGCAGTATGTGGCCTTTAAATGACGAGGCGTCGCTTGTGTTCAACGAACGGTTCTACACTGAGCTGTCGTATAGTAAAGGGATAGTCGGAAGCCTCGGAATCGCGCGCGAAGGAGTAGGCAACTGGCGTTCTCATCCATTCTACTGGGCACCGTTTGTCTTGTTTGGAGGCTATCACTCGAAACGGTAACGATCATGACACTAAGAGCTCTTGCACTATCGGCAGCGATTGCTGCCACCACCGTGGTGGCGCAGATTCCTCGATTTACCCCTCGCGAATTGCCACTGACGCGCTTCATATGCCGCCTGGCGTCGGGGGTCTCCCCTTCTAGCATCGCAGCAAGGTACAGAATCGTGCTCCTAGATACGACCTCTGATGCCCCTTTCGCACTGTTCCTCGTCAAGCGGCCGGGGAATCAGGACGCACTACAAGCTCAGATGCGAGCAGATCCGGATGTCGTTTGGGTTGAAGACGATCAATCCATCAGCACACCGGAAGGTCAGGCAGGGAAAGGTGGCACGGTCGCGGCGGTTGGCGGGCGTGACCAACTCTACGATATGAACTCCGCATACCTCGAGCAGATTAATTGGAGCGAGTCTCTTGCCAATTCAAATGGCCGGACAGTTAGGCTTGCGATCCTTGATACAGGACTTTCCCCGGAACAACTCGGATTGTGGACCAGAGTATCGGCTTCCAGCAACATGGTGGAGACTGGCTTGCCAGCTTACGATATTCCGCGGGGCGTCGATTCGAACGCAAATGGAGTGCAGGATGAAAGCGTCGGCCATGGAACCATGGTTACCGGGCTCGCCGACTTGATTGGCCCCCGCGTGAACTTTGTCATTGCCCGTGTTGCCGACAGCGACGGCAACGCGACAGCCTGGCGAGTTCTGAAGGGCCTGGCATTCGCCGTGGCGAATGGCGCCGAGGTGGCCAATATCAGCCTTGGCTCAACCGATCAGATTGTCGCGCTGACCGAGGTGCTCAACTGGTGCGAGGAGAGGAATCTCTTGGTTGTTGCGCCCACGGGCAACGACAGCGTTGATCGAGCGCGGTATCCGGCACGGATCAGCAAGGTGATTTGCGTTGCGGGTCTTGCCATCGACGACATCAAGGCAGACTTTAGCAACTGGGATGGCAAAACCTCTTCAGCGGCACCCGCGACGGGACTCGCAAGCTCCTGGTGGGACAGCGACTATGTGGGTCTGTGGTCAGGCACTTCCTTTGCCTCTCCGATGGTTTCTGCAAGCGTGGCCAATGCCTTACGTCGCACAACTCCAAAGGATGCCGGTGATCTGAAGCGTGCGGTAGAAGATTCCGGGGTCAATATTGATGGCTTGAACCCGCCTTATTCAGGTCAGCTAGGCACCAAGCTAAACTTCATCAATCTCGATACTTTTATCAGAAACATTGGTGGCTGATCGCCATGTGAATCCACAAAGTAACACGGGCCGCCTCATTTCGAAGCGGCCCGCCTGGCTTGCGACAGTGATGTCTCTGCTACTTTACTGTCCAGCCCACCTTGTCAGCGGATATGTTCCAACCCGAGCCCGTCTGCGGTACGACCGCTTGGTAGAACAGCTGGGCATGGACTTTTCCAGTCCCCGCTTCTACAAATCGGCCCGGATTGGTGGTGACGGCCACCACAACAGTGCCATCGGCTGTTGAGAGCTGAGATGCACTCAGCAGCTCATAGCTCGCCGTCTGGAAGTTGTACATAAGGACCCTCTGCCTTATCCCCGGCTTGTTCGCGCTGGACTCGAGCGAGAGGCGAAGCTCGGTGGGGTCAGAGATCGGCGAGACGCCGTCGACCTGCACCCGGACCGGATCTTGGCTGTCGAATACGATCGAGAGCCGAACCGTTAGCTTACTGTCGTCGCTGTTCTGCAACGAAGCCAGGTCGCCGGACACCAAGGTTCCTCGCAAGACCTGAAAGGCGGTCGGCCCAAAGCTGACCTCGTTTCGCGGCGCCAGATTGTAGAACAGGGCGACGTTGCTGGAATTCCGGTTTGGGGCAGCCACGTCCATGTCGCCGTCACCATCCAGATCACCAATCGAAATGGAGTCCGGATTATTGCCGGAAGTCTTGAGCATCGGTGCACCAAACGTGCCGGATCCTGTACCCGCCAGGAAGGCAACCGTGCCTGAGTCCTCGTTTGCGACGACCGCATCGAGGCGACCATCGCGATCGAGGTCGGCCAGCTGAATGCTTCCGGGCGCCTGCCCGCCGGTAGTGAACGAGCCAGCCGCCGAGAAAGCGCCGGCGCCGTTGTTCAGCATGACGCCAACGAATCCGAGCGTATTCTGGTCAAACGTGACGGCAAGATCGGCATCGCCGTCAGCGTCCAGGTCGCCCGCAGCAACGCCCTCGGGACGCTCGCCACGGTTAACTCCAAACGAGCCGCCTAAGGTGAATCCTCCAGCGCCATTATTGTTGAGAATCGAGACGCTTCGATTCTGCTGACTGGTCACAGCCAGATCTAGATCGCCATCGCCGTTGAAGTCGCCCGCAGCCAGCCCGCGAGGCTCGGCAATCCCGCCGACCGTGACCGAACCAAGAGTCCCGCCTGCATTGAGCAAGACCGATGCGGAATTGCCGTCCCGATTGGCGGTTGCAAAATCGAGCAAGCTCGACCCACCCAGCTGGGCCGCGATCATCTGCACGGGGTTGGCTCCCGTGCTGACCGTCTGTCCGGCCGAGAAAGCTCCGGACCCCGTATTCACCAAGACTCGCACAGCGTTTGCATTGTGCAAGGCAATCGCGAGATCTTGATCACCGTCTCCATCCACGTCGGCTGCGAGGACGGTATCGGCGCCCACTCCCGAACCGAGATTGTAGTTAACGGGGGCACTGAATCCAAATTCTGTGCCGAAATAGATCTGCACCCTGTCGGGCGTGTCAACGGTCACGGCCAGATCGGCTCGGCCGTCCGCGTTGAAGTCTGCGATGGCGACCGATGCAGGATTGCTGCCTGTCGCAAGAAGGACCGCGTCGCCCACTGTAATCTCAGCATGGGCAAGTGTGGGCAGTCCTAGGGCTGCCATTGGTGAAAGTGCGGCAAATGCGCGTAGAAGTGTTTTCATTTGTTCTCCTGGGGGGCCATTTTTATGGCTTCCCAGCAAATGAAGAGCGCGCCGGGCCATATCCTGATACGGAGTCCCTGGGAAATTGCCAATAACGCCGTGGCAACTATTCTCTGGAACCTGCTACTGTTATCCCATGAGGCGCCTTCTTCTTTGTGCCTGCGCCCTTCTACCTATGGCCGCCGCAGCAACTCTCACCCCGACTCGCCTTCGATGCGAGTATCTCGTCAACCCGATCGGCATCGACGTGGCTTCTCCCCGCCTCTATTGGGTGGTGGAATCGAAGCAGCGCGCGCAGTTGCAGACCGCGTACCGGATTGTCGTTTCCTCTTCGCCATCGGGGAGCGGCGATCTTTGGGACAGCGGGAAGATTTCGTCCAGGCAAACGACGCATGTCGAGTATGGGGGGAAGGCTCTTCGGAGCGGGCAACGGGCCTGGTGGAAGGTGACGGTCTGGGATGGGGAGGGGGTTGCCTCGACCTCGAAGGAGGCTTTTTGGGAGAGGGGGCTTGCTGCTTCGGATTGGAAGGCATATTGGATCGGCATGCTTGCGCCCGACACCTTGGAGCCCGAACGCGCAGGGGTGAAGTGGATTTGGTATCCGGAGGGGGAGCCGCAGAAGGACGCGCCCGCGGGCGACCGCTGGTTCCGCATGAAGTTCGAGCTGCCTCCAGGATTCACCAAAGCCAGAGGCGTTATCGGCGTCGCGGTGGATGATAGTTTCACCGCCGAGCTGAATGGTTCTCCGATAGGGAGCGGCGGAGGCTGGCAGCAGTTTTCCCAGATCGACGTCACCGATCACTTGATGCCTAGAGAAAACGCTCTTGTGATCAAGGCTACCAATGGACACTCGCGAGCAGGCTTGATGCTAGTTGGTCGGTTCGTTTCAACCACTGGGGTCGAAGCGAGGATCGGGACCAACAGTCTCTGGGAGGTTTCGAGAGACCTCAAAGAATGGGTGAAGGCTAGGGAGATTGCCGACATCGACGGCCAGCCCTATGGCGTCACGAAATGGAGCGCTCCAGCCCAGCCGCCCCCCCACCTTAGACGCGAGTTTGCGATTACGAAACCGGTCGCAAGGGCACGAGCTTACGCGAGCGCGAAGGGCCTTTACCAGCTGCTGATCGATGGCCGAAAGGTGGGCGGCGGCATCTTTACACCGGGCTGGACGGACTATAGGAAGCGGATTCAGGTGCAGGCGTACGACATCACTTCCCTTCTCAAGCCGGGGAGGCATGCCGTGGGGATGATCCTTGGAGATGGCTGGTACTGCGGCCACGTTGCCTGGGCGGGTCGCGAGCAGTATGGGCCGAAGCCGATGGGGCTGCTGCAGATCGAAATCGAATACAAGGACGGCACCACGGAGCGGATCGTGACCGACGCTCTTTGGAAGGTTGCCCCAGGGCCGATTGTCAAGTCCGACATGGTGATGGGCGAGGACTATGACGCCAGGCTCGGCCTCGGAAATTGGGCCAATGCGGGCTATCAGGGACAGAACTGGCAGCCGCCGGATGTCGAGGAATTGGATGCCTCCAAGCTCGTCGCCCAGATGTCGCCGACGGTCGAGAAGATCGAGGAATTGCCCGCGCGGAGCGTCAAAGAGCCGACGAAAGGCGCCTTTGTCTTCGATCTGGGGCAGAACATGGTGGGCTGGGCGAGGCTGAAAGTCAAGGGCAAGGCGGGCGACAAGGTCACGATTCGCTTTGCTGAGATGCTCAATCCCGATGGGACGGTCTATACAGCGAACCTGCGAGCTGCCAAGGCTACCGAGACCTATATATTAAAGGGCGGGGCGGAGGAGACCTACGAGCCGTCTTTCACCTTCCACGGCTTTCGGTATGTGGAAGTCACGGGTTATCCTGGCAAGCCGGATTTGGATGCAATAAGAGGCATCGTGGTTGGGACCAATGTGCCCAAGACCGGAGAATTCGAGAGCTCGAATCCGATGGTCAACCAGCTTCAGCACAACATCTATTGGGGCATGCGCGGCAACTATCTGGAGGTTCCAACCGACTGCCCGCAGCGCGATGAGCGGCTCGGCTGGATGGGCGATGCGCAGATCTTTATCCGGACGGCCACCTTCAACAACGACGTGGCCTCGTTCATGACGAAATGGACGCAGGACGTGGTGGATGCTCAGACTGCCGAGGGCGCTTTTTCAGATGTCTCGCCCAAGATTCTCGTGACCAACGATGGCTCCCCGGCTTGGGGGGACGCGGGTGTCATTGTGCCTTGGACAATCTATCTGACCTACGGGGACAAGCGGCTTCTAGCCGAGCGTTACGACTCGATGAAGGCCTGGGTAGACTACATTGCCAAGTCCAATCCCGAGCATCTTTGGCTGAACCGGAGGGGGAATGACTATGGCGACTGGGTGAACATCGGCGCGGACATGCCTCGCGAGGTGATCGCTACCGCCTACTTCGCCCACAGCACTGATTTAGTGTCTCGTGCCGCGCGGGTGCTTGGCAAGGGTGCGGATGCGGCCAAATACGAGAGGCTATTTGGGCAGATCAAGGCGGCTTTCGTCAGGGAGTTCGTCGCCGCGGACGGGCGCATCAAAGGCGACACGCAGACCTGCTACCTGCTTGCGCTGCGCTTCGGCCTGCTGCCGCCTGAGATGATCAACAAGGCTGGGCAGAGGCTAGTGGACGACATTATGGTCAAGCGCAAGGGGCATCTTTCGACCGGCTTTGTGGGCGTCGGGCATCTGACCCCCACGCTCACCCAGATCGGCCGAACGGACATTGCCTACAAGATGCTCCTGAACGACACTTTTCCAAGCTGGGGATACACGATCAAGCAGGGAGCAACGACGATCTGGGAGCGCTGGGACGGCTGGACCGAGGAGAAGGGATTCCAGGATCCGGGCATGAATTCTTTCAATCACTACGCGTTTGGCTCGATTGGGGAGTGGATGTATGCGGTGGTTGCGGGGATCGACCTCGACCCCAGCGCGCCGGGCTATGAAAAGATCGTGATTCGGCCACGGCCGGGGGGTGGGATTACTTGGGCCCGCGGAGCTTTGGATTCCGTGCGCGGCAGGATCGAGTCGTCATGGAAGCTCTCGGGCGGGGCGTTCACGCTCAAGGTGGTGGTCCCGGCGAACACGACGGCGACGGTTTATGTGCCTGCCAAGGATGTAGGATTGGTCATGGAAGGCAAGCTGAGGGCAGTTGATTCGACCGGTGTGAAGTTCCTGCGGATGGATGCGGGCTCGGCCGTTTTCGAGGTCGGTTCGGGCAGCTATGAATTCACCGCAAAGCGCTAAGACCGGACCCTGGGGGGTAGGAGCAGTCGCCGGGACGAACCACCCGGCGGCTACGGGGGCTAGAAGTCGAAGCTTGCGATATTCTCCTTGGTAAAGGTGGTTAGTGGCCCGAGACTGACGACGTTGTTCTTTCCGAACGTCCTCTTCCCTAGCCCGGGCGCCTCGAACTCTACTCCTTCGCCCGGCTTGACCTTGCCGGTCTTGATTTGGTATGCCATGTAGCAAGCCAGCTTGCCCATATCGTAGGGGCTCCAGAGCTGGAATGCCTGCACGACCCCTTTCGCGACGAAGTCTTTTAGCGGATTGGGCGTTGAGAGGCCGGTTAGGAATACGCCAGCCTTCGCGTTTGGCCCACCCGGATAGACGCCTGCGATCTCGAGGGATTTCGCGGCTGCGGGGAGACCGGCGCTGGTTGGGGCGATGATGCCCCTCAGGTTCGGATACTTTGCGAGCAGAGCCTCCGTTTCGGTCGCGCTTTTCTCTGCGACGTCGTCGCCATAGACCACTTCGACGAGCTTCATCTTCGCATACTTGGGCTGCTTTAGGGTTGCTTTCATGCCCTCGATCCACATGTTTTGATTGGGTGCGTCACGCGTGGCGGACAGTATGGCGATCTCGCCCTCGTAGCCAATTTGCGAGCCGAGCAGCGCGACCTGACTTTCGCCGAGCTTGTCGAAGTCGGTCGGAAGAACAGAAGCCACTCGGCGGCTTTCGTTGCCCGCGAGGTCCGCGTCGGCGGTGATGACGAGGATGCCTTGGTCGCGGGCCTCGTCGAGCACCTCATTGAGGGCATCCGGGCTGTTTGGCGAGATCGCAATCACGTCGACCTTCCGCTGGATTTGATCCTTGATGATTGGAATCTGGGAGGTCGCCTCGCCGGTCGACGGCGCCACTGACGTGAACTCAGCGCCCAGCTCTTTGCTGGCATCGGCAAAGCCCTTTTCCATCGCAGCGAAGTATGGGTTGCCGGAATTCTTTGGGATAAAGACGATCTTGAGCTTTGCGCCCTCCACGGGTGCTTCGCCATCGGACTTCGCGGGGCGCTGGCAGCCGATCAAGACAAGGCAAAGGATTGCGGATACGAAGGAGCAGATGCGCATTGGCGTAGTATCCCCGAAAGTGGCGATCCGCTGAAAGCGTCAGAGTGCGCGGCTAGCTTCTTCGGCGCGAGAAGAGGCTCCCCAGCCCCACCGCGAGCACAAGCAACGCCCCGATTACCGCCAGCTGATGCTCCGCCTGCACGTTTGCGACGCCCATCCCCGTTCGCACGATTGCGATCAGCAGCAAGGCCAGCACCGTCCCGAGCATCGTTCCCCGCCCGCCATAGATGCTCGCGCCGCCAAGCACCGTGGCCGTGATCACATCCAGTTCCATGCGTTTGGCATGGTCGTATCGAGCGACACCAAGCCTGGAGTCCATGATTAATGCCGCCACGGCCGCAAGCACTCCTGAGAGTACGAAGACCGTCATCTTGATACGGGCCGGATTCAAGGTCGAATAGGCAGCGGCTTCTTCGTTGCCGCCGGTTGCAAACACGGCACGGCCCAGTGTGGATCTGTGAAGAACAAGGCCGGTTCCAAGGGCCAGGGCGACAAACATGCCGAGTGGCACGGGAACCGTGGTAAACGGTATGTCGATTCTATCGATCCCGACGAAGCTCTCGGGAAGCTTTGTCGAAGAGGCCCCCATGAGCGCCTGAGCGGCGCCACGAAACAAGGCTAGAGTGCCCAAAGTGACGAGGAACGAGGGAAACTTTGTGTACGCGACGAGCAGTCCGTTGAATGCCCCGAGGAGCGCCCCGACCACGAGCCCGCAAACGGCGGCAAATGGCATCGATAGCCCGATTGATTGGAGCTTGGCGACCAGGCAGGCCACGAGCGCGAGCATCGAGGCCACGGATAGATCGATGTTGCCGCTTACGATCACGAACGTCATGCCGAGAGCCAGGATTCCAGCTTCTGAGTAGAGCGAGATCGAGTCCAGCAGATAATACGGATCGAGGAAATATTCGGACTGAAGCGCTCCAGCGACGAACGCAAGGGCAAGAAGGGCCGCCGGCACGACCTCTGGCCGGGAGAGAAGCCGGCTCATCCGGATCTCCCCAGCATCAAGGCGCTGCTCCCTTGGTGACCATCTTCCTGGCGTTGAAGAATGACAGTCCGGAATTTAGCGCAAGCGCAAGCAGGATCACCAACCCATAGACCAGAAGCTGCCAGTCGGCGGCGATGCCGAGTACGGCAAGGCCCACATTGATCACACCGAGCAACATGCAGCCGAGGACGACGCCGAGCACCGACCCGACCCCGCCGGTCACGTCGCAGCCGCCGATCACGGCCGCCGCGATGACCGTCAGCTCCATGTCCAGCCCGGCGTAGCCTGGATTCAGCGACCCGTACCGGGACGCGTACATGACACTGGCGAGTCCGGCCAGAGCGCCACAAAGAGAGTAGGCAAGGAGAAGCGTCCGGCGCACCGGCACACCCTGCAAATGGGCCGCCTTGGCATTGCTGCCGATCGCGTAGAGGGCTCTTCCGGCCCGCATGTGGCGGGTAAAGACATACCCAAGGGCGGCCACGAAGAGGGCGATCGCGACAAGCCAGGGAATGACGACACCACCTATGCGCAGCGGCCCCTCCACCGACCAGCGCATCAGGTCGGCCGGAATCTGATGGGAATCCACCTGGCGCCCGCCACTGATGATGAAAGCGAAGCCACGATATGCGGTAAGCGTTCCGAGTGTGGCAATGATCGGAGGAATTCTTGCCCAAGCGACCAGCGCCGCGTTGACGAATCCCAAGCTTGCGCCAATCCCGATTCCCAGCAGCACTCCGCCCCACACGCCCAGCTCCCAATCTCGAAAGGCCATCGCGACGACAACCCCGGAGAGCCCAAGAATCGAGCCAACCGAAACGTCGATACCCCGTGTGACGATGACGAACATCTGCCCTACCGCCATCACGACAAGCAGCGGAATCCACAGTAGGATGCTATTGAGGCTGGATGCCTCCAGGAGACGCGGCTCCCTCAGCGCTCCAAAACCCAGGACGGCGACCAGCAAGACCACGACCCTGCCTTCCGCACCGCCCACAAAGCGCAACACGAGAGGACTTTACTTGACAGGAGGCTACTCCCAGGCAGCCAAGGGCAGCTCATGGGCGACATCGACGAGGTCGTGGCGCGGAAGAATCCGGACGGTATAGCCGCGATGGCCGGCTTCGGCGCAGGCGATCGAGCCTTGGAAGACATGCTGGCCGGACCCCTCACCCCCCTGCCCCCTCTCCCCGCCGTTCATCGGGGAGAGGGGGGGGTCGGAGAAAAGCTCAAGGTCGACTGGCTGAGCGTTGACAAGGTCGCGGTTCGGCCCGATCTGGCCGACGAAGGCCTGGACACGCACCTCGTTCGGGGTAAGCGAACCCAGATCAACGATCGCCTTGATGCAGAATTCCTCGCCCAGCGCATTCGTGGACGAAGCAGTGTCGGTGACCTGTACGACCCGGACCTTGGGCCATGCTTGCTTGACCCTCTCCCGCCACGCGATAGCCTTCAACGCAGCATCGCCGTTCATATTCGTAAAGGCTATGTGAGCGGGCAGGTAGCACTTGGTCGCGTAGTCTTGGACCATACGGGCAGTGCTGAAAAACGGTCCAAGATCGGCGATGGAACGCTTCATCATCTCGATCCAAGCTGTCGGAATTCCGCCGTCCACCCGGTGGTAGAACTTGGGCGCGATTTCGGATTCGATAAGCTGATAGAGAGAGCGGCTGTCAAGCCAATCCTGATGCTCACCCTCGGCAGGATTGTCCCGATCCCCAATCGCCCAGCCCACTCCCGGCTGGAATCCCTCATCCCACCAGCCGTCGAGAATGGAGCAGTTGAGCCCTCCGTTCGGGACGACCTTCATGCCGCTGGTGCCGCTCGCTTCTTGGGGCCGCATGGGATTATTGAGCCAGACATCCACGCCTTGAACGAGCGCCCGTGCGACGCCCATATCGTAGTCCTCGATGAACACCATCCGCGTGAGGGCGCCTTCGTGATGAATAAAGTTGAAGAGATCCTGTATGAGCTTTTTGCCGCCGTCATCCCGGGGGTGGGATTTGCCCGCGAAGACGATCTGGATGGGCCGGTCGGCGTGAAACAGAAGCTGCTTGAGCCGATCGCGGTCTTCCAGGAGGAGGGTGGCCCGCTTGTATGTGGCGAAGCGGCGGGCGAAGCCGATGGTCAGGATGCGCGGATCGAGGACAGTGCCAATCGTGGCAAAGTCGACGCGGCCGGCATTCCGTTTCTCGATATCGCTCTGGAGGCGCTTTCGGACAAAACGGACCAGATCTCCGCGCTGGTTCTCCCGGATCGCCCACATCTCTTGGTCGGGAATGGCATGCGCTCTCGCCCAGACTTCTGGCGAAGCATCAGCTTGGCTCCATTCCGGGCCCAAATATCGATCAAAGAGCAAGGCCATGCGGCGGCATATCCAGGTTTTGGTATGGATGCCGTTGGTTACCGCGTCAATGGGCACCTCGCTCTCGGGAATCTGCGGCCATCGGGGGCCGAACATACCGCGGGTGACGCTTGCATGGAGCTTGGAGACGCCGTTTACGTGGTTGGCATTTTCCATCGCGAGGATCGCCATATTGAACGGCTCATCTTGGATGTCCGGATTGATCCGGCCCATCCGGACCAGCTGGTCTACCGTGAGGCCCACACTGGATGCAAGCTTGCCCGTGTACTCTTCCAATAGGCTCTTTGGGAAGACGTCGAAACCTGCAGGAACGGGGGTATGGGTGGTGAAGACGTTGCCATTGACGCAAGCCTGTCTGCCCGTGCGGAAATCGCAGCCATGCTCTTCCATGTACTGGCGAATGCGCTCGATGGCGAGGAACGCTGCATGGCCCTCGTTCATGTGGCATACGGTCGGCTTGATTCCGAGGGCTCGCAAGGCCCTCATGCCGCCGACGCCGAGGATGATCTCCTGCTGAATGCGCATCTCCTCGTCGCCGCCGTAGAGGGTGTCTGTTATGCCTTGGTCGGTCGGCTCGTTTTCGAGGACATTGCTGTCGAGCAGGTAGAGCGGCACCCTGCCCACGTCGGCCCGCCACACCTGGCAGGTAACCGTTCGGTCTGGCATTTCCACTTCGATCCGGATCGGCTGCTCATCTTGCCCGTGCATCAGGCGCAGAGGCATTTGATAGAAATCGTAGGCTGGATAATGCTCCTGCTGCCACCCATCCGGGCTCAGGCGCTGCCGAAAATAACCTCGTGCGTAGAGGAGCCCGACGCCGACAAGCGGAAGGCCGAGGTCGCTGGCTGCTTTTAGGTGGTCGCCGGCGAGGACGCCGAGGCCGCCGGAGTAGATTGGCAGGCCCTCGCTGATCCCGAATTCAGCGCAAAAGTAAGCGATGGACGCATTTTGGACTTCGGATTTTGGAATTTGGATTTGATCATCAGATTGCCCCGATAACCGGCCAAACCAAGTGTCCCCAGCTAGATATTCGTCCAGGTCGCGTTCGCGATCGGCCAAGCGAGAGAGGAATGCCTTGTCTGCCGCAAGACTCCGCAGGCGCTCCGGGGTTAGGGTTGAGATCAGCTGAACGGGATTATGATCGGCGTCCCACTGCGCTTTGTCGATCTCGCGAAAAAGGTCGCGGAACTCGGAGCGCCAAGTCCAGAGGAAGTTAAAGGCGAGCTTTTTGAGGCTGCGCAAGGGGGCGGGCAGCTCGGATACGACCTCGAACGCATGGGAATACTTTGGATGTCTCATTGGCGCCAGATTGATTATCGGCGGACTCAAGAATACTTCAGCATGGGGACGCTGAGGTAAACCTAGTCCCGACCATGCTGCAGATCGACACGATCAATGTTTACTACGGGGCAATCCACGCGCTCAACAACGTCAGCGCTCATGTCAAGGAGGGCGAGATTGTCGCCATTATCGGCTCCAATGGTGCGGGAAAGAGCACATTGCTTCGCACCATCAGCGGCATCCTTCGGCCGCGGACTGGCACGATTACGTTCAATGGGGATGAAATCAGCTCGCGGCCGCCTCACACGATCGTGTATTCGGGCATCAGTCATGCGCCCGAAGGCAGGCGTATCTTCACCAACATGAGCGTCTACGAGAACCTCCTGCTCGGCGCCTATACCCGGAAGGATGGCGAGATCGCGGCCGATATGGAGGTCGTCATGAAGCGCTTCCCTAGACTGAAAGAACGAATCAAGCAGAGCGCTGGGACACTGAGCGGAGGCGAACAGCAAATGCTGGCCATCGGGCGCGCGCTTATGTCGCGGCCAAAACTCATGCTGCTCGACGAGCCTTCGCTTGGCCTCGCACCGAATCTGGTCACGGAGATATTCAGCATCATCAAGGAGATCAATGCCGAAGGAACGACGGTGCTTCTTGTCGAGCAGAACGCACACAGAGCACTAGAAATCGCCCATCGCGCCTATGTTCTAGAGACGGGAGAGATCGTTTTGAGCGACACGGGCCAGAATCTGCTCACCAACCCCAAGGTCAAGGAGGCTTATCTTGGCGGGTAGACCCAGGGTCGACTGAAGTTTCGAGATGAGCAAGATCGCCCCCCGTCCATCCATTCGTTTTGAGCCTCTCGCCGAGCACCACCTCCCGGCGATCGTTGAAATCGAAAAGGCAACCAACACGGCTCCCTGGTCCGAGCGGAGCTTTCGACATGAGATTTCGAATCCCCATGCGGTGTTCATCGCGGGAGTTTCGGAGGGCAAGGTTGTGGGTTATGGCGGAATTTGGCTCGTGGTCGACGAGGCGCACGTGACAACAATTGCGATCGAGGAGTCGCTGCGGAGGCAAGGTGCGGGCCGCAAGCTGATGGTGGAGCTTCTGCGGGCGGCCCAGGAAAAGGGGCTTTCCTGCTCGACGCTGGAGGTGCGGGCATCGAATGAAGCGGCCATCAAGCTTTACGAGACCTTGGGCTACGTGCAGACCGCGCGCAGGCGTTCGTATTATCCGGACAACCGCGAGGATGCGATTGTGATGTGGCTCCACGGCCTGCAGAACTGGGAGCCCGCGCGATAAGCCATATTCTTCCTACCAAATCCCCGCCCCTGACCATCCTGGCGATCGAGACCAGCTGCGACGAGACCTCGGCTGCGCTGGTTTGCGGCTATGATGTGCTCTCGAATGTCGTATCGAGCCAGGTCGCGCTGCATCAGAAGTGGGGCGGGATCGTGCCGGAGGCAGCGGCGCGGGCGCATGTCGAGTCGGTCTTGCCCGTACTCGGGGAAGCCATGTCGGGGGGTGAGCGTCCGGACGCAATCGCCGTGACAAATCGTCCGGGCTTGGTGGGCGCGCTGAGTGTGGGAGTGTCGGCGGCCAAGGCGCTGGCGATTGCCTGGGATATCTCACTGATCGGAATCCACCACCTCGAGGGGCATATTCTGAGTCCGCTCGCGATCCGGCCAGATCTTCCCTATCCGCATGTCTGCCTGGTCGCCTCCGGCGGCCACACGGAGCTGGTCGAAGTATCTGCGCCGGGCGTATACCGAATCATCGGGCAGACGCTCGATGACGCTGCGGGTGAGGCTTTTGACAAGGCGGCGCGCCTGCTCGGGCTGGGCTATCCGGGCGGCAGGGCGATTCAGGAAGCGGCCCTCGGAGGCAATCCGACTCGATACGCGCTTCCCAAGGGACTCTCCGGCGATACCCTGGATTACTCGTTCAGCGGACTGAAGACGGCGGCCAAGCGGCTTGTCGAGAGCGAAGGAGAGTCCTTGTCGGTAAGAGACGCCGCGGCATCCGTTCAGGAAGCAATCATCTCGGTGCTTGCCGAGCGGGCGGTGCGTGCTGCCGAACGTCTCCGAATCTCAACTCTGACGCTTGTCGGGGGAGTGGCTGCAAATGTCGCGCTCCGGGAGTTGCTTGCCGCCGAATGCGGAAGAGCCGGGATCGACTTCGTCACCCCTCCGCTCGATCTCTGCACCGACAACGCCGCGATGATCGGAATCGCCGCCGGTTTTCGGCTCCAACGTGGCGAGCGCGATGGATGGGACCTGGATGTCTACGCGAATGCGCCTCTGCCGGGGGAGCGGATGATGTTTGGTTCTTGATGGCTGCCAACAACAGTGCCATCCTCCAGCCACTATCCCCTCGGGTGCGCTGCACGATACTTCTTCCGAACCTCAGTCATGTCGAGCTGGGTGTAGACCTGAGTCGTTGCGATCGATTCGTGGCCGAGAAGCTCCTGCACCGCCCGCAGGTCGGCTCCGCCTTTCAGCAGATGCACGGCGTAGGTATGCCGGAGCGTGTGCGGGCTCACGTCGGACAACCCCGCAAGCCGGGCAAACAGGTCAAGGCGGTTGTAAGCCACCTGTCGCAGCATGACCTTGCCCCTGTCCGACACGAGCACGGTGGAAAGCGGCGCAGTGACCAGTCGCGGCCGGCCCTCATCGAGCCAGCGCCTGAGCCATGCCGCCGTCTGGTCCGGCAGCGGCACGAGCCGGGTCTTCCCGCGCTTTCCGGTGATCCGGCAAGCGTTCTGGTCCAGGTCCAGCTCCTCCAGACGCAGGCCAATCGCCTCCGAAACCCGCAGACCGGCCCCGTAAATCAACTCCATCAGGGTCCGGTCGCGCAGGCCGGACGGCTTGGAGATGTCGGGCGCCGCCAGCAGTGCGTCAAGCTGCTCGCGCGATAAAGCTTTGGGAAGGGAGCGCTGTTTCTTGAAGCCGCCGGTGCTTGGCAGGTCGCCGGTTGGCCCCTCCCCGTTCTTTTTGAGGAACTTCAGGAAGGAGCGCAAGGAGGACATGCGGCGCTGGATGGTTGCCTGGGATTTCGGATTGCGAGAGGCGAGGGCGCTTTGATAGCTCATGGATAGCGCTGGAGACAATTCGCTCCATCCGCCCAGGCCGAGTCCATCAAAAAAGCTTGCCGCCCGAAGGAGGTCGCCTCGGTAGGCCACGACCGTATGCTCGCTCGCCCCGCGCTCCACCCGAAGGTGGTCGAGGAACCACTCTATGGGGTCTTCGAGCTCTTTCGTTTCCACACCCAGATGTTGGGACGTATATATTCCATGTCGTGCACCATGACCGCTTGCTTGCCGAAGATCCGATCGAGGATGTAGTCCTGCTTGAGGCGGTCCGCAAAGGCCTTGGCGCGGTCCACATGGATCTGCACGTCCGGCGGCAAGCCCGGCACGCCCTGCAACCGGCTCACATCCGCATACTCGAAACTGCTGTAGGCGATGTAGTCCGGCTTGACCTCGGTCAGGAGTTTGATATTCCAGGGTGAACGGTCCTCGGGAGTAAATGGGGCAAAGGCTACGCGTGGGTTGGACTGTTGCCCTTGCGCGTCGCGCGTTGCCGGCGGTATCGAGCGCGGGAGAGCTGTATTCGGATAGAGAGGCGGCGTGTAGAACCAGGGATCGCTGGGCAGGCCTATAACGAGGAAATCTGGCTTTGACCGCGGGCCTGTCGGAGATAGCGCATGCTCCATGGACTTCTGCTTCAGATACCTCGCCGCCGAGTCACGCGGGTCCTCGGAGGCCATCCAGTAGGTCATCGTCGCGGTTTGGCGCAGCCCGCCGAAGTCCACGCCGAAGAGCCCGATGATCCCGAGCACGACGACGAGGAGCCAGTTCCGCTTGCGGTGGTTGGCCATATCCATCAGCCAGCCGAAGCCAAGGGCGAGCCCGATGTAGAGCGGGAACGTATAGCGCATGAAGAAGATCTCGGCGCGTCCGATCAGGATGAAATAGGGGACGAAGAATGCGAGAGCAATCCACGCCCAGGCTCCCGTAGCCGCCGGGTGGCTTGCCCCGGCGTCCGCTCCAAGCTCGCCGGGACGAACCACCCGGCGGCTACCGATCGCGCCTCCGATTAGCCCGATCAGGCCAAGGATCGTCAGCAGGAATCCGACTCCGAAGATCAGGTTCGTGAAATGGAAGGCGAATCCGTTGCCGTAGCCGACGAACACGAGCCCGTGGCCCGTCGCGGAGTGGCCAAGCTCGTAGGTGAAGTCCTTCATGAACTGGGCGGTGTCGGTGAGAACGCCTGGTGTCGAGAGGATGAAAGCGATGGTAGCTGCAGCCATGCCAATGAGAGCAGCCTTAATTGCTGAGGGCTGATGGTTAGAGTTTGGGGCGCCGGGTTCGGACGACCTGAGCAGGGCTACCAGAAGCGGGAGCAGGGCGAGCCCGCCCGTGTACTTCGTCCCGGCCGCAAGTCCGGCAAAGACGCCCGCCCACAGAGCCATCCGCAATGACGATGAGCCATCCGCTCTTGAGAGCGAGTCATTCCCGCTTGCGTGCGAGTCATTCGCGCTTGCGTGCGAGGAGTTCGCGCTTGATGCGGGATAGATGATTCTCAGCGAGAAGTACAGGCTGACCGCGATGAGGAAGGTCGCGAAGACGTCCGGAGTCTGGAACCTTGAATGAACGACGTGCGCCGGGGCGAAGGTGATCAGGAGCGCGCCGAAAACCGCGCCGATCCTTCCGGAGCTTCCCCACCCCCAACCCCCTCCCCGCGCACGATCCATCGCGGAGAGGGGGCTTTCGGACGGTCTGGCCAAGATTCGCCGCAGCATCAGAAAGACGAAGAGAACCGTGCCTGCGCCGGCGAGGGCGCTGACGATCCGGCCCGCCATATGCCCGGCCGCCGCCTGCTTCCAGGGGTCGTCGCCCGCCGAGCCGTAGGCAAGCGCCATATCCCCGGCAACTCGCAGCACCGTGAAGTAGAGCGTGCCGTAGTTGTAGAAGCCGGGCGCGAAGTCGAGCTTGGCGGGCGAGACCTCCCGGGAGACGGCGTAGTTGATCGGCTCGTCGGGGTGGTAGCTCTGGTTGTGGAGATCGTTGGGGAGGCCCCATCCGATGCCGATCAGGCGGATCGCGAGGGCAAGCAGGAAGAGCCCGGCTGCGATGAGCTGATCAACGCGCCGCGGGGGCAAGTTCCGGAACCGGCTCGGCAGCACGGGTGGATGTTAGCACGTCGAAAAGCGCGGTGACGATGCGCGGGTCGTACTCCTTTCCACTTCCCTGCTCCAGATAGGTTCGCGCGAGCATTTCGCCCTGCCATCTTTCGGACCAGACGTAGTCGCCGACCACTTTGAGGATGCGGCTCTCGATGGGGAGCTTTTCGTCGAATGGGGCGTGATGGTGCCGGACCATCGGGGCGAGCATTTTGAGCATCGGGATTTGCTCGAGCATGTTTGCGCTGGTCTCCGCGTGCTTGAGATAGGCTTCCTTTTCGGTTTCCGTCCATCGAACGAAGGACTTGCCATTGATGAGCCTATAGGGTACGGCGCAGAGGCCGATGTCGCGAAGCTGGGCGACGAGGTCGAGGGTTCTCAGCTGCCGATCATTGAGCCCAAGCCGAATACCGACGACCACGCATATCTCGGCGACGCGCTCGGTGAGCCCTTCGTGGGTGGGGAATCTCAGCTCGACCGCTTTGCTGAAGACCTTGATCGATTCTCTTGTCCGGGCATCGAGCTGCCTGGGAAGATGTTGGCGCAGGTAATAGGCGAGGGCGGCGGTGGCAGTGGCCAGCAGAACCAGGACCGAGCCGCCCACGCCATCCATCTAGGCCGCTCCTCCCGCCATCACTTCTTGGAAGGCCCTGACGACCTGCGGGTCAAATTGGGTTCCGCTGCATGCCTCGAGCTCGCGGAGGGCCTGGGCGTGGGACAGGGGTTCTCGGTAGGCGCGTTTGTCGGCGTCGGTGTCTCCGCCGGTCATCGCGTCGTAGGCGTCGGAGACGGCGATGATCTTGCTTTCGATGGGTATTTCTTTGTCGTGGAGGCCGTAGGGATATCCTTGTCCGTCGGGGCGCTCGTGGTGGTGGAGTATCCAGCCGGACACCTCTTTGAACTTCGGGGACTGGGCGAGGATTTCGGCGCCGAACGCGGAGTGCCTTCTCACGTGGTCCATTTCCGGTGCAGTGAGCTTTCTCGGCGCATCGAGAATCTCTTCGTCGATCGCAATCTTGCCGATGTCGTGGAGAACCGCCGCCTCGCGCACGAGGCGCGCCCTTGCCGGAGTCAGTCCGAGCCGCAGCGCGACCTCTTCGGCGACCCGCGAGACGCGCTCCAGATGCCCATGCGTGTAGGGATGCGTCCGCTGGAGCATCAGGGTGAGGGCGGTGATGGTGTCGTAGTAGTGGGCATAGGCACGCTCCTGCATGACCACGAGGCCGCGGAGCACGAGCACGGGCACGAGGGTCAGCGCCACCAAGCCGCCCATTTGAAGCGAAAGGAGCACGGCAACACCCATTGCGATCAAGCCATAGAGGGCGAACGCCTGCAGACCCATCCTCAGGCTTGCGATCATGCTCTCGCTGAGCTTGCGGCCGCCCGCGATGTAATCGAGGTAGGACACGAGGCTGAAATTGGCGACGGTATATGCGGCGGTAAATGCGAGGGCCTGCAAAGCCGGAGCGGCGGGTACAAGGGACAGCGAAATGCCGCCTGCCGCCGCGCTCAGCACGGAGATCGACGCATTCGCGGACATCCAGCTGGGTGAATCCTGGTTTTTGCCGCTGGAGGCCAGCGCTATGGTAACGGCGACCGTGACCATAAGTTCGAGAAGCACTGCCCCAGCGGGCCCGACCGCGATGGCCATGCCGGCGATGTAGGGCAATGCGAAAGTGATTCGAAGACTCTTTCGGGAAAGCCGTACTGGGAGAAATTCGGCTATCAGCGCGAGACCGGTCAGAAGGAACCACTCCGCCCTCAGCTGGAGGACCAGACCGTAGGATTGGAGTATTGCGAGCGCGGCTGCGGCGGCGGCGAGGGCATAACAAATGACGAGGCGATCCGCAGTTACAGGTGCAAGATCCCTACGCCCCAGTGTGCCTTCCCTATGCAAAAGACGCCGCCCCCCGTACATTTGACCGGCTCTCCCTGCCCGTAAATGTACAAGGCATTATAGCGCCTTCTGTGGAAAAGTCTGTGGATAACCGGAGGATTGCGCTGCTTTCCGCACAGATTGCCATATGTTGGCCCGATAAGCGGGCTGAGTAAACTCCTTTGCCGAATGGACACGAACGAGCAGCTAATCCGGGCGGTGCAACTGGCGACCCGGAAGCTGGCGAGCAGCGGGAACTTCGACTCGTTGCTCAGCGATGTCCTGGCGATTTGCGTCGAGGCGGTCGGCGCATGGGGCGGCACGATCTACCTTCACGACCCAGGCGCCAAGCGGCTCAGGTTTCAGCATGTGCTTCCAAAAGAAAGCGCCGAGCGTCTGCAAGCGCTTGATATCGCGGACGATTACGGGGTTGCGGGGACGGTTTTTCAGAGCAACCGGTCGCAGATCAACACCTTCGACGATGCGCCTGGGCCTTCGAGGAGCCGCTTCGAAGAGCAAACGGGCGTCAAGGTTCGAAACATGATCACGGTACCGCTGAGCATGGAGGACGAGCAGCCAATCGGTGTCGTGCAGCTGATCAACAAGAATGAGGGCGCCTTTACCGAGAACGACGCCGCCGTTCTGGACACGGTTTCGGCAGTGTCGACCATGGCCTACCTGAACCACCGGCTTATGGAGGAGACGAGCAGGGCCTCGACGCTTCTTGGAATGGGCAAGGTGGGCCACGACATCGGGAATCTCGCAGCCGCCCTTTACGCAAACATCAGCTATTCCGAGATGGCGATGGACGGCCTGAAAACCCACCTCAGCGATGGCAAAGGGGCAGGCGAAACGCTGGGCATGTATGTCGAGACGCTCGATGGGATGCTGGTAGACCTGAAGATGTCGGTGGACCGGATTGTGGGCTATTCGCGGCTGATCAGCGACCTTTCTGCCGGGCGGGAGCTGAGGCCCACGAAGCTGCTTGCGCCGCTATCCGCCACGATTCAGACCAGTGCGGCATATCTCGAAAGCGAGGGGCGCAAGCACTGCGTCGCTCTTTCTTACGAGATTGACGAAGCGGCGCCGCCGACCTTTCATGACGAGCTCTATATTTTTCGGATTGTACAAAACCTTGTCGGCAACGCAATCAAGGCGGTCAGGGAGACGATCCCGGATGATTGGATGGAGCGGATGGGATCGGACGAGGACGCCGTATTTGGCGAGGTCCGCATCCGCTATTTTTTCCGGGACGGCAAGCACACGGTCGAGGTGCAGGACAGCGGCCCCGGCATGTCGCGGCAGATAGCGGACCGGATCCTTTCCGGCAATGCCCGCAGCCAATGGGATAAAGGCGCCGGCTCCGGATGGGGCACGAAGATCGTCTTAGAGCTGGCGGCGACCCACTCTGGAGAGGTCAGCATCGACAGTGAGCTTGGCAAAGGAGCGACTTTCCGGGTGGCGATTCCGCACCGCGAGACCGAAGATGAACCCGTAGAAGTTCGAATTGAGGAACACGCAGCGACTCCGGATGGTTGACAATGGATGAGATCAAGACGCGCTCGCCTGGTGCTAGCCGTCATGTCATAATCAGGACCTCTCCACAAATGGCCATACGACCCCGCCAGAAACCGCTTTGGATAAGGATCTCCGGCATAGCTTTCTATGTTCTGCTATGCCTGTCCGCCCTGGCAATAGGTGGCGGATACTCGTGGGTGAAGAAATCTCCGCTGCTGTTTTCGATGATGCTCGACCGAATCGGCATCCCTCCGCCGCCGCCCAAGGAGATTTTTGGCGCTGATTCGATCAACGTCTTGCTTCTGGGATGCGATGAGGACCGTGTTTGGGGACGATACAAGCCCATCCGCGAGAAGGCGCGGAGCGACCTGATGCTTGTGGCCAAGGTTGATTTCAAGCAGCGGCGCATTTCGGGTGTGTCCATTCCGAGGGATACGCTTGTCTCGATTCCCGGATATGCCGAGCAAAAAATCAATGCCTACTATGCGATCGGGGGCCGTCAGAGCCCTGAGATGGCCAAAGAGCTTGCCAAGCAGGCGGCGGAGAGCGTGGTTGGGGTGCTGATCGATAGGGTGGTTGTCGTCGATTACAAGGCTTTGCAGGAGATGGTTGATCTTGTCGGCGGGGTGGACCTCTATGTTAAGAAGCCGATGTCGTACCAGGACAAGGCCGGCCAGCTGTACATTGACCTCAAGCCGGGACGTCAACGGCTGAACGGCTACAAAGCGATGGGATTTGTGCGCTACCGCAAAGATATCGGCAGTGACTTCGCCCGTCAGGAACGTCAAAAGGAGTTTTTGCTAGCCTTCAAGGATTCTCTCAACAAGAGTCTGGGCCAGCTTCCCGCCGTTATAAACAAGGCGGTGCAAGCGATGGGCGGCGGCGTCAGCGAGACGGAAATCAATTCTCTCACCGGCTTTGCGATGAACATCGGCGGCAGCAATATCAACTTCGGGCAGATCCCGGTGGTGGATGCGCCAAATTACAATCTGAGAGTGGACACCAGCAAGTTGCCCGCGGTTTTGGCTCAGTACCATCTTATCGAGGCGCCGATTGTCTCCGGGCGAGTCAGCTCTCGCTGATGAGCTCAAACGACTCATACGATCCCGCTGAGGCAGCCGAGCGCAAGGGCAGCCAGTATCTCACCCGCAAGGATATCCGCAATCTTGGCATCGTTCTTGTCATTTTGCTGGTGCTGCTCTACCCGGTGTACCGCTGGCTGCAGCGAGGCGCAGAGGAATACGTGTGTAAGAGGAACCTACAGGCCATCGCGGGAGCGATAGGCGCCTACAAGGAAGAATTTGGAGACTACTTTCCCCCGCTCTTTTCAACTGCTGGTGGCACGGAGGCGCCATACCTCGACGATCGAGGGGTCGCTGTGACATGGGGCACTTCGCTCGCGCCGTATCTGAAGGAGGCCAGCGCTTTCACATGCCCATCGGCACGCGAGGACGAGCAGGCAAAGTCCCAAGGCAGCCGGGGGGCGATACTGAAGATGACGTATGGCTTCTATGCCCCTTATGCCGTCGAGCTTGCGCCCGCCATTCTTGAGCCGGGCCGCACGATCGTGATCGTGGAGACCTCGAATTTCGGCGCGAATGAAACGTTCGATCCCCTGAAGTTCAGTGTCAACGGGGCAGTTGTCCCCCAGGATGGCTTTGCAATTGGATTCGACGATGCCCAGATGTACCCCACTGAAAGCTCCAGGGCGCTTACGCGGCTCGCTTTCGGAGGCACTGCCGATGGCCAGTTTGGCGAGGAGTCGCGGCCAAGGCATGGCGATTCGATCAATGCGCTTACCGCCGAGGGCTCACTGGTGACGATCTCGCCAGGCGCCGCGCTTTTCAAGCAGGGGCGGTATTGGAGCGTGCCGGTTAAGCGGTAACGCCCTCTCTCCGCGCTGAAACATCGCGCGGAGAGAGTATGGCGTCCCGGCTACGGGATTGCGCCGACGGCGCGAGCGGCGTTGATCCGCTTCGTCGGATACGAGCCGAAGCCCGAAGTGACGGTATCACCCGTGGTCGTGATCCTGTTTCTGACCGAGGTGGCGCTCGTGCCATAGCTCGAGGTCCACACCAGGGCAGCGGTTCCCGCCACCATGGGCGCGGCCATCGAGGTTCCGCTCAGGTACACGTATCGGCTTCCGGTATACGTGCTCGCGATGTTCGATCCTGGCGCGGCGACATCCACCCAGCTGCCGTAGGTGCTGAAGCTGGATCGGGCGTCGGTCGAGGTGGTCGAGGCGACGGCGATGCAGTTGCTGTAATAGGCGGGGTAATTCGGCGCAGTATTGCCGTTGTTGCCTGCCGATGCGACGACCACGACGCCTCTTCCCCAAGCGTAGTTCACCGCGTTAAGCAGCGTCTGCGAGCCGGACGAGCCGCCGAGGCTCATATTGATAACGTGGGCGCCGTTATTGGCGGACCAGTTGATGCCATTGGCGATGGCGGAGTAGGTGCCGCTGCCACTGTTGTTAAGCACGCGGACTATGAGCAGCGAGGTGTTGTAGCCGATACTGGCAACGCCGATCGTGTTGTTCGTTTTGGCACCGACGATGCCGGCCGTGTGGGTGCCGTGGCCGTTGCCGTCATCCGCGGTTCCGCCATCGACATAGTCGACTTCGCCCACCACCTTGCCCACGAGGTCGGGATGATTGCGTTGCCAGCCGGTATCGATCACGGCCACCTTTCGATAGCTGCTGCCCCCGCCTGTGTAGTTCCATGCGGAGTCGGATTGGATCTTGAAGAGCCCCCACTGGATCGAGGGGGTGTAATATTGGTCATTCACGTCGGCGCGGGCGATGAAGTTCGGCTCGGCGAACTCGACCCCCGGCTGGGCGTTGAACCACTTGACCATGTCGGGCACATTCCAGCCATAGGGCAGGCGGATGCGCTTGACCCCGATATTCGGGATCTCCTCGATAACCTCGCCTTGCACGAGCCTTTCGAGCTGGGTGCTTCCGGGCTTGAACTTGACAAGCACCTCGTCTTCGACAAACTCGGGGGCGGCGTTGATGACGATGGCCGCGGCCAGGGCGGCGATGGATAGAAAGATCTTTGTGAGTTTCATAGAAAACACTCTCGCCCTCTTTATATACAACAAAATTTGCCGGGATCCAAGAGGGCAGTCGCATTTCTGAGGACGATTGGGGTGGCATATTAGATGGCGATCCCTCAGCCATCCGCAATCAACATCGATTTGGGTATAGCTTCGTCTACTCCTTCGGAAGTAAACTTGGCAGGCATATGCAGGACAAGATCGTCGTAGTTGGCGCCCGCGAGAACAACCTCAAGAACATCACGGTTGAGATTCCGCGCGACAAGCTGATCGTGATTACGGGCCTGTCGGGCAGCGGCAAATCCTCGCTTGCCTTCGACACGATCTATGCGGAGGGGCAGCGGCGGTATGTCGAGTCGCTCTCCGCCTACGCCCGGCAGTTCCTGGGGCAGATGGACAAGCCCGATGTGGACCATATCGACGGCCTTTCGCCTGCTGTCTCGATCGACCAAAAAAGCGCTTCCCGAAACCCTCGTTCGACCGTGGGGACGGTGACCGAGATTTACGACTACCTTCGAATCCTTTTCGCGCGAGCAGGTATTCCCCACTGCCCCGAAGGGCACGGGCCGATCGAGCGCCAATCCACTGACCAGATTGTCGATGCCGCGGTCGCTTTGCCGGACGGGACCAAGGTGCAGATTCTCGCGCCGGTTATTCGTGGCCGGAAAGGCGAATACAAGGCGGTCATTCAAGAGGTCGCGAAAGCGGGCTATGTGCGGGTGCGGGTGGACGGAGAGATGTACGAGGTCACGGACGACATTCCAATGGACCGTTACAAGCAGCATACGATCGAGGTTGTCGTGGACCGTCTCGTGATGAAGGAGGGCCTGGAGCGGCGGCTTTCGGACTCGATCGAGGCTGCCCTGAAGATGGGCAAGGGCTTGGTGACGCTTGCCTGGGAAGGTGTTGGCGATCAGGAGCAGCAAGGTGTAGCCAACGAGATGATGTTCTCAGAGTCCTATTCGTGCGCGGTGTGCGGCTTCTCGATGCCAGAGCTGGAGCCACGCATGTTCTCGTTCAACAGTCCCTATGGTGCGTGCCCGGAATGCACAGGCCTTGGAACGAAGACCGAATTTGATCCGGATCTGGTCTGTCCCGATAGAAGCAAGCCTCTCAGAGATGGCGCGATCGCTCCATTTATGTACAAATCCGGTGAGGTGAAGGAGTGGTGGCCGGAGCTGCTGGACGCGGTGGGCAGGGTCGTTGGTTTCGATGCCTCCCTACCTGTCAAAGACCTTAGCGCGGAGGCGATGAGCGCCGTTTGGAATGGGTTGCCGGAGCAGGTGACCGTTTTCATGAAATATGGCCGGCACGAGCGCAAGATCGTCACGAAGTGGGAGGGCGTTCTGCAGTCGCTCAAGAAGCGGTACGACCAGACGGAGAGCCAGTGGGTGAAGGGCGATCTCGAGCAGTACATGTCGACCAAGCCGTGCCCATCGTGCGGGGGCAAGCGGCTCAAGCCGGAGACGCTGGCCGTGAAGGTCGCGAAGAAGAGCATCGCCGATCTCACCGAGCTGCCCGTCGACGAGGCGCTCGAATTCTTCTCTGGCCTGCCCAAAAAGCTAAACAAGCGACAGCTTGCAATAGCGGAGCGCGCGGTCAAGGAGATTAGCGAGAGGCTCCGGTTCCTCTTCGACGTAGGGCTCAGCTATCTGACCCTCAACCGCAATGCCCGGACCCTGGCCGGCGGAGAGGCGCAGAGAATCAGGCTCGCGACCCAGATCGGCAGCGGACTCATGGGGTGCCTCTATATCCTCGATGAACCCTCGATCGGACTCCATCAGCGGGACAATCGCAAGCTCATCGAGACCCTCATGCGGCTCCGCGACCTGGGAAACACGGTGTTGGTGGTCGAGCATGACGAGGAGACGATGTTGGCGGCGGATTGGCTGATAGAGCTTGGGCCGGGAGCGGGCGAACACGGCGGCCGGATCATTGCGGAGGGCACAATCGAACAATTCCTCGCAAGCGGATGCAGCACCGCCAAGTTCCTGACCGGCGAAGAGGAGATCGAGGTGCCTGTGGAGCGCCGGAAGCCGAAAAGCCCGGTTCCAGTCTAGGCATATGCTGCAACAGGCAAGCGGGCCGAAGTTCGACTCTTTCTACATGAGCCTTCGTCGTTTGAAGCGCAGCCTGAAATGGCGATCTAGGCCTGCTTTAAATCGGCTATTGGCTCAATCGGCGGGTCGAGCGAATCTCTGGGCGAGTCCTGGGCGCGGGCCAGAATTGGATCGTGATGGCTCCGAAGGCGGGGAAAATCGCCTTCTGCCAGAAACCGTAGATGTCGCAGCGCCCTTTTGCAGAAGGGTTGGGAAGATGCCTGAAAAAGTGATACCATAGCTGAGGGTAATCGAAAAAAGGGAGAGTAACGCAGCTTGGGCGACATCGTCGGCTCATCGAACGACCACGTGGACTCATCGGCTTCTGCCGAGGCGCGCGCCCACTTGGCTGCAATTGTTGACTCGTCTAACGATGGCATCATCAGCAAGACCCTTGACGGCGTAATCCTGAGCTGGAACGCGGCTGCGGAGCGCATATTTGGCTATTCGGCTGAGGAGGCGGTGGGCAAGCCGATCCTGATGCTCCTGCCGCCGGAGCGCCAGGACGAGGAAGCGATGATCCTGAGCCGCATTCGCAAGGGTGAGCGGATCGGCCATTTTGAAACTGTACGGGTGCGCAAGGACGGCAGCCTCGTAGAGATCTCGGTAACGATCTCGCCCATTCGAGATGAAAACGGAAAGATCATCGGCGCCTCGAAGATCGCGCGCGACATTTCGAACTTAAAGGCCACGGAGCGGGCGCTTATATCCAGCGAGCAACGGTTTTCCCAATTCATGCGGCATCTTCCGGGGCTTGCTTGGATCAAAGACCTCCAAGGAAGATATGTGTTTGCCAATGACGCCGCGCTCAAAGCATTTAACGTAGAGCGCAGCGAACTCGAGGGCAAGACGGACGATGACCTTTTTGAGCCTGAAACCGCTCGGGCATTTAGGCAGAATGATGAGACTGCGCTCAAGCATAAGACCGGAGTGCTCACTCTGGAGACTCTTCAGCAACCCGACGGCGTGACGCACACATCGATCGTGAGCAAGTTTCCGATAGTCGACCCCCAGGGCATGCCATCGTTCGTTGCGGGCATGGCGATCGACATCACCGAGCGCATCCAGGCAGAGAACCAGCTTCGGGAAAGCGAGGCTAGATTCCGCGAGCTTGCCAACTCCATGCCTGCGATCGTTTGGATGTCCGGGCGAGACGGCGGACCGATTTTTCTCAACCGATGGTACTACGAATACACGGGCCTATCGCCCGACAGTCCGGGCAACGACGGTTGGGCCCTCGTCGTGCATCCGGAAGATCGACCGCATGCCTTCCAGAATTGGAAGGCCAGCAACGAGTCCGGCACTGCGTGGGAAGAGGAACTACGGCTGCTGCGGGCAGATGGAGAGTTTAGGTGGTTTCTGAGCCGGTGCGTCCCCATCATGGGCGAGGATGGAACGATCCAGCAATGGCTGGGAACAAGCGTGGATGTGCATGACAGAAAGACGGCATCCGATTTGCTCGAAGAAAGAGTGAACGAGCGGACGGCGGAGCTTGCGGCAGCAAATGAGGAGATGGAAGGGTTCACTTACTCGGTAAGCCATGATCTTCGCGCCCCTCTGAGGAATATCGTCGCCACCTGCCGGATGCTGCAGGAAGATTTCGGAGAGAGCCTGCCCCCCGCGGCTGTCGAGCACCTGGAAAGCCAGGCGAACTCAGCGAACCGGCTGGGCGCATTGATCGATGAACTGCTGAAACTGTCGCGCATCGGCCGTTCCGAAATGAAACTCCAGGCGGTAGACCTGAGCCAAGCGGCCCGCGATGTTGCGGCCGAGCTTCACTATCCGGGTATCACATTCGATGTCAAGGACGGTCTATCGGCGGTTGGCGATCCTTCATTGCTAAAGCTCGTTCTGGCTAACCTCATCGACAATGCCTGCAAGTTCTCTCCCCATGGCGGGACGGTTTCGATTGGAAGGCAGGGCGAGGCGTTCTTCGTTCGCGACGAGGGCATCGGCTTCGATATGCGTTTTGCCCACAAGCTCTTTCTTCCGTTCGAACGGCTGGTTACCGACAACGAATTCCCTGGTACGGGTATTGGCCTGGCAAACGTGAATCGAATCATACAGCGGCATAGCGGACGGATCTGGGTCGAGAGCTGTTTGGGCAAGGGCGCCACGTTCTTCTTCACGCTCGCCTCGGAGCGGGCCGGCGCGGAAGGTGTCCAATCGGCGGATGCTCAATCTGTGCCATAAATGCACCATGCCCTGGTTCACGCCCGACACGATCGCATTTCTCCAAGACCTCAGCGAAAACAACGACCGCGATTGGTTCCACGCGAACAAGAAGCGCTACGAGGCAAGCGTAAAGGGCCCTGTGCTCGAGTTTGCAGCCGAGATGATCGAGCGGATGCGCACGATCGATCCTGAGATCACGATGCTTCCCAAGAATGCCGTATTTCGTATCCACAGGGATACAAGGTTTAGCCAAGACAAATCGCCCTACAAGACGAACATCGGGCTGGTTGTGACGCGCGGCGCCAAGCACGATCCCGGCCTGCCTGGACTTTACTTTCACCTCGACGGCAAATCGATGGCGGTTGCGAGCGGCTGCTACTTCCTGCTTCCGGAGCAAATCAAGGCGATTCGTCGGCTGATCGTAGCCAACGCAGCGGAATTCGACAATCTCCTCAATGACAATGAGTTCAAAGCCAAGTTCGGAATGATGGCCGGCGAGAAGAACAAGATCCTTCCGCCCGAGTTCCGCGAGGCGGCGGCCAAGCAGCCGCTGCTTTTCAATAAGCAGTTCTTCTATTGGGCCGAGCACAAGCCGGAAGAAGCGCTGCGGGACGACCTGCCTGAATTCGTAATGTCCCACATACGCGCTGCCCAGCCCATGAATGCATTCCTTTCTCGCGCCCTGTAGCCGTCGGGATGTTTGTCCCGACGTGCCTAAACTTCCGCCATTTTCTTGAGCCGCGTCAGCGCCTCGGCCCACGCATTCCGCAGCCCATCCGCCTCGGCTCGGGTCTGGATGCGCGAGGTCATCACGTTCATGGTCGTCTTGCCCTTGTTGTCTTGGAACTGCACGTCGACCTGCATCGGCGCCGTGCAGCCGGGATGCTGCCAGGTGAATCGCAGGTCCTTATCCGGGCGAATGCGCGTAAATTCGCCCTGGCATCCAGCGCCGCACGAGATTTTCCCGCCCTCGGCCAGGTCTTGCTTGCCGCCATCGCCGAACATCGTTTCGAAGCTGGCGGGATCGGTCCAAACTGAGAAAACCTTTGGGATCGGCGCATTGATGGACTTTGTGACGCATATCGTGTAGCCCTCAGGCAGTCCGTCCTTTTTGAGGGCTCCGCGCGCCTTTTCGTATTCGACGGCAATCGTGACCGACCACCAAACGTCTTTGTTCGCCGCGTCATAAATCCGGTTAACGCTGGCGCGCCTGCCCAACTTCGGCGCATCAATCGAATCCAGCCAGGCATACCATTCCTGAAGGGTCTTCCCTGTTGCTGCCTTGCACGAGGCATCGTCAACAGGATTGTCCGCTACGTTCTGTACTTTCATCGCAGAGAGATTATGAATCAAGGCCCATAATCAGCTATGGAGCAGGCCGCACAGCTCGCCGGAGCGATCCTCATCGTCATCGCTTTCACCCTCTCGCAGATGGAGAAGCTGAGAAACGACTCGCTCGCCTATCTGCTCCTCAACCTCATCGGCTCGAGCATCTTGCTAGTGGTTGCATGGCTGGGCCAGAACTGGGGCTTCCTTCTTCTGCAGGTTGTATGGATCGCGGTGTCTCTTGTCGGGCTGGTCAAGCTCGGGCGCGCTTCTTAGCGATCTCGTAGCTTTGCTAGGCGAGAGCGGATCGCAGTGGCTCTGCGTTTGTGAATTCGGGCGATGTCGTTGACCGGTATCTGCGCGCCGACTTCGTTCCGGAGCTGGTCGTCCTCTTCCTTGGTCAGGGTTGATAGGCGCTTGGGTTCTTCGCCCTGATCGTGGCGAAGTCGGGCGGCCTTTGTCGAATGGGCGCTTCTCCATCCATCGTGAGTGCGATTCTATCACGCGAACTGCCGAAGGCCTGTGAGCCGGGCCGGTGCTAAAGCCGCGTGACCTCGAACGACATCCGCATCTTCGCCGGTATCACTTCGTATTCCACCTTCGCACTAATCACCTTTCCCGTCTCTTCGTCGATCACATATCGTCCAGGAGTTAATGACTTGATCGGCTGGTCCTCGACAGCGATCCCTTCGATGAGCACCGCCGGTCTGCCGTTCTCGGTCACTCGCCGCATAAACGTGTATCGGATGCGCATCTTTTGTCCGTTCGACTCGATTTCGCTTTCCCAGCCCTCCCCTGGCCGTATCGGCCGGTCTGGCAGAGTGATGTTGGCCGTCGCCCCAGATGCCCCTTCGCCGTCAAGGTCATGGCCTTGGGGGCCGACATTGTTCTCGGTCTCGACGCCCTCGACCGACTTGATCTCCTCGGCCTTCTCTTTGAACACGCCCGTCCCTTCCGCCTTCACGCCGTAAAGCCGGGTCCTCCATGTCGAGGAATTGCTACCGACCTTGGTGGCCGTCTCGTCCCAGGAAACCTCCCAATGCAGGGCGCCCTTGCCCTCCGCGCGCATGTCCGTCACAGCGTGATAGCGGCCCGTGTCGCCGACCTTCGCCCTTATCCGGAGGTCAGCCGGCTTCGTGTCGGAATGATCGATGGTCGTGTCCGTCGACGTCGTTTGGGATGAACAGCCGAAAGCAAGTGAGAATGACGCAATGGCGATGAGCGCGCGCAGCATGTCAATCATTATTGCCGTAGCGCGCCTCCGGAACCAACCCCAACGACAAACACCCAACATCAAACTGGTATCCTTACGTCCACATGTCAGCGGGCTGGATCATCCTCAAGGGCGCAAGAGGCAACAACCTCAAAAACGTCACCGCCGCCATCCCGCTCGGCCTCTTCACCTGCGTCACCGGAGTCTCCGGATCAGGCAAATCCACCCTCATCCAGGACACCCTCTTCCCCAGATTGATGTACGAGCTCTTCGGAACCAGAGGTGTCTGGCAACAGCACGACAGCATCGAAGGATGCGAAGCCCTCGACAAGGTCATAGACATCGACCAAAGCCCAATAGGAAGAACGCCAAGAAGCAACCCCGCCACCTACACCGGCACCTTCGACATGATCCGCGAGCTCTACGCCCTCACCCAGGACGCCAAGATGCGCGGATACAAAAACGGCCGCTTCAGCTTCAATGTCAAGGGCGGGCGCTGCGAGGCCTGCAAGGGCGACGGCATCATCAAGATCGAGATGCACTTCCTCCCCGACGTCTACGTGCCGTGCGAAATCTGCAAGGGGAAAAGATACAACCGCGAAACCCTCGAAGTGCGCTACAAAGGCAAGAACATCAGCGAAGTCCTCGAAATGACCATCGAAGAGGCCGTCGCCTTCTTCCAGCCGATCCCGAAGATCTATCGAAAGCTCGTCACTCTCCTCGAGGTCGGCCTCGGCTATATCAAAATGGGCCAGCCCGCCACCACCCTCTCCGGCGGCGAGGCCCAGCGCGTCAAGCTCGCCGCCGAGCTGTCGAAACGCTCCACCGGCCGCACGCTATATATCCTAGACGAGCCCACCACCGGCCTCCACTTCGAAGACGTCCGAAAGCTCCTCGGCGTGCTCCATAGACTGGTGGACCAGGGCAACACCGTCCTCGTCATCGAGCACAACCTCGACGTCATCAAAACCGCCGACTGGCTCATAGACCTCGGCCCCGAGGGAGGAAACGGCGGCGGCCACATCGTCGCCACCGGCACTCCGGAGGATGTCGCGGCATATGCTTCGTCACTCGTCACCCGTAACTCGTCACCCGGTTCTCCCGTCACGCGTCACCCGTCACATACTGGAAGGTTTCTGAAAGAGATGTTTGAGAGGAAAGGCATCCGGGAGTTGGTGGGATAGTGACAGGAATGACATCATGGATACTAAAAAGGCAAACACATGAGGGTTCTAGGCTGTAACGTGACTGCCGGTGGCATCTACTTCGTTGAGGTCGCTAAGAATCGGCTTGGATATGACATCTCTACACCGCAGAAGTTGCTGACACCTCAGCCCATCGCCCAGGACCTCTCCAGGGCAATGGAGACAGTAAAGGCAATCCTCAGGCCAGGAGGAGAGAAGAGTGCCCCGATCACGACTCTCGGCATGTTTGGCTGCACGTCGGGGACCAGGGGCTCCTCAGTAGCCGCAATTAAGGCGGAAACTGCTATTCAGCTAGCGGCCGACTCATTGGGAATTCGAGTGGAAGTCTTTCATCCGGCGGCCTTCTTCAAAATGTTCAAGGACAGCGAGGGGAAGAACTGGAGTGACAGGGCTCGGCACTTGCTCGACCCGGAGCACGACGTGCTCTACTGGAACAGTGGCGTAGATGGAGCTATTTGTGCAGCAATCAGAGCAGCAGATACTGGAACAACTGCCTGACAAGTACGAGATTCTAAGCAGCCTGCAGGGGGGCAAGAATGCGAATGTGTTCCTCGCTCGACACAAGCTCCTCGACAGCAAAGTGTTCATAAAGGTCTATCACACAAAGAAGTCGGGAGACGACCGGCTACTTAGCGAGCCCCAACTGCTTCGCAAGGCATCCAGCCGCTATATAGCAGACATTTACGATGCCGATTTCCTACCAAGCGGAAACCTAATGCTCGCCATGGAGATGCTCGATGGAGGCTCGTTTCAGGACGAGATAACAAAATGTAACGACGCGGGGCGTGGGCCTAGCCTTCACGCAATTCTGGATGCTGTACGTGATGCCGCATTTGGCCTGCAGGAACTGCACGACAAAGGGTTCGTTCACCGGGACGTGAAGCCTGCGAATCTTATGTTTCGAATCCAACCCGCCGGACGACTGGGCGTCGTAACGGACTTGGGACTGGTGGCAAGACTCAATGAAAAGGGTCGAGCAGTCCGCTCATCTCAAGCAAGAGCATATCGTCCCCCGGAAGCATTCAAAGTTGGCACATACTCGGCTAGCAGTGATGTGTACCAATTAGGGCTTGTGCTTTACCAGATGTTGGGCGGCGCATTTCAGTATCCAGCGGAGACCCTCTCCGATCAAGACCTGGAAAACTTCATACTCACTGAACAGATGATCGAACTAGGATCGCTCAGTCCCGTGATAGGACAGCGAATACGCAGACTCCTTAAAAAGTGTATTTGCCCAGAAGGGGAGCGTTACGACGGGACGCCCGCCTTGCTTCTAGAACTTAACAACATTCGAAGTTCGGAATCCAATTGGGAGTGGAATGTATCGGCCAGCAAATCTGTGTTTACGCGAAGGCAGAGTGATTTCACGCGTGTCATCACTGTCGATTCAGTAACTGGAACGCCAACGCTTACGATACAGGAAGCGCGTGGCGTCAAGGCGTTACGGGGTCGTGGGAGGCCGATAACTCTGCGGAAAAAGGACTGGCAGACTCAGCGTGACTTCACGAATGCCTTGTACGGTTAGCCCATCTTCAAGTCGATGTATCTGGCGATGACCTCTGCTGTAAAACCTTCGACCGCCTTAGAGGTCCGTTCCCAGAAGCGTTTCAGGCGTTGATAAGACGAAAGCTTCTCAGCGCGAGGGACTTCCGAATCAATAATGGTTTCCAAGTCCGCGCTTAGCGCGGCACGCTCGGATCCTTCCGAATTGGAGTCAATGAGATCCTGGAGTCGCTTGACCTCGGGGTCACGTTCGGACTTTCCAATGTAGATGTTGACAGTTCCGGGATTTACGAGGCTAACTATTCCAGCGGCGAGCCGACTCGAGATCGCTTCTCGGTCCTCGTCTGGCAACGTGATCGAAGTTCCACCGATGATTCGCTCTCGGGCCTTCTTCTCAAGGTCAAGTACCCGCCTCTTCTGCGCAAACTCAAGATCCAGCTGGATTCGCGGCCACTCCGTTGTGATCAAGGTGACCAATTCATCCGCTTTGACCTCCGCGATGCCAGCTGCAACTAGTCCCGCCTTTGCGACCTCCGGAGCAAAGGCAGCGATATCGACCAAGCGGTGAAACTCAGACAGGATGCCATCGAGTTTTGCAAGGGTGGCCGGACCTGAGTGGAAACGAAATCCAAAGTGGATTCCGGATGCCGTCTCTCGTTTGTGTACCGATACGTCGCTGAGTCCTATTCCGGAGCAATAACTCCGTATCAGGTCAAGGAGCCGTTCCGCCTGAAGCTTGGTGGCAAGATTAGCAGGCACAAACAAGCGAAGCTGGTCCAAGTGCGATTCGGGATCATCCAAGTAAGCCCCTACAACCTCCTCGATTTGATAATTGAACCTGTAAGGAGCAAGGCGAACGCCAGGGACCGTTAGGAGCGATTCTGTCAGAGCACACATCTCGGACACCGCCTGTTGTATGACTGGATCCAGGGCGGCATCGACGGTCTGAGAGGTAGGCACGTGCCTCAGGACGGTGTCGAGATAACACGGGACGAAGCGTACGCGAGGACTTCCCACTGGAGTGCCTTCCTCGAACGGATCGTAGCCGAGCTGCTGCCCAACGTCCTGAGCCTCAGCACGGCGCGCGTAGTACAATTTGAGAAGCGTCCGCTCGGTTACCTCCCCCTCCACATAATCTAGGACGTCTGTAAAACGATCTTCATCCAGGTCCCGCTGTAGCCCACGATCGTCGACCCAAAACGGGCGACCGCTTCGGCCCTCATGCAGTTGCAGGCGCTCCACCCTTCTTCTTGCACATAGGTCGAAACCCTTCGCCAGGATGTTTTCGTGCAGAAACAGGCAATGTGGCATCTGAGACAAGTGCTCCACAAATCTCAGAAGCTCACCCTGCCAGCCCTTGACAACTGACTTCGCGATGACATGCTCTGTAATCTTGACGAAGGCAAAGTCCTGCGCTGGTTGGAGATCGTCGAGAACAATGTGCTGAAGCCATTTTTCCGGCTTTCGGCCGAAGAGGTCCCTCGTCAAGTAGGTCCACTTTTCCGTATCAAGTCGGATTGTGAGATTGTTGTTAAGCGTAATGCTCACGAATTTTAGGTTCTTGGACATCGTAGGGTGGGCCGCGCAGCGGGGCTAGTAATCGTACGAGAACTGGGTAAGTTGGGTTACACCTAGGACGGCCTCCCAGCCCTACCCCTCCAGGTCGGAGTGGCACATCGTGTGGGGCGGCGGTAGCCTCCCGTCATTCGGCATCGCTCGGGTTGGGTTTTCTGCGTGGCCGGATCGCTGCGGGTGGGTTCGGGATCGGTGAGAAGCGGGCTTTAAGTTCAAATCATCCGAAACTCAGCGTGCGCGGGCGGGAAGTTTGGTAGGCTTTCAGACTCCAAAGTAAAGGAGCAAGCATGGCCATTCAGATTCGCCATTTCCTCGAGGACCATCCGGCGGTACACACTCTCGAAGTCATCGCGCACGATGGTGCGGTCCTCGTCAGCCTCCCGGCCCACCTCTGGACGGACACCCTCAAGCGAAAGACGGGAAAGAAGGATTCGAACCTGTGGCCGATTGTGAACCAGCATCGCCGCCTGGTCGGCGACATCGACGAGGCAAGCATGGACAAGCTCAAGAAGTACATCCAGGGTCGGCGAAGCGCCGACGTGTTCTACCGTTGGAATGGGCAAGAGGGACCTGCCAAAGTCGATCAGACCGGCCCCACTCTAAAGGTCGCGCTGCCCAAGGCCGAACTGCCCGTGGAACAGAGGCCCGCCTCGCCATCTGAGTGAAGTCCGAAGGTTTGACGAGAGCCCGTAGGTTCAAATCAGCCGAACATAAGCGTGCGCGGGGCGAAAAAGATCGCGACGACTCGCGTCCGTCTCACATTGGGCGGCAAGAAAATCGCACTGGACGCCAGATAATTCGCGCTGGACGCCAAGAAAATCGCACTGGACGCCAGACAATTCGCGCTGGACGCCAAGAAAATCGCACTGGACGCCAGCCAATTCGCACGGGACGCGAAGAAAATCGCGCTGGACGCCAGACAATTCGCATTGGATCCCGTCCGCCGCGCGCCACACGCCAAAAGCGCATGGTGGGGAAATGGGGAAAGAATCCCGGCCCGTCAGCGCTGATATGCCTGCAGTATCCAATCCAGCAGCTCAGAGTCCAACTGCGATGCCTCCTTGACGTCGACCTCGTTGTGCCAGCGCTTCGCCGAAACTTGCTCGGCTTTGGCGACGCGCTCGCTCTCGATCTCGTACGGCAGCACGATGTTCAACCGAAGGCCCTCGCGTCGAGGATGAACGCCGAGGAATGCAGCCCGGCTGTTCGTGATGTGCAGGCTCGTTTTCTTCTCCTCGATCTCGAACGGCCCGATTTCGGCTAGCTTGGCGAGCAAGGCCTCGAATACCGCGATGCTGGAGGCGTTCTCCTTAAGAACGGATGGCGCGGATGCTTGCATGCCCATATTGTAACGCACCTTCTTCGCCAACAGGAATCCGTGAGCGCGTGGTGGGGAAATGGGGAAAGAATCCCGGGCCGTGCGCATTGGCTGGGAGGGAAGCTGCTCAGAACGCCGGCCGGTTGCAAGAGAGTGCGCGTCACCTCACAAGAATGCCCGGCTCCTCGCATCGAGCGGGAAGAAACTCGCAGAGAATAGGCGCGAGTTGCAAGAGGGTGGACTTGTTGTGGCACGGGTGTAGAATTGTTCAAGTGTCGACAGAGAAGGCCCCACCCGAACCATTCGCATTCACCCACAAGGACGAGTTCCTATCCATGCCACTCGAGGAGCGTCCGCCGCATATTTGGGAGTGCCTCCAGTATCTGAAGTGGCGGGAAGGCGTCGGCGACGTGCCAGACCAGATAGAGAAGAACGTGCGGATCATGCGCCACATTGCGCAGGACGTTGCAAAGCACATCGCCAAACGACTGGAGGCGCAGGGGGCGTATAAGGATCAGACAGACCGGCGCTGGCCAAGATATCATCAGGATAGCCAGGATCCGCTCTACCTAACCGGCTGCTATCCGCCCCTCAACATTTGCTTGCCCAATTCAGACCAGGCGTGGGACGCGGGCTCCCTTAACGAGAAGCTGGACAACCTGCGAGAGTTTACGGATTGGTTTCATACTCCGGCCGGGATGCACGGCTTCAGCGATGACCACCGGGCCGAAGCCCGAAAGAACCTGGAGATCTTTGAAGCTGAGGTTAAGGGCGGAGCCGCCGGGCCGGGGCAATATACGCCCGAGGAGCGACATCAGCTCATCCTCGCCACCTCTTCGGTGAAGAATCTCATGCCCAAGGCCTATGGGAGATTTAGCGACGAAACCGAGGATGTCGAAGTCCGGCGAAAGGCGCTCCGGCAGCTTATCGAGGCGCTCGACGAGCGGTACAAGGTTCCTGCCGCACTCGACAGAATGAACCCGATCGATCGCGACAGGAGCCTCTTTGGAGACTTCTTTATGCTCGACAGAGCTCGCGATGAGGTAGACCTACGGGCATTCGCAGAGCAGCTGGAGGCCGTCTGCCCTCGCCCGCCCTCTGAGGACGGATCACCTTCTGTGTCCATGGCCGACACCTTCAAGCTGCACGGGGCGTGCGTACTTGCTCGCGACAAATTCACGGAGGCATGGCACACGTTCTTCAACACTTCGAAGTCCGACGAGGAGAGGCGCTATGCCTTCGCTTTGATTTTCGGATATGTCGACCAGCAAATGTCAAGGACCAAGGGCTTCTTTTCCTCGAGGCCCGCGGAAGGGCGTCAGGCGCTGACTTTTCTGGCAATGATCAGCTTCCCTGGGGTGCCGAAGAGCTCGCAGGAAGAAGAGACGCGGCTGATCTCGAAGATCATCCCACTGCCCGAGGACGACATCTCTTCAGCCGTGCCGGGGCCACTCGGCCTCTGAGACCAGCTCTCTTGCCCCCGAGCCGGGCATCGCTTCAAGCCCGCATACCGGCAACACAATTCACAAAAAAACTTTGAGCGGCCCGAACTTGCCGCGCGGGGCTGGCGACTAAAAATGTGTTCGACCGTCTTTTAAGGGAGATTTTTTATGCGAAAGGTTTTTTTGAGTGCTCTTGTCGCTGTTATCGCGGTTCCGTCGCAGGCAGTGATTTTTCGATTCGCCACTTTCATGACCAGTGACCAAGAATCGCCGCCCAACGGTTCGCCCGCTTTCGGCTCGGGCGGCATCGAGATTGACACCGTGCTCGGAACCGTCAAAGGCACGATGACCGCGCACAACCTGGTCAACGGGCCCGGTTCTGTGCTCGACTACCATATCCATCAGGCTCCGCCCGGCGTGGCGGGTCCGGTGCGCGTTTGGATCAATCAGCCCGGGAACATTATCGACATTGCCGGAAACACTTGGACCAGCCGTTTCGACCTGGCGATGACGCGGCGCGACGGTGGCGCTGGTGTCCTCTTCGACTATGACGGCGACACCACGACGGGTCCTGATCCCGACGATGTGAACACGCTGGTCGGTCTTCTGCAGTCGGGCCAGATGTACATGAATCTCCACACGTCCTTCTCGGGCAGCGGAGAGATTCGTGGCCAGCTGGTCGAGGTGGTCCCTGAGCCTGCGAGCCTTGCGGCGTTGGGGCTTGGCGCATTCGCTCTGCTTCGGCGAAAGCGACGCTGAGACTCACACTGGGCAGCCTCCACACTTATGGAGTGTGGAGGCTGCTTTTGCTTTGGACCCAAACAGTCGGTGTCCTCAAAAAATGCGACGATGAGCTTGACCCGCTCCAGAGTCCAACTCCCTAATGAAGGAACTTGGCAAAGGTTGTTTGGCGGGATGGATTGCGAACAAGTGGGGTGGAGGCTGCCTCGGGACTATCATTCTGTTCATCATCGCGTACTACCTTCTCGGCTACGTGATCAAATAGTCTTGTCGCCACACTCTGCCATAGTAGGGCATGGAAAATCTTGAGGCTCGCATCCTTCGGCTTGAAGCCACTGTTCAGCACCTGACGACCAAAAATCGCCGCTCGAACCTTATCCTAATAGCTCTAGTGGCGGCAATAGCACTACCTTTTCTCTTCGGTGGGGTGGTCCAAAAGAAGCCGGCCATCTTGCAGGCCAGCAGCCTTGAGATCATCCGGGACGGGAAGGTGTTCGCGTCGCTTGGTTCCGATCCGGCCGGCGGGTTGCTCAATATCAAGAATAACGAGCAGACGACTGTTGTTCGCCTCAGGGCATCTGCCTCCGGCGGCGGCAGCATCTCAATGAACAACAAGCTCGGTGTTGGCGCTTTGCGGCTTGCATCCTCCGCTCTCGACTCAGGGTTACTGGAAATCCTGCGCGGGACCACACCTATCGTCAGAATTGGATTGGACACGGCCGGCTATGGATTCCTGATGCTCAACAATGACAAGGGTACGCCTGTTTCGACGATGCGAATGGACGCCAATGGGGGCACGCTGGACCTTCTCAATCAGAACGGCATTGGCGGAATTGAAATGGCTGTCGACGGCTCCAGCGCAGGCTTGGTCAATGTTCGCAATTCCGTGAACAGGTCAATGGTCGAGATAAAGGGAAATGCGCGGGGCGGCGGGGCTATTAGCGTCCGTCACCCCAGCGGGGGGCAGCTTGCCTGGATCGGAAAGGGAATCACAAGTCTGTTCAGCGTGCTTGATGAAAATGGCACGACGCTTTTGAAAGCGCCATAGGTTTGCCGGAACACTACGCGTCGGCTCAGACAGCACGAAGGGGGCGGCGTCCGTTTAACGCCGCCCCCTTCGCGAGAATCACCTACGTTTACTTCTTGCGGCGTCGAAGGAGGAATGCTCCGCCGAGGGCCAGCGCCGTCATCGTGGCAGGCTCTGGCACAACGCCAACCAGGAGGACATAGTCACCGACCTGTGCGTGGTCGCCGACAAAGTCGCCATCGGGGAAACCGGTGACGCCAATGTAGTGGTCCTCGGTCGAGGTCGCCGTATAGCGAACAGCCGATCCGAGTCCGCCCGCATCATCGTTAAATGCGACCAATGCTCCGCTGAAATCAAAAATGCCGAGCATGGTGTCCGGCGTATCAAACTCGACTTCCATCGGAGTGGTCATGACCATGATGGTCTCTCCGACTTCGAGGCTGATTTTGAAGAAATCAATGTCGCCGCCGGTTCCGCCGAGTCTCATGATCCCAATGTCGGACCACGGGCTGGTACCGCGAGCGATGAGGTTGGCCGAGGCGAAATCGTTGTTCGACTCTGTTTCAAAAAGAATGGCAAACGAGCTGGTGGCCATCAGCCCTGCCGTAACGAGTGCAATAAGACGCTTCATAATTTGACGCTACCTCGAGCTAGTCGCGTATGGCAACCTACAACTTGCTCACATCCATCTTACAACACGTCCAGCTCCATTCGTCCAACTAATTGAAAAACCTGGTATTAGTCCTGGTTTCCTTTAGGGTCTCATTATGGCGGGGTGGAACCGGATGCTAGCCTTTGAGGCCGTGTCCGAGCGTGGGCGAGGTCGTATTCTGCTCAGGGTCGATGAGCGCCTTTCCGTCCTCGTCATATACCCATGGGGTCTTCCAGAGCAGGGCAAGGGCTTTTGTAATCGGCATCTCGTGGTAGCGATCTGGCCAGAGCCTCTTTAGCTCACGTTCGATCTTGCGGGCGTGGCGGGAAGGCGATTGCGGGAAGAGGTGGTGGGCAACGTGGGCGCCGAAATGGAGGTGCATCGCATCAAGCCAGCGAAATCCGCGCGGCATGGTCACGGATAGCGAGCTTGCGAGAACGTCGTCCTCGTCTGCCAGGGGATTCAAAAAGTGATTGGTTGCGATATAGGAGATTACGAGCGCGTTGGCAACCAGAAGAGGCAGCACATACCCCATAAGGAGAATCTGCCATCCGAGCATAACGGTGAGCACGACCCAAAACGCCTTGGGCAGAAGGAATTGGTAGAGAATGATTATACGTTCGCGCCAGGTGGTCTTCGGGTCGCGAAGGTAGGCAATGGCCATGCTGACATTGTGCTGGCTCATCATAAGGCTGAAAAATCCAAAGATGACCACGTTCCGCGCGAGCGGCGACATGCGGTAAAGCCATTTCAGGATCGCATTCTCTCGATACTCATTGATCTGAAAAAGACGATCGGGATCGAGGCCTGAGTCCTGGGTGTGGCCATGGTGCTCGGCATTATGCCATCGACTCCAAAGGTAGGGACCGATTCCAAAAGGTGAAAAAGCGATGCCGGTCAAAAGGTGGCGCAGTGTTTTGTTCTTTATGGCGCCGCCGTGGCAGGTTTCATGAGCGATGAATCCGAGGCAGCCAAGCGAGTGGCCAATCAGGATTCCGAGAAAGGGAGCAAGCCACCAGGAGAACCAGGTGCTCATCAGCCAGAGCGACCCCGCGATGATCCCGACATGGGGAATGAGCCAGAGAAGATGCCGGTTGTCTGCCTTGAGGTAGTGGGCGGGAAGAGTTTTCTTGAGCTCTTGACGGTAGCGAGGGATTGAGGGGGCTAGTTCTGCTTGCATAGAGGCGGTGCTGAAGCGAATGGGCCGATTCCGGCCATTTAGAGAGAGATCCTCCGGGCAGCTGCCCGGAGGATTGGAGCTTAACGCTTTACCAGCGCTGGCCCTTGGACTTGCCACCGCCGTAGCTGTTGCCATAGGAACGGTCACCGCCGCCGCCGGCAGGTCGATCTTCCTTGGGCCGAGCTTCGTTGACGGTGAGCGTACGCCCGCCGACCTCGGTATTGTTCTTATCGGCGATAGCTGCTTCCAGCTTGTCGCCTTCGATGTCGATGAACGCGAATCCTCGGCCCTCGATGATTCGGGCGTTATTGCCGCCGTAGCTGTCGAAGGTCTGGATGAGATCGCCCTCGGTCATGGAATAGGGGATGTTCCCTACGTAGAGTGTTTTTTTAGCCAATGTATGGCCTCCTTTGATTTAGATTGTTCCGGTTCAGCTCGAAGCAGAAGGCGATGCTCAGAACCGGGTCTCAAAGAGGCGGGCTGAAAATAGGCCGAAGGCTAAAAACGAAGCGTAACAGATCATTCTACGCTATCGGCTGGAATTCGTTCCCCAGTAGGGTCACCAGGGCGTGGGGTCATTTAAACTGCCTCTCGAACTGAAGATATGACCAGACTGGCCTAAAGCCGAGCACAAGATTAATCGCGTACATCGGGTTCGTCTCGTCGTTGTCGGTTTGGAGGTGCTTGAATCCGCGATCAAGCAGGGCTCGGATGCCAAGGGTCTTTAGCGCCATTACTATCCCGCGTCGCCGATGGGTCCGCGCCACCCCACTAATGCCCGTCAAAGCCAAGCCGGGCATAGCCTGAGCCGGCACAACCCGGCTGTACCCGACTATCCGCTCTCCATCCAAGGCTACAAACATTAAATCATGGGGGTAGCGGTCAGCATTCGACAGCATTTCGCAAAAGGATTCGTAAGGCATCCGGGTTGGCGGATGGGTTTGCGGCATGTCCTGCGCCATTTCCCAGGTCACATCGTAGAGCTGCCGCCGCCATTCGATGCCATCAGCCACGATTTCCGCTATTGTTGCGAGTCGGACACTCTCTCGTTCAACCCTATTTATCGAAGCCTCGAAGGTGGTCAGTTTAAAGTTACTGAGCGAGAGTCGCGAGACGGGCACTCGTTGGTTGCATTCGTATCCTTCGGCTTCCAGTCTTGCCAATCGCTCAGGATGATCCGAAGTCCAAATTGCTACCTTCTTGGCTCCCACGCGGGCAGCAATAGATTCAATCACCATAATGGCTTCCTGGTGAAGGTCTTCCCGGCCGGGAGCAACATAGAGATCCACGGACAATCGCTCAGGCTGGCGCTTATTCTCCTGATCCATTACAAGAATGGCCCCTGAATCCTCAGCCACCCAGCCCTCCTCGAATGCTCCGGGGCCGAGATGGTAGAAGACGGTCGACATTTCCGCCTCGCTGCGCAGATCCTGCGGGTACTCAAGCGCCCAAGCATGGGCGTAGGCAGGCAGGAACGCCTCCCTAGACACCCTCGTGAAGCTCACTTCCGAACTATCCTTCGCCTCGTTTGAGGAACGGTACGCCTTCACTGATCCAAGGCTCCGGCTTTGCGCCCTTGAGCTTGACGTCAAAGAAATGCCGCACCCGCTTGGCGTAGTCAAGCTGGTTGGGGCGGCGCGCAAGGCCGTGGTTCTCGCCCTCATAGACGAGCATGATGATCTCTTTGCCCATCCGTCTCAAGGTGTTGAACAAATAGAGGCCCTGGTGCCAGTCCACGGCGCCATCCTTATCGCCAAATGCCACCATGATCGGCGCGGTGTAATTCCGGGCGTTGAATACGGGCGAGTTGGCCATGTACGCCTGCAGGTCGTCCCAAAAAGGCACTTCCATACGGCCCTGCGAGGTCTCGAATATCTCTTGATCGGGCGTTCCTGAGTTCCAGTAAACCGTAAGATACATTGAGATTAGCTCGGTAAGCGGCGCTCCCGCAACGCCCGCTGCAAAGCGCTTGGATTTGCTGAGCATGAACGCGGTCTGGTACCCGCCCCAACTGTGGCCTACCAGTCCGACTTTCTTGGGATCGATCGCAGGGGCCTGCTTGATCGCGGCGTCCAAGGCAGGCTCGAGCGACTCCTGGGCGCTCAGTCCTGGCTTGCGCGGTCGATAAACGATATCGGGCATGAGCACGAAGTAGCCGCTCTGGCTGAAATGCTGCATGTTGTAAGCGCTTGCCTCGGCCGGAGCGATGTAGCTGTAAAAGCCGTCGCTGAGCTTCTCATAGATATACACGATCATCGGATACCGCTTTCTCGGATCGAAATTGGCTGGATAGATCAAGGTTCCCTGCAGGTCCTTGCCCCACGTGTTCTTATATTGGATCAGGGTCGTCTTTGCCCAGGCGTATTCCTTCTGCTGGGGGTTCAGGTTACTGAGCTGCCGCAAGGTTCCGCGCTCGCCGTCCTCATAGCTGAAGAGGTTGGGGGGATCTTTGTAAGTCTGCCGGCCAACCAGGAACACGTCCGCGTCGCGAGCCTTCTGCAGGCCGCCATAGAGCGCAGCCCCCTGCATAACGGTTTCGACCTTGGGCGTCGAAGAATTAATATTCGAAACAACGGCATAGCCGCCGTCCTTGCGAATAGTGTCGAGGACACTGAAATAGAGAGGCTTATCGGCGCTCAGACGGCCCTCATCATCGGTGTTCGCGGGTGTCAGGCGATAGCGCTTGCTCGTCGCCCGGCCGTTGGTGAGGCGAGTCACCTTCCGATCAGGCGAAGCCAGCCACGCATCGAATTTATCGTAGAGCACGAAGCCAGCATCCTTCGCCAGCCATGTGATTCCGCCCCAGGCCGGCTTCTCGGGGATCGTCAGATCGTTGTCTTCATTGAAAAACACCACCTTTTCCCCGGAGGTCATATTCCGGTGGGTCTTCAAGCCGATGTCGTAGAGCCACCAACTCTTGGCTTTGAAGTAGGCGAGGTATCGCCCGTTAGGCGACGGGATCGCGTTCCATTGCGTTTTTCGTAGGACCAAGCTTCGCTCTCCTGTTGAAAGGTCGACAACATAGATGTCGCGGTAGTTGATCCCGTTCGTGGTGCTCGATTCATAGAGCTTTTCCTCCCAGACCATGGCATGCTTCGCTCCCTCGAGAACGCTCATTCCGCGCGTATCACGGTCGCCCAGGACGAGCAGCTTTCCGCCTGGATTCCAAACCGCAACCTGAGAACGACGCCGCTCCCCTTCCGCGGTCGTCTTCTGCCGAGGCTGGATGTTGATGTCCTTCCAATGCCAGATGTCGATGCCCACCAGGTCCTCTGGCTTACCCGCGGGCTTTTTCTTGTCTTGCCAGTCCTGAACGCCAAACCAGATTTTCTGATCGGCCGTCGAGAACGAGACGGGCTGATACTCGACGATTCGCTTGCCCTTTGGGAAGTCCGTCATCTTGTCCGGATCGAGGGTTTCCACCACGGGGTTGTCCGACCCATCGAAGGTGGACAGCTTGATCACGTTCCGGTCTCCTTCCCGCTTATCGTCTTTGGTTCCGGCAAAGAACGCTAGCCGGGCTCCCTGTTTATCCCAGGTGAGTCCGGACAGGGTCTCCTTCCCCCAATGAATAGACTTCAATTTTGATGCGGCTGGATAGTAAAGTTGGACTCCACGGTTCCCGCTGTCCGAGTCGACCATGAGCGCCACTGCGCTGTCCGGCTTAGATCCGGGGGGCGCCGGTCGGGCGGAGTATCCTGCGACATTGCCAATCGTCGTGGTCTGGCCGGTGTCGAGATCGAGCACAAGCAAATCGCTTCCTCCGGACGGCTTTGCCTGGCCACGGTACCGGTGGGCTACAAGGTAGCCGGACACGGGCGCTCCATTGGGCAGGAAAGCGAAGCTCTGCACCGAATCGAAGACCTTCTCGTCCCCCGTCTCCAGGTTTCGTATTCCCAGTTTGTTCTCAACCGGCTGCTTTTGGTCGCGGAGCTTATCGGCTTCCTTCTTTGGAAGGGCTATGAGATACGCTGCCCACTTCGAGTCATCAGAGAAAGTGGCCGGCAGGGCATTTGGCACCGTCCATTCCTGCCCTTGGCTGCCGAGTGCCGTGGCTGTGGTGCGGATCACAAGACGTATGCCCCAGCCTGGATATTCCTTCAGAAACGCGTCACCCGGCACGTAGTTTTCGTCAACCGCAATGCGGTAAGCGGCCCAGCGTCCATCCCGGGAGATTCTCGGCTGCTGAAGGCTCTCCCACCGGCCGTATTCCTCGACCTTGAGAGTTCGTTCGATCGCTTCGCGCTGGCCGATAGCTTGACAAAAAAGGGCAAGAAAGCAGGCTGCAAGTTTGATACGCATGGGTTGTCCATTACTTTGACACGCCAGGCACGATCCGCGCGAGTAGGCCACAATCGGGTAGTGGCATATGACCTGCTGATCCGCGGCGGCACGATCGTCTCCTCCAAAGCGCATGGCGTCGCGGATGTGGGCATACGTGATGGCAAGATCGCTGAAATAGGCGACCTCTCGTGGGCATCTGCCGAAGTCGTGATCGAAGCAGCGGGGCTCCATCTCCTACCTGGCATCATCGACACCCAGGTGCACTTTCGCGAGCCTGGGATGGAACACAAAGAAGATATCGAATCGGGAACCCGGGCCGCCATCCTGGGCGGTGTCACGACCGTTTTTGAGATGCCGAACACTTCCCCGCCGACCGTATCTGCAGAGGCGCTTCAAGATAAGATGCAGCGAGCCTTCGGACAAACCGGCACTCCCCGCGCTTGGTGCAACATCGCATTCTTCGTTGGAGCGACCACCGAGAACGCCGGACAGCTTGCAGGCCTTGAACTGCAACCCGGCACGCCGGGGGTCAAGATTTTCATGGGAAGCTCGACGGGATCGCTCCTCGTGCCGGACGATGAGTCCCTTCGGATGGTTTTGCAGAGTGGAAGCCGGCGCTGCCCGATCCATGCCGAAGACTCCGATCGGCTCGAAGCGCGCAAGAGCCTGCTCAGCGCCGATCCCCATCCACGCGAGCATCCGTTCCTGCGCGATCCTGAATGCGCACGAATCGCTACGGAGCGCATTCTCGCTATTTCGCAGGAGACTCGAAGGCCCGTACACATCCTGCACGTGTCCACCGCAGACGAGATTTCCTTGATCCGCGCAGCTAAAATGCGGGGCCTTGGAACAACCGCCGAAGTCACACCGCAGCACCTGTTCTTTCAAGCGCCGGAGTGCTACGAACAGCTAGGAAGCCTGGTGCAAATGAATCCGCCGGTCCGCGACCGGAGGCATCAGCAGGCGCTGCGAAAAGCGCTACAGGAAGGGGTCTTCGACGTGATCGGCAGCGACCACGCCCCTCATACCGCGGACGAAAAGGCATTCCCCTATCCCGGGAGTCCAAGCGGCATGCCGGGGGTCCAGACCCTTGTGCCGGTGATGCTGAGCTTTGTCAACGAGGGGCTGCTCTCGCTGCATGAATTCGTGCGAATGGCGTGCGAGGGCCCGGCGGAGATCTATGGAATCCAAGGCAAGGGCCGCATTGAATCCGGATTCGATGCAGATATCACGATCGTCGATCTGGGCTCGAAGAGGGTCGTCGAGAAGCGGTGGCTGCAATCGAAGTGTGGATGGAGCCCGTTCGAGGGCATGGTTCTACAGGGCTTTCCGGTACATGTAATCTTGGGCGGGGGAATCGCGGTCCGTGAAGCGGAGCTCGTTGGAAGTCCACAGGGCTCGCCAGTGGAATTCGACTGGAAGCGGTAGAGTCGGATAATGGAACTTCGTCTCATGCTGCGCAACGGATTCGAATATGACCTCTGGGCCAATCGCAAATGGATCGATGGCCTTGGCGGATTCGATCGCTACCTTGGGCGAGCCCAAGAGGTTCTCGAACATGTCCATTTGGCCCAGACCACTTGGCTCATGCGCTGCGGCATGGAAGTGTTTTCTCAGCAGGAAAATCTCGCTCTTCGTGACCTATTCGAAATCACCACGCGATCCTGGCAGGCGCTGATCGAGGAGATGACGGGCGAGGAAGAGGTGACCTATCAGACCTTTGCGGGCGAAACCTTTACAAATACGCTTGCTCAGATCTCCTACCACGTTATCAACCACGGCACCTATCATCGGGGGCAGCTCCGAGGTCTTGCCGAGGCAGACGGATATCTTGGCTTCCCGGAAACGGATTTGATCGCCTACCTCCGCCAGCGCGACAAGAGCTAAAATCTGCTCCATGCCCCATCTCGTCCTCATTCGCCATGGCCAGTCGATCTGGAATCTCGAGAACCGCTTTACGGGATGGGTGGATGTTCCCCTGACCGCGCTGGGGCGCGAAGAAGCGGCGGCCGCAGCGTCCAAGATTGCCCATCTCGAATTCCAAGTCTGCTACACGAGCGCTCTGACACGTGCCCAGCAGACCCTTGAGATCATTCTCGGGGAGCTTGCCTGGGGCCAATTGCCCGTCATCCGAGACCAAGCCCTCAACGAGCGCAATTATGGCGATCTCCAAGGGCTAAACAAAGATGAAATGCGGAAGCAGTTTGGCCCGGAGCAGGTCCAGATCTGGCGGAGGAGCTACGACGTTGCTCCCCCGAATGGCGAGGCGCTGAAAGACACCGCGGCGCGCACGCTGCCGTTCTTCGAGCGCTGCATCATGGGAGATATTCGCCAGGGCAAGAACGTGCTGGTGGTGGCCCATGGCAATTCGAACCGCTCGATTGTGATGAAGCTGGACAATCTTTCGGGTGAACAGGTTGTCGCCTTAGAACTCGCAACGGGCGCACCGCTGATCTACAGCCTCGAGAGGGACGGTGCGGTTATCTCAAAGACGGTCCCGTAGCTCAAGCTCCGACGGACTGTGCGGCGGCGGCTCGCTCTTCGAGTTCCGCAAGATGGTCGGTGATCCGTCCGCTCAGCTCATCGAAACCCTCTTCCGATTCGACGATGGCGCGAAGTCGCATCACGAGCAGGACGCATACAGCGCCCGTTAAGATTCCCAAGGCGAATCCGGTGGCCCCTTTCACGCTTCGTTTTTACCCGGAATCAGACACAAAAAAGGCGGCGTCCCAGGACTGGGACGCCGCCCAATGGCCGCTACTTTCTAACGGTCAGCGATCCGCTAGCCTGGCTGCCATTGTAGGAGGCGGTGACCACCGTGGTCAGCGTTCTCGAAACCCGTCTGGTTTGAACGGTGAATACGAGGAACGTCTGGCCAGCTGGGATGGTCACGTTCGGAGGCAGGATCACGATCTGGCTGTTGGCTCCAGCCGAGAGAGCAACCTGTGCCCCGCCACCTGGCGCGGGCGCATCGATGTCGATGCGGCACTGCGTCGTCAATCCACCGCGGACGGTAGAGGGGTTGAACTTGATCGACAGCAATCCGATCGGCTTGATCTGCAGAATTGCCGTATCCAGCAAGGAACCCGACGAAGCGGTGATCGTGGCATTCACGACCGAGCCGACCGTTGTCGTCGTGATCGGGAAGCTCACCGAGGTGGCGCCCGCCGGCACCGTCACCTGCGCCTGAACTTGAGCTTCGACCCTGTCGCTCGCCAGGTCGACCACCAAGCCACCGCTCGGCGCCTGCGCCCCGATGGTGATCGTCCCAGTCGCGCTCTGGCCGCCGACCACTGAGTTCGGCACGATGACCAGGTCGAGTGTCGTCTTTCTGACCGTGAGCACGCGGTCGATCGACGTCGGACCTCGGCTCGCTGTTATTGTTGCTGTAGCGTCGCTACTCAGCGCCGTGTCGATGACGTCGATTGTGAAGTTCACCGACGTTGCTCCGCTGGGAACGATCACTTGAGCCGGAACAGACGCGATCGTGGGATTACTGCTAGCCAGGTTGACCACAGCTCCACCTGCGCCGGCCGGAGTGCTAAGCGTCACGCTTCCAATCGAATTCTCGCCGATGTCGACCGTGGTTGGATTTATCGTGAAGTTGATCAGGTTGGAATTGTCGACGAACAGGGTGCCCGTTATCTGCTGAAGCGACCAGGGCGGCTGAGCGGGTCTCGTCGCCCGGATGATCTTCTGTGTGTTTGTTGACTCATACGCGGTCTGGACAACGAACGATTGGGTTCGATCCCCCTGGTTGAATGTCAACTGGCTTGGCGTAATACTGTAGCCAGGAGGCAGGCCTCCATCCATCGTCAGATCAACCACAAACGTTCCGCCGGCCTTGCCATCAAGGCTGACAGTGCCCGTGCTGGGCGTTCCTCCGGTGACCCGCGTCGGATCAAATGTCACCGACAGCAGATTCGCCGGGAGGAGGGTGATATTCGTTGAGCGCCCGACTCCGAGCAACGATGCCGTTAATGGCACCGTCGTCGGCGTGGCCACACCCTCGGTGCCAATGTTGAACGTAACAGTGTCGAGACCCGCAGGCACAATCACCTGAGCTGGGAAGTTCAAGAGACCGCTATTGTCCGATGAGATGTCAACGGTGATGTCGTTGATCGCCACCTGATAAAGCCGGACTCGACCGACGACCGTGTTGCCACCTATGACACTATTGGGTGCTGCCGTAAGTTGCGTGATCCAGGGCTCCACTACCAGTTGTGCGATCTGGAAGTTACCCTCCAAGCTGGCCTTAACTTCAACCGCTGTAGAAGCTTGGACCGGATTGGAATACACGGTGAAGCTAGCCGTGGATGCACCTTGCGGAACACTCAACACCAGCGTGTTCACCTGCGTATTCGGGTCAAACGACGCAGCCGTATTGTTCACAGACATAACGATGTCGAGCCCGCCTGCCGGAGCCGGACCGGAGAGAATGACTGTTCCCGCGGATGAGGCCCCGAGGCCGCCTGCGATCGTTTCCGGATTGAGCTGCACCTCGCTGATCGTCGGGATGTTCATGCGAAGTTTCACGAGGAAGCCATCGCGGTTGTAGCCGGCAAATACGAATGCTGGAGACTTGAATGGCGTCTCCAAGATCGCATGCGGGACGGGGCCGGTTCCTGTGAAGAACGGAGAGGCGTCAGGCGTACTCTTGAACGCAAGCGGAGAAATCCACTGTGTAGGAAGGGATCCTGACGCCGTATACACCACATCGACAGCGTAAAGACGGAAGGCATCGGTGCTGCCTACAATCCATACGTCGCCTACCTTATCGACATGGGGCGCGAAGACCTGTTCATCCAGGTTCCCACCAATGTAGGAGCTATAGACGAGGCCCGTCGCCGTCTGATTGAGCACAGTAATCCAGCCATCCCATGTGGGAAGCTGCGGCGCGGCGGGATATACATGCGCTGTCTGAAGAGCGTCCGCCGTTGTTACGATCGAACTCGGAACAGACCCGGCCACCACGGCAGGATTCCCATTTGTAAACGAAACAGATCGCGGGAAGATCATTCCGGTTATGAATGCCTGGCCCCGTGAGTCGATCGCGATACCCTTGGGCTGAACCGAACGTATGCCTAGCGGAAGGTCGCCGCCTTGGGTACGGAGGTTCGTGCTATAGATAATCTCGGAGGCGTCAGTGTTCACCTTCGTCACGTACACGACCGGATTGGCGTCGAACGTCTCCCCGAAGACGCCTCGTGTTCGCGGGAAGTTGAACGAGCGGGCGATGCCCAAGACGTACGCGGCACCAGTCTTGTCGACCGCAATCGAGCTAGCCTCGTCGCTTCCGTTGCCGCCGAGCAGGGCCGAATAGACCAGTTGGCCAGTCCTGTCGTACTTCCTTAGATAAGCATCTTGACCACGAAGCAATCGCCCTCCGAAGAAGACCCCAGGAGTTGTGTCGAAGATGCCGCTTATCACTGATGTGTCATAGACGTTATCGGCATAGATTGTTCCCGAAACATACACACTACCTTCGGCGTCAACGGCCAGGCCCGTGAGTTCATCGTCAAAGGAACTTTGCACAAGGAACGAGGCACTAGACACGTCGGTAAAGGTGTCGTTGTCGAAGTTGAACCGATAGATAAATCCATCAAGTCCTTGCACGGAACCTGATACCCCGGGGATATCGTTCATCGTCGTTCCCGCAACGACGATTTCTACTGGATCGCCTGCGTCAGGATTGTCCTTGGGCACGATGGCCATTTGGATCGGATTGTGGAATCGTCCGAACGGCTGAAGCTGACCCCCGAAGGGCTCATCATAGTCGCTGGGATCTGCCGCTTCCGCTCCCATGATATAGGTTCGTGTGGGCAATGGATCCAGCACGTTGTCAGCCGATTGCTTCCAGCGCTGAACGAAGATGTCCGTGTACTTGAAAACCTCATAGTCCGGCTGTGCGGCTATGGGCGGGCACACCAGGTCGGCATCGTTCACGACCAGTCGGTTCTGATTGCCAGCAAGGCCCAGCAGGAACGTGACGGTCTGTGGGAAATCCGGAAGCGGACCAATACTTGTAACCTCTACTTCTCCGGGCTCGATATTATCAAGGGCAATCAAGGCCGCCTGAATCTCGGCTGCAGACGCGTCAAAGTCCAGAACTGTGGTCGTATCAGTAATAAGTCGTGCAGTGAAAGTCAGGGTGTATCCCCCACCATCGGGCCTGCTTCCTGTCAATCGGATCGTCTGCGGATTCAGCGTCTGCGGACCCACCGGGCGAATCACATAATTGGGCTCGATACCCTCGACCTGCTCGACGCCAGTCGATTGGTTGTACACCTTTCTGTCAAACATAATGAGCCGCCAAGGCACGCTATTGGCGAATTCAACCCGGATGTGATCGGTTGGTAGCGGACCTCGGGTGCACACCACATTCCCTGCACCGACATTAGGCAGTGCCTCAAGCTCTGCTTGAACAGCAGCTGCGCTTGCATTGTAAGGAATCCAGTTCGTTCGCTCGCCATCGAGCTCCAGGACATAGGATCCGCCCGTGGCGGTTGGAATCTCCTGCCTAATATATTGAATGTTCGCACGAGTGTTGCCAGGGTAGTCCGACGATTCCGTGCGGCCGGCGATCCAGATGTCACCAAAGGGGTCCAGTTGGATGCGGTCCCCTGCCTCATCGAGTGATCCCCCGACATATGCGCAGTAGTCATGGATATAGGCGTCGCCCTGGAATCGAGCAACGTAGGCGTCCCACGTACCCTTGAGCTGAAAGCCATAAGGGCCGTAGATATTCGGAAAGACGGGCGAACGAGTAGCGCCGGTAATGTACACGCCACCAGTCGCATCGGCGACAACCGCGCGAACCTCATCCCAGCCTCCATCGCCCCCGTAGTAGCTTCCGTAGACCAGGGGATCGATCACCAGGGGCAGAGAGGAGTTATAGGAGCCAAGTGTGAAGCCCACCTTCTTTGACCCAAGCTTCGCAAACTTGACGGAGACACTTCTCTTCTTCCCATTTACCGTCTGGTAGGCTGCAAGGCCCGCGTGACGGATGTCACCGAGGGTGGTTCCGATGATCAGGTCGCCGTTCGGTGCAACGCGCACCTTGCCCACTCCTTTCAAGTCAAATCGAATCTTCGATGGGTCTGCACCTTTCCGCAGGATGAAGTCATACCGTGGCTTACCCTTGTCGAAGTAATAACGCACATCGATGCCTGGGTACACGCCTTTGGCGATGACTTCACCAAAGTTCTTAGCGCCCGTGATGTTGCCACGGGGCGTCGATGTGATGAAGTCGGTGCGATGGTTGGTGTCTCCGCGTCCGATCATCTTGGGGAGCATCGCCCCCTCCAACTCCATGCTCATTGCATGGCCCACCTGGCGGGCAGAGTCGCCTTCACCACGGATCTTGAAGAAGTCGTAGACGACTCCCTTATTCGTGATCCAAACGTTGGCTGCGGGCGTTCGGGCAAGAAAACGCACTTTGCTCTCCCACTGGCCCCTGTTCTCCAGAAACTGGCTTGCCGAGGCCTTAAGCTTGCTTTCCGCACTCGCTGGCGAGAGGGCGGGCTTTCCGACCAGACCCGGTTTTCCAACCTGACCAGGCGAGACCGCTCCGATCAGCAGGCAGGCAAGCGTCGCGAATGAAACGCAACCACTGTGAAGAAACTTCTTCAAACTAGACACAATCAAACCACCTCTCGCACGAATAATAAGTGCATGATGCCGCTCCCGTGAACGGCTTTCGATTTCTTTACGAATCCGATTTCGCAATTATAAACCAGTTTTGCCCCAGCAATTCACGGTTGCGGAGCACTTGGAGGACGGTTTTCTAGCGCAAAAAGTGCAAGCCCAAAGCAAAGAATGTTTGCATGGGCTCCGAGTTTGAAGCAGAAATTGTCAAAAGGCGGCGAAATTTCCTGCTAAATCTGTTTGCATTCTCTCGTGTAAACCAGCATATTTGCTAGGGGTGAAATACACCATAAAACCGCAAGGATTGACAAGCCCGTCCCCGGCGGGATCCCAGGCGTGATCCATTAAACGGACCTCGCCAGAATCGGACTCGGCGACCATGTCCTCACAAACAGGGACTCTGACGGCCGCATGCGCTATCCGAATCTTTTATCACAGGGCGGCGAGGAGAAGAAATGGCTATCTTCAAATTGTCGACAGGAAATCTCTTGGTTACATTGACCGCATGGTCCCCACACGGACTTGTGGAGGGTCAGGTGCAGATCGAACCCGAATGCTTGGAGTTTCCTTTGCTAGAACCAAACTCGATCCCGATCTCGGCCCAGGACGAGGCGGCGTTCAGACTGCTTCGAGGCGCCGGAATGCCGTTCACATTCCGGCCTTGGAAGCGATTGCGGCAAAACTGTCGCCGGGCTTGCTGAAGGCCCCCCGGCCCAGGTAGGCGCAAGATGCGCCTACCTGATCGGGCATGCCGCGATGCCATTCTTCTCGGAGTATTGCTGGTGGTATGCCTCAGCCATCCAGAATTCGGGAGCCTTCACGACTTCCGTCACGATCTTGCCGTCGAACTTGGACTTGTTCAGCTGGGCGATGGCCTTGCTTGCTGTCGCCTTTTGCTTGTCGTCCTTGAAGAAGATCGCGCTCCGGTATTGGCTGCCGTAGTCCGGTCCCTGTCGGTTCATCGTGGTCGGGTTGTGGTTTTTGAAGAAGAAATCCACTAGGGCCGCATAGGCTATCTTGCTCGTGTCGAATTCGATGAGAACTGCTTCCGCATGGCCCGTGTCCCTGTTGCAGACCTGCTCGTAAGTCGGATTCTTTGTCGTGCCGCCAATGTAGCCGACGGCTGTGGCAACCACACCAGGAATGTGTCGGAATCGCTCCTCGACTCCCCAAAAGCAGCCCGCAGCAAAGATGGCGAAATCGTTACCAGGCTTGAGGTTGGCTTTTGTGATGTCGAGGCTCTTCTCAACCCCGCCGGGCCGGGTTCCGACATTGCTTCCGGAGTCCTTGGGAGCCTTGTTCGATTGAAACCCGAATGCGGCCAACAGGCCAGCGGCTACGACAAACGCTGCTATTCCAATCATGATCTTCATTGTTCTACTTGTAGTTAATCCTATCCATCGGCAAAGGTTCCAAGTCCGTCCCTCAAAAGAGATAGGCTGAGTCTTTGAGCGAATTCGTGCTGCCGTCGTGAACCGCGTATTTGCCGCCCTTGGAAAACCTGCCGCCCGCGTGCTCACCCTTCTTGTTGAAGGCGTAAAAATTGACGTCAAAGTTGGGCCTTCCCGGAGACGTGAGCAGCCTCTTCGAGATGGTTTGGTCGCAGATCCGCTTCAAGACGTCGAGTATCGCCGCTTCGGGAGTCATTCCATGCCGCATGTTTTCGACCACGGTCCTGCTTCCGCAAGAAAGAATCACAGCTTCCCCACGGCCCGTCGAGCCGCATGCACCGACTTCATTGTCCACGTACAGTCCAGCGCCTATGATTGGCGAATCCCCAACCCGCCCAGGAATCTTGAATGCGAGGCCGCTCGTGGTCGTGGTCCCTGAAACATCCCCCTTTTCATTGAGGGCAAGGCAGGTGATGGTTCCGGTCGGCCTTTTGCCGAAGTCGTCGGCGACCTCGTCGTCTTCCAGCCAGTCGTCATCCTTGCTCAGCCGCGATTTCCACCTGAGCCAGGCTTGCCGGGCACGTTCGGTTAGCAGGTTCTCTTCCGGGTAGCCCATGGCTTTCGCGAATTCCAGGGCTCCGCCACCCACCATGAAGACGTGGTCCGTACGCTCCATAACCAGCTTGGCGATGCTTGACGGGGTTTTGATGCCTTTCAGAGAGGCAACCGCCCCTCCTCGCATGGTGGGGCCGTGCATCACGCAGGCATCGAGCTCGACCTCACCTCGCTCATTGGGAAGGCCGCCGTAGCCCACGCTCATGTCGTTCGGGTCGAGCTCGACGATGTTCACGCCTGCCACCACTGCTTCCAAGGTGTCCTTGCCTGCCTTCATCAATGCCATTGCTTTCTCGGTCGAGCGGAGGCCGTTCGCGCTGGAAATGCAGAGTGGTCTCGCCGCATTTGTTTCCGATGCGAGCGCGGACGATGGAAGAATAGTGAGCGCAGCCCCTGCCCGCAGCAGATCGCGGCGGCTGATCGAATTAGCCATGCACGATATCTTACAGCGGCGCGAATAGATCAACGGTGTTGCCATCGGGGTCGAGGACCGTCGCGTAGCGCTGGCCCCAAAAAGCATCCCAAGGCGCAAGATGGCTTTCGAAGCCGGCCTCCAACACCTTCGCGTGGGTGGCATCCACATCTGCCGGACTCTCGCAAAGAAAGGCCAAGCTCATTCGATTGCCAACCGGCTCCACCCAATGCGGGTTGAAGCTCTTGACCATTTCGACCTGGTCGAAAGCCAGTCGCAATCCGTTCGGCAGCACGGCCTCGACATGGTCTTCACCCTCAGCAGGCTCTTCAATCGAGACCCCTAAAAGGCGGTAGAACGCGATGGAACGGGCCATGTCCTTGACGACGATGCCGATGAGATCGAGCTTGGGCATGATCGAGTATGGCCCACGTAGAATCCTACAATGATCGTCTCTTATGAAAACCCGTTCGCGCTCACCGACGCCTTCGAGCCAAAGGGCGATCAGGGCAATGCGATCGCCCAGCTTTGCGACGGGCTCGAGTCGGGCTATCGTTACCAGACCCTGCTCGGCGCCACCGGGACGGGAAAGACCTTCACCGCAGCTTCGGTCATCGCCCGCACCCAGCGTCCGGCCCTCGTGATCGCCCACAACAAGACTCTCGCCGCGCAGCTCTGCCAGGAGTTTCGCGCCTACTTTCCCGATAACGCGGTTCACTATTTCATCAGCTATTACGACTACTACCAGCCGGAGGCCTACGTCCCCCAGAGCGATCTCTACATCGAGAAGGACAGCAGCACGAACGAGGAGATCGACCGCCTCCGCCACGCCGCCACTCAGGCCCTTCTCGAGCGCAAGGATGTGATCGTCGTTGCATCCGTGTCATGCATCTACGGCCTCGGCTCGCCGAGCGAATATGCCGAGTCGGTGCTCACCTTCGAATCGGGGATGGAGTTCGACCTGGACGGCGCGCTCAAGAAGCTCATCCAGATGCAGTTCACGCGGAACGAGATGGTGCTGGATCGCGGCACTTTTCGGGTTCGAGGAGACACGCTTGAAATTCAGCCCAAAGACGAGGAGGTTGTCACCAGGATCGAGTTCTTCGGCGACACGGTTGAGAGGATAAGGCTCTTCGATCCTTTAACCCAGGAGGTCCTCGACGAGCCGACCAAGATATCGGTCTTCCCTGCCACCCATTACGTCACTCCCTGGGCGAGGCTCGATTCCGTTCTGGAGCAAATCGAGGCGGAGTTGGAGGCCCAATGCGCCTATTTCACGGAAGCAGGCAAGCTTCTTGAGGCCCAACGGCTAAGGCAGCGAACCGAGTTCGATATCGAGATGATGCGCGAGGTCGGGTTCTGCAATGGAATCGAGAACTACTCGCGCTATTTCGACGGCCGTGAACCGGGAACCGCTCCCTACACACTTCTCGACTTTCTGCCCAAGGACGCGATCGTATTTGTCGACGAAAGCCACCAGACACTGCCCCAGATCAGGGCCATGTTCAACGGGGACCAGCAACGGAAGTCGGTGCTGGTCGATTACGGCTTCCGACTTCCCTCTGCGCTCGACAACCGCCCGCTCCAGTTCACCGAGTTCCTCGAAAGAACCCGCCAGCTCATTTTCGTCTCCGCAACCCCCGGCCCATTCGAAAAGGAAAACCAGAACCAGGAGGTCCAGCAGATCATCCGTCCTACTTACCTCCTCGACCCGATGGTGGACGTCCGGCCAACCAAACGCCAGATCGACGACCTCATCAACGAAATTCAGGAGCGCGTCAAAAAGGGACAGCGCACTCTTGTCACGACGCTTACCAAGAAGATGGCGGAGGACCTTACCGGCTACCTCCAGGACCTCGAGATCAAGGTCCAATACATCCATTCGAACGTCCACTCGCTCGAGCGCCCGGAGATTTTGCGCGATCTACGCCTTGGCGTCTACGACGTCGTCGTGGGCGTGAACCTCCTCAGAGAGGGCCTCGATCTTCCGGAGGTCACCCTCGTCGCAATCCTGGACGCCGACAAGGAAGGCTTTCTCAGATCGGACACTTCCCTCATCCAAACCATCGGCCGCGCCGCCCGGAACATCGACGGCAAGGTCATCATGTATGCCGACAACATGACCGGCTCAATGCAGCGCGCCCTCGATGAGACGAACCGCCGCCGCGAGGTCCAGGCAACCTACAACACGGAGCATGGCGTATCTCCGCGCACGGTCGACAAAGTCGTACGAGAGACTGTCCGGGCATACGAGCCGGTCGAACAGATCGTCGCCCAGTACGGCGAGGATGGCGCGATTCGGATCGAAGAAATCCCGCTGCTGATCTCGGCGCTAGAAAAGGAAATGAAGGACCTCGCCAAGGCGATGGAGTTCGAGAAGGCGGCAAAGGTGCGCGACGAGATCCAGCGGCTCAGAGGCATCCTCGGAACCAGCGATGGCAAGATCGGTGTTTCAGCGCGCAGGAAACTTCCTGGACGCGGCCGTGTTCGATCCTAGCGTCCTTGCTTTTTAGGACAAGGCGCGCAACGCCTCCATTTGTCTAAGTCCTTAGAAGGTGCGGCCACGCCGTGCCATAGGAGAGGAAAAGAATGAACACTTTTAGCGCGAAGCCCGCGCTGCTTGCGGGCCTTTTGATTCTGGGCGCAGCAGCATCTGCGCAGAATGATATCCGAGTGACGGTGGACGGACAAGAGGTCATGTTCCCCGGCATCGGTCCGAAATATATGAATGGGCGCGTGCTCGTGCCAGTTCGTGGCGTGTTTGAGCATATGGGCGCCACCGTCCGCTGGAATCCAGCATCCCGAACAGTAACTGCCGATGATGGCGAAAAGCAGATTAGGCTGGTTATCAACAGCAAGACCGCATGGGTCAATGGCGAGCGCCAAATGATTGACGTCCCTGCGAGAATCATCTCGGGCAGCACGGTTGTTCCTTTGCGTTTCCTGAGCGAGGCTCTGGGCGCATCCGTGGAGTGGAACAGCACCCAGCGCCTCGTCTCGATCATCTCCGCATCCGGCTCCGGAAGCGTGGATAACAGGGCTGGCCTTAAGCTTCCTCCCTACATCACGATAGCGTCTGGAACGGTCATTCCTGTCCAGCTCGATGAGCAGCTGAGCTCGAACGTCTCCCGTGCGGGCGACGTCTTTACGGCGACCATTCGCCAGGAAGACACCGCCAACTACGCCGGTTTGCCCTGGGGCACGAAGGTCGAGGGCAAGGTCGTCACGGCAAAGCCCAAGAACGGCAAGAACCCAGGCGTCCTTGAGCTTGACTTCACGCGTTTCAGGCTGCCAAACGGCGCCACTTATCCGATCAATGGCTCCCTTATCGCCCTCGACAGCAACAGCGTCGAGACCCGCGCAGACGGAGTATTAGTCGTGCGTCCTGAAAAGAAGGATGATCGGCTTATCTATGCTGGCGCAGGAGCGGCTGGCGGGCTCATCGTCGGAATCCTGACCAAGAAGCCCCTAGAAGGCACTATCCTTGGCGGCATCCTCGGCTATCTCTACGGCGAGAACAAGCGCAAGACCGACACGAGCATGGACAACGTCCTGCTTCGGCCGGGCACGGAGTTCGGCGTCCGCCTCGACTCGGATGCGCGGATTCGCGAAACCGTAAAGTAATCGCCCAGCGATTCAAAACCTCCACACTTCCCTCGTGTGGAGGTTTTTTCGTGCGCCCGGCTCACAGGCCCTCGGCAGTCATCTATTTGTTCACGGGCGCTTACAACTGAGCTGCCTGTAGGCCGGTTGGGAGGGATGGCAGAAAGCCGGGATAGAACTTCCACACGCGGACGTGTCGAGGTCTGGGGCGAACCGGCTGCTGGACCGCGCGAACTGCCGCAATCTGTGAGCGCGACAGGTGGCGGGCCGATAATCCATTAGGGGCTATGCTCCATGTCAGCCATGCTCGCGGCGCTTTTTATTTTTTCTCTGTTCGCCCTCGCCCTGCACTGGGTGCTGCTCAGGATAAGGCGCTACCGGCGATGCGTGCCCTACGATGCGCGGCGCGACTATCTGTATGACTTCGGCCAGACGGAGCGTCACGAGGTTGATTTCGACGGACGGCTTTTGGCGGTTCCGGCCCTGTCGGCAGAATGCTCGGCCCTGATTCTCAAGATTTCACTTCGCCGCGCGTGGCTTGGCGCGCTTTTCGACCCGTGGATATCGGTGGGCGGCAAGAGTCTTGGCTGCACGCACTGGTTTGAGCGTGGGGCGCGCGGCGTTCGGTATCTGAATCTGACCGAATTGATCTCCCAGGAAGGGCCATGCGAGGTGACTTCCCGGCATGTGCGAATACTGCCGCAAACCTGCTCGCTGTTCGTCTTCAAGGATCGGCTGCTTCCTTCGGACCGGCTCGCAGTGATCGCGCCGCATCCTGACGACGCGGAGATCGCGGCCTATGGGCTGTATCGCGCGCATCGGGACAACTCGTGGCTCGTCACCCTCACTGCGGGGGACAACACTCTTCGGTACCGGGCTCTGGCCGAGAGCGACCGGGCGGCATCGGAGCTCGCGGCACGGCTTCGGAGCACGGATCCTCTTGCCTGCGGGGCTCTTGCGGGCATTTCTCGTGAGCGGATAATTGGTCTGGGATATTTCGATTCGACCTTGGCCGAAATGCATCGGGCGTCGCCTGCGGCGGTGGCTTCTCGGTATGGCGCGCCGTCCTTTAGAGATTCCGGGCTCTCCACGATGCCCGCGCGTGGGGAGGGGCCCTTCCAGGGTGACAAGGAGGGGTGGGGAGAATCCTGGCCGAATCTCGTTTCTGACCTCCGCCGGGTTTTCGAAGCAAACTTGATAACCGCGATCGTGTGTCCGCATCCCGTCTTGGATTCGCACGAGGACCATTTCTACGCGACGCTTGCCACTTGCGAAGCCCTATTGCAGGAGCCCCGAATCCCCGCCAAGCTGCTTCTCTATACGAACCACCATCCGCTTAGCGAGTCCTATCCGTTCGGCCCTCCAGGCGCGGCGGTCACGCTTCCGCCCCAATTTGAAACTCTTGAGAGCGCGGTTTCTCTGCTTTCACACCCACTGGAGAAGGCAATGCAGATTGAGAAGAGCTTTGCGCTTGACTGCAACCATGCTCTCCGCGACCTTCCGGGCTCGAGCAGTCCGCGGCTCTCGAAGTGGCTCGGGCGGGTGTTTCTCGGCTCAGCGAACTACGACCATAGCTACTACCGACGCGCGATCAGGCAGAACGAGCTGTTCTTCGTGGTGCAGGGCAAAGCGGTTGAATTGCTTTACCAGGCGATGCTGAGCCGGATAACGCGTTGACCAGGGTCGCCATGTGGGCATCGATCGAGTTGGCATGCTCGACCTTGATTCGCGCCTCCGCTCCGTGCCTTTCGAGCTTGGATGGGTCCTTCAGATAGCCCAGGAGCGCCTTTTCGAACAGTTCGGCTTCTGCGCTTTCGATCAGCTCGCCTGTTATGCCCGGCTCGATCATGTCGCAAATGCCGCCAATATTGGTCGCGATGACAGGCAGACCGGCGGCGCACGCTTCGAGGATCGCGTTCGGAGAGCAGTCGGCCCTTGTCGGAAGGACCATGAGGTGGCAGGATTGGGCGAGCGCGATGAGCTCAGTGGAGTCGGGGCTCATGCCGGAATGAAAGTGAACATTCGGGCGAACTGCGCTTGCGCTGTGAGCCTGGGTGACGATTGCCCATTCGATTTGAGGGAATTTGGTCGCAAGGCCGAGAATGATGTCGCCCCCTTTTCTTTCGAAGTCTCCCCCGACAAAGAGAGCCTGCAAAGGTTGGCCGAAATCCTGCGCAGTCGGTGGCCGCCAGAGATCGGTATCCACGAGCGGAGGAAGCAGGATCGCCTGTTCCGGCTCGGGGCCGTAGTCTGCCAGCACCCCCGCGCGATACCAATTCGACATGCAGAGAAAGCTGTGCCCATTGGAGGCTATCCCAGCCAGCCGGCGGCGGATCCAGCGCTTTCTTGCCGAATCCTTCGTGTCGCCATAGTACAGCTCGCCTAGCTGGCGAGCTGTCGCATCACCATAGATGAAGTACCGCACATTTTCTCGCAGAGGTAAAAGCGGGGCGTCCACATTGGTGCAGAGCAGGATGGTGTCGCAACCTTTCGCGATGGCAGCTCTTGCGGCTCTCCGACCCCGAAGCATTGCCCGCAGCCATGCAAGCCGGCTTAAGTAAGGGGTGCGTGCCTCCAAACCTTCGAAATCCTGCACCTCCAGAAAGACCGGCTCTTGCCCCAGCCTGTTCGGCAGATGCTTTCGCCATCGCTTGGCCACCGATCGCCAGCCGAGCGCACCTGTCGTGATCACGCCAACTTTCAGCTGAGCAGCTCCTTCAGGATTGCCATGTGGACGGGAATCGAGTTGCGTTCCTCGACCCGTTTTCGCGCATTGACCCCTTCCCTTTCGAGCTTTTGCGGGTCGGTTAGGTATTCAAGCAGCGCTTCCTCGACCTCGCAACGATGCGGCCGTGGGATCAGCACCCCATTCACACCCGTTTCGACGATGTCGGAAATGCCGCCCACATCGGTGATGATTGCCGGCAGTCCAGCCGCGCCCGCCTCGATCGCGGCCAATGGGCTGCAATCGGCCTTGGTTGGCATGACGAAAAGATCGCAGGATTCCACCACCTTGCGCAGCTCGGGAGTGTCCGCCTGAAGTCTGTTGTAGAAGGTACACCGCCCGGTGTTTCTGCCCTGATGGCCGGTTACAAAATGCCAGCGGCACGCGGCAAAGCGCGGGTCGTTCGAAAGCTCCAGAAGCATGTCGCCGCTCTTGCGATGAAAGTCGCCTCCGATGAAGAGGAGATTCAGCTTTGCCTGATCCTTGCGAGGATTCGGCTGCCAGGCTTCGACATCAATTGGGGGTCTAAGAATCGTGGTTTGTTCCTTACGGACGCCATAGTGCTCGATCAAGCCGTCCCTGTACCACGGCGACATGCACAGCATATGGTGGCCGGCCTGGGCAAGCCGTCGGTAGCGCGCACGCATAGACCGCTTGCGCAGCCGGTCGTCGTACTCCTCGCAATATAGATTGTCGTATTGGCGGGGCGTGGCGTCGCCATAGATGAAGTAGCGGACATCCTTCATGAGCGGAAAGAGCGGCGCGTACTGGAGGGTCGCGACGAGCATAGTGCGATGTCCCCGCGCATAGGCTCTGCGGGCTGCCCTCCTGCCCTCCAGAGCCGACCGGAGCCACTTGAACCGGCGAACGTAAGGCACGCGCTTTTCCCAACCGCCGAAATGCTCGAGATCGAACCATGTGAGGTCGTTCACGTACGCGGGAAGGTGCCGCTTCCAACGAAGGCGGATGGATAGCCAGCCCCAATCGGGGTCAGTGATGACTGCGAGACTCATTTGAATTCAGATTCCTTATTAAGAATCGGCTGGCCGATCCGAATTGCGGAGGAATCTGCGAGCAGTTTGGGAGGGTCATCAAGCTAAGAGGCGCCGCGAAGGTTTCACAGGATAGCGACTCACCATCCACAATAGGGCGGTGCGCGTGCTCCATATCATCGACACCCTGCGGGGCGGAGGGGTGGAAACCCTGCTGCTCAACATCGTGCCTCACGTCCACGAGCAGGGGATCGAGCTAGCGGTCATGCACCTTCATAACGAACCGGACATGGTCCCTTTGTTCGTATCTCACGGGGTTCCGGTGGTCGGCATCTGCAAGGACCGATTCCGATATTTCCGGCGCGACAGGAAGGATTGGGTAGAGCAGATCGACAAGGCCATGGCCTTCGCCTCAGAGTTTCGTCCGGACGTCATCCACGCCCATCTGGAGTGTTCCTATGTCTTTGCGCCGATAATCGCGGACAAGCTTGGCGTGCCTGTCGTTCACACGGTGCACACAGCACGGGCGCCCTGGCAGACTTCGACCCAGTTCAGGGTCGCATTGCTGCGGAAGATCATCCTGCGCAGATTCAAGCAAGCGGCGAGGGTGGTGTGCGTCGGAGAGGGTGCTCGCCAGTATCTCGCTCAGCTCGTGCCCAGGATGGCTCGGGAGATCGCAGTCGTGGAGAACTGCGTGGCGGATGTCTACACCCGGCCCCTACCGGCGACAAAACGCTTTGATTTCGACATCGTGATGGTTGGCCGCCTATCACCGGAGAAGAACCATGCTCTTGCGCTTAGGGCCTTTGCACGTTTGCGGGAAATCAAACCGGGCCTGAAGGTGGGGATTGTGGGCTTCGGGGTCGAGGAGGATGCTATCCGCTCACTTCGCGACGAGCTCGCCATGGGCTTGAGCGTCGAGTTATTGGGACGGAAGTCGGCGGAGCAGATCTGCGATGTCCTGGACCGCTCCCGCGTCTACCATATGCCCAGCCAGTTCGAGGGATTCGGAATCTCGGCCGCGGAAGCCCTTTACCGAGGCCTCCCTTCTGTGCTCAACGACATCCCGGTCCTTTCTCAGCTCTTTGGCCGGCTGCCTGGGGTCTGGCTCGCGAAGGATGAGGACATTGACGATCATGCTGAAAAGCTGAGCCTCGCGCTGGACGATTCGTCCGTCCATGATCACAGGGACTATCTCAAGCTATTCACGGCTTCACATCACGTGGCGTTGCTTCGCGCTGTATACGACGAGGCCATTGAATCCGCCCATCACTAGAGGAACCAGAGTTTGCGCAAAGAAGCTAGACGGAAGAAAGTGCGGATTCCTGGCGGCTACCCGACGCCGTTCTGCTTCGACCTGGGCCAGCGGAATGCCGAATTTGTCTCCGGCCCACTCGTTCGAGGCTCGCGGGTATTCGCTTGGTTAGATTCTTTGACCTTTGTGCGAGCGCCGAACTGCGACTTGATGCACACGCTGAACGCAGTTCCTATTCTGCGGCGAAACCCTTATGTCATTACCTTCGAGAGCTACCTGCCGCGCGTGCCTGACGACCGGCACGTGCCTTGGCTCGAACGGTTCCTGTTCAAGTATCTTGCGCTTCCCCATTGCAAGCGACTAATCGCCTTCTCGGAATACGCGCTGAACCAATTCGGGGTCCAGATCGAACGCATCGGGGGAATGGATAGCCTCTTGCAGAAAGCGGAGATTCTGTACCCTGCGGTCGGGCGTCGTGCTACAAAACCCCGGCGTCTCGATAAGAAAGAGCTGCGCGTACTGTTCGTCGGGCGGCAGTTCATGCACAAGGGCGGACCGGCGGTGGTACGTGCTCACGAGCAACTACTGCAGGACGGTATTCCAGTATGCACAACCATTGTTTCCACATTCGACTGGGATAGCAAGGGGCTGGTGGGGCCAGGCGCCTTGACCATCGCCAAGGAGGAGCAAACAGGGGCATCGAGCCAGGGGATTGAGGTGCTCGGGCAGCGATCCAATGAAGAGGTGCTCAAGCTCATGGACGATTCGGACGTGCTGGTCCTTCCGACGGTGAACGACACGTTTGGGTTTGCTTGCATCGAGGCCATGGCGGGTGGTGTGCCCGTGATCGCGACGAACACTTGCGCTCTCCCCGAGATCGTCGAGCATGGCGAAAACGGCTTCCTCCTTGATATGCCCGTAGATGGCTCGGGCAGATGGACAGGGTTGCAGAAGCGGCATTCGCCCGCATACGACGGCCTCTATCGTGCCCTCATGGACGACCTTGGCGAGCAATTGGCGCGAAGGCTGGCCGAGATATGGGAGGATGCGGAAGGCTATCGACAGATGAGCGCGGGAGCACTTGCTACCATTGACGCAAAATTCAATCGCGATCACGCTCAAAGAAGGCTCGAACAGATCTATGAAAGCGCGTTGGTCTAAGCTGCGTCCCGATGTCGTCTTCGTGCGGTTTCAAGGATCGAACGAGCGAGCGCCCGGTAGAACTTCCCTTTCCACAGGGGCCAGCCCGCAAGATGGAAGTATTTGAGGGACTCCGGAATGCGCGAGAAGCCGGCGGCGGTGAGCGTCAACTGAACGAAGAAGTCGTACTTCTGACGCTCGCTCGCAAAGGACCAACTTTCCAGCAGGGTCTCCAAGTTCATTGCGACATTTCTGGGCCGTTTGGAGATCCCTCCCGGGGAGAGCCGGTAAAAAGTGAAGCTTTCCGCGAGGCGGTAGGCGGGTCCATGCATGTGGGCGGCACGAATCCAAAAGTCCACGTCCTGCTGCGAGATGAGGCTCTCGTTGAAGCCCAAGATCGACTGATACCGGTCTCGTCGAACGGAAAAGCTGGAGCCGCCGGTCCAGGTGGTCCATTCGAGGAAGTCTTCCCATGCGACAGGGCCTTGGCACCCGGCTCCGAGAAGGCGACCAGGTGCGTCGACTCCATTCTTGACTATCGTCGAGGGATCAATTACAAAGCTCGGGTCATCGGCCTCCCACACTTTCAGATGTGCGGCGATCTTTCCCGGCTTCCACCAGTCGTCGGCGTCGAGAAAGAAGAGTATTTCACCTGCAGCCGCTTCGGTGCCTCTGTTTCGAGCTACGGATCCATTCGCATGGGATAGCCTCAGCACCTTAGCGCCGGCTTGCTCGGCAACGTCAGCCGTCCTGTCGAGCGAGCCATCATCGGCTACGATGACCTCGATCGGAGCAGGTGACTGCAATAGAGCCGATTGGATGGCCTGTGCGATCGTGTCGGCAGCGTTATAGGCTGGGATGATAACAGAAACCGAGCCCCTCACCCCCTGCCCCCTCTCCCCGCCATTCATCGGGGAGAGGGGGTTCTCACTATGCGGCCGCAAGGTAGCTGCTCTTTTTGGAGAACGGCTCGTCCTGGGGCGAGGCGTGGGTAAGAACCATGCTGATCTCCTTGGCGCCGGAGCGCTTTAGGATATCGTAGGCCATCGGCACCGACCGGAAGCTAGTCGCCTGGGCAGATACCACGAGGCAAACCTCGTCGACGTATGGCACAAGCCGGGCCGCGTCGGCAACGATATCGCACGGTGGCGCATCTATCACGACGATGTCTGCCTTCTCCGACATATGGTTCATGATCCCGACGATGTGGGAGGTTGGGTAGTCGGCGAGGCCGCCCATCCCATCGGTTCCTGCCGTGATCAGCTTCAGATTTGGATGGATGGTCTCAACCGCGATATCCAAGCCCTCCGCCGGGAGCATCGTACGGTTCAGCATGTCGCTCACGCCACTCTCGTCGGAAGCTCCAAAGCTCGTCGTAAGCGCGGGGTGGCGCAAATCGCAGTCAACAAGCAAAGTGCGAACTCCTGTCTTGGCCATTGCAAGAGCGAATTGAGCCGCCGCCGATGAGCACCCGACGGAGCCGCCAATTCCGGTAAAGAGCACGATTTTTGGCGCCCCGCCCTCTTTGGCCAGGTGGGAGAACGCCATGAAGCGGAAGCTCTCGGCCGGCTTGTGATTTGGATCAGGCAAACCTGCAAGCATTCTCGATGCCGCGCGCCGAGGCATGAGAGGAATGGTGGCCGCTACCGGCAGACCCGTAAGCTCGGCAAGTTGGCCCGATGTTCGCACCGGCAGTCTAAGCGACTCCACAAGGAAGCTGCCGAGAACACCGAGCACGATGCCAAATATTAGTCCGACAGCCCCAAGCTTGAGGACATCTGGCGCTACCGGCGTTTCTTCTGCTTTTGCCGGGAAGAGCGCAATCGCCGAGCCCGAAGCGCTGTCGATCTTTCGCTTCAGGTCCTCTTGCATTGAAAGGTAGCTCAGATACTGCTTTTGTCGAATTTCGAATTCGCGCATGTATTGGTTGTAGGCGCGGTCGCGATTGGGCAGGTCCTCGATCTTTGAGTTCGTCTGGCCCAGAAGGCTGTTCGCAGATGCTATTTTTGCCTGAAGGCTGCGTTGAGCAATTTCATTGGCCGCCAATCCGCTCTCCATCTGGGCGCGGACGGGGTCGATCTGCATGTCCTGGGATGCCTCTTCAAATCGTCGCTCCTTCTCGGCAAGCAAGTCCTTCTCCAGGCTCGACACCAGCCGGTCATACTCCTGCATCTTCTGGGATGTCGGCTGAAACTTCTGAAGAGCTGAGAGGCGCTCGGTTTGCAGCACTGCCAGCTTTTGCTCCAAGTCGAGCACCCGCGCGGTCTTGGTCTGGCGCAACGAGATCTTGGTGTACCTCGGCAGCACTTGCAGCTTGGCCCGTTGGCTGGAGACTTCCGCCGAGATGGCGGCAAGCTGGGACATCGCGGCATCCCGTTGCTGGGTGAGCTCACCCTGATAGCCTGCAAGCCGAGCGGACTCGACGATCGGGTCCGTGATCTTGTACTTCGACTTGAATGCCACGAGCTTAGCCTCGGTGCGCTTCATATCGCCGTAAGCCCGGGCAACTTGCGCCTTCAGGACATCTTCGCCCGAAGACATCGCCTCTCTGGTCTTTTTCTCACGAAACTCGTTGTAGAACTGGGTGATCTGGTTCAGAATGTCCGCCGCAAGCTGAGCATTGTTGGCCTTTGCAGACATGACAACAACCTTGGAATCTTGGCCGCCCTGCAAGACTTCGAAACGCTTGAACAGCCAGTCCGCATCACGCATGAGGTACGGATCTCTCCGCTGCTCGGCAACCTGGGCAAGCGCAGCTTCGAAGAGGCCCTTGCTCGCGAGCACGCTCATCTCGGTCTCAACTCCGCCTGAGTTGTAGCGGCTCAGAATCGCTTGAATCGTGGGATCGTAGTTCTGGAAGTTGATGCTGTTGTCGATCAGCACATCCGTCCGCGCCTCGAAAAGCTTTGGAAGGTTGCCGGCGATGAGAAGCCCGCCAACCAAACCTAATATCGCCGTAATTGCTACTCGCTTTGCGTGTACTTTAAACATTTCACCCACACTTGTCGCGAGCCTCGGCCTTCGCAACTCATGCACGGCAGCGGGCTCGGTGTAATTGTCGGACGGCGAAATCCTGACCCTCAGGATTTGCCCGGAAATCTTGCGAGCCTCCGCAAATATGTGTTGGGGGGAGTGGTCAGGATGCCTAAGCCAGCGGTGGGCTGTTCAGTTGGCGAATCGTATCCAAGACTTTGAAAGCCTCTCGAATATCGTTGCGGTTCTGCTTGTAGATTGCCAGCCTTTGCACCAGTTCGGTCGCTGATGCAGACTGCAGATCGTTGAGACTGGCTCTCGCGGCTCCAAGCTTCGGCTCAATTTGGTCAAGCTCAAAGCGAACTTGCTCCGAGGCCGTGTCGTATCCGGCCTTCTCCGAGGCAAGGAGCTGCTCAAAGTGGTGCATCTCCGCCTCTTGAAAGTCAATAAACTGCCCGTGGCTTTCGGGCTCGAATAGCCGCTCTCCCAGCATGATGGGTTGGACCGTCGTCGTGGCGCAGATGTTTCTTATTAAAGTGCGTGAACCTCCCCGCTTTGTCCGAGCGAGCACTCCAAAGCTACTTCACGACTTCGCGCTTGAGCATCGCCGGCATGTTCGCCGCTTCCTGGGCCACGAGATAGAACAGCCGCGCCGTATTCGCGATCTTGTCAAAGTTGATCTTGTCAACGGTATCGGTTGGCTGATGGTAGTCGGGGTGGAAGCCGGTGAAGAGAAACGCGATGGGAATCCCCTTTGCGGCGAAATTGTAATGGTCGCTACGCGTATAGACCGATTCCTCGTCGTATTCGAACTTGAAGCCGACGTAGCCGTTCATCCTCAGAACCAGTTCATGCAGCTCGGTAGAGATGCGCTTGCTGCCAATGAGATGAATCGTGTCCAGATTGTCCTCCGGCTTTTCCCCCTGGCTTTCTTCGTTCCTCCCGACCATGTCCATCTGCAGTTCCGCCGTCATTTTGTCGGCTGGGAAGAAGAGATTGTCTGCCTGGAATTTCGAGCCGATCAGCCCCATCTCCTCGCCGCTGAAAGCCATAAATATAATGCTGCGCTTGGGCTTGACCTTGTTCTTTGAAAATGCCTTTGCGACGGCCAAGAGCGCTGTAGAGCCGGAGCCGTCGTCATCCGCGCCCGGATTGATCACTCCATCGCGGATCCCATCATGGTCAAGGTGCGAGCCGAGCCCGACCGCCTCCGACTTGAGAACTGGATCAGTGCCAGGGAGGACGGCTATCACGTTCGGTGCCATCACCTGCTCGGTCACGGCCCGAAGGGTGATCTTGGCTTTAGTGGAGCCCTTGGAGACAGCGAGGGCTACAGTGCCGCCATTGAGATCGAGCATGGTGGCGAGTCGCTTGTAAGCGGATTCGGAAATCGAGCCGCTTAAGGCAACGATGCTCTCTTCGGGCGGTGCATTGCGCGAAACACGGGGTGCATTCAATGGGGCGCCCTCAACCACCGAGAAGACGGCAAGCGCACCATTGACGCTCACCTGGCGTCGCAATCCACGGCTGCCATCTCCGGTGATAAAAACGATCTTGTCCTTCACGATCGCCGGATCTTCAAGCCGCGCAACCCCCGCACCGACAATCGCCAGCACGTCGCCCTCGATCACCGCGTCCTTTCCGGCAGCAGCGCTGAAGTTCCCCTTCATTCCGATCTTCGAGCCATTCACCTCGATGCTCGACTGCTCCGGAATAACCATCTGCCGCCAGAAGGGCACATTCTGGAAGTAGGTCCCGGCATCACCACCAGGCTTCAAGCCAAATTCTTTGAATCTTGCCGCCATAAACTCCGCTGCCTTCTGATAGCCAGGTTGGCCCGTGCCGCGTCCGGCGGTTTCAGGTCCGGCAAGGTACGTGAGCCATTGCTTGCAGAGCTCAGGGGAGATCGTGTCGAAGCCTTGCTTGTAGTTGGCAGGCGGAGGCAGGACCCCCGCATATTGGGCAATGGCGGCGCTTACTGCGCTCGCGAACAGCGAAACAAGGGCAACATGGCGAAGATGCATAGTCTTTGTACGTCCGACGAGGTATTCCCGAATTCCCAAAAATAGGAATCCGACCCAAGAATCATGGCAGATTGCAGCTTCCCTGCCAGGGATTTCCCAAGAAAGCACCTCTTGCGGACGAATTGCGTGTTTAATGTAAGGCATGGCCGAACGCCGATTCGATGAGAAAGAAGTGGGAGCGATCCTGCGCCGCGCCGCAGAGATCCAGGAAGGTGTCCATGCTCCCGAGGTTACGCAGGGATACAGCCTTCATGAGTTGGAGGCCCTGGGAAGGGAAATCGGCATCGACCCGCAGATCATCCGCGAAGCTGTCACCGATGTCGCAAGTACTCCCGAGAAAAAGATGTATCTCTCCGGAGCTTCCGGAACGGTGGTGATCGACGAAACCGCCGACGGGATTCTGTCGGCTCAGGCATGGGAGGATATCGTCCTCGATCTGCGAAAGATCACCGGCAGGCCAGGAGTCGACACGGCAAAAGAGAACAAGCGCGAATGGACAGGGGGCTACGATATCGGCTCGCTCACCCTCACCGCGATTGTGCGCGACGGCAAGACCCACATTCGACTGCTTTCCGAAACGTCCGTTGGCATAGGCCTCACCTGGCTGATTGGGGGCTTTATCACCCTCCTCACTTCGCTCTTTATAGGAAAGGCCCTTTCGCGCACGGGGATATCTTGGATGATCACGGCGGGCGTCATCATCATTGCCGGGCTCGTCATGTTTCTGATTGTGCAAAGCCTCGTGCGTGCATGGGACAGGAAGAACCGGCCCAAGCTTCATTCCCTTGTCAGCAAAATCCAAACGCTCGTAGCGGTCAGCCCGGAAAAGCAGGCGGCCGAGATCGCCAAGCGGGCTGCGGAAGCGGCGGAAGGCAGAGCAGAGCTTCGGTAGCTGCGTCAGGTCAGGTCCCTTCCGTGGCGCTCTGGCTTCAATCAGTGACGCATTGGCTTCAATCTGCGGCGCATAGGCTCCAACCGACGACTACTTCTTGAGATTCAAGAAGCGGGCGTAAGTGGGCTGGAAGCCGAGCAGGACCTTGCCGGTTGGGCCGTTGCGGTGCTTGGCGAGGATGATCTCCGACTCCTCGACGCGCTCGGGATCATAAACCTCCTCGCTATTCAGCTCCTTGGCCTTGTAGTAGGACTCCCGGTAGATCATCATGACGATGTCGGCCTCGGCCTCGATAGAGCCCGACTCGCGGATATCCGATAGCTGCGGCCGCTTATCCTCGCGCGATTCGACGCTGCGGTTGAGCTGGGAAAGGGCGATGACGGGCACGTCGAGCTCTTTGGAGAGGGCTTTCAGCGAGCGCGCGATCTCGCTGATCTCCTGGACGCGGTTCTCAGTCTTTTTGGAGGAGCGCATGAGCTGGAGGTAGTCAACCATGATCATAGCTAGCCCGCCGTCCTTTTGCAGGCGCCTGCACTTCCCGCGCATCTCCATGGTGGAGATGTCGGAGGAGTCGTCTATGTAAATCGGCATCGAGTAGAGAGCTTCGCAGGCGTCGGCAAGCTTTTGATACTCTTCAGGACCGAGATTGGCCTTTTTCAGCGCGCCCATTGGGACACCGCTCATCATCGAGACCATCCTGCGGATGAGCTGGCTGCCGCCCATTTCGAGCGAGAAAACCGCGATATTGCCGATCTCCTTGCGGGCCATATTGAGGGCAAAATTGAGCGCGAGGGAGGTCTTTCCCATCGAGGGCCGGGCGGCCACGATGATGAAGTCGCCGCCATAAAAGCCGGTCGTCATACTGTCGATGTCATAGAAGCCGCTTGGGGTGCCAAGCATCGGAGTGCCGGTCTCGATGATGGTATCGACGTCGACAAAGAACTCCTTGGCGAGGCTGCGGACGGGCACGAAATCTTTGCCGAGCCGCTGCCTTCCCACTTCGAAGACCATCTGCTCAGCCTTGTCAACCTTGTCTTCGGCGTCGCCCATGTCGGGATCGTGGACGACGTGGACGATTTCGCGGCCTGCGCTCTCAAGCTGCCGGAGCGTGGACTTGTCGAGGACTATCTTGGCGTAGTGCTTGGCGTTCGACGGAGACGGGACGTATTCCTGGATCTGGATGAGGTATTCCACCCCGCCGACATCCATTAGGCGCTCCCGCGAGATCAGCTCTTCCTTGAGCGTCAGCAGATCAACGGGCTTGTTTTCGTTGAGGAGCTGCCGCATCGCCTTGAATATCTCGCGGTGCGCCGGCCGGTAGAAGTCGCTCTCGCTGAGGAGGTTGACGACGTCGTTGGCGGCCCATTCGGAAAGGAGCATGGAGCCGAGCACGCTCATTTCCGCTTCCATGCTATGGATCGGTACGAGGCTTTCCTCTGGTGCTGCGAGCTTCATGCGTCCCTTCACCACGGCCTTGGTCAGGTCTTTCACGCCGGCCTCTGGGCTGTGCGTGTTTGCCGCGGGAGGATCATGTTATCAGCCGAAAAGACGGCTTGCATATGGGAAAGGGTGTGGGTTATCGGTGGATTGGGGCGTTGCTGTTTTTATGGCATTTTTTAGGGGGTCCCTGTCGCCTTGAAATGGGATCCGCATTGCGCAACCCCGCGACTTGACACCATAGCAAGAACGGCACTACTCGTTAATCTTTGATTTCAATTAGAATCAGACATGCATGATCGGGCCGCGGCTTTTGACCTTCTGTGCCAGCACACCGAAAGCCATGCGCTGCGCCGCCATTGCCTGGGGGTCGAGACGTGCCTGCGCTGGTACGCGGAGAAGCTTGGCGAAGATTCCGAGAAGTGGGCGACAGTTGGTCTCCTTCACGATTTCGACTACGAGAAGCACCCTGACGAACACCCGCAATGGGGCATAAGATTGCTCGGTGAGGGAGGATGGGATCAGGAGATCATCGACGCGATCGCGTCCCACGCGGATTGGTGCGGAGTGCCTCGTGATACACCGCTGCGGAAGCACCTTTACGCCTGCGACGAGTTGAGCGGCTTTATCACTGCCGTGGCATTCGTCCGGCCCAGCAAGAGCGTCCACGAGGTCGAGGTGAGCAGCGTTCTGAAAAAGCTCAAGCAGCCATCCTTCGCTGCGGGAGTGCATCGCGATGAGGTGCTGGAGGGCGCCGCAATCATCGGTTTGCCCCTGGAAGCACACATCCAGAATTGTATCGACGCAATGAGAGGAAACGCGGTGATGCTTGGCCTTGCCGGGTGAATCTAGGCTGCACCCTCTCCCCACAGCACCCGTTTCCGAAGCGACTCTGGGCAGTTCGCGAAGAGGCCGATTGCGCGGTTCATGAGGTTGTGATCGCCGGTCCGCAGGGCCGTTTCGAGGGCGAGCGTCAGGAGGTGGTCTTCCCCGAGGGCTTTAAAGCATGCCACCCAAAGGTCCTCGATAACCCTTGGCAGAAATGTCGGATGGTTGGGTAACGCGTCCATTGCTCGTCATTGAATGGACGGCTCAGGGGCCATGGATTGCCGCCAGGATTTGCGACTCATAATGGGCAATGGTTCGCCGCTATGCAGAGCTGTCTCCTGAAGAGCTGGATGCTGCACTTCGAGACAGGCCGCTGGCGATTCTGCCGATCGGCGCGCTCGAATGGCATGGCCCCCACCTTCCGTTGGGCCTGGATGGGATCGTGGCGGAGTGGTTCTGCGCGCAGCTTGCAGAGCGCACGAGTGGAGTGCTCCTGCCCTGCTTGTGGACTCCGATCACTACCCTGCCTCATGAGTATTCGCTCGATTTCTCCTCTGAGCACATGAGCCCGCTATTTCTGCAACACTTCGCCCAACTCGCTCGAGCGGGATTTCGTGGGATCTGCTGCGTATCCGGGCACTATGCTCAGGGCCATGTGGTCTGCCTCTACCAAGCGGCGCTCGATGCTATGTCGGAATCGCCGGAGCTTGCGGTCCTCGTAGGTGCGCCCTTGGATCTGCTCGGCGACGACAGCCTGCTCGACCATGCGGCCCGGTGGGAAACCGCGCAGCTGCTAGCGATCCGCCCGGACCTTGTGCACACGGAGCAGCTTCCGGACGATTTATCCCCAAGGAGGGCTGCCATCCTCGGAGAGGACCCGCGGTTGGGGACGGCGCCCGAGGGTTTCGACGTGCTGGAGAAGTCGATTGTGCTCTGGAGCAGAGAAGCCAAGAAGCTGCTGGACCCCGCGCATCGGGCCGAGCTTGTCGCGCTCACCCAAACTCGCATGTCAGGCTATGCCGAATACGAAAGCCGATTCAAGCCTGCAGGAGCAACATGGGAAGAGGCTATTCAGAGTTGGTGGACGTTGAAGCCTTGAAGCGCGGGTAGACGGTTTCTCTAAATTGACACATCCCTCGCCTGCGACCCATAATTAGGGGCAGACCCCATGGATCTACCCAGTAGTTAGCGCGCCGCCATAAAGGGCGGCCAAGGACAGGACGCCCCATGCGAACCGACGAGAAGACCTTTATCGACCGGCTGCGCTCGCTCGCCAAGATCGACGATCCCGCCGTCGTGCGTGAAGAGCTTGAAGCCGTCCGCGCTGAAGACCTCGCGGAAGACCTGACTCGGCTCGAAACCGACGAGGCTCTCGCGATCCTGCGACAACTCGACGAGGAGAAAGCATCCGACGTCCTCACTGAGCTTCCCAGCGAAACGGCTCGGGCGCTAATCGCCGAACTTCCTGACGCAACAATCGCCCACTATCTCGACATCTTGCCGATGGACGATGCCCTCGAGCTTCGCGAGGTCCTCCCTGACGAGCGGTACGAAGCCCTGCTCGAAGTTATTCCCTCGGAGGACCGCCAGGAAATTCGGCGTCTGATGAGCTATCCAGAGGACTCCGCGGGGCGGCTCATGACCGAGGATTTTGTTGCGGTCGGGCCGGACGAGCCTCTCGGCAGCATCATCCAGCATATTAAGGAGGCCCCTGAAGACGAATATGAGACCGTCAACGACATTTACGTCCTAGATCACGACCGACATCTCCTGGGTGTCTTCTCATTGCGACAGGCAATCCGCGCCGCTTCCGATCTGAGCGCACGCGAGATCATGAAAACGGACCTCGTGACGACCCGCTATGACACGCCCGCTGAGGAGGTTGCCCGCCAAATCGCGCGATACGGCTTCTACGCCATGCCTGTACTCGACGAGCGCGGCAGAATGCTGGGATTCTTCACGGTGGACGATGCGCAAGAAGTCCTGCACGAAGCGGAAACTGAGGATGTCCTCAAGCTCGCGGGCGTGACCGGTTCCGCGGAGGCTTACCTCTCACTAGGCGTTCTTCAGCTGGTGAAACGGAGGCTCCCGTGGCTCATGATCCTATTCGTCGCAGAGTTCCTCACCGGAACGGTTCTCCGGCATTACACAGGGCAAGCCCAAGAAGGCGGTACCACGATGCTCGCCCAGCTAATGGTTTTCATTCCCCTTCTAATTGGCGCAGGTGGCAACACGGGTTCTCAAGTTACAACAACTATCACTCGGGCGCTCGCAATTGGCGATGTCCGCCCGCGCGATGCCATCCTCGTCTTGGGGCGCGAGCTGATGGTCGCCTGCATCATTGGCGCAGCGCTTGGCGGGATCGGTTTCCTCAGGGCAGCGATGTGGGGAGTAGGGATGGGAATAAGCCTCACGGTGGGTTTGGCTCTCCCTGCGATAATCATTTGGGCAGCGGCTTTTGGAAGCTTCCTTCCTCTTTTAGCCAAGCGCCTCGGAGTCGATCCCGCGGTCATGTGCGCGCCGTTCATCGCCACCTTCGTTGATGCAACAGGCCTAATCATATTCTTCGAGATCGCCAGGCGCGTGCTTCCGAATTCATTCTGATTCGATAATCGGGAGAACAACGTCCTCAGTAGCGGGATGTACGAGCATAAGAGCCAGCCGATCCTCCCTGTTAAGGAGTTCCATGCCCGGGTTGCAAGGCAGGTCGCATTCGCGTTGGGAGTCATCAGCGTCGCTTTGAGCATTGGCGTGCTTGGCTACCACTTCATCGCCGGGCTGAAATGGGTCGACGCACTGCTGGACGCAGCCATGATTCTTGGCGGGATGGGCCCTGTGAGCACACTTCAAACAGACGCCGCCAAGGTTTTTGCATCCATCTATGCGCTGTTTTCCGGCATCGCCCTGATCGGCATCTTAGGGGTCGTCCTGGCTCCATTTGCCCACCGGATCATGCACATCGTTCACCTCGAATCTGAAGAAAATGACTAGCCAGCCGCAAATTTATTTGGAAGATGCGTAAAAGCGCTGTACACTGTCTTTATCTGAACGGAGGCATTATTATGCGCAGCAGAGCATTCACTCTTATAGAACTCCTCGTCGTGATCGCGATTATCGCCATTCTGGCGGCAATCCTCTTCCCGGTTTTCGCCCAAGCGAAGACAGCCGCGAAGGGCACGTCGAGCCTTTCCAACATCAAGCAGCATATCACCGCGTGGCATATGTACGCGAACGGATATGACGACACGGCCGTCCCCATGGCGAACCAAACGCCGGGGCCTCTTAACTTTAACAACTTGCAGTATTCCCCTTGGGGACAGCTGCTGCAGCCCTACACCAAGAACCCCAACGTCACGCAGGATCCCCTCGTGGCACCGAACGGCAGCGAGAATAACATCCCGCTCGATCTCCTCTGGCCCTATCGCCCCCAATATGGGTACGCCTATAGCGTCTGGAGCCCACACGTCCAGATCACCCAGGACGGATCCTTCACGCCACAGATCCTCACAGCTCCGGCCAACCCCGGGAATACCGTCGTCTTTACCGGCCGTAAAAACCGAAAGTCCCTCGACTGGACCTGGACCGGCACCATCATCTGGCACGCGCAGACCGTCGCCCCACCCTATTGCAGCGGCTCGGCGCCCGACTCGCTCACCAACGTGAACCCACAGAGCATGTGCGCCATCTATCACCGATGGGGCGTCAATGGCGATGGAGGAATCAACCCGCCGCCAACCGACGTCGAAGGACGCCGAACCGGGTCCGTCGCCCTCCGCAAGAACTGGTTCTCGCTCGTCGCTTTCGCCGACGGACACGCCAAGTTCATGCCCCCCGCAGCCCTCGCCAAAGGAACGAACTGGCATTGGAACATCCTTCCGCCACAGATCGTGATCACCAAGATCGAGGACTATATGTGGGACCTGGATTAATGAAGCGAACCTTCATTCTTCTTCTCGCGGGTTTCGTCGTCGCCGGATGCGGGGGCGACGATACCGTTGCCACGGACCCCGCCGGGCCGGCGGCAGTCAAGCCGGATGTGGAGATCGATGGCAAGAAACCGGCCGCTGGAAACCAGCAGCTCTCCCTCAATCCCCTCTTCCAAAAGGAAAAGGGTAAGTAGGGGAAGTGTTGAGTGTTGAGTATTGAGATTTTCCGGTCTTAACACTCAACACTCAACACTCAACACCCAACACTTCCTACGGTCTTGTCGCCACAAGCACAGTCGCGGAAAACGTCGCCTGTCTCAACGTTGTTCACGATCCCCACGATCCAATACTCACGCGAATCGCTCTGATCCGCGACCAGGGGATCGACTCGTTCCCCGATTTCTTTCGCGGAAGTTCCCGGTTACTTCCTTCAGCCTCAGTTTATGCTGAACTGGTCAGTTGGAACGTTGGAACTCCCATGGCTCCCAAAGGAAAAGTTCAAGGAGATCTGTTCCATCGGCACGGGTTCTCTCGCAGGCCCGGCCACGGACAAGAACCAATAATGGGGGACCAGCTCCATCTGATAGGGATAACTCTTTCTCCAGACCACGTAGTCGGCCGCATCGACGACGGGACTGCCGCTCCTCTGCCAGATGAGGAAGTCCCTGCCATCGACATCGCCGCCGGCAGATGGGCCGACGCCGAAGTTTGCTCGCCACTCGGCGTAGCCTCCGCCGCGCTGCACAGCCGGCAGCTCGACCGTGGTGAAGACATCGAAGAAGGAATCGATCGCGGGCGGAATTCCGGGGCCCGTCGCCATTGTTCTGCCGATCTTCGGGTCATATAAGGAGGTATTGGCGAGCTCGGCGCCGAGATCGAAGAAGAACGGATCGTCGATGAGGCCGCCAAATGGGCTTACAGTGCCATACACGAAGGTGATGGATTCCTCTGGCCCTTCGTCTCCTGGGCCGGACCAGTCTATTTTGGTGGTGAAGAGCAGGCCGGCGTCGCCCTCGGTTCTTATCCCACGGTCGGCGCCGAACTGGTAGATGGTGGGATTTCCGGTGGATAGGACGGTCTCTCCGAAGGAGTTATAGACGGCGTTGTATCCGGTGTATTGGCCGAGGTCGTTGGTGCTGCTGCGCATGTCGCCGCGTCCGTCGGTGGCGCTCCAGGTTTCCTGTCCGGCCAGGTCCTGCATCCGCGACAGTCCGCCGGCCCAGGTCATGGCTTCGACGCTAGGCATGCCCTGGACGATCTTGTCGACGCGGATAATATCTCCTCCTTCGTAGAAGTAGCTTCCTTGCCCCAGGGGCATCCCGTTTGCGCCGAAGACGTCGCGCCGGATCCGCCGGCTCATTCCGTCGTACTGGAAGCTTCTGTAGGCGTCGAAAGCGCTCGTGTTAGGATTGAATATCTCCATTCTCGTCATTCGGCCGGGGGTGTCGTAGAAGAATCGGAAGATTTCGGCGTTGTTGTTCCTTACCCTTTGGGTCATGCGGCCATTGGCGTCGTACTGGTAGATCTCGGGCGCGAACCCTTGGGGGGCGGCCTGGATGAGGAGGTGGTCGGCGTCGTTTTGGTAGGTTGTCGCCTGCCCGTTCTTGGTTTGCTGGATACGGAGGCCGTCGGAGTCGTAGGCCCATTGATGGAGATAGGCGGGTCCGGCGTTGCGCTCTTCCCTGACGAGACGGTTGAGATAGTCGTATCCGTAGCGGGTGAAGACTCCGCCTTCGGTGCTCTGCGCAAGGCGCCCGTCCTGCTGGTAGGCATAGGAAAATTGTACGATTGGGGTGTTCGTTCCGTCCCTCTGGAGGACCCCTGCGAGGCGTCCGTTCGTGTAGGCGTAGAGGCTGCTCGCGCCATTGCCCATCTGGCGGGTTATGAGACGGCCGGCGGAGTCGTAGGTGTATTGGCTTGTGGCGCCCATGTCGTTCATGGTGCGAAGTAGATTCCGGCCATTGTAGTCATAGTTGACAGCGACGGGCCCGGATCCGGAGTCGTGGAGCATGGACGATCGGAGGCCGTTTGGATAGTAAGAGTTTGTGACGAATGCGCCGCCCTTGACCTCTCGCATGAGCCAGCCGTTCGCGTTGTAGGAGTAGTCGGTGATGCCGGTTCCGTCCGTCATCCTGACGAGGCGACTCATTCCGTCGTAACGATATTGCTGGTCGGGCTGGGTGGTGAAGTCCTGGGCTCGGAGCCTGCCCCATTCGTCTCGGATGAGCTCGGTTCGGAGTCCGTTCGCATCGGCCCAAGCGTTGGGCACGGTGAATCCAGCCGACAAGGCGGCGGCATCAAAGAAGTAGGTTGTCGTCTTGCCGAGCGTGGTGGTGGTCTTTGTGAGATTGCCGTTGGCATCGTATTGGTATTCGACGGGATGCGACATGGGGTCGGCGATGCCAGTCATGTTCCCAGCCCCATCGTAGCTGTACTGCGTGGTGATGAAGGTGGTGGGGCCCGTGTAGCTTCGGCGCTGGACGAGATTGTTGTTGGCGTCGTAGCTGAAGTCGGTTCGGTGACGTCCGGGCTGAGGGAGGCCCCATGCGTCGATGACGAGGGGCTCGAGGGCCTGAGTGAGGTTATTGCTGGCGTCGTATGCATAGTCCCACTGCTGGCCGCTCGGATCGGTGTACCGGACGGGTCTTCCTTGCGTGTCGTAGTCGTATCGGTAGATCCCGCTCGGGTCGGTATGAACGCTGGCTGCCCAGGCGTAGTCCGTGTCCGAGAAGGCGTAAAACCGGTCGAATCCCTCCGCGTCGCGGGTACGGATCAGACGGCTGAGGCTGTCATATTCGTAGGTGGTTGTGTTACCCCGTGGATCGGAGACGGTTCTGAACGGCCCGGAGCGCGTGAAGAGCACCCTCTGCGAAGATGTGTTTCCCGGCCACTGTTCGAACGCGATTTCGTTGCCAATATATCCGTAGGTGGTTTGCTGGCCTTCGGTGTTGGTGCTGCTTGTAATATTGCCGGCGGCGTTGTAGGTAAATCGCGCGAGATAGGTTTGCAGGCCAGAGTCGGTGGTTACGACGGGCAAAACGACCTGATTGAGTCTGCCCGCGCCGTCATAGGCGAATGTCCAGGTGCGCTGGGGCGAACCTCCAACGAAGAACGCCATGGTTGTCATTCGACCGCTGGCGTAGGTAAATCTGAGGCTGCGGCCGGATGGATCGTCCACACGCGTCAATCGGCTGGCTCCGTCGTACTGCAGGGAGACAATGTTCGTCCTGTCCACCAATGCGAACATGCGGTACCTCCTTGGAGCGTGGTTTGCCCCGGAATTCGATGGCGGAGCAAGTTCGAATCTGACCCGGTTCTGATTGGCCAGGGTGAGCAGGAAGTTGTTTCCGTCGGATTCCAGCTTGTCGCGGTAGCCGTCGACGGATACCCAATTACTGCCCGATCGTTCGAACAATTGGATGCGATGATTGCCCCAGATGACGGCCGCTCGCCGGACACCGTCGACGGTTCCGATCAGCAGCTCCGTGTCGTAAGAGTGCCGCCATTTGCCCCTGAGTGACTGATTCTCGTGGTACGCCATTGAGTTGGAGTACAGGGTGAATCCCATGGGAAGCCCGCCGCGCGAGCGCCAATTGATTAGGGGAAGGCTGATTTGATTGGCGAGTGAATAGAGATTGACGCTGCCTACTCCGCCCTGCCAAAACTGGCCGGGGCCGGACCTTCGCGCGACCTCTACGGAGGGGAAAGGATCCAAGGCGGTGCCACCGCCTTCTATTTGCGCCGTTCCAAGCGCGGCGATAAAAACGGCGCCGATGAAGGCAAACCTTCTAGCAAAACCAACGACAACCGGACGCCCATCGAGCTCCAAAGCCATCCCAATCCTCCTAAAATGGCGGGGCCAAAACTGGCCCAACCACCTGCATATTAACACAGGTTGGCGGAAATGCCAAATTTAGGAAAGTGATGTAAGGGCGGAGCCTAGGCTGCCTGCAGCCAGGTGTCGATCAGCTTGGCAGGTAGCTTCGGGACCTCGCTGGGATTCATAAAAATCCGGTTCACGAGGGTAGCGATGGCGATGCGCTCCTCTCCGGTAGATGCAGCAATTTTGAAGCCGACGGCGGTTAGGTCATGTTCGCCGGGCTTGTTATAGCGAATAGCGCCCGCGATCTTCACCGCATCGTCGCCCTGGCCAACCTCCAGCGTGCACGCCTCACCTTCTGTAAAGGGAATCTTCGCGAGCACCTGGGCACCGCCAAGGGAGACGTCGATTAGAATGACGCTCGTTCTCTTCCCGGAAGCATCGATTATCGCGGCTCGCTCGAAGATGTCAAAGCGCTCATATCGTCGCTGGTTAATGCCTGTTTGGCTCATATTGGGTGGGCATCCTCCTGGGTCTTCGCCAATTGGGATTATCGGCAAGAACCCAGGCATTCTTGATTGGGCGCCCCTTACTTCGCGCGTTTGATCGTAAAGCTGGCCGTCATGCCGTCACTTTCAACCGTGAGCTTTCCTTCCGATTGGATGAGCGTGCCCGTGGCAACGGCGAGGCGGGCCGTCAATTCGAGTTCTCCCGGCGTGTCCTCTGCCGGAGTCACTTTCATTTTCGTCTTGACGACGGCGACCCGCTTCGAGTCCACGGTGACAATTTCGACGACCTTGCCCGTCCCCGCAATAACGACGGAGCCATCCGCAGATTTCCATGCGATCTTGAACTCCTTGCCTGTCTCCGCCTGTCCAGGCGCAAAGCTGCTGAGAACAATTAGGGCATAGACCCACTTCTCGTCCTTTACTTCGAGGTTGCTCGGCATCCCCATTTTGTCAAACGTGGACTTTATCGGGGCAGGCGCTTCTGTCGGCATCTCCTGCTCTTGCATCATCATCGAGATTGACTGAACCGACATCTCTACCTGGGCAAGCCCACCCTTGAGCTCCTCAAGGACCTTAGATTCAACTTTGGCGACCGCCTTGCCTTCCGCGCCGCCCATATTCAGACTTACCTGAACGTCATATTTGTCGGTTACCCCTTTGACATAGACCCGCTCGAGCTTGATCGCACCGGTTAACGGGGTTGGTGGTGTTTGTCCTTGAAGAACCAGGGCTGCGGTGAGCAGCACGAAAGCATTTGAAATCATCAGAAACCTCCGATCGTATCGCGCTTAACGATACTTCGCTCGCTGCCCTCCAGTTTCGGTGAACGTGCCTTTTGACCCAGGTTTTGGGCGCCCGTCCCCGTTTTTAATGACTTGCGCAGCCCTGCACGGCGCTTTACACTTTTCTATGACAACGCTAATCTAAGGTTGTTGTGTAAGGAGAGCCACAACATGACCGGAAAGCAGAAGATATTTGATAAGCACAGAATTAGGGTCGACCGGATCAACCCATTGATCGCTGCAATAGCTATTGGTTGCGGCATGTTTCTGCAGGCAACAGCGGTCTCTGCGGTTCGGAGCCAGCTGTCGGACAAGAGCGCGGTTGTCGTCGCAGTTGATGTTGGCGGGGGCGGACAGTCTTTCGCAACGCGGCCGTTCGCCGAGGAGCCCAAAGCTGCCTCGAACCTTGCATCCTCGAAGTAGCGTTTCTAGTTAATGTCTAGCCCGACGGTCCAGGTCCCGGCGTTCCAGGAGACCCGCGCACCCAGTGCTTCGCTGAAGAAACGCAGAGGAACGAGGGTCCGCCCGGAGAGAATCATCGCTGGCACGTCTAGAGGTGTTTGGTCTCCATCAACTGCGGCAAATTTCTTGCCGATCCAGCATTCGATCGTCGTCCCGCCCCTAGTGGCTTTCACCAAATTCTTGGCGGGAAACCATTCAATTGTTGCGCCGATCTTCTCAAAAACGCCTCTGAGCGGAACCATCACCCTGCCTCTGACCATTTGAGGTTGAGCGAGATCGAATATCACCGGTTCTCCATTGACAGCCACGTTGATCGACGGGCTCTGAGGGATAACCAGTATTGCAGCGAGAAGCAAAGCATTCATCGTCGTTGGAGCCCATCGGAACAGAGTTAGTTCCTCACCAGTTCCGAAGGCTCGGCGACAACCGCATGAGACGATACGGGCGGTGGGACGAAGACCGGAGCAAGAGCCGAGACGCCAGGTTCCTGCATCGTGACTCCCAGCCATCCGCGAGCCGCTTCGATCGTGGTCGGATTGTGAGTGATGAGGATGAACTGGATCGAACCGGCGAATTCCTTCAAGAGCTGGATGTAGCGCTCGACGTTCCTGCCATCGAGTGGCGCATCCACTTCATCAAGCACCACCAGCGGGCTAGGTTTGACCTTTAACAGCGCGAAGAGGAAGGCAGTGGCACAAAGGGATCGCTCTCCGCCGCTGAGCGATTCGAGCCGCTGGCGCTTCTTTCCTGGAAGTGTGACGTCGATCTCGATTCCCGTCTCCAAGATGTTTTCCGGCTGGGTGAGGCTGATCTTGCCTTCCCCTCCACCGAAAAGCTTCATGAAGGTCTCCTCGAAGGCGGTTCGGAGCTGGTCAAACGTGGTGATGAACCGGTCTCTCGTGAGCTTGTCGAGCTCTTTGATGCTCGCCTCGACCTCAGCGATTCCGCCCAAGATGTCCTCACTCTGAGCAGCGAGCTCATCGGCTCGTGTGGTGAGCCGTTCATAGGCCTCGATGGCACCGAGGTTGACATCGCCCAGTGCTTTGAGCTCCCGTCGCAACTTGCCGACCAGGGCAGGTGCGTCGCTAGGAATGTCAGTATCCGGCTCAAGCCGCACGGCGTCATCCTCCTCGAGTCCGTATTCCTCCAGGAGCCTCTGAAGCGATGCGGCCCGACGTCCATCTGCCCTGGCGCGACCCAATTCGGCCTGATGTGCGGCTTCGCCGCAAGTTTGTGCATGGCTTCGAGCGGACTTTGCACTTTCGCGGTTCTGCCGGATCGCGTCCTCGATCCTTTCTTTTTGCCCTCGCAAAGCAGAGAGCACCTTATCTGTTTCGGCTTGCTGGTTGAGAGCTTGATCCCTTGCTGATAATCCGGCTGCGATCTCGCGATGGATTCTCTCGCGTTCGGGTTCGAGGTTGAGCAGCCTGAGCGTCCGCTGCTGCTCCGATGCGCGAACCCCGGCCAGCCGGCGCTCGGCCTGCTGTGCTCGCTGCCTGGCCGCCTCCAGCCTGCCCTGTGCTTCGCCGATCCATTGCTCGGCAGATTCTGCGTCAGCGGAGCGCGAGGCGAGTTGTTTGAATAGCTTGTCGCGCTCAGCCTGCAAGCCCTCGAGATCGACTTCCTCTTTGGGGGCTGCCGATTCGGATTCAAGCAGCCCATGCTCGTGGACGAGCTTTTCGATCGATTTCTGCGTGATAGTGAGCTCGTCGCCCAAGTTTCGCAACCAGCTCCTCGCATCCGCTAGCTCGCCCTCTATGCCGCGCACTTCGGATGTTGTCTGAGCAAGCTTGGTCCTCAACGCTTCTTGCCGCTCGGTGCGCGATTGCGAATCCTCTTCCAAGGCTTTGATGGTGCCGGACAGCGTCTCAATTTCGGCTGCAACTTCCGCGAGATCTGCCTTGCGCTGAACGAGACCGTGGTGCTGGCGTTTCATCTTCCCGCCGGTCCGGGCACCGCTGCAGTGAACAATCTCGCCATCAAGCGACACGACGCGGGTCCAGTCAAGCTTGGCCGGGAGAGATCTTGCAGCTTCCAGCTCTTCGACAATCACTACGCCGGCCAAAAGACTTTGAATGACCGAAGCATGCTCTGGGGCACATTTTGCAAAGTCGCTCGCCCAGCCGATCACCCCTTTTCCAGAAGGAAGTTCACGGTTAGGAGACGGTGAATGCACCGCAGCAAGGGGCTGGAATGTCGCCCGGCCAAGCCTTTGCTCGCGAAGCAGGGCAATCGCTTCGGTGGCCTCTTGCTCTCGGGCCACAATCAGGTCATTGGTGGATTGGTCCAGCGCGGCCTCGATGGCTGCAACAAATCGGCTTTCAACCTCGATCGCTTCACCGACCGGAATGTACATACCGCTTAGCAAGTCCTTGCTGGCCGCTTCCAAGACCGCCCTCGCGCCCTGGTTCAGTCCCTCATGTGCGGCAATTGTGGCCTCGATGCCGCTCTTTCTGCCGTCCAATTGTGCTCGCTTTGCCAGCGACTCCCGCAGGATTCGGGATCGGTCCTCCTGCTGGGTTTCAATCGAATGAATCTCGTCCCGGAAGCGCTGTGCTTCCGAAGCCTGTTTGCCGTGACGCTGCTCGATCTCTGACAGATTGCTCTTGGCGTCTGCAAACGCCTTCTCCACCTCGGGCACCGTCTTCTGGGCCTCGACAATCTCCCTGGAAATTGCCTTCATGCGAGCAACTCGATGCGCGCTTTCCGCGTCGCGCTTCATATTGCGCGCGTGGGCTTCCCTTCCCTGAACTAGTTTTGCTTCGGCATCCTTCAATTGGGCGGTCAAAGCCCGAGCTTCATCGCCTGCGCCAGCACATTCTACGCGTGTCTTTTCAAGGGCTTGCTCCTCAAGCTCGGCTTCCACCTTACTCTCCGCGAGCTCGGCCTCGGCTTCGATCTGTCGAAGCTGAGCAGATTCGGATTCGTCGCCAATACTTGTTTCTAATTCGGCCAGGCTCTCCAGTTTTTGCTCCAGCAATCGCAATGCCGCAGTGTGCTTCTCAAATGATGTGTGAGCGGCCTGAAGCTGGGCCCTGGCCGCGTCCATTTCCCGTTCGATTTTTACAAGCTCACGTGTCTGGCGGTCAATCTGCTCTTCCAATTTCTCGGCATTGGCGATCTCCATTGCAGAGAGGCGGGACAGCTCCCCAACTTTCTTCTCAAACTCGCGAACCTCACGCAGCGCACGGGCGACCTCGACGACCAGCAGGCCGCTCTCCACTTCCCGCAAGCTCGTCTGAATCGACTTGTATTGCCGGGCGCTCTCCGCCTCCTCGCGAAGGGGCTCGCGCTGCGACTCGATCTCCCGAAGAATGTCCGCGACCCTTTCGAGGTGCTGATGGGCCGACTGCATTCGTTTCAGTGCTTCGACTTTGCGTACGCGATACCGCTGGACGCCAGCCGCTTCGTCCACCCAAGCCCTCCGATCCTCCGGAGATGCGGCAAGGGCCTGATCGATGTCCTTTTGGCCAACAATCGCATAGCCTGCCCGGCCAAGCCCGCTGTCCGCGAGGAGGTCCAGGACGTCACGAAGGCGGCAGTGCCGACGGTTGATAAAGTAGTCGCTCTCCCCGCCTCGTGCCAGCCTTCGGGTGATCGAGACCTCGGCGCTGTCGATCGGAAGGGCACCGTCCTCGTTATCAAAGAGCAGGGAGACTTCAGCGAATCCAAGTGGCTTGCGTCGCGTGCTCCCGCCAAAAATTACGTCCTGGCTGCTTCCCGCCCTCAGCTGCTTGGCACTTCCCTCTCCGAGCCCCCATAGAATTGCGTCCACCAGATTGGACTTGCCGCAGCCGTTCGGGCCTACGACGGCAATGAGGTCGCCGGCGATTTCGAACTCTGTCTTGTCGGCGAAGGTCTTGAAGCCGAAAATCTTTACGCGTTTAAGCCGCATGGCGGGGTTCGGGATCAGTGCCTCGGGGTCACCAATCCTCACTCTACCGACGTTTCGTCCTTATTTGTCGGACGCGCCATTTCGAAGATCTCGAGCGCTTCCGTATCCAGGTATTCCCTGCCCCCGAGCCGGCTGATTGGCCTCAGTAGGCCCATGTTCAACCCCTTACCTGTCCAGAGTTCTTCCAGGGCGTGGACCAGGACGATCTCGCCGATGACATAGTTCGCGGAGCTTGGACCTTCTCCGTGGCTCACAATTTTGAATAGACGGCATTCAAAGCTGACCGGGCTCTCTTGGACCCTCCTTGGCTTGACCAAGCTCGATGCGACTGGGGTCAGACCCGCGATGGGCCATTCGGAGAAGCCAGCCGGGTAGTCGAAAGCAGTCGAATTCATCGCCTCAGCCATTTCGCGGGTGACGATATTGACGACAAACTCGCCGGTCTCGGACACATTGCGCAAGGAATCCTTTGCCTCGCCGCGGACATTCAGCGTGGGACTATACATGAGGCTCGGTGGGTTCGCGCCGCCCGCCATAAAAAAGCTGAAGGGCGCAAGATTTTCCGCTCCGTCGAGGCTGAGCGAACTGACAAACGCGATGGGCCGAGGCTGAATCGTTCCGACCAGAAGGTCGTACATCTGGCTGGGAGAGAGCGACCTCGGGTCGATTGCGACGAACACAGAGGGATTATGCCAGCCGATTCAGGGTATCATCCCTGATCGCGATGGCTAGAGTCTGTCAAATTAGCGGAAAGAAGGCGAATAACGCCAAGCATATACGGCACCGGCATTCCGGCGCCTGGAAATTCCGCGCGCCCAAGAAGAACAGGCTTCAGCTCCCGAACCTACAGACCGTGCGGATCAAGACCGAGCATGGCACGGTCAAGCTCCAGGTCGCAACATCCGTGATTCGCAGCCCCGAATTCGCGGCGGTCGCCAGTGGCCTGAAGCCAGTCCCGAAGGCCTGGCTCAAGAAGTTCGATTACGGCGTCTAAGCCGCCCGCTTCATTTCGGCTTTACTGTTACGGCGAAATTTGAGGTGATCTCCCGCGTTTTCTGCCCATTCTTCCATCTCAATGTGAAGTAGACGGGCACTGCGCTATTTGTCGGAGCAGTGTGAACGACCACCCTCGTCCAGGTGGAACGCTGCCAAGCTGTTACACTTTGCTTCCAATCTTCCTCGGCTACCCCGGCGGTTGGGCCGGGCGGATCGGACGCCCCAGCAGGATTATTCGAGGTTGCCAATGTTAAGGATCCTTTCGCTGCTCGGAGCCGGCCGATACGGAGGTAGACCACAATCTTCTCGGGCGGCGTCACCTCGTCGAAGAAGACCTTGAAGACTCTGTCCTCATTTGTGATGGGGGGGTTTACAACCCGGGCCAACGTAATATGGTTAGAATAAAGCCACTTGCCAGTTAGCTTGTTAGAGCGATAGCCAAGCAGCCGTCGGTATATCGTCGTCGTGGCGGAAGGATTGGTCGTGCCAATGACGACATCCATAGGCAGATGCTGTTGGTTTAAAGGATCGTAAGTCAATGTTTTGAGCGTGTCGGCACGGTTGATCCCATAAATGTCGTGCATTGTCGGCGGATCGTTGAGCCCAATCGGAGCAGCTGAGAGTTCCATCTTGAAGACCGAGTACCCAAGGGTGGATGGATTGGAATCCCAGCTGAGGCCCACGTTGAAATTGATGCTATCGCCTCCGGAGACGGTCAGCGAGTCGTCGCCAATAATGGGCACGTGGCCACCCGACCAAATTTCGGGAACTGGAGCACCCATCGGCGAGAAAAGTGAATGACCCAAATCAAATGCAAGCAACAAAGCAATCAAGCTAAACCCCCACGCAAATGCAAGGCAACTGTAACACCATTTGCCGTAAATGTCAAGTGAGACACAGGAATTCAGCCGCAGTTGAGCTCCGCAACATGTCAATTCAGCACAGCCTTGCCTGGCCCGAAATTGAGTCTAGGCTGCGATCGGAGACCTGCAGCGCGTACTCAACGGCCCCTCCAGGCGACATGCTCTTGGCCCGCTGACTGCACTTGCGCAGATCCTCCGATGGCAAGCCGCCTTCAACCAAGGCCTTGCACAACTCGTATTGCTCTCGTTCCAAACCCTGAAATCTGCCATTGCTCTTGTGGCGCATGCTCTCCGAAGCAAAGAGCATGATCGCAGCATCCATGAACTCCCCCCGCTCGCACAGGATGTTCGTCAAGTCGAGCAGCGCACCTGTGATCGCATAGACATCCTTGATTTCCCGCAGGATCATAAAGCTCTCTCTTGTAGCTTCGAAGGCACCAACTGTGTCGCCCATCTTTAGCAGCGCTAGAGCGAGATTGCTGCGGGAGTGGGCGACATTCTGGAGGTCCTGGTCCGCGGCGAACAGCTCGATCGCTTCCCTTAGCCGAGGGATCGCCGCATCATATCTGCCCCAATTCAGCTCGCAGATGCCCAAATTGAGAATGCTAAGCGCGAGCCCATGCCGGTTGTCCAAGCTCTTATAGGCCGAGGAGCTGGCTGCCAATCGAGCGCTCGCCTCCTCAAATCGCCGCTCCTGGCTCAGCAAGATGCCAATGTTGTGATTAACTGCCGCCGCCTGCGCTATGTCCCCCAGGGACTCCCACAAAGCAAGACTCATCTCGTAGAAGCCCCCAGCCTCTTCGCCAAGGCCCTGTTGTGAGCAGATAGCTCCGATCACATTTAGCGCCGTCGCCCGTAGCGATTCATCCGCGCAGGGATCTAGGTCCAGACTTGCGCCCAGCCAATCCTTCGCTTCCGAAAGGTATCCACGGGAAAACCAGAACCGGCGCAGCGCGACGGCAATCTTGAGGCACTGCTCGGGTCTTTCTCTCTTGCACCAACTCAAGGCGGCCCTAAAATTGTCATGGTCTGAATCCAGGCGCTCAAGCCAATTTGCCTGGCCTGGGCCAACCAATTCCTCGTTTCCGTGCTGCGCGAGCCCAAGAAACCACTCGAAATGTCGGTCCGCCAGCGCATCATTGTCGAGCTTCTCGGCCGCATATTGACGGACCGGCTCCAGGAACCGGTACCGCTTCTCACCCGATGATTCTTGATCCGCAACAACCAGCGACTTTGAGATCAGCCTCTGCATTAGCCCGAGGATCTGGTCCTGGGACACCGGATCACCCGAACATACAGCCTCCGCAGCCTCCAAGTTCCATCCGCCCGAGAAAGTCGCGAGCCGAACGAAGAGCGCGGCCTCGGCCTCGGTGAGCATCCCATAGCTCCAGTCAAAGCACGCCCGCAGGGTTTCATGCCGCTCGATTGCGTGGCGCTCGTCCGTCGCCAACGCCGGGAATTTGTCCTCCCAGCGCGAGAGCATCTGTTGCGGAGACAGCACCGAGATGTTCGAGGCCGCCTGCTCGATCGCCAAGGGGATCCCCGCCAGGCGATGGCAGATCGCCGCGACCGCCTGAGCATTCCCCGCCGACACCGCGAACCCATGCTCATGAGCCGAGGCCCGCTCCACGAAAAGCTGCACCGCTTCCGAGCCCGCGATCTCTTCCACCGAGCCATCCAAAGGAGGCAAACCAAGCGGCGGAACCCGATACGGATGCTCCCCATGGCCCCGCAGCGCCTCCCTGCTCGTCGCCAAAACCGAAAGCCCCGACGAGCGCGCCAGGAGCCCGACAATCAAGTCGCAGGCCTCCGAAGCGATCTGCTCGCAGTTGTCGAGCACAAGCAGCATCGAGCGATTCTCCACGGCCCCATAGATCACATCCAGCAGCGAGACCCCAGGCTCCTCCCCGCATTGCAAGGCATCCGCCACCGCCCGATGCAGCAAGGCCGCAGAGCCGACAGTCGCAAGCTCAGCCTGCCAGACCCCATCCGGAAAAGACTCCGCAAGCTCAGCCGCAACCTGCAGGCTCAGCCGCGTCTTCCCCGTCCCGCCAACCCCCAAAAGCGTCACCCACCGATGCTGCCCGACCAGCTCCCGCACATGCCCGATCTCTGAGAGCCTCCCCACGAAGGAAGTCAGTTGCAGGGGCAGATTGTGCGGAGAAAGGTTCAAAGACCGCAAGGGCGGATGGTCAAAAGCAACGCCCGCGGGCAAAAGCTCGAACACCCGCTCCGGGCGCAGCAGGTCCTTCAGCCGGTGGTTGCCATGATCCTTGAGCACCACGGAAGCAGGCAAATGGCCCTCCACCAGCAGCTTGGTCGCCTGCGAGAGCAGGATCCGCCCGCCCGAGCAAGCCCCCCGAAGCCGCGCGCAGCGGTTCACGACCGGCCCATAGTAGTCTTCGTCCCGCGCCAGCGTCTCTCCGCTATGCAGCGCCATCCGAACCCGGAAGGGCAAAGGCTCCAGGGCCAGCAGCAAGGCCCGCGCCCCGTTCACCGCATCCGAAGCCCCATCGAACACGCAGAACATGCTGTCCCCCTCGCCCCGATCCTTGAGCACGCGGCCATGGAATTCGGGCACGATCTGCGCGAAAAGCTCGTCGTGACGCCGCAGCGCCGGCCCCATCGCCTCGGGCGCCCGCTCCCACAGCTCCGTGCTGCCCTCCACGTCCGTCATCAGGAACGTCACGATGCCAACGCTGCTCACGCTCACATTGTAGTGCGAACGGAGGGTGTTGAGGTGTTGAAGGGATGTCCGGGAAGCCCCTCTCCACGATGCGTTGTGCGTGGGGAGGGGTTTGGGGTGGGGAAAGGCAGCATTGGAATTGGGATGCCTCAACCTGCCCGCTGAGGCCGATCATGGCCAACCGGCAAGGTTCGGGTTGAGATACTGTGTTGTTCATTGTGTTGTCAAGCCCGTTCTCTCCAATGAGAACGGTCGTTTTCCCGAACAGACGCCAAATGCGATGCGCAGTTGCTTGTGCATGACAGCTCCAAGGGCCGACATCCGCGAGTGGCCTCTTTCAATGAGGCGCAAGAAGAGCGAGCGGCAAGGGCCCTCATGTCGCGCCGCAGCCAGTGCGCTCATATAGAGCGCCTTGCGAAGCGAGGAGGATCCTAATTTGCTCATCCGCGGCCGGCAGCGAAGGGAGGTTCCCGATTGCCGCAGCTTGGGATGCACCCCGGCGAACGAGGCAAGCTGCTTGGCGCTGCCGAACCTGCCCATATCGCCAGCCTCCGCAAGCAGGCATAGGCCGGTGATCGCTCCAAGGCCAGGGATCGTTAGAAGAAGCGCAAACGACCTCGAGAGTTCCTCATGATCTGCGATGAGACGGTATATCTCTTGCTCGAGCTTGGTGATCTGCGCCTTGATGAATTTCAGCCGGGCCTTGAGCTGGCTGGCCTCGAAATCGTCGAGCTCCGGGCCTTTAAGCAATCGCTTGAGCCCGGACGAGTCGGCGACCATTCGCTCTCGGTGCCGGGCGAGCTTTTTCAGCCGGCGAAGATGGGCGGACTCGGGCACGTAGGATGGCACGTCGTTGCGCTCCGCGTACAGAGCCAAGACGCGCGCATCCACCTGGTCCGTCTTGTGGCAAAGCCCGAGAGCCTTCGCGTAGTGAGAGGCCATCCGCGGGTTCACGACAGATATCTTTTGGCCCGCTCCATGCAAGTGGTCCGCCAAAGCGAAATGGTAGGCGCCGGTCGCCTCCATCACATAAAGCTCCGCGCCCTTGCTCCATTTCAAGAGCTGGCCGAACCCGGCTCGGCTGTTGGCAAAGCTCCTCGCCTCCGGTCATGAAAGCATCGATCGTCGCCTTGCTGATATCGATCCCGACTATAATCTTCATGGGTGGTTCCTCCATATCTCAACCTTGTCAATGCGGGATGACCCTGCAACAAACTCGGCCGCAAGGACCGACTCTTTAGGGCTCCCAAGATACTGTTCGAGGTTGGAGAACCATCCAGCCCCGCCCTGTCTCAACCACGGGATCTACGTCCCAAGGCAGCTAAACGGGTTTCCGGGACCGGATGTTCTGCTTGATCCTAACTCATCGAGAAGGATCGACATACAAGGCATCTTGATGAAAACCACCGTCGCTAGCTTCCGAGAAGGCTTGCAAACGCATTCTGCTCCTCAAGCGTCTGAGCAATCTTCGCCCGAACTGCTGGCAGGAAGTCGAGAACTTCCGCAGCCGCCATTATCGAGCCGAGTGCAATAAAAGCAGCTAAGTTGACTCCGTGTGGCCAAGGTTCCCTTGAGTCTGTCAGGATGTCTTCCTTTCGCAGCGTCTTATGAATTACTGCTGATGCATGAAGCCCCTTGTTCATGTAAGCAATGAAGCCCTTAAGCTGCGGAATGACCTGACCTATGCCGAAATCAGTGTGATGCTTGGGAACGTAGGGCAGGACAGCATCAACTAGTGCATCCGTTCCAAGCCCGTGCCAGTCCCGTGTTGGGGTCCGGTGTATTAATGGATGCGCCAAGCCGCCATCGTCACGTGTCTTTGCCAAGTAGTTCTGCAGTTCCCTGATCTCCTGTTCAATCTCCGCTTCAGACTTTCGCTCCAGCATGTATGGAAAGTGCTCAAGATAGTGCTTTCTTTCCAGGTTCGCAAAGTCGTAAAGAACCCCGCCCTTCTCGTCGAGGGTCATGCTCCTAGTCGCGTCTCCCAGAACTCCAGCTGAAACTGGAACATACAGCAAGTAAAGCTGATTTAGGTGCAGCTCTATTGGCATTCGGTTGAGGGACCGTTGCTCAATGTGCAGACCTAGCCGCGCAATCCCCACGATCGCTTCAAACCATCGCTCAATTCGAACTGCGAGGTCCAGGACTGCGCCGCCGCCCGGGCCGATGGGAAGATACTGAACTCGCTGATCCGCTTGGGGAAGAAACCAGTGGTACAGAGAATGGGTTGCCGCAGCAAAGTCCTCATTGAACGTGATCTCGTCGATAGAAACTCTTGCGCACATGCAAGTAGCGTATCAGAAACTTCCAAGTTCGCTCGGTGAGCCCGAACATCGCCTTCATCCCCGCACGTACGCCTCGGTGATCCGCTTCACACCCGACGCCGGTGTAAAACTTCATCCCTTCCATCCTTCCACCCTGATATACTTCTCCCGTGACGGCCCACCCCGACCCGGACACAGATCGGCCGAAGGAGGAATGCGGGGTCCTGGGCGTGTTTTCCCCCGACCAGGAGGCGGCGCGCGTTGCCTTCTTCTGCCTCTTCGCCCTTCAGCATCGGGGCCAGGAATCGGCGGGCATCGCGGTTGGCGACGGGTCCCGGGTTCGGATGCACAAGGACATGGGCCTCGTGAGCCAGGTTTTCAACGAGGACATCCTGAAGACCCTGCCCGGCCATCTCGCGATCGGCCACACCCGCTACAGCACGATGGGCGCGAGCGTGCTCCGGAACGCGCAGCCGGTGTATTGCACGAGCCAGATCGGCGACATCGGGGTGGCCCACAACGGCAACCTGATCAACACCCGCAGGCTGCGCAAGGAGCTCGAGGACGAGGGCGAGCACATGGACAGCACCTCGGACAGCGAGCTGATCGCGCGGCTGATCGTGCGCGGCCTGCACCTTGGGCCCGAGCACGCGGTGGCCTCGGCGATGCGCCTTTTGGAGGGGGCCTATAGCTGCACGGTGATCACGCCTTCGATGGTGATCGGGTTTCGGGACCCTTATGGGATCCGGCCTTTGGTTGCGGGGCATTTCGGTAACCCCCTCTCCACGATGTCGGTGCGTGGGGAGGGGGCAGGGGGTGGGGAGAATCCGGTCGTTGCTGGGGGCTTCCTTATCGCTAGCGAGTCCTGCGCATTTGGGCCGGTGAACGGGGTTGTGGACCACGAGCTGGAGCCTGGGGAGATGGTGATCATAGATCGGGACGGGATGCGGTATGCGCAGGGGGCGCCGAGCCCGCAAAAGGCGATGTGCCTCTTTGAGTTCATCTATTTCGCCCGCCCGGACAGCCGGATGTATGGCTCGCTTTTGTATGGCGTGCGGGAGCGGATGGGCGAGCAGCTTGCCCGGGATCATCCTGTCGAGGCGGATATCGTGGTGCCCGTGCCGGACTCGGGGATTCCGGCCGCGCTGGGCTATAGCCGGGTGAGCGGGATTCCGTATCGGGAGGGGATGACGAAGTCGCGGTATATCCACCGGACGTTCATCCAACCCGACCAGACGATGCGGGAGCTTGGCGTGCGGATGAAGCTGACGCCCCTGGACGAGCATATCTTCGGGCAGAGGATCGTGCTGGTGGATGATTCGATCGTTCGGGCGACGACGACGAAGCAAATCGTGAAGCTGCTTTTCGAAGCGGGGGCGGCGGAGGTGCATGTGCGGATCACGGCGCCTCCGATCAAGTGGCCGTGCTTCTACGGGATCGACATGGCTTCGAAGGGGGAGCTTGCGGCGGCGGTGATGTCAATTCCGGAGATTTGCAAGCACATCGGGGCGACGTCTTTGGGTTACTTGAGCATCTTGGGTGCAACGGAGGCGGTGGCTTCACCTCTCTCCCTCCCCATGGCAGAAGGCATCCATGGAGAGGGGCAATTTCCCGGCTTCTGCACGGCCTGCTTCTCGGGCGAGTATCCGATTCCAGTTCCGGAGGAGCTTGCCAAGCATGCGTTCGACTCGCCTCCGGACACGGGCCAGATGGCGGCGGTCACCAAGGCACAGCCCGCATTCGAGCTGGATTAGCCCACGCTGACTGCCGACCGCATCTTGATAAGCTCTTCAGCGATCTGGACTGCGTTGAGGGCCGCGCCTTTAAGAAGCTGGTCGCCGGAGGCAAAGAGGGAAATGGCGGATGGATGGGAGACGTCGCGCCGGATACGCCCGACCAGCACGTCTTCCTGGCCCGAGGCTTCGAGGGGGGTTGGGAAGTTGTTGCCGGGCCGATCATCCACAACACGAACACCACGGGCTTCGGAGAGGACACGGCGGACGGCGTCCTCGATCGCCTCTCCTCCCCCTGCCCCCTCCCCACGCACGGGCATCGTGGAGAGGGGGGTACCGAACTCCACTGTGATCGACTCGCTGTGCGCCCGCAGCACCGGCACGCGGATGCAGGTGACATTGATCTTGAGCTCCGGCATCCCAAGGATCTTGCGCGACTCGTGGATCACCTTCCACTCTTCCTCGTTGTAGCCATGCTCGTTGATGGGGGTGTTGTGGCTGAAGAGGTTGAAGGCGTAGGGAGGCAGGTTGGTGGGTGTTGGATGTTGGGTGTTCGGGTCGAGTGCATCCCTCGTCTCATCCACGAGCCTCTGCATCATCGCCGCGCCTCCCCCGCTCGCGCTTTGATAGGTCGAGACGATGATTCTCTCGAATCTTCCGAGGCTTCTCAGCGGCGCCACGGCCATCAGAAGCACGATTGCGCTGCAATTCGGTACTGCAACCAGCTTCGATTCGGCTGTCATCGCTTGGCCGTTGATCTCCGGAATGACCAGTGGCACATCGGCATCCATCCGAAAAGCCGAGGAATTATCGATCACCGTCGCACCGGCGTCAATCGCAAAGGGCGCAAACTCGCGTGACCGCGATGCCCCCGCGCTGAAAAACGCGTACTCTACGCCTTCAAAGGAGCGCGGCCCTACCGCCTCAACAGCGACCTCCTTCCCTTGAAAGACAAGCCGCTTCCCTGCCGACCTCTCGCTGGCAAGCAATCTCAGCGAGCTGACCGGGAAGCGCCGCTGCTCAAAGAGCCGCAGGAACTCGCCTCCGACCGCCCCCGTCGCGCCAAGGATTGCCACAGAATACATGACACTCGTGATACCAGATGCCGGAATGAACCGGCCTGGGCCGACGTGAGTCTATGGAAATGGAGAGCAAGAACAGCACGTTCATTGAATGTTGCGGGAAGCAATGGCTTCTCGAAGAGTTGTTGTACACTCCGCGAAGGGAAACTTGTGTACACGGTGGAGTTACAGCCCCGGATCGACTTGGATTTCAGTTGCACTCCGCCCGTCGGCGAATTTCGGCGGGTCGAGCTTTGGCGCGGTCTAAACCTGGGAATTGAAAGCTTGATCGGCACCGTGAATCGGCCGACCACTTCCGTATTGGACGTGCCATCTGAGACGCTTGGCCTTCTATTCAATTCTCGCGGCACCGTTCTTATACGGGCGGCCCATGATAAGCGCTGGGTGGTTTGCCCTGGCCGGAGCATCGTCTTCATCCGAGGACCATTAAGCGCGCCTGTGAGCATTGCCAGAGGGTCACATTCGGCAACCATGCTCCTATGGAATGCGTGGGCGACGCCGCACCTTAGCGCATGGCTGGCTCAGCGCCTTAATTCGGTATCGGACGAGGAGCAGCGTATGATCGCCAGCAAGCCCATCGATCCCCAGTTCGCCCTTGCCTATGAGAGATTTGAGCAGGTGCTCGATGGAATGCCGGACCTGATCGAGCCACTTGTGCTATCTGTGCTGTATGAGATCGTGCCGAAGCTTACAATCGGCCAGGATGAGCTTCAGCTTGCCCACTTGCCGCCCGACCTGCCTGCCAGCATCGGAAAGCTTGCCAAGGAAGTGTGCGGAAAGCCTCAGACCGCTTGGCCGCTTAAAGAAGCCGCCCAGGCCGCAGGATATTCGCCCTTCCATTTTTCGCGAGTCTTCAAGTCCCTCGTCGGATATGGATTTCACGAGTTTGTGGATCGGTGCCGCACTGAATTTGCGGTGGAGCAACTTTGCGACAGCGACCTGCCAGTGGACGTGATCGCGTCCAGCTGCGGATTTGGCACGACTCAGGGTCTTCGCGAATCGGTAAAGGAATATCTCGGTCTGGTTCCATCTGAGCTTCGGGTCGTTGCTGGCACCTAGCGGGCGAGGCCATATTTCATCAGGCTTCGCTTGAGAGCCGCAATCTTTGGCTCATTCCTGACTCCTTTGCTGGTGATCAATTCGTAGCGGACATCGTCGGAGAGGCAGTAATAGGCGGCAAACCTGACTTCCGGCATCTGCATCAGCACCTTTGCCATTGAAGCCACCTTCTCCGACCAAGCGGCGTCCGATATCCCACTTCCAAAGAACACGCCGAACTCAGTGATAGCGACCGGCATCGGCACTCTGTTCTTCGTCAGGAACTGGAGAATCATGCGAGCCATCGTCTCTTCAAATTCGGCAGCATCGATGTACCGACCTGGAGCATAGAGATTCAGCGCCGGATTTAAATTCCTCAGCCAAGGACCCATGGAGCTGTCATAAGCCTTGACCAGGCGGTCCGAGTAGCGCTTCAACGATTCGGCGAGCGTGATATAAGGCACATTGCGGCCATCCACCCAATCGCTGTTGTAGCCATGAAACGTGGGCGTCATGAGCACGTATCCCTTCGCCTGCAATCCCAGCTCGCCCCATATCCCGATGAAGGACTCCGCGCGGCGATTGAGCGCTTGAACCATCGCAGGATCGAGGTGAATGAACGCCTTGGGTTCATTCTGCAGATCGAAAGTGAGACGGCCCGGTGGAAGCATCTCCACGGCCTTTCGAACCAAATAGCGATGCGCGGCCATATTCACTGCGGGGTTTGCTTCAGGGAGATCGTCCCCCATGGTTAGATGCAGCTTTAAACCCGAATCCTTCACTTTGCGTAGGGCAAGGTCCACCCACCGCCGTCCAAAATTGCTCATGCTGCGCATGTCCTTGTTGAGCAAGTCGACCATGCCGAACGACAGTCGAATTCCGCCGAAGCCTAGCTCCTTAACTAGCGAGAGCTCTCTGGTCCAGCGCGCTTGGTCCATGTACGGGTTATGCAGGACCATATACAGGCGGTCGCCAGGACTTGACTGAGAGGTCGAGAGGTAGCCAAAGACGAGGAGCGCAAGCATGCCTTATCTCAACATCGGCTGCGGGCTATTCGAGCCCCATGAGCCGGGCCGCTGTTTCCATGTCTTTGTCTCCGCGTCCGCTCAGGTTCACCATCACGGTCGAACCCTTTGCGAACCGCCCAGGCTCACGGAGCAGTGCAAAGGCATGTGCGGATTCAAACGCCGGTATGATGCCTTCCCTTTCGGAAAGCCAACGAAAAGCGCTCAGAGCGTCCTCGTCGGTGATCGCGCTGTACCGCACTCTGCCGCTGTCCTTGAGATACGAATGCTCTGCCCCTACTCCGGGATAATCCAGTCCCGCCGAGACCGAGTGCGTTGCTATCACTTGGCCGTTTTCATCCTGCATCAGATAGCTATACGAGCCATGCAGGACCCCCGGCGAGCCCACCGTCAGAGGGGCGGCATGCTCTCCCGATGCGATGCCCTTCCCTCCTGCTTCGACCCCGTGGAGCTCTACGGGATCTTCGAGGAAGGCGTAGAAAAAGCCGATCGCGTTTGAGCCACCCCCCACACAGGCTACTCCGGCATCGGGCAGGCTGCCGAAGCGCTCCAGACATTGCGACCTTGCCTCGTCGCCAATCACCTTCTGAAACTCGCGCACCATGTAAGGGTAGGGGTGCGGGCCAGCGGCCGAGCCGATGATGTAGTGGGTGTCGCGAACGTTTGTCACCCAGTCTCTGAGCGCTTCGTTCAGGGCGTCCTTGAGGGTCTTGGTGCCGCTTGAAACGCTATGGACCTTTGCCCCTAGCAACCTCATGCGAAATACATTTAGCTCTTGGCGGCGGGTGTCTTCCTCTCCCATATAGACCTCGCACGGCAGGCCGAAGAGGGCGCAGACGGTTGCGGTTGCTACTCCATGCTGTCCCGCACCGGTCTCCGCGATGATTCGCTTCTTGCCCATTCGGATCGCGAGCAGGGCCTGGCCGAGGGCGTTGTTGATCTTGTGCGCGCCGGTGTGGTTGAGGTCCTCCCGCTTGATGAGGATCCTCAACCCCAGCTCGTCCGATAGCCTTTTTACTTCGGTCAAAGGCGAAGGGCGGCCAACGTATTCGCGGAGGAGCCGGTCGAGCTCATTGCGAAACTCGGTCTCCCCCCATGCTTTGTTGAATTCGCGCTCCAGCTGGTCGAGGGCAGGCACGAGGGTTTCCGGCACAAACCGGCCGCCGTATTCGCCAAATCTTCCTCGTTCATCCGGGGCTTGGAGCATGGGGAATAGTTTACTGCCGAACCCACTTGGAAGCTGACCATCATCGAAATCATTAGAATCATTGCCTATTTCTCGTTTTCCACGCGCAGAAGTACGGAGGATGTCAGCACTTGCCGCTTCACAAGATGGGTCCATCAAATAGCTTTCGGAAGCTGGAATTGTCAACCAGTGTCGGACTCTGAGCTCCAGTCCGCACTGGATCGCTTCCAGGAGCACTACAACAACCAGCGGCCCCATCTCGGGCTGGGCGGCATGACCCCCCCGCAGTTCAAGAAGAGATCGCTCACGCAATCGAGATACAATTAGGAGGCGATCCTAGGGGTCTAGGGTGGATCGAAAATGAGGACCAGTCAAAATCGGAATGACATTTGCGTTTGATATCCTATACGGTGGCTCGACCTATGCCCTTGAACGCCGTCGCACGAGAGGGCGTAAGGGGATGTCCCCGTTGCCAAACATCGTTTCGCCGAATCGTCGAGGCAACCTTCGGGGAGTCGCCGCCTTTAGATTGACTAACCCTCTAGTTAGTTGGCTGAACTGGGATAAAGACATTCGAGATGCAAAACGACGCCCGTTGCCACTAGACCGCCAGCCACAGATACAGCCATGCAGGGCAGACTTCTAGGTCGCTCAAGGTCGTTGCCAAGATGGTCGTTGAGATTGTCAAGAGCTACTGGGTCGTTTTTCTGACAGCACCTTTATGGGCCTTATGCATATGCACTTGGGCAGCAGTGAAATCTCGTCCCGCTAACGGGCTCGGGACGCTACGGATTAGATATCTCTCGTTGTCCATTCTGACTGCAATACCATATGCCGCCTTCCCAATGTTGGGGAATAATGAGGAGTTGATCTTCATCATAATCTTGCTGGCCCACGCTCAAGCGCTGACCGCGGTGATTGTAATTTATTGTAGCCTTGTGGCTGGTCGTGGTGACAAATTCTGACTGGTCCCCACTTTCGATCCACCCTAGACCCCTAGGATCGCCTCCTAATTGTATCTTGATTGCGTGAGCGATCTCTTCTTGAACTGCGGGGGGGTCATGCCGCCCAGCCCGAGATGGGGCCGCTGGTTGTTGTAGTGTTCTGAGAAGTCTTCGAGGGCGGCCTGGAGTTCAGAGCCTCTTACGAAGAGTTCACAAGACAAGAGTTCGTCGCGGAGCTTCCCGAAGAAGCTCT
>JBASWW010000017.1:0-54283 GCA_049276675.1 Fimbriimonadaceae bacterium
CAACAACCACAGACCTCATCTGGGGCTCGGGGGCTTGACCCCCGCGAACTTCAAGAAGGGTCTCACGACTGGGTCAAAGGAGGCAATCCTAGGGGTCTAGGGTGGATACTTATTGGGGACCGGTCAGAAGATCCAAGGTCTTCTTACTCGACGGGCCGAACAAGTATCCTTAGCTTATGGTCAGTCAAGCCGAAGCGAGCCTCATTCTAGACCAATTGGAGGCGACACCCCTCTACGGAAGGCCGATGCGCCATCTCGCGATGCGCCTCCTCAGCCAGATCGAGGGCTATCACTGGTGCGGGGTGTACCGCTTGGAAGGGGATGAGCTTGTGCTGGACGAATTCGTTGGCACGGAGACGGATCATCAGCGCATCCCTGTCGGTCGCGGAGTATGCGGCACGGCGGTTTCCCAAGACAAAAACCAGATCGTTGACGATGTCCGCAAGCTCGAGAACTACCTCTCATGCTCGGCTCAGACCCGGTCCGAGATCGTTGTGCTGATCAAGCGTGAGGGCGAGATACTTGGCCAAATAGACATTGACGGGCACGATGTGGGGGCCTTCGACCGGTCGGACGAGCAACTGCTGGAAGCGGTCGGGGCGAATCTTGCTATGTGCTGGGAAGACGATGCGGCGGCCTGCGAAATGGCGAAGAAGATAAGCGGGGCAGGGTGAAACGTGCGCTCGTCGTTTGGGGCGGCTGGGATGGGCATGAGCCCTCAAACATAGCCGACCTATTCCGGGAGATCTTGTCGGGCGAGGGGTTTGAAGTGGACGTCCGAGCCTCGCTCGATGCCTTCCGGCTCCATGACCTGACGCGGCTCGACCTGATTGTTCCGATCTGGACCATGGGCACGATCACAGGCGAGCAGCTCGATCCGGTCCTGGCCGCGGTTCGAGAGCACGGGGTCGGGCTGGCCGGCTGCCATGGGGGGATGTGCGACGCTTTTCGGGATCAAACCGAGTGGCAGTTCATGACCGGCGGACAATGGGTGGCCCATCCGGGAGACGACCAGGTGGAGTATGTGGTGAAGATCGCTCGCGACAATCCCCACGAGATCACCGCGGGCATCGGCGACTTTTCGGTGAAATCGGAGCAGTACTACCTGCACACCGATCAGGGCAACAACGTGCTGGCCCACACGGAGTTCCCGACGCCCGGCGTGGCCGGCCCGCACACTGGGAACCCGTGCCGAATGCCGCAAGTTTGGACGAAGATGTACGGCGCGGGGCGTGTGTTCTACAACGCGCTCGGGCATCGGCGGAGCGATCTAGAGGCGGCCGAGCCTAGGGAGCTGATGCGGCGGGGGTTTCTTTGGGCGGCCAGGTAGCTGCGATTGCTCGAGCGCTGGTTTCTAGGTTGCTTGATGGCTTGATTGCTCGATGCTCGGTTCTTGGACTCAGGGTCCGAAGATGGTCCATCGTTGAGCGATTCGACTCGGCGTGGCGGGTTGAGGCACCCGAAAGGCAGATTTTTTTCCCTCCACACGTCCTTGTAGGGCGACAACACATCCTGGCCAGTTTCTGACAATACATCCTTTACACCCTCAGCTCAGACATTGGGCCGATCATGACTCCGGCATAGAATATCTCCTCGCCTTGAATATCGACCCACTCGTCGATGAGACCCTTGCCTGCTCGGTAGCGCTTTGACTTGTAGCAGAACTTGCCAGAAGCATCGACTTTGCGGCACTCGCCTTCGATCCTGGCCTCCGGCAAGCGGGCCGGCCTGATCCGGATCGACGTCAGATAGACCTCTCCTGGAACCCGCATCTGGATCGCCTCATGGGGCCGCTCCCAGTTGTATGAAAGCACGTAGCGTCCATAGACTGTCCGCGCTTCTTCTGCCGTGGGCTGCAGGATCGCCTGTCCAAGCTCCTCTTGAATCGTCCGATGAAACCGCTCGACCTTGCCCTGGGTCTGGGGATGGGCAACCCGGCCCTGCAGCGTTCTCACTCCAAGCCGCCACAGGCGAGCCTCCAGCCAGCTCGGGCCATGCCCTTTTGGAGAGGCGAAGCAGCCCTCGTTGTCGGTGAGGATCGCATCCGGCAGGCCATACTCGCCAAAGATGCCCCAGAGCGCATCCCACACTTCCTGGCCGCTATGCATGGCCACCGGGAGCAGGCCAAGGCAAAAGCGCGTGCAATCGTCGATCACAGACAGCGGCGAATACGGCAGGCGGCGGGTCACGCCCTTGAAATCCATCTGCCAAAGCTCGTTGGGACGCTCGCGCTCAAAGTGCTGAACCGGCGCCTGGGCATGCCGGCAGCGGACAAGCCCATGCCTTGCCAGAATTCGATCGGCCGACCTCACGCAAAGAGGCGCCTCCTCACCCCACAGAAAGGCCAGAAGCTTCTTGGCTCCCCATGCCGGATGCCTGGCCTTGGCCTCCAGCAGATCCAGCTCGACCGACGAGTCGATCGGATCCCGCACCCTAGATGGCCTCCTCGATCGCTCCCGCAGATTCGACAAACCCTCGCACGCCGCTCTTTGCGCCCACAACCGAACCGTCCCTCTAGAGAGCCCACACTCCCTAGCTGCATCACTGATTGAAAGGCCGCGCTCTGAAACCAGAAACGCAGCCCGACGACAAACATCCATCTTCGACAACACCCTTCCCTGGCCCACCATCCAAGTCTGAGAGACTGGCAGTATGTGTTGTCAGAAGTCGGCAGCATCTATTGTCGCCCTACATCCTCGTGTGGAGGTTCTGGTCATTTCAGCGCCTCCACACGAGGACGTGTGGAGGGATTAAGCCCTAACACTTCAGCGCTTTACAAGCTCCAGCCTGGCTTAAAGGCTGGCCTGATGAGCGAGTCGAACTCGTTCGTCCCCTTCGTCTTCATGTTCTTCACGTCCCATTCCACGCGCGGCCCGTCGGCCCAGATCGCGAGGTTGCCCAGCAGGACCGTCTCCGTCAACGGCCCGGAGTAATCGATCATGTTCGAGCGGGCGGGCTTGCCCTCCGTGATCGCGCGGGCGAACTCCGCCATGTGGCCGGGTGACTCTTCCACTTCGATATCCGGCATCGTGCCCCCTCCAATGAGGTGGAACGTCGTGTTCCCCTCGTCCGGGCTGAAGATCGTGCCTTTTTCACATACGACGATCGAGCCGTTCCCCCCGACTTCGTAGCCGGGGACGAGCGAGGCATCCGGCCTCTTGCCGCCGTCGTACCAGTAAAGATTCAGGATCTGGTCTGGCTTGCGGGGATACTCGTTTCCATAGTGGAGCTTGGAATAGGATTTGTTCAGGACGAACTCGTAATGGACCTTCACCCACTCAGGGAAGCTGTCGCGATTGTGTCCGCTGGTCTCCGCCTGCACGGCAACCGGGTTCCTTAGATCGAGCGCCATGAAGGGCATATTGAAGATGTGGCAGCCCATGTCGCCGAGGGAGCCGGTTCCGAAATCCCACCAGCCGCGCCAGGCGAAGGGATGGTAGCCGTCAGCGTAGGGGCGTTCCGGTCTTGGGCCGAGCCATAGATCGAAATCAACCTGCTTGGGAGGAAGGGCGGGCGCGGGCCTTGGGACGCCTTGCTTCCACCATCCTCCGGCCCGATCCGTCCAGACATGGACCTCTTTGACGGGGCCGAAGTCGCCTCGCTTGATGAGTGCGGCGGCCTTGCGCATAGGGGTGCTCGCGGTGCTCTGGTTGCCCATTTGGGTCTGCACCTTCTTGTCGCGGGCGATTTTGGCGAGCTGGCGGGCCTCCCAGATCGTGCGGGTGAGCGGCTTTTCGCAGTAGCAGTGGAGGCCGTACTTCATGGCCATCGCGGCGGCGGGCGCGTGATGATGGTCTGGCGTGCTGATAACGACTGCGTCGAGCTGCTTGTGCATGGCGTCGAGCATCGTGCGGTAATCGCCGAAGGTTGCGGCTCTCGGATATTCGACGAGGCCCTTGCCGAGCGCATTGGCGTCTATGTCGCAGAGCGCGATGACGGGGCCGAATTCGGCGGCCTGCTGCATCCCGCTCCAACCCTTGCCCCCGACTCCGATAATGCCAAGGCGGATACCCTTCGAGCCGATGTTACGGTGTTTCGGTGTTTCGGTGTTGGGGCTGGCCTTTCCCGCAAGAGCCAATCCCGCGGCGGCCGCAGCCGCACCTTTCAATACATCTCGTCGTGTCAGATCGCTCGCCATACGCCCAGTTTAGCGCGACGAACTAGACTTTGTGCATCGTCAGATTCCAGGGCTTGCGGTATTCGCGGCGATAGGCCATCGTGTTCTTACCTGCGCGGCCCTCGATGTCCATAGCTTTTTTGTTCCAGCGAACGGTGCTTTCCGAGTACAGCGCCGCGTTCACCAGGTGGCAGACGATCGTCGTTTGAGCCACGGAGGCGAGGTCGGCGCGGGGCTTTGAGCGGGTCTTCACGCAGTCCACCCAGTCGCGCCAGTGGTTCGGCGGCGGGGTAGATGATTCTTTGGGGAGCTCCTTTCCGTCCTGGTCGAGAATGGTCCATCCTCCTCGCCAGACCCGCAGCGTCTTGCCGTCCGCGCTGACAAACTCCGTCCCGTGCCCAGGCTTGCCCGGATGGTCTCGATTGACTGACCAGTGCATCGCGAAATCCGGATCCTTGAAGCGCAGTATCGCCTCGATCGTGTCGGGTGCTGTGCGGTCGTCGTCCTGGATCGCCCATTGCCCGCCGTAGGCCGCGACCTCGGTGGGCATGACGAGATCTTGGTCCTTGCTCATCCCGAGAAGCGCGATGTCCATCATGTGGACGCCCCAGTCGGTTGTGAGGCCGCCGCCGGTATTCATCACCCAGCGCCAATTCCAGTGGACCATGTTCGATTTGTAGGGAGTGAAGGCTGCAGGGCCGACCCAGAAGTTGTAGTCGAGCTTTGCGGGCGGAGTGGTTGGCTGATTCCGGCCGATGCGGGTCCCGTCCGAAATCCATGCGCGACAGAGGACGATCTTGCCGAGCTTGCCCGAGCGGATGTAGTCTATCGCGTCGGTGAATTCCTGTGTGCTCCGCTGCCACGTGCCGACCTGCACGACGCGCTTGTACTTCTTCGCGGCGTTGGTCATCGCAACAGCCTCGATGAGATTGTGCGAAATCGGCTTTTCGCAGTAGATATCCTTCCCGGCCTCGCAGGCATGGACGAGGTTGAGGGCATGCCAGTGGTCGGGGGTGCCGATGATGACGGCGTCTATGTCCTTGCGATCGAGCATCTTGCGGTAGTCGGAGTAGACGTCGGGCGCTCGGCCGTATTTCTTCTGCACGTTGGCGAAATCGCCAGGGATCCGGTCGGCATCAACATCACACAATGCGGCCACGGCGACATCGGGAAATCCCATGAGCGAGTTCATGTTCGCGGCTCCCATGCCTCCGCAGCCGATGAGCCCGAGGACGAGTTTGTCGTTCTGCGAAACTTTCCTGCTCGCGGGCTGCTCGAATCCGCTCAGCAACGGGAAAGCAGCTCCGGCGGTCGCCGCCATCCCTGCTCGCTCGAATAGCTCTCTTCTGCTCAATTTGCTGTTATCTGCCATATTTTTCCCTCGAATGTTTCGATTCTAGCCGTTTCATCCGGAGATTAACCGCGTTGAGCGTTTAAGAACGCCTAGGTTCTGAACCTTATGTGCGGTCTATCGGCGATACTTGTCTGGTGGCTGAAGATTGCCGGATCGGAGTTGACGAAAGCGGAAAGGGCGACTTTTTCGGTCCGCTTGTGATTGCGGCCTGCTACGTGGGGCCGGAGCATTTGGCGGAGCTCGAGGGAGTTCGGGATTCAAAGAAGCTGACCGATCCGGTTGCTTTGCGGCTCTCGACGAAGATCATAGCGGCCTGCCCCCATGCCATCGTCTCGATCGGACCGGCTAAATACAACGACCTATACGCGAACTTTCGGAACCTCAACAAGCTGCTCGCCTGGGGCCATGCGCGGGCGATCGAAAACGTCCTTGAGAAGCAGCCATGCCAGCTCGTGATCTCGGATCAATTTGCCGATCCCGCGGGATTGAAGCGGGCTCTTTTCGAGAAGGGCCGTACAATTGAATTGCGCTCGGTTGTGCGAGCGGAAGCCGACATGGCGGTTGCCGCGGCCTCGGTTTTGGCTCGCGCAGAGTTCCTGAGAAGGTTGAAGCGATTGGGCGAGGAGATCGGCACGACCTTGCCGAAGGGAGCTTCGTCGGCGGTGATCGATGCGGGTGCTTCGATTGCCCGGCGCCTTGGGCCGGACGCCTTGAAAGGAGTCGCAAAAATGCATTTCAAGACCCTTCAGGATGTTCTCGCGAGGGTCTGAGGAACTGCGGGTCCTGGCAGAGGCGCAAGGTCGCAAAGGATCGGCAAGGGGCGCGGCGATCCGGGCGCATTTTTCGCCGGGAAGAACCACCCGGCGGCTACAGCGGCTCTCCGCGCCCCTGCGAAATTATCGCTAGGCATGCATCAGTTCCTGGGCGCGGGCCTGTTATCGTACAATTGAGAATACTTGAAGGCTCGCGTCCTGCTCCTGCTCGGCTCGTCTGCTTCGCTTTGCGCGGCCTTCATTGCCGCGCCCGGGCAGGCGAAGTCCGACCTTTTCAAGAAGGACATTGCGCCACTCATCGCCAAGTTCTGCTCGCCGTGCCATGCTGGAAAGGAGCCAGCGGGAATGGCCGCGCTGCTGAAGTTCAAGACCGAGTCACAGGTTCTCAAAGATACGGCTCTGTGGGCAAAAGCGGCAAACCGGCTTAGCTCGAGCCAGATGCCGCCGCAGGGCTCTCCGCAGCCCAGCAAGGCGCAGCGGACCAAGATTGTGGCTTATCTGGAGTCCCTGGTCTCGAAGGCCAATTGCGCGATTCCGGAACCGGGCAAAGTGACCCTCCGAAGACTGAACCGGGCCGAATACAACAACACCGTCCGCGACCTGGTGGGAGTGGACTTCAAACCCGGCGATGACTTCCCAACCGACGATGTTGGCAACGGTTTCGATAACATTGGCGACGTGCTGTCCATCTCGCCGCTCCTGATGGAGAAGTATCTCGACGCGGCCGAGAAGATCGCGCAGAAGGCGGTCGTGATTCCGGAAAATCGCGCGACCCGCTATGACGCCGGCTCGCTCGATCTCGATGGTGGCGTTTCCGAGCGCGAAGGCCAGCTTGGGTTTTTTTCGCGCGGAACGGGCTCGATCTCGCACAAGTTTGCTCGTCAGGGCGCGTACCGGGTGAAAGTCGTTGCCTGGGCACAGCAGGCCGGCCCCGAAGCGGCGAAGATGGCTCTGGAGCTCGATGGCAAGGTGATGACGACCTTCGAAGTGCGCGCCACTCAGGACAAGCCCGCCGTTTACGAGGCGGATATCGAGCCTTCGGCTGGAACACGCACGGTTTCAGTGAGCTTTGTTAACGATTACTACATGCCGCAGGACCCGAACCCCAGGAATCGCGACCGGAATCTCTTTGTCTCGTCGCTGGAGATCGTTGCCCCGTCCGCAGGGGTCCAGCTTCCGGCAAGCCACCGGCGAATCGTCTTCGTTCAGCCCGAAAAAGGCAAGGAGCGGGAGGCCGCATCGAAGATCCTGGGGCAATTTGCTAGGCGAGCCTATCGGCGCCCGGTCAGCCAAGACGAGGTCGGCTCGCTTCTTCGCATATTCGACCTGGCCGGACGCGAAAAGGAGCCCTTCGAGCGAGGCATTCAGCTTGGGATGCAGGCAGCTTTAACCTCGCCGCACTTCTTGTTCCGAGTCGAGTCTTCGGGAATGCTGAAGTCCCCTGTCACCCTGGAAGGGCAAAAATCAAAAGTCCGAAATCTCTCGTCTCACGAGATCGCATCCCGCCTGAGCTACTTCCTCTGGTCGAGCATGCCGGACGAGGAGTTGATGGCACTCGCGGACAAGAACGCGCTGCAATCGTCCGCGACGCTGCTCGCTCAAGTCCGTCGGATGCTGAAAGACCCGAAAGCCAAGGCACTCGCCGAGAATTTCGCATCGCAATGGCTGCATCTGAGAAAGCTGGACACGATCAGCCCCGATCCAAAGTTTGGATTCGATGAAGTCCTGCGCGCTGCGATGCGGCAAGAGACGCTCCTGTTTTTTCAGAACGTGGTGGACACCGACGCGAGCATTCTCGACTTCATCGACGGCAAATACAGCTTCGTCAATGGCCCGCTGGCCAGGCTCTACGGGATTCCCGGCGTATCGGGCAGCGGCTTTCGGAAGGCACCCCTCACCGGACAGAGGGCAGGCGTTCTCACCCAGGGAAGCATCTTGACGCTGACGAGCAATCCGACACGCACCTCTCCGGTCAAGCGGGGCAAATGGATACTGGAGAATATCCTGAACGACCCACCCCCGCCACCTCCTCCGGGCGCAGACAATCTCGGAAGCGATCCGAAGAAGCTCGAAGGCAAGACGCTGCGCACGATCATGGCCGAGCACCGCATTAATCCTTCCTGCGCGAATTGCCACTCAAGAATGGATGTGCTGGGGCTTGGATTGGAGAATTTCGACGCGGTCGGGCGTTGGCGGGCCGAGTACTCCGATGGGCTGAAGATCGATTCAACGGGCAAGCTGCCGGACGGCCGGGCATTTTCGACACCCAGGCAGCTGATCGGGATTCTGAGGTCGGATAAGAAGCGATTTGTAAGGGCTTTGGGCGACCGGATGCTGACCTACGCGCTGGGCCGGGGCCTGAACGACAAGGACAACTGCGCGATCGACGACATCGAGAAGGCGGTGGTCAAAGGCAAATATCGGTTCTCCTCGCTCGTGAATGCGATCGTCCTGAGTGATTCCTTTAGAAAGCAGCGACGGTAGCGGGCGCGCACTGTTGCGATATGCTAGAGCCGCGAGTGGCTCGTTCTTGGCAGTCCAGTCGAACATAGCTTTCGGCTGGCGCAACCCCCCAGTGGGAGCAAGTCATCGCTTGACGGTTGCGTCTCAAAATAGGAAAAGCGGTAACAAGTTCCCGCACTCTACATCGTCCTTTTCAATCCGAATCCAATAGACCAATGGCCCGCACGATCATCCCCGAAGCAGAAGCGCTCATTGACCAGGACATCAAGGTCCTCGACAAAGGCTTTGTGCGCCTCATTGACTATATGGGCGGCGACGAGCGCATCGTCCAGTCGGCGCGGGTGAGCTACGGCGCGGGCACGAAAAGCTTTCGGCAGGACCGCGGGCTCATCCACTATCTCATGCGCAACTGGCACACCTCGCCATTCGAGCAGGTCCAGCTGAGCTTTCACACGAAGATGCCGATATTCGTTGCGCGGCAATGGGTGCGGCATAGGACGGCTCGGCTCAACGAGATCAGCGGGCGCTACTCGGTGATGAAGGACGAGTTCTATCTGCCCACGCCGGAGCATGTCTGCGTGCAGAGCGAATCGAACAAGCAAGGGCGCGGGGAGACGCTGCCTCTCGAAGAAGCGCTTGCCCTGATCGCCTCGATGAAAGCCGAGCAGGAGGAATCCTACAAGACCTATCTGGCCTATCTGGAAAAGGGCGTCGCACGGGAGCTGGCGCGAACCAACCTGCCCGTGAGCCTCTACACCGAGTGGTATTGGCAGATAGATCTGCACAATCTCTTCCACTTCCTGCGCCTTCGCATGGACGCCCACGCCCAATACGAAATCAGGGCGTTTGCCGAGGCGATGGCTGTGTGCGCCAAGGCGGTTGCCCCGATCGCGTACGAGGCTTTCGAGGAGCACCATCTCGGCTCGGTCATCTTTTCCCGTTCGGAGGCAGCCGCTTTGGGATGCCTGCTTAATGCCAAAGCTATCGACCTTGAGGGCCGAGCGCTAGCCACATTCGAGGAGAAGGTCGCCCGGCTCAGGCACACGGAAAGCGTGGACCAGCCTGATGAGCCGTCTTTGCCTACTCCCGCATGACCACCGCTTTGACCCTATCCCAGGTCAAGGTTCCTGCCGAGATTACTAGGGTGAGCAAGCCAGATAAAGATTCTAAACCCCACAAGCTTGATTGCGAGTTCGCCCTTTTTCACGCGTTCATGGAGAACGCCCCGGCAGTAGCTTTCGTGAAGAACGCAGAGGGTCAGTATGTCTTCATCAACGCGACCTACGAGCGGGCGTTCCAATTGACGGCGGCCGATGTATACCTGCGCAACGATCACGATCTATTCGCGCCGGTCGTGGCAGAGCAGAACATTGCCAATGATAAGGAGGTCCTGGCGAGCAACAAGTCGATCGATGTCACCGAGATTGTTCCAACGCCGGATGAGACGAGCATCGTATGGCGGGTCATCAAGTTTCCATTTACCGATTCCCTGGGCAACCGCTATGTGGGCGGGATCGCAGTCGATATCACGCCCGTCGTTGACAAGAAGCGTGAGCTAAGGGAGCTGGCGTCGGTGCTGGCCGTGCAGAAACAGGGGCTGATCGAAGTTAACTCCCACCTGGAGATCTTGGTGCAGCAACTTCTCCACAAGAACGCTGTCCTGGAAGCCAAGCTCGACTATGATCGAGTCAAAGCTGCTTAAGGCCGGTCCGATAGCAATACAATAGGCTGGTGCGTGCATCGGGTCTCAAGCTGCTGTCGGCTCCGGCCGTCTTCATCATATTCTGGTTCCTGCTTGGCGGCCTCGACGGGCAGCAGCGAGCGGTGGGCGCCGTCTTTGCCGCCACCGTGGCCCTATGGATCACCGAGGCCCTGCCGCTTGCGGTAACGGCTCTGCTCAGCACGACCTCGCTCGTGCTCATTGCGGGCATTCCTGAGAAGGAGGCGTTTGCGGCTTATGGGGACGTGGTCGTGCCCCTCTTTATCGGCAGCTTCATGCTCGCCAAGGCGATGGAGAGGACCGGCCTGTCCGACCGTTTTGCCTGGCTGATCTTATCGCGCCGCTGGGCCACCGCATCGCCCGCGCTCTTGCTTCTTGCTTTGGGGCTGATCGCCTGCGTGTTGTCGCTCTTTGTCTCGAACACAGCGACGACTGCAATGATGCTTCCGATCGGGCTAAGCATTCTGGCTGTGCTCAAGCAAGGGGATCGTGGCGCTCCGTTCAATATCGGGGTGATGCTCATGCTCACCTGGGGATCGAGCATCGCGGTGGGCTTTCCCGTCGGCACTCCGCCGAACATGATCGGCATTCGAGAACTGGAAAAACAAGCCGGAATCAAGATTGGATTCATCGACTGGATGACCTTCGCGATGCCGGTCACGATCGTGATGATGTTCGCAAGCTGGGGAGTGCTGTGGTGGATGTTCAGGCGCGGCGCGCCCGATACGCGGGGCGCGTCGTCGAGCGCTGACGAGGCAAGGGACAAGCTCGGCAAGATCAAGCGCTCCGAGATCAATACTCTGGTGGCGTTCTCTGTCTCCTTGTCCCTGTGGATACTGCCCGATCTCAGCGTATCGATCCTGGGCAAGGATCATGCGTGGGCGTCCTGGCTGACGGCGCATATTCCTGCCTCGGTCGCAGCACTCGTCGGCGCTGGGCTGCTGTTTCTGCTTCGCGACCAAGACGGGGAGCAGACCCTGCCCTGGAAGCAAGCGGCGACCATTGATTGGGGCACCATCCTGCTCTTCGCCGGCGGCATAGCGCTCGGGAATGCGATGTCCTCTTCCGGATTGGCGGCTACGACGGGCAAATGGCTGAGTGAGGTATCGGGGGCATCCTCGACCTGGAGTATCGCCGCCCTCTGCATTGGCGCTGCGATCGCGCTCAGCGAGCTCGCCAGCAACACGGCTGCTGCCACGACCTTGATGCCGATCGCGATCGGGCTTGCGACCGCGGCAGGGGCGAATCCGGTTCCGGCTGCGCTGGGGGTCGCTCTTGGGGCAAGTATGGGGTTCATGCTGCCGGTAAGCACGCCGCCCAACGCGATCGTCTATTCGTCCGGCCTGGTGCCCCCGAGGCAGATGATTAAGGCAGGCTTTGTGATCGACGTGATCGGCTTCTTCGTGATTCTGGGCTGCTTGCGCGCCATTCTCCCGCTGATGGGATTAGCGTAGTGAGGGGTCCGCCAGGCACGGCAAAGCCAGAGCGTGGGGAAGGATGACATCTAAAGTGGAGGGAGCATCCCTGCTCCGACCTCCGTTTCCACCTAGTCCGTGGTGCCTCCGCGCATGATTTTACCCATTGCGTCGGAGTGATGCAACATTTTAGGACGATTGACCCTACTTCCCCAAAAGCCGTTCAATCTTGGCCGCGTCCTGCAGCTTTTTAAAGACCTCCTGGCGAGCCGCGGCAATGAATCGGTCCTTCAAGGCTGCCAGTTCCTGGCCCTTGAGCTCGGCGCCGCCTGCCTCTAGGCGAAAGATCTGAATGCCATTCCGGGTCTGGGCCGGTTTCGTTACCGCTCCGACCTTCAGTGCTTTCATTTCGGTCTGGACGGTCGGCGGAAAGGAGGCGTTCGGCACCCAGCCGATGAGACCGGCATTGGCGGCAAAGCGGGGATCGGAGACGCTGCTTTTGAGAACCACATCCCATGCCTCCCCTTTTTGGAGCCGCTCGTAGGCCGCATCTGCCTTCTTGAGCGCCTCGGCAAGCGCACTCGATTGCTCGCTCGCGGGCTGGATAAGGATCGTGGACACCTTGCTGAACTGGAGAGGCGAGAATTCACGCAGCGCTAGCCCATCGAGCAGTATCTCCATCTTGGTAAGGATGAAATTCTGGGATTTGGCCATGCCCTGGAGCGACTGCCTCGTCTGCTCGGGGCGCGCTGCCATTTTCGCCTCGACTTCGGTATCTGTAACCTTGATGCCCGAGCGCGCGGCTTCATCGGCAATCAGCCTGTAAAAGATCAGCTGGTCGAGCACGGAAGCGGCGTGCCAATCCCAGAGGTAGGGCTCGAGATCGGAGGCCTTGATCGTGGCCCCGTTTACTTTGCCGACGATCTTAACCGGATCGGGCTTCGCGACGACGTGGTTCCTGGGGAATTCGCCTTGCGGGCCGAGTACCAGGGCAAGGGCGAGAAGAATGGGATTGAGCATGATGGTCCTTTATTCCAAGACGGCTTTGTACAGACGTGCGATACTCCCGGCGTGTTCGGCGAGGCTGAAATGCTCCTCAGTCCGGATCCGCGCGGCATTGCCCAGGGTTTCAAGGGTCAGAGGCAGGCCGAGCAATTCGACGATCGTCGAGCCGAGGCTCTCATCGGTCTCGAATAGCATGCCGGAAATGTCGGGATCAATCAATTCGGGCAAGCCACCTGTGTTGCGAAGCAGGACCGGCAGGCCGAGCGACATCGCTTCGAGCCCGACCATGCTCATGCCCGCTCGCCGGCTCGGGATAACGACGAGATCGGCGGCACTGAGAAACTCCCGTGCATCTGCTGCCCGGCCGCTGAGCCCAACGTGGCCGGCTTTAGACAGTCCTTTCGCGAGCTCTGCCAGCGCGCCCGACTCCGGCCCGACGCCGCCGATGCGCAGATGCGCTTCCGGGACATCCTGCCAGACAGCGTCCATCGCCCTGAGCAGAGCGTCGAACCCCCGCTCCGGGACCAGCCGCCCAAGCCCGGCGATGAGGACCGCGCTTTCGGGCACGCCCAGGGACCTCTTGGCCTCGGCTCTGGTCTTAATGGGCTGCGAAAGGGAAGCGATGCCTGGCCGCTCGAGCACGAGGTCTATCGCGATCGCTTCATCGAGTGCCCGATAGACGGCGCGGGAGGCGCAGATGCCCGCCTGCGCCTCGTTGAGCTTGTCGATGAGCATTTCGTGCGTGGTTTTCGGGATGTCGTAAGCCGTATAGAACCAAGCGGAATAGGACTTGAACGCCACGCCGCACGCCCAGGCGGGCCGGTAGCCAAACGCGTGGACGATGTCGAAGTCCTTCGCCAGCTTGACGAGGTGCGGCGTAACCTTGGAGTCGGGCTTCGGCCCGGTCTCGTTGGGCATCCACTTCTCCGCGTCCTCGATCTTGACCGTGCAGCCGTGCTCAGCTAGCGCCCCGGCCAGCGCGTCGGAGTAGGTCGCGATGCCCCCAAGCTGCTGGCGGCGGAGGAAGAGGATGTTCACCCCTATAGAGTGCGGGAACTTGTTACCGCTTTTCAACCCTATCGGCTCTTTTTAAAGCGGTGACAAGTCACCGCACTCTAAAATAGAGCTTCATGCTCGAAGTGTCCGGTTTGGTCAAGCAATACAAGAAGCTCCGCGCGGTGGATGACCTTACGTTCACCATCCGCCCCGGCGAAATCGTCGGGCTGCTCGGGCCGAACGGGGCGGGCAAGACCACGGCCATGCGCTGCATCGGCGGCATCCTCAAGCCCACAGCCGGCAATATCCGCATCAATGGCTTCGATGTCGAAACCCAGCAGGCCCAGGCCAAGGCCGGGCTGGCCTTCGTGCCCGAGGTCCCCTCGCTCTACGAGCTGCTCACCGTAGACGAGCACCTCCGGTTCATCGCCATGTGCTTTTCGAGCCTCGACACCTACGAGCAGCGCGGCGCCGAGCTGCTGGATCGCTACCACCTCTCCGAAAAGAAGAACGAGCTGGTGGCCACGCTCAGCAAGGGCATGAAGCAAAAGCTCGCCGTCGCCTGCGCGTTCATCCACAACTCGAACGTGATCCTCTTCGATGAGCCGCTCATCGGCATTGACCCGGCAGGCGCGCATCAGGTGAAGGCGGAGATCCAGCTGGCCCGCGACAATGGATGCTCGATCCTCGTCTCGACCCACTTGCTCGATACCGCCGAGCGGCTTTGCGACCGCGTGATCATCATGGCGCGAGGGAAGAAGCTCGCCGAAGGCACTCTCGCCGAGCTCAGGACGCAAACGGGGATGGAGGGCGACTCCCTGGAGGACGTGTTCCTGAAGCTCACCGACGAAACATAGCAAGATCGGCAGGCCCCGATGGACCCGCCGATCGAAAACCAAACTTGGTTAAGTTCGGTCTTGCTTACTTTCGATTTCTTCGCCGCAATAGGGCAATGGCGCCCACGCCGAGAGCGATCATCGATGCAGGTTCCGGAACCGGCTCGCCGGTGAGCTGGAAGGTGACGTCGCCAATCGAATTGATGACGTTCCATGAGCCTGTGCTGTTGCTTCGGAACGCGAGGAAGCCATCTCCCTGCGCCGATCCAAACGAGCTAACCACCGCACTCTCGAATCCGTTACCAGAAGCGCCGATCCAATACTTCACACCACCCGAGAGGGCGATCGGTGCGAACGTAAACGTGGCCTGATAGAGATCGACGCCGCTTTGGTTGCCCCAAAGCGTGTACGAATCGTACGTGTCGCTGAATTCGAACAATTCCGCTCCTGGAGAGCCCCCAGCATCAGCGTATATCGCGATTTCCCAGCTGTTTCCCCCTGGAGGGTTGAAACTTGAGAAGAAGTGATAGTCGGTGACGAGCATATCTTGGGTGAACATGAACGAGTCAACGAGCTCCTGAAAGTCCGTCGTCTGAGACCACGAACCGGCGTAAGTGCCGCCGGCGGGGCCCTGATCCCAAATAACTGCTGCCTGAGCAGCGATAGCGCCCGCACAAAGAACGGACACAAATGCTAGCTTTCGCATAATATATTTCCTCCATCCCGAACGCCACCTTGAGACCGGCGCCCGAGTTCCTCTCGAATGATTTCGAGCAATGAACTTGCCGAAGCAAGCACAGACCATAGGATAAGCCAGAAAGTTCGGATTTGGAAACTCTACGGAGATTTTCTTGGAAAACCTGGTAAATCACTGGGCAGACTTCGACAATGTTTGATTGTAAATGCTGGATTTGACAACTGAATGAACGCCCTCCTCTTCCTCACGACGAGAAGCCTCAAGAACGGGCTCAAGCGCGCCCTCACGACCCCGCGCAGGCTCATCAGCATCGTCCTCTTTTGCGCCTACTACTACTGGCTCTTCATTCGGCCGTCGAGCGCGAGCAGGCGGTTATTCGGCTCCGGCGTCGGGGAGCTGCCCGCGCCCGCGATCGAGGTCCTGCAGGCGCTTGCGTTCGGCCTGTTCGTGGCGATGACGATCATGTTGATGGTGGGGATGTTCACGCCGCTTGCCGGGTTCCGCCCCGCCGATGTGGACATGCTCTTTCCGACCCCGATCTCGCCCCGGATCGTCCTTGTGTTCCGCATCCTTCGGGACTATCTCGCGACGCTCTTCCTGCCGCTTCTGATCGTGATCCTGGCTTTTCGGCCCGCCTCGATGGGCTGGGAAGCGATCTTCCGCAAGATGCCGCATCCGGAGTATTCGGCGCTCGCGATGCGGGCGATCCTGGTGGCTTGGCTGCTGATGGCCCTGGTTTGGGTGTCGATCGCCTACGCGGTGACCCTCTACATCAATCGCAGCGACCTGCAGAGCGACAAGAATCGGCGGATCGTGGTGTGGGGCCTTGGGTCGCTTATCGTTGTGATGATGGCTTATCTGGGCTACTCGTTCTCCAATTTGCAGTCGGCGCGCGAGCTGGTCGGCCTGGCCGAATCGCCCATCCTGCGCGGGTTTTTCTTCACGGCGACGTTCGCAACCCAGATGACGATGGCGCCTCTCACGGGCGACTGGCTGATGGGCGCAACCGGGGTCTTTGGGCTGCTGGGGCTCACCACGGTTGCGATGTACTTTGCCTTGCGCCAGAGCTCCTGGATGTACGACCAGGCCGCGGTCAAGGGCTTCGGCAGTCGGGACCGGCAGCAGATGCAGCAGAAAGGGGACATGTACGGCGTGGTTGCCGCGCTTGCCCGCGAAGGGAAGGTGAAGGCGGGGCGGAGATCGTGGGTGCACAAGCTCAAGCTGCCGGGCCCGAGGGCGCTGCTATGGAAGGATTACTTCCTCCAGACCCGCGGGATGAAATACATGGTGATCCTCCTCTTTGGCATCGCGATGATCATGAATCTGCTGCCTGTGCTGGTGGGCTCTTCGGGCCGCCGGGGGTTTGGCGATTCGCCGGGGATCATCTTCATCACGATGCAGGTGGTGACGAACTTCATGGTCACGATCAGCTTTGCCTCGATGGGCTTTTTGGAGCTGCTGCGCCGGGTGGACCTCCAAAAGCCGCTGCCCTTCAGCCCCGGAACCACGGTCTTTATGGAGGTGCTCTCGAAGTCCATGCTGGGCATCTTCGCCTCCTGGCTGAGCGCGGCCGTGGTTGCTATACTCCGGCCTGAGATTTGGCAGTATGCGCTTGCGGCGATCGTGGCGGCGCCGACCCTCTCGGTGATCATCAGCGCGGCGACCTTTCTCCTCACGCTGATGTTCCCCGACATAGACGACCCGTCGCAGCGGGGATTGCGCGGCTTGCTGCAGATGATCGCGATTATTGTGCTGATGGTGCCCGGCTTCGCGCTTGCGGCGGGGGGCGTGGCTCTGGGCTTGCCTCCGCTCGTTATCGCGATTCCGGTGGCTGCTATCAATGTGGCGATCGCGTTCGTGGTGTCCGCATTCGCCGGCAACTTTTACGCGAGCTACAACCCGAGCGACTGAACCAGAACAGGCTGTCCCTCGGCTACGCTGCGATATCCGGCCATAGCCACACGCGCCGCCTGCAGGCCGTCAAAGCCCGTCACCGTGGGCGGCCGGTCTTCGATGATGCAGTCCACGAAATCGCTGACGAGCGCGGTATCGAGATCGCTGCCAAACGAGGACACCGTGTGACCCTTGGATTCCCGATGGAGATCGATGTTCTGGCCGAACATATCGAGCTCGATGACCCCCTGCTCGCCGATCACATTCATCGTGACGTCGCCCCATGTCTTGTAGCTTTGAGGGCGAGACCAGCTGGAGTCGAGGCTGGCAAAGACGCCACTCTCGAACTCGATCGTGAGCATGGCTGTGTCCTCCCAGTCCTTGCCGTACATGTTGTTGCCGTTTTGCGCCTGGACCCTCTTCGGCTCGGACGCCAGAAGCACTCGGAGCAGATCGGCCACATGCACGACGTGGTCAATCATCGCGCCGCCGCCGGATTTGTCCTTTTCCACAAACCAATCGAAGGGGCAGCGGCCGCGGTTTGTGGCGCAAATAGCGACGACCTCGCCAATTTCGCCCGTTTCGACTTTTGCGCGCAGCTTGATAAAGGCAGGCGAATAGCGGCAGGGGAAGGCTGTGCTGAGCTTGACCCCGGCCTTCTCGACCGCATCCATCATCCTTTTGGCATCCGCCTCGGAGGTGACGAGCGGCTTCTCGCAGAGGATGTGCTTTCCGGCTTGCGCCGCCATTTCCGCATACTCGGCGTGCCTCGTGTTCTCGCTCGTGATGATGGCGGCGTCAACTTCGGCAAGCATGGCCAAGGCGGATCCGTATGGGGTCGCTCCGCAAGCGTTGGCAAACTTCTCGGCGAGCTCCGGATTTTCATCCCACACACCGATCCGCTGATCCACTTTGTCTGCGAGCCTTGGCATGGCGTTTCCATATCCGTAGGCGTGCATATGGGCGACGCCGAGAAAGCCGATCCGAATAGGCATGGATTGATTATTGACGATATCGCGTGTTGTGGCCCGGGGGCTGCGGGAATAACACCGGTAATCGTGGCAGGGTTGAATCCAAAAGCGAACGCGCCCCGCAATATCCACAGTCTGAATAGGTGTCCGCAGGGCCATAATATGAATGCCGACATGGCCGTTGGCCCCCTGGCAGCCCCGGGGGAGGTAGACAACAATGATGTTTCGTCGACTTTATTGGGTGACCGAGGAGTTGGCCGGCGCAGGATCTTCCAGCGTGACAGGCGTTTACACTTCGATTCCCGACCTCATCCGACACGGAATTCGATGGACCGGCGAGCCCAAGAAAGGCTTCCGTCTGACGCTCGTGAAGCTGGATTGCGGCAAAGAGCCACTCGGCACGTTCGTGGGGCCGCGATTCGAAGGGCTCGAGGAGCGCCTATCGGATTTCATCCGAACCGACGAATTCAGCCATGACGAGTGCCGAGCGCTAACGGACGCGCTCAGCGAGTTTTCGTCGGTCCGGAAAGCCTAACCATTCCGCCCTGGTGCTATCCTCCGGCGGCGTTGGGGTCGCTCGTGTCGAGGGTGGCGCGCTTCAGGCTCGTAATATACCGATCCCAGAGCGCGGCCAAGGTCTTGTTCTTGATGTCGAACTTGCTCTCGATCACCTTGTCCCGGATCTGCTTTTGAAGGTCCATGGCGGTCGCGCCCTTGGATTGAAGAAGCTCGCGCTTGACGCGCTCAAGCATGACCTCGTCGATCTTGACCTTCTTCGCGGGGATGCGCTTGTCCACATAGAACATCGCTTCGCTGTTTCCAAATTTGATCCACGGTGTGGACTTGTTCTCTGCCGTCTTGGCGATGTGCTTTCTCAGCTCGGGGGCGAGCCTTTCTGTATACGTCGTCTGGTTTGGATTGACTCGTCCGTTGTCGTCCCGCACGCTCTGAGAATCGCTGTTTGTGACGGCGACCGTCTGAAAGGGCTTTCCGAGCGCCAATTCCGATTCAACCTTCTTCTTGGTATCCGGGCTGTCGGCCTGAATGTAGAACAGCTGGACTTCCTCAGGGATGATGAAGCGCTTGGGATTGTCGGCGATGTACTTCTTGACCTCGGCGTCGGTGACCTCCATTCCCTTGGTGAGGAGGTTCTCGCGAGCGAGATCGAATGCAATCTGCTCCTTGATCTGCTGCTGTGTGATGCCCATGGACATGAGCCTGTTTGCGTACTGCTGGTCGATCTTCTTGCGGAACTCGAGCTCTCGAAGTATCGTGTCGGGAGTAGGCTCGACGCCCTTATCCTTCGCGAGCTGGAGTGTGATCCTTCGCGTAACCAGATCGAGAAAGCCCTGAAATGCAGGCGTCTGAGACAGCTGCCCGACGTTCGTTTGCTGGTCAACTCGGGAAACCATGAAGTCCATCTTGGTTTCGAGATGCCTGTGGAGGTCCTCGACGCCGATGGACTCACCGTTGATCACGACAAGTTCGTCGCCGCCCTTGCTTCCGCAACCGGCTAGGACGAAGATGGCCGCGGCAGCGGCTGAAATAAAAATCGCTTTGTTCAAAGTAGAAAACCCTCGTAGTTTTGCGTGGACATGATACCAGCCAGCCTTTCGGCGACCTTGTATGTAACGCTAGAGGGGCAAGAATCGTGCCTTAGCGTGGTGCCCCAAATTCCAGAGTGAGAATTGGGGCCGGAAGAACCAGTCAGCTTCGTAGTTTGAGGATGAAGCAGGGCATGGACCGAAAACCGCCCATGCCCCAGCTGGTCAATAGCCGCTATTGCATGTAGCGGAATTGCGCGAGGTTTATAGACGCTGCCCAGTTAGTATCAAACACGGGAGCGACGATGAAGTAACGAAGCCGGCCTTCAACCTGTCCTGAACTGCCGATGTACTTATCGGGGTCGCCTGGAATAGATACGTGAAGAAGAGTGTCAGATTCTACGAACCTGTAGTCGAGGGTTTCGAACTGACCCGAGTCCTGGTTCTTGATCTGAATTTGCTGCTTGACGCTCGTATTCGTGTGGGCCTCGACCTCGAAGCAGAGTTCAGTCGTGCTTGTGCTTACTGTTCCAATGACCCTAACCACAACCCTTGGGAAGCTCGCGTCAATAACGATTGCCGTTCTTGACAACGAGATAGTCATTGTCGCTGACCTTCAGCGAGTCTAAGTTCCCGCCAATGTAGACACCTGTGTCAATTGTGTACCCCTCTGGATCTTCCTCCGTGTTGCCCTGGGCGTAAACGAGCGTGGCGAAGTTATATTGCTCCTCGCTCGCTTCGTTGTTCCAGTAAGTGCCGGTCACGAACACCTGGCCCGCACAGAAAGAGGTGATCCCGGTTCCGAAATCCACTTTTGCAGTTTCATTCCCTGGGAAGTAGTCTTCGAAGGGAGAAACGACTTCGCCGCCTTTGGTATAGCGGAGCGAGATGTACTCCGAATTTGGAGCAATGGGAATGTTTAGCCCGTCACCCAAACCCGTGATATAGATGTTCGATCCGGCTCTGGATATCGCCATGGCGACGTTGTTTCCGATGCCTTCACCGGTTGGCAAGATGCGAATTCCATCCCCATCGCCGTCCGACTCCCAGGCCTCCGATTTGGTAGGGGTTGCTGAAAAGCGTCCCCGTCGCATAGATATGCCCGTCCGTGAAGAGGAGGGCCTTGCCTTCTGAGCGAGCGTCGTAGATCACCGGTCCGCCTGCCCATTCCGCGGTGCTGAGGTCGTCGTCGTCGAATGCGGCAACTGCGAACTGCTTGACCGGCCCATCTTGGGAGATGAAACCGGCAACGACGACCGCGTCGTCCGTGTACACGATGTCCCTGGCCTCATCGTCCTCGTGGCCTGTTCCGTCAACGGTTGCAGCATGGGTTTGCGAGCCTGCGCCCGAGAACCGAACGACAAGGATGTCCGTCCCGTTGCTGTCGGTTGCCTTGCTGCCTGTTGCGTAGACGTTAAAGTCTGCATCTGCGGTCACTCCGTAGAAGATCTCGTCCTTGCCCGACTCTCCGTAGAGCTCTGGCCAGCCTGTCTTCATGCTGCCCGTGGATTCGAAGACGGCAACCAGTCCTTGGTTTCCGCTGCTCGTGCCAGTCCTGCCTGCAACGATCAGGTTGTCTGCGCTATCAATGGCGAAGTCGTAAGCGTAGTCGTCTTGGCTGCCTGAGGAGTTGTAGCGAGCGGCTCCGTCGCCACCCCAGAGTTTCTGTCCGTTTACAGGGTTGACCGCGATAACGGCCAGATCGAACCCTGTGCCGTCGCCTTCCGAGGAGCCCGCGATGTACGGTACCTCATACTGGTCGAGGACGAGGCCGGTGCAAATGTCTTCGCCATCATCTGGGCCGTTGTATTTGTATGACCAGACAAGACTGAAGTTGGATCCATTCCATGTGTACTTCAGCAGGATCATATCTCTCCCCTCGCCGTCCGAGAGGCCCGTGCCGGCGACATAGATGCCGCCACGTTTGTCGAAAAGGATCTTTCTTCCTTCCATCTCCAGGGCGTCCAGTTTCAGGTCGTCCTGGTAAACGAGTTGGTCGGCATTCCCCATGTAATCGTAGTTGATAAAAGAGGTCTGGGCCTGGCTTATCGCCATGGCGAAAGTGAGGGCGAGCCCGGCGAGCGTGCGCCGGAGCGATGTCGTATTCATGTTTCCCTCCTTTGCGCTTTTGCGCAAAGTCTTTGCCACAACCCCGCTTCGGTTCGATGACCTTGGCGCTCCTTCCCGAAGGTTGTGACAAATCGCTAGGGTTTGATTCGGCGGCGTAGGACAGCGATGCCGCCCGCAAACAGGATAATGGAGGTTGCCGGCTCAGGAACAACTTGCACTAGCTGGAACCCGTTGAGATACGCGGGATCACGGCCCTCGGTGATCGTCACGGATAGCTCACCGGTCGTGACAAATTTCTGATGGATGCTGTGGGTTTTTGAAATCTCGAACGCATTTCCCGGCATTGGTCCGGTCACTACATAGGATTCGACCTCGGCCCCAAGGACAGTTACCAGGGTGTTGGTGACATTGTTGCTTGGGCTTGCCGCATAGGTGATAAGGCGGTAGATACCCGACGCAAGGCCAGTGAATGTCCACGTGTCCTCGCTGAGGCTTCTTCCGTCGTTTAGCAAGGCGGCGTATGGGCCCGTGTTTTCGGGGTTGTTGAAGCCATTGGCGCTTCCACCGCGGGGCCCGGTGAAGACAACATCGGTAAGACTTCCATCCAGGCCTGTCAGGCGCGTGGGTGGATCACCGGATGCATCCCAGGAGTTCCAAACACCCGGCTGCTCTGCGGCCGCGCCAAATATCGGATCAGGAACTCCTCCGCCAAGTTCAGGTGGCAGGCCCGCCCAGTCCGCATCGATGTTGAAGCTCTGCCCCCCGCTCAAGGCGGCCGCCACGATAGCTGCAAGGACTGCGGCGGATTTTACAATGTTCAGTGCCAAACCCTGTCTCATTTCGGCTCCGTGATCACATTATAGCGCAGATTTTAGCGAATGCGAAAAGAGTTTTCAGAAAATTTTCCACGCAGCCAAAACTGTAACCCTTTCGGCCGATTCTAAGGTGAGTAGCCGAGTCCGGGGCTCCGCGAATCAAGCCTAGAATCGGAAGGGAAAGTGACTATATACCCACTTGCATCCCGGGCCGGTGGTTGACAAAATCTGCTCCTCATAACTATTCAAACGGGACAACAGCAGCGTGAGGGCCAGGTGGAGCCGGCAAGCAGCGACTGGAAACCTCGGACGCAAGAACGCGACACCGTCAACTAATCTTGGGGAAGCGTTAGGCGCCCAAATGGAGGGACCCGCTCCGTCGGGTCCATCCGCTCCGTCGGGTCCATCCGCTCCGTCGGGTCCATCCGCTCCGTCGGGTCCATACTGCGTCGGGTCCAAACCAAATGGAGAACTCATGTCCCCAGTACGTCGGCGCGGGGAAAACGACAAATAAGAGGTGATTCTGGTGATTTCGCCGATATTGCAGCCTGGCAGTTGGCTAGACAGCAAGGTCCAGGCCCTCGTCAGGCTCGTCCGAAACCTCAGGCGGCTCTTCCGGCTGGGCTTCCACCACGTGAAGCTCTAGCTTGTCCTCGGGAAGATTTCGACGGCGGTCCTTTCGGTCGTCGGCAGCCGCAACCTGATGCGTTGCCCCAGGCACGGCGGAAGGCTGAACGATGCGATGGATGCGGTCAACTTCACCCATTCCAGTCCTAGTGGACGGAGACCCCGCCCTCCTGTTTCATAAACGTCCGCAGCCGCGTCATCGCCTGGGTATGCAGCTGATAAACCCGCGACTCGCTGACCCCGAGCACCTTGCCGATCTCCTTGAATGTGAGGCCCTCAAAGTAGTACAGGGCAACCACAAGGCGTTCGCGCTCAGGCAGCTTGTCCACGCCCGCCGCCATGATCCTCCGAAGCTCGCGGCCCTCGATCTCGCCGGAGGTATTGGAGTTCTCGTCAACGATAAGCTCTACGAAGTGGATATGGTCGTCGCCCTCGCTCGAAGTGAGGATGTCGTCCAGGCTGTACACGTTCGTGCGGCCCATTCGGGTCATGAGCTCGCCGACCTCGTTGGTCGTGACGCCCAGATTCTCGGCTAGCTCGTGCTCGGTGGCCGGCCGGCCAAGCCTGGTTTCAAGTGACATGATCGTCCGGTCGAGGGCTTTGAGCTTCTCGCGTATGGAGCGGGGAACCCAGTCCTCATCGCGCAGCATTTCGAGGATTGCACCCCGGATCAGGGCGATCGCGTAGGTCTCAAACTTGACCTCTCGAATCGGGTCGAATTGATCGACCGCTTTGATCAGACCGATCACGCCGGCGCCGATCAGGTCTTCGCGGTCGAGGCCACCTGAAAGGCTGGTCACGAGCCTTCCGGCGGTGATTTTGACGAGATATGAATAATGATTGATGAGATCGGCGCGGCCCTCAGGGTTTTTATAAACCTTGAATTCGACCCAAGCCTTTTTCAACTGCTCTGGCGACAGTGGCATAGCGTATTCTCCAACTCCCTATCGAAGACGTGCATCGGAACCTTTAAGCCGCTTGTCGCGGCTCCTGCGCGGATTCGGGCTCTCCCAGATCGGTTGATTCATGCTGAATTCTTACTGTAAAGAACACGTACCACACCTGAGTTCCCGTCCATCCCAGTAGGAATGCGAGGCATGCGCGCCATGTGCAGGCAAGAGGGTCCACATTGGCCAGGATTCCCGCCGCAAGGGCTGCAAGGGCGGCAAGGCCGCCAATCAGTGTAGGCATATATCTTCCGATCCATGGATGCCGCCCTCTCCGGCTGGGCTCCATTGTTGATACTGGCAATCTTGCCGAGGCTGATTAGGGCAAACCTCGCAGAAAGTGCGAAGTTTTCCAGTTGGAAAGCTCAGGGAAGTTTTGAGTGTTGAGTCTTGAGGTCAAGAAGGGGTCGATCTTGACGCTCAAACACTCACTCCTCAGAGGGCGATCCTCAGCCCGTCGTAGGCGAGCTCGACCCCTCTTGGCAGCTCGGTGTTCGTGATGTCGTGGTCGTAGTCGTGGCTAAGGTGGGTCAGGTAGGTCTGCCGTGCGCCGATCTTTTTAGCCGCCTCGAGGGACTGCTCCAGGTGAAAGTGGGTCGGGTGCGGCTTACGTCGGACTCCGTCGAGGATGAGCGTGTCGAGGCCATGCAGATGGTCTGCCGCCTTGCTGGGTATGTGGTTCACATCCGTGATATAAGCGAAGTCGTTCACCCGCAGTCCGAGCACGGGCCATGGGCCATGCATGACCTCGAAGATTCGGATCGACAGCCCGCACACCTCCAGTACCTCGGGCGGGACGCGGAGATCGAATTGAGGCACGACGACGTCTGCTTCCGTGTCCCGAAAGGCGTAGTCGAAGACTCGTCTGATGTCCCGTTGATATTGCGGCAGCGTGTAGATGGGCATGACCTTCCGTCCTAGCTCGGTGAAAGAACGCAGGTCGTCCATGCCCATGATATGGTCCGCGTGGGTGTGGGTGATGATGACAGCGCCGATCATTTTGATTCGCTCTCTGAGCAGTTGAAGGCGTAGCTCCGGCGCGCAATCGACGAGTACGTTGCCGGTTGGACCTTGGAGGAGAATCGAACTTCGCGTTCGGTGGTTTTTTGGATTGGCGAGAAACTCAGGTGGATAATCGATCCCCAGCATGGGAACCCCGTTGCTGGTGCCGGATCCGAGAACGATTGCATCTGCCATCAGATTTTAGAGTGCGGTAACTCGTTACCGCTTTTTAGACTGCGCGGAATAGCGGTAACGATTTACCGCACTCTAAAGCTCCCCTGCCTTCTCCAAAATCCTTGCCGCCACGATGGCGCTGGGCACGTCGGCATATTGCGAAACGCGCTCGATGCAGCGGGCAAAGTTGCGTTCGCCCGGCTCGTCGTAGTCGATCTGGTTCCGGCGGGCTTCAGCGACGAGATCGATGGCTTCTTCGAGGAATCGCGCGCGATTCTGGGGCAGCGACTTGTTGGTGACCGCGGCATACCGCCTGCTCAGCTGCTCGTAGACCGACTCCCAGTTGCTCTTGGCGCTCAGCTCGGACCGCATCTTGTTCAGCGCGAGATCTTGGAGCCGGCGCGATTCCACGTCCCGCCGTTTGATCGTCTCCCAGTCCTGAAGCGAGGTTCCTTCGATGATGCGGACCGTGATCGCCGTGCTCATCCGCTCGGAAAGCTGCCGTTCGATAAGGCGCTTGACGCTCGTCATCTTGAGGTGCCCCGAGAGCTCCGTGTCTTCGTGAGGGAGCCCAATGACGGCCACCCCTTCTTCAAGCAGCACCGGCCTCGCGGCGTTGAGAGCGGCCCAGATGCCCACTCCCGTGACCGCTTTGCGCAGATCAGGCAGCGCTTCCTTCCAGACCTCAGCCAAGTCCGCCATTCGAAGGGATTATAGCTGGCTGGAGGGGGAGAGACGGGGAGCGGGAGTAAGGGAGACGGGGAGATTAATTGAACGCACAGCTTGGCCGTTTCTCGATTCTCCTTTCACACTTCTCCCTAATCGGCAGAGCGCCGTTCACAATCAGTCCCTATGATCCAGCCGTACGACATCATCCTGGCTAGCCGGTCGCCCAGGCGAATCGAGTTGCTGAGAAAGGTGATCCGGGAGTTCGAGGTCGAATCCGCCGACATAGACGAGACCCCCCGTGCCGGAGAGATGCCGCAAGAACTGGCGGAGCGGCTGGCCCGTGAGAAGGCGGATGCGGTGTTCAGGCGGCGCCCAGCGACATTCGTCATAGCCGGAGACACGATCGTGGTGATAGATGGAGAGGTTCTCGGCAAGCCTGCCGATGCCGACGATGCAAGAAAAATGCTCGCAAAGCTATCGGGCCGGGAGCATGAGGTTATCACGGCGATCTGCTTTCGCTGGCCGGATGGCGAAATGGTCTTTTCGGAGGCGAGCGCGGTCGCATTCCGCGAGCTCACCTCCGAAGAGATCGGCGAATATGTCGAGAGCGGCGAGCCCCTGGACAAGGCCGGAGCCTATGCGATCCAGGGCGGGGCCGCACGATTCGTGACGAGGGTAGAAGGGTACTACTCGACCGTGGTCGGCTTGCCCGTCGAACGAGTGGCAGCGGAGCTAGAAGTGCTCTAGCTCCGATCCAGCCTCATCCCTTCTTGATCATCTTGCTCGGCATCACATCCATGTGATATTGCTTCATCTCCATGCCGCACTTGGGACACTTTCCAGCCTTCTTGGAGGTGACCTGGCACATCTCGCAGGCAAATGTGTCCACGGTCGCCTTCATCGCGACTTTGCACTTGGGGCAATTCCCCGGCTTCATCGCGTGCATCTTGCACTTCGGGCACTCCCAGTTCTTCGTGCCGTTGACCTTAACCAACTTCGTGCCATCAGGACATTTGCCCGGCACCATCGAGGCGGCGTCGCACTTGGGACAGGCATACATAGCGGACCCAATGGCAACCGGCACCTTTTTGTGCTTCATCATCTTCACGTCGCCTTGCGCGGCTGAGAAGGCAGCGGCGAGACAGCAAACGGCGAGGAACCAAACTTTCATCAACTTCATTGTCATTTCTCCTATTTCGGCCGGTCTCGGCCGTGCAATGATCGCAATGATCGAGACCGGGCGAAAGTTCCAACTCCAAGATTGAAGCCTTGAAGAGTGCCATGTCAAGCGGCGCTGCAATCGCAAGGGGCATGAGGGCGTATTCTATAGCGATGAACAGCCGCATGCTCCGCCCCGCCGGGCTTCTTTCGCTTGCCCTCATAGTCGCCTCCGCGCCGGGACAAGAGGTTCCGGCAAAGATGAAACAGGCGCTCGCGAAGGCCAATGCCGCTATCGCCAAGATCATCGCGATCCCCAAGGCCAAGCGCACTTTCGCCAATACAGCCGGCGCCCTCGACGACCTTAGTGTGCAGCTCGACATGGACACCTCCATGCTCACCTTCATGCAGTTCGTCTCGACGGACGCCAAGGAGCGCGACGCCTCCCGGGCGGCCGACGAGGCCATCTCCAATTGGTCCGTCGAAGTCGGCAAAAACGAGAAGCTCTACAAAGCGCTCAAGGACTACGCAAGCACCAAGCCCATCCTCAAGGGCGAGCAAAAGCGCTTCCTCGAGCAAACCTTGCGAGACTACCGGCGCTCCGGCATGGACCTGACCAGGGCCAAGCGCGACCAGCTCAAGAAGATTGAAATGGAGCTCAATAGGCTCGGCATCGCCTTCGACACCAACATCGCGGAGGACGCCTCGAAGGTGCCGCTGCTTCGATCCGAGCTCGCGGGGGTGCCCGAAGACGTGATCAAGCGACAGACCAGCGCAGCCGACGTGGTCCTGATGGGACTCGACGGCCCAACCTACGGCCAGGTCATGGATTACGGCGAGAATCCTAACACCCGCATGAAGATGTGGGTCACTTACCGCCGACGTGCCGCGAGCAAGAACGTCGCCGTGCTCGAAGACCTGATCAAGCTCCGGGCCCAAGCCGCCAAGCTTCTCGGTTACAAGAACACGGTGGACTGGATGATCGAAACCCGCATGGCCAAGAACAGCGAGCAGGTGAAAAAGTTTTACGACGAGCTCACGCCGATCGTGCGGAAGAAGGCGATCCTCGATATGGCCGAGTTCCGCGAGTTCAAGCGCGAAAGGACCGGAGATCCAACCGCCGAGCTAAACCCCTGGGACTACGCATTCACCAAGAATCTCCTCCGCAAGGAAAAGTATGCGGTGGACAGCGAGAAGGTCGCCGAATACTTCCCGATGCAGGCGGTCATGGACGGGCTCTTCTCGATCACCCAGGAGCTCTACGGACTCGAATACCGCGACATCACCGCCAAGGCAAAGTCCATGGGCCTGCCCGTCTGGCATCCCGATGTCAAGCTCTATGAGGTCTTCGACAAGGCCAAGGGAAGGATCATCGGCCGCTTCTATCTCGACCTGTTCCCGCGAGAGAACAAGTACACCCATGCCGCACACTGGCGCCTCATCCCCCGCAAGAAATGGGCGAACGGCAAGACCGAGCTCCCCCTCGCCGCACTCGTGTGCAACTTCACCAAGCCCACCGCCGACAAGCCCTCCCTCATGACCCACGACGAGGTCGAAACCTTCTTCCACGAATTCGGCCATCTGCTCCATTCGACTATGACCGAAACCGAATGTGGCCGTTTCTCGGGCACCGCGGTGGCGCGCGATTTCGTCGAGGCTCCCTCGCAGATGTTCGAGAACTGGGTCTGGAACCCGGCCGTCCTGCGCACCTTCGCCAAGCACTACAAAACGGGAGAGGTCCTTCCCGATAGCCTGCTGAAAGGCATGGTGGCGGCGCGGACGCTCGGCAGCGGCATCGAAACCCAGGGCCAGCTCTTCCTGGGCCAGATGGACCAGGCGTATCATACGGACGCAGACGGCGTGGTGGACACGACCAAGGTCGGGCTGGAAATGTATGAGAAGACCACGCTCTACAAGGCGGTCCCCGGCACCGCGTTCCAGGCCTCCTTCGGGCATTTGAACGGCTATCACGGCGCGTATTACGGCTATCTGTGGTCGCTCGTCTACGCCCAGGATATGTTCCAGCGGTTCGAGCAGGTCGGCCTATTGAGCCCGGAGGCAGGGAAGTATTACCGCTCGAAGGTGCTCAGCCGCGGCGCGAGCATGGACGAGATGGACATGCTCCGCGACTACCTGGGCCGCGATCCGAAGACAGACGCCTTCCTGCGCCACCTCGGCCTCGATCCCAAGAACGGGGGATAGGGGGTGTTGAGGGTTGGAGGACTCCGGCTCCCCCTCTCCGCGATGGTTCTTGCGCGGGGAGGGGGCTGGGGGGTGGGGCAAATCCGGACGCATATTTCGCCGGGAAGAACCACCCGGCGGCTACGGCGACTCTCAGCCCGCCTGCCAAACTAACCGCAGGCATGCTCCAGTTCCTCAACATCTTCTTCTTCGTCTTCCACACCGGGCTGGTGCTCTTCAATCTGCTCGGATGGGCCTGGAAGAAGACCCGGCTGCTGAACCTCATCACGCTCGTCGGCACGTTCGGGGCATGGACGATCCTGGGGATCTGGTACGGCTTCGGTTATTGCCCATGCACGGATTGGCATTGGCAGGTGCGCAGCGCCCTCGGCTATCCGCAAGAGAGCGATTCATACATCCACTTCCTGATCCTTAAGCTCACCGGATTGAACCTCCCTTCGAGTGTCGTCTTTGCCATCACCGCCGGCGGGTTTGGCTTTGCCTTCCTCATGAGCGCGGCCCTGAACGCGCGGCGATTCGTGCTTGCGCGGCGATGAATGGGTGCGAGGGACCCACTGTGCCTGGGCCGTTCCGAAAAGCGGCGCCAGGTCGCCGCAGTCCCAAGTGGACGTAGAATAGACGGGATGCCATCAACCCTTTTCGACAAGGTTTGGGACAGCCACGTGGTCTCCACTCTGGACGGAGGAGCCGCGCTGCTCTACATTGATCGCCACCTCGTCCACGAAGTGACCTCGCCGCAAGCCTTCGACGGACTGCGGGAGGCGAACCGCAAAGTTCGTAGGCCCGATCTCACATTCGCCACCGTGGACCACAACGTCCCGACCGATGGCCGCCCCATAGACGAGCGCAGCTTGAGCGGAAAGCAGCTCAAGGCGCTCGAGACAAACTGCCGCGAGTTCGGAGTCCCTCTGTTCGGCTATGGTGAGGCGGGGCAGGGCATCGTGCATGTCATCGGCCCCCAACTGGGCCTCACCCTCCCCGGCCTCACCATCGTCTGCGGAGATAGCCACACCTCCACCCATGGAGCCTTCGGCGCGCTTGCCTTCGGGATTGGCACCACAGAGGTCGAACACGTGCTCGCCACCCAGACCCTGAGAGCGACGACCAAGCCGAAATCGCTGAGCATCGTGGTAGAAGGCGAGCTGCCGTATGGGGTCACCGCAAAGGACGTGATCCTCGCAATCATCCGCAAGATCGGGGCCTCGGGCGGCACCGGCTATGTGGTCGAGTATCGCGGGAGCACGATCCGGGCGCTGCCGATGAGCGGCCGAATGACAGTCTGCAATATGTCCATCGAGATGGGCGCCAGGGCAGGGATGATCGCGCCGGATCAAACCACCTACGACTTCATTTCGGCCGAGGACCGCCCCTATGCTCCAAAGGGCACCGCCCTGGACCAAGCAATCTCGCAATGGGACACCCTCAACACCGACGCCGACGCCACCTTTCACCGCGAAGAATGTCTCGATGTCGCCAACCTAAAGCCGCAAGTGACGTGGGGAACGACTCCCGCAATGACCCTGGACATAGACCAGGCCGTGCCCGAACCGCGCGATGCGGGCGAAGAACGCGCGCTGGGTTATATGGGACTCGAGCCCGGCACCCCGATGCAGGAAATCGTGGTGAATACGGTTTTCATCGGCTCATGCACCAATTCGAGGATAGACGATCTGCGGGAGGCGGCATCGGTCGTCCGCGGTCGCCGGGTAGCGGCCCAGGTTCGGGCCATGGTGGTGCCGGGATCGGAGATGGTCAAGCGACAGGCCGAAGAGGAGGGCCTGGACCGAGTCTTCATGGATGCCGGCTTCGAATGGCACCGTTCCGGCTGCTCCATGTGCCTTGGCATGAACGGCGACATCCTCAGGCCGATGGAACGAAGCGCCTCGACCTCCAACCGTCCCTACGAAGGCAGACAGGGCCCGGGATCAAGGACGCACCTCGTGAGCCCGCTAACCGCAGCCGCGACCGCCATCAAAGGCCGCTTCGCCGATCCCCGGTGGTTCATGTAAGTGCAGAGAGGGTACAATCTCGCGACTAGCCTAGAGAGACCGAACAGATGCCGAAACGCACCTATCAGCCCAACAACCGACACAAGAAAAAGGCCCATGGATTCAGGGTGCGCATGCGCACGACAGACGGCCAGAACGTAATCAAGCGGCGGAGGCTGAGGGGCCGCGCCAGACTGACCCATTAGAGGACCGAGCAAAACCAGATTCGAAGAGATTTTCAAGGAGGGCAAGCGCGCTGCTGGCAGGTTCTGCCGATTGACCGCTTTACCGGGCACGGGCTTGATAGGCATCGCGACCTCCAAAAAGATAGGGAACGCCCCGCAACGCAATAAGGCAAAAAGGCGTTTTCGTGAAGTGTTTCGGACGTTGGCCGAAAAGCTCGACCCCAGCATGGACTACATCGCGGTTGCCTTCCCGGAAAGCGCCGATGTGAAGCTGGACGAGATCAGATCGGAGCTGGCGAGACAGTTGGGCGATGTGAACAGCCGATGGGCAAGCGAGTTGGAGTCTTCCTGATACGGCTCTATCAAAAATCAACTCGATGGATGCCTGCGAGCTGCCGATATACGCCGACTTGTTCGCAATATACGCTAGAAGCTATTCAAAAATATGGTTTGATGAAGGGATCGTGGATGGGGGCCAAGCGAATTTGCCGGTGTCATCCTTTTCGACCCGGCGGATATGACCCTGTTCCCTAAGCCGAATAAATGAGCCAAGCACAACCCACTCCAAAGCAGAGCTTCCTGCAGACCTTGCTGCTGTTCATGGTCATCTTCCTGGGCTTCCAGCTCATGTGCCCGAACGTCCAGGAAAAGCGCGACCCCGTCACTATTCTTTCCGTCGTCCGGGATCTGCACAAGCAGTTCGCCATAACCAAAACTGGCGGTTCCGATCTCGTCAGCAAGATGACCGCAGAGAGTGCGGCGCTGCAGAAACGGTTTGACCAGCAAGAGCCCACCGACAAGCTCACTCCCGCACAGAAGGAGGACATGGCGACCGAGGCCCAGGTGCTTGTCAATGACGCCCAGCTCAAGCTCGGAATAAGGACGAAGAATTTCGACCAGCTGCAGATGGCCTACCATCTGCTTAGCACCCTAGAGCCGAAAATGAAGGCCAAGCCTGTGTGGTCTAAGGAGTACCAGGTCAACCCGATGCCTGGGCTCGAGCGGCCCCGTGCTTCCCTGAAGCAGCTTTACGTCGAGCTCGAGGAGAGGGCCCGGCTTTATGCCAAGGATGCCCTTGTCTGGGGCTTCATGCCGGGCTACAAGCTCATAGACGGGCTCGTGAACATGACGGGGGCAGTTCCGTGGTTCAGCTATGCCTTTGCCGCCCTGCTGCTCGCCTTCCTGGTTCGCGGTCTCGTTTGGCCTCTTGCTCAAAAGCAATATATGTGGTCGCGGCAAATGGCCCAGCTTCAGCCCCTCGTGAAGGAGCTTAGAGACAAGTATCAGGGCCAGGAGCTAAACGTCAAGCTGATGGATCTCTATAAGCAGTACGGGATCAATCCGGCTGCGGGCTGCGGCCCGATACTGCTTCAGATGCCCCTGTTCTTCCTGATCTATTCGTGCATGCTGCTTTACCGTTTTGAGTTTCGGGAGGGCAGCTTTCTCTGGATCAGCCAGGCTGGGGCAGACATGGCGCCGGGGTTTATTGCGCCAAACCTCGGAGAGCGTGATTTCATTCTGCTCGTGCTGTACGGCATTTCGATGATGGCGACGACGCTGCTGACACCGGTGAGCGACCCTTCGAATCTGAGGCAGCAGCGGATCATGGGTATCGGCATCACCTTGGTGTTTACGGCGGTGATGTTCACGCCGATCTTTCCTGTTCCGGCAGCATTCGTGCTTTATTGGATTTTCACGAACCTCATCACGACGTACCAGATGATCCGGGCGTATAGGCTGCCCCTGCCCCCGCTCGTGAAGGTGGCCACCGCAACCGGTGGCGTCATTCCAAAAGCATCGAAGCCAGCTTCGCCAGTCGCGCCGACCGGGAATGGAATGAAGGCGACGGGCGCTCCAAAGCTGCACAAACCAAAGAAGCGAAAGAAGTAAGGTAAGGCTAAAGATTATGCAAACGGTTGAAGTAAGCGGTAAGAACCTCGAGGATGCGAAGAAAGCGGCGGCCAGCCAGCTAGGCGTGGCTGTGGCAGAAATCCAGGTGACAGTCCTGGAAGAGAGCAAGGGTCTTTTCGGCAAGGGTGGCGTAAGAATTCGCGCCGAATTGGCCGACGGGCCAGCGCCTGCACAGGCTGCTGCCCCGGTAAAGGAGAAGGCGGCAGCCAAAGAAAAGGCCGCGCCGAAACCTCGCGCCCGCAAGGCTGCCAAGGAGCCCGAAGCCGAGCCGGAGGAGGGACCACAAGAGATCACGACCAGCGATCTTGCCGAACAGAGCGAGGAAGGCGATCGCGGTGGTTCGGAAGCAACCCAGGAAGACGCCGACCGGTTGGGCGCTCTTGTCGAAGAAATTCTCGATCGCTCGGGCCTCGAGGTCACGGTCAAGGTCAGCGCGTTTGAGGGCAGGTACGTAAACATCGAGATCGATGGCCGCGACGCGGCGTTCCTAATCGGCAAGCATGGCGAGGTCCTGAACGCCTTGCAATACCTCGTGAATATCATCGCGGGCAGAAAATTCCAAAACGGCATCCGGGCAACGCTCGATGGTGCGAGCTACCGGCGCAAGCGAGAGGAAGCCCTCACCGGGCTTGCCCAGAAGATCGCGGACCAAGTTGCCAAGCGGGGGGAGGAGGCGGTTCTCGACGCGCTGCCTGCCTTCGAAAGGAGAATCGTCCACAAGGCACTTGCCGACAACAAGAATGTTGCGACCTATAGTGAGGGTGAAGAGCCCAATCGCAGGGTCGTTATCGCTCCGGCTGATTAAAGGGTTTCGATTTTTCGATCGTCGCATTGAACGGCGCACCCGCATTTCGACAAGGTTCGTCTACAACAAATACCGAGGGGGGCATGCCGATCGCCAATCGACAATCGACAATCAACAAGCCTCGGGCGTTGACTGCGGGGTCCACGATCCGCATCGTTTCCCCAGCTTCCGCGATTCTCCCTGAAAAGACAGAGCTTGCCGCTAAGCTGCTGGAGGACGCGGGTTATCGGGTCGAGGTTGCTGACCATGCCTTCGACAAGGACCATTTCCTCGCGGGCAATGATCAAGTTCGAGCGGCGGACCTGCAAAGCGCCTTCGCCGATCCGGCGGTAGATGCCGTTTATTGCTCGCGCGGAGGCTACGGGTGTGCCCGGCTGCTCCCCTATCTCGACCTCGATAGGATGGCGGCTGCCGGCAAGCTGTTTCTCGGTTTCAGCGACATCACGACCCTCCACCTGGCTCTTAACCGCCGCGGCCTTCCGACCGTCCATTCCCCAATGGCGTATACCTTCTCGACTCCAAGAGAGGCATGGGTGAATGCGTCATTCCTGGGAGTTCTCAGGGGAGAAACGGACATACCTGAAGGCGCACCCAGGGGACAAACAATCATCGGCGGGATCGCAGAAGGGATCGTCACTGGCGGATGCCTGTGCCTGATCACCGATGCGGTCGGGACGGCTGATGCGATGGACGCAGAGGGCAAGATCGTGCTAATAGAGGACGTGGACGAGGATCCCCACCGGATCGATGCCATGCTGACCCACCTCCTGCTGATCGGCGCGCTTGAAAAGTGCGCAGGGATCGTGATTGGTGAGATGACTCGCAGTGACGAGGCGAAAGATGAAAGCATCGGTGGGAAGCCGTGGTTGGATATAGTCCTTGAGCGACTGGAGCCCATCGGCAAGCCAATGATCGTCGGCTATCCTTTCGGGCACATGAAGCAGATGCTGTCCTTGCCTCTTGGGATCATGGCTCGCCTCGATGCCGACGCAGGAACCCTGGACTATTTGGAGCCGCTATGCTCTTAGCCTCTCTCGCAAAGCCGCAAAGCAGCAAAGGCTCGCGAAAGGTGTGCCTCTCTGCCTTGCTCCTCGCCCTGTCCCTGATAGGTAGCGGTCAAGTTTGGTTGAAGCCCATCGCCCCAGGCTTGACCTATCGAATGGAAGTCGATCTCGAGACGCCGAGGGTCATCCACGCGCTTCGCCTAAGCCTGGATGCACCTACAACCGCAAATACAGAGCTTGCTGGTCTAAAGGTCTATTCTGAGCCAACGGGTAAGGGCCGCGAGACGCTGGGCGATCTCATCAAGCGAACCGGCGCCATTGCGGGGATCAATGGCGATTTCTTCCCGTTTACCGGCGATCCGCTCGGGCTCATGGTCCGCAATGGGGAGTTGGTTAGCAGGGTTCTGCCGAGCCGTGCAGCGTTTGGTTGGGGAGGCAAGCATGCATCCGGTTCAATGCCGAATGGCGACCTGGCCATCCGACTCCAGCAGGGAAGCTACCAGCTGGACGGCTTAAACCAGGAGTGCGGCGTCAACGAGCTAATGCTCAATCTGGAGGCGGCAGGCGATGCGGTTGCCGAGAAGGGGCCCGTGTCCCATGCCATTATCGCCCTCAGTCAGCCCGCAAAGGCGTCACCACGGGGGGGCCTTCGAGGCTACGTCGTTGAGGTCAAACGGGATCTCCCAAGACTAGCCGTGGGGGAGGGTTTAGCTATTCTCACAGGTTCCGGCTCGAAGGCGGCCATCGTGAACTCCTTGACGCCGGGCGAAGAGGTGGTGGCGAGCATTGAGACGGGCGGCTTCGACTGGTCCAAAGTGCGGCAGGTCATTGGAGGAGGGCCCTTCCTGGTGCGAGATGGCAAGGTTCAAGTGGATTGGGAAAGGCAGGGCTTCAAGGCCGACTTTGCCCTCAAACGCAATCCACGAACCGCGGTTGGGGCAACCGCAGATGGCGACTTGTGGTTTGTCGCCCTTGATGGACGTCAGGCGATCAGCGATGGGGCCACGCTCGAGGAAATGGCGAGGATCATGATCAGCCTGGGATGCAGGGAGGCGATCAACCTGGATGGCGGAGGGAGCACCACCATAAATGCCGGCGGATTGACCCTGAACCGCCCGAGCGATGGCCAGCAGCGTCCGATCGCGAATGCGGTGCTGTTTTATGGATCGGCCCCGAAAGATGCTGCCCCGCTGAACCTCAATTTGCCGGAATCTGTCGCAGCCGGGGACACCATCATGCTCAAAGTGTTCGATGCCGAGGGCAAGCCAGTGCCGACCAATGAGGTCATCTGGACAGCGCAAGGGAAAGCCTGGGTCGATCAGGGCGGCGCGCTTAGAGGTATCGCGGAGGGCGATTCGTGGGTATTCGCCTATGTTCGTGGGCAGGTATTGTCAGGCGTCGTTTCCGTTAAGGAGCAGGCTCCTCCTACTCCTTTACGACGGTGATCTTGGCGTTCAGCCTGATTCCAGCGTTGGGCAGCGGCATATTCTTAACGCCAAGCTCGCTCTTGACGAGAGACCCGTCGGACAGACTCACCCAAAAATATCCATCGGCCGAGGTCGCATCGCGCTCCACAAATTCAACGTAGGTGTACTTCACCTTCGCTGTGTCGATTTCGCCAACCTTTTCGGCCGCTTCGAAAACAAAGGTGGCCTTCGCAGTGACCATGCCTGTTTTCGCGTCGGCGGGTATGTCCCGGACCCATGTGTCGCCGACTTTAACCGGCTTGTCCGGCGCCCTGAAAGCATTCAGATTTGATATCCGGTACTCGAGGCTTCCGATCTTCTCCCCGCGCAGGCTCACGACATCTCCGTTTGCCTTGAACGTCGTTTGCATGGGGGCCTCATCCTTGCCTTTGAGCGGAGTGCCCTCCACCTCGGCAACCATGTCCTTGGTTTCCGATTGGACCGTGTAACTGCCGTCCGCTTCTACTTTAAGCACCCGCTCTGTGGAATTGCCCGTTAGCGTTCCTGTTCCGGACCCGATGAATTCGAGCTCGGCCTTCAGCTTGTACTTTAACGCGTCGCCCACTTTCGGAGACCGCTTGAGCCCGTGCTCCTGCACGGCCGCTCCCGCGAGAACAAGCAGGACCAGCGCAGAGACAAAGGATAGAGTTGATTTCAGCATGGACACTCGATATGACGTCTTTGCGCAGGCCGCAGTTTGCTTTTTGCAAGGCTATCTCGACAAGAACAAGATCGAAGCAGGTTCATTTCCCGCAGGCTCCGTGTCGAGCAGGACCAGCTGGCCGGAGGTGTCCAGCCGGTACGAGCTCACATTGTCCGTGCCTTGCCAGCACACGAAAATTGCGTTCGTCTTCGGCGAGGAGACTACGGGCCACGCAAACGTACCCACCCCCGTGACCGAGGGCGGAATCAATGGCGTCAGCCTCCCATCGGGTGCGACCGAATACTGGAACAGATCGCCGCTTGCATATGCGCTCGCGTACAAGAACTGCCCTCCACGATTCAGCGCCGCCGCGTAGTTTTCGATGCCCGAAGGGACTGACGGCGGAACCAGCGCGCTCAGTGTGCCGTCCGCCGCAATAGCGAATTGGGAAACCGCGTTGGCATTGGAGTCGCCGCAGTAAAGCCGCGTGCCTGGGCCGTTGATAACCGTGGTCCAGGGCCCACCGGCTGTTGCTGCGAATGCTGGGGCCAGTGGAGCGAGGGTGCCATCCGGATTCACGCTGTATTGATAGATCGCGTCGTCGCCGTAGGCGCTCACATAGACGAAGTTGCCGTTGGGACTCACCGTGATATGCACGGGATAGTCGCCCGTTGTTATGGTCGCCGGTGCAAGAGGAGCGAGTGTTCCGTCGACATTAATCGAAAACTGGCTCACCGTGTCGTCGTCGCTGTTTGCCACATAAACGACATCCTTCGTGGGATGCGCCGCGATCCCTATCGGGCTACCTCCCGAAGCAATTGTCGCCGGCGCTAAGGGAGCAAGCTCGCCATTGGAAGTCACGCGCAGCATGGAGACGGTGTCGTCGTTCGAGTTCGCAACATAAACATAAGCGCTATTGGGTGAGCTCGCGATGCCTGCCGGCCCGATCCCCACCGTCACGGTGGCGGCAGCCAACGGGCTCATCACGCCCGCCCCCGTAACCCGGTACTGAGATAGCGTTGTGCCACCACGATTCGCGACGTACATAAACAGCCCCCCGCTGCCGCCGCCGAAGCAGCCGCCGAGCAAGCCGATGACGAGGAGAGCAGGAATCGCGCGCAGGTGTCTCATGCGCTAAGTATAAGCCACATGGGAGCGCCTCTGCCGCGTCTATTGGGGTGGCCGCGAGTCACACTGATAGAGTCTATGCCCGAGATCGAGTTGATCACCTTCGATGCCGCCCAGACGATTGTGCAGGTGGATTGGAATCCGCGCTTGTTCGCTCTTGGCTGTGCTCAGGCCGTGGGACTGTCCCTCGATGACGGCCTTGCGGGCGATGTCTATGAACGACTGCTTGGCACCCGGTGGCTGGAATATCAGCGGATAAACACGACGCGGGATGTCGCGCTTTGTGAAGGGTTCTGGCGTGAACTGTCGCACGACTGGCTCGCTAAGGTCGGGGCACCCTTGGAGAAGCTAGATGCGATGCTGGAGCAGGCAGAAAAGTGCATGTACGCCACCGACTCGCCCATTTTTCAACCCTATGAGGACACCATTCCTGCTCTGACCGCACTGCGTGAGGCGGGATATCGTCTGGCTGTGATCAGCAACTGGGATTTCAGCCTACACCGCGTGCTGCGAGTCCACCAGCTTAGCGGGCTGTTCGAGCTGGTGCTCGCCTCCTTCGAAGAAGGGATCGAGAAACCGGCGCCCGAGATCTTCCATATTGCACTCTCTCGGCTCAACGTTCATCCGTCAAGGGCGCTCCACGTCGGAGACGACCCCTACGACGATGTCCACGGGGCGCATCGGGCGGGAATGCGGGCGCTGTTAATCGACCGGGCCCAGAAGCAACCTGCGCCTGGGGTGATTGCCACGCTCCATGACATCGCAAAGGCCATCCAAGAATGACACGGGAAGCACTCAGCGACTACGATTACCACCTCCCGGATGAGGCCATCGCTCAGGAGCCTCTTGCCGACCGCTCGGCATCCCGGCTCTTGGTGCTTCACAAGGACTCTGGCGAAATTGAGCACCTCTCTTTCAAGGATGTGCCAAGGCTGCTCTCCCGCGGTGATCTGCTCGTCCTCAATGACACCCGTGTGACCGCCGTGCGCGTCTTCGGAAAAAAGGAATCGGGTGGCGGGGTCGAGGCTCTGCTTCTGTCCGAGATTGCAGAGGGCGTTTTCGAGGCGCTGGCCAAGCCAGGGCGACGGCTCTCTGCGGGCACACGCGTCGGATTTGGCGATTTGCGGGCGGAGATCCTTGAGGTTTTGGACGACGGACGGCGGGTCATTCGCTTCGATCCCGTTCCCGATCTTGGCGGGCGGCTCAGGAAGATTGGGCAGGTGCCGCTCCCCCCATATATCACCAAGCATCTTGCCGAGGCGGAGCGCTATCAGACGGTCTACGGCGCAACGGCAGGCAGCGCAGCGGCGCCAACCGCGGGGCTCCACTTTACCGACGCGATGCTGGCCGAGCTCATTGAAAAAGGTGTTGGCATCGCCCGCGTGACCCTCGATGTCGGCCTCGACACGTTTCGGCCCATCCAGAGTGACGATCTCGACCTGCACCGAATGCGCGGGGAGCGATGCACCGTGCCGGAAGACACGGCGGAAGCGGTCGCGCGGTGTAGAGGCCGGGTGATTGCAGTGGGCACGACAAGTGTGAGAACCTTGGAATCTAGTGCTGCTGGACCCAAAATAATCACACCGGGCACTCAAACGACCAGTCTTTTCATCCGCCCCGGCTACCGGTTCAAAGCGATCGACGGGATGTTCACCAACTTTCACATGCCGCGCACGACCATGCTGCTCCTGATTTCGGCGCTTGCGGGCAGGGAGGCGGTATTGCGTTCTTATGCGCAAGCATTGGATCGCGGGTACAGATTTCTGAGCTTCGGTGACGCTATGCTCATCTTCTAGCCGCAATGTTGTCGAATTCGGCGTAAGGATGCTGTACAATGCCGTAGCGCTTTTACGCAGAGGAATGTATTGAGACCGAACGAATTTGATCCGCTGGCCTATATCGAGAACGCATTTCTCGACAAGTCGGAAGACGGAGCGCCGAAACTCGACGACTCCATTGACACCCTGGACATGGAGTTCCCCAGCCTGGGTGACTACCTCCCCAAGCCAAACGGGCAGCCCGATGCGCCTGCCAATGGAAAGCAGGTCGCGGCTGCAGTCTTGGACAAGGCGGAGAAGGGCCAGCGCTTCCGCAAAACCGTGATGAGCGCCCCTCGGCCCCGGCGAGCGAAGGCGCTTGGCGAAGGCAGGGTCATCGATTCCGAGCTTCAGGAGTGCTGGGAGACCCTTCCCAAAAGCATCGAATTCCTGTGCAGCTTCTACGACGATACGGTCACCTCGAACTACTATCGCGGCGAATTCAAGGAATCGCGAAAAGAGCTCATTCGGCGATTGCTCGATCCGGAGCTAAGTCTTGAGGAAACCAGTCGTCTATTAGGTGTATGCCCTGCGACCGTCCGACGCTATACGAACCGAGGCTGGCTGCATCACCACCGAACGCCGGGCGGGCAGAGGCGTTTCCGGCTGAGCAATGTCGTCACCTTTGTCGAGGCGCACGGCAGATTCCCGGAGGAGTAGACCGTGGCTGAAAGGAGATTGCGGATTGCAATCTTCTCGGATAGCTGCCTGCCCATACTCAATGGCGTCAGCGTCAGCATCGACGCCTTAGTGCAGGAATTGCGCAATCGCGGCCACTCAGTGCATATCTTCACGACCTCTTTTCCGGGGCACCAGGACACCGACCCGAACACCTACCGCTTTTGGGCGCTACATACGCCCTGGACGGGCGCGTATCCGATGTCATTGCCGCCCTTCATTGGCACGCTTCGGAAGTTTCGCAGGCACGAATTCGACATCATCCACACCCACACGCCGTTCACGGTGGGCTTTTGTGGTCTCCGGTGGGCGGAGTCGCACGGCATTCCGATTGTCTCGACCTACCATACGTTGTATGACCGATACGCCCACTATATTCCTTACTTTCCAAGGCGATACATACGGTTCAAGATCGCCAAGCACACGAACTTCTATTACAGTCGTGTGAACCACGTGATCGTGCCTAGCGTAGCCGCCTTTAGATGGCTTAGGCGACATTCGGTGGAAACCCCGATCAGCGTAATTCCCACGGGCGCTCCCAGGCGGCAGCTTGCAGACCGCGGGGAGATGCGTCAAATGCTTGGGATCCCGCCGGACCAGCGCGTCATGCTTTACGTGGGCCGGATCGCGCGCGAGAAAAATCTATCCAGCCTGTTCGAGATGGCGGCAATCGTGTGCCGGGCCGATCCATCCGTGCGGCTATGGCTGGTTGGCGACGGGCCCTATCGCGCCGCTTGCGCTGAGATGGCTCGCAAGCTAGGAATCGGCGACCGTGTGCGATTTGTCGGGTTCGTCCCCCGTGCGGAGGTCGACCACTACTATGCGGCGGCGGACCTTTTTGTGTTCAGCTCCATTACGGAGACCCAGGGGCTGGTGATCCAAGAGGCGATGGCCTACGGGCTGCCTGCGGTCGCTGTCGCCGGCGGCGGGGCGAGCGCGAGCGTCCGCGATGGCGAGACGGGGTTTGTGGTCAAGAATGACAGCCTGCAGTTTGCGGATGCCGTCCTACGCGTGCTGGGCGACGAGGAACTGTATGCAAGGCTGTCCGAGGCTGCATCGAGGGCCGTCCGTGAGCACGGGACCGCGGAGATGTGCGAGCAGGTTCTCGATGTTTACCGGCAGGTTTTGGGCGGAAAACCGAGGCGCAGCCATCGGAGCGAGGCGCTTGTCCGAGTCTGAGGCTTCCGGCCCAGGAAGCTTGCGCGCCTTCTGGATCATAGCTCTAGGGCTGGCATCGCTGCGGCTTGGCCTGGGCTTCCTGGCCGTGCCGCTCGGCTTGATCGCAAGCCTATCGGTGCTGGTGACCGTTCTGTTTGTCGCGTTGCCCTTTATAGCGCTGTTTTCGGGCGCATCGATCGTCGGCAAGCCCAGGTCGGCCCTTGGTTTGCTTGTTTTCGGAGCTGCCTTGCATGGGGGAAGCATTCTGCTGCTGGAGCGGGGGATGGTGCTTGGATTTGCCGCAGCCTCTGTGGCGGCGGTGGCTCAGATTGGCCTGCTTGCCTGGTGTCTTGGCCTCGGGCTGCTGATTGCACGGGTGGTGAAAGACAAGCACCTGATCGTGCCAGTCTGCATTTTTCTCGCGATCTTCGACGCCTTCCTGGTGTTGACTCCGATCGGATTGACCAAGCAGGTCATGCAGCGAAATCCCCGCGTGCTGCCGGCGGTTTCGCTCTCCGTGCCGAAGGTTGTCAGCGCGCCCACGAGCGGCCCTATCGGCTCGGCTGCTCATATCGGGCCCGCCGACCTTCTTTTTTCCGCGTTCTTTTTCGGCCTGCTTTACAGGTTTTCAATGGAAGTGCGAACCACCGCACTCTGGCTCGCTCCAACGCTTTTGGTCTACCTAGTCGGTGCGTTGCTTATAGGACCGCTACCTGCATTGGTGCCGATTGGCCTTTGTGTGTTGATCGTAAACTGGCGGCATTTCCGGCTGACGAAAGAGGAATGGGGATCCACGGCGGTTATCACTCTCCTCGCGGGCGCCGGGCTTATTTGGGGTTTGATGCAGCCAGAGCCGCGAGTTGCGCCTTCGCCACCGGCGCCCTTCCCAGAAGCCCCAAGACCGGGAGGCTTGCCTGGGCAAGCTTCGCCAGGTCCACGCCCGTAGACACTCCGCTTCGCTCCAACAAATAGACCAAGTCCTCGGTCGCCAGATTCCCACCGGCTCCCGGTGCGTAGGGGCACCCTCCCAGTCCCCCGGCGCTCGAATCGAAGGCCCGTACGCCCATCTCCAAGGCCTTCGAGACATTGGCGACCGCCGTCCCACGCGTGTCGTGAAAGTGAAAAGCCACCCTGTCGAGCGGGACAAACTCCTGCAGATAACCGGTCAGGTAGGCAACCTCCCCAGGCGCCGCGACTCCGATCGTGTCTCCGATGCTCACTTCGTCCACTCCCAGTTCAAGCAGCCGCGCTGCCACGTTCACCGTAGCCCGCGGGTCGATTCTGCCAGAGTAAGGGCATTCGAAAGCCGTGCTCACATAACCTCTAATCCATCCCTTTGGCCGTGACTGCCGGAAGGTGTCGGCGACCTCCTTAAACACCTCGATGGACCGGTCGACGGTCATGTTGATGTTCTTCATGGTGAACGCATCGCTCGCTGCCGTGAAGAGGGCGATGCGGTCGACGCCGAGCGCTACCGCCCTCTCCAAACCCTTCAAATTGGGAACGAGGGCGGAAAACCTTGCTCCGAGGCCGGAGAGCTGCGGCCAGAGGTCCTCGGCGTCGGCTAACTGGGGCACCCACTTTGGCGAAACGAAGCTGGTTGCCTCAATCTCCGTGAGACCCGCCTCGGCAAGATGCTGAATGAAGTCCAACTTGGACTCTGTGGGGATGTTCGCGGCTTCATTCTGCAGGCCATCGCGCGGACCCACCTCGATAATGCGCACATTCAAAGGGCGCCGTACTCCTGCATCAGCGCGATGGTCTTGGTTGCGTTGATGCGCCAAGTGCGTGAGCCTCGTTTGTCCACAACCCAAAGGATCGAGCCGATGAGCCGGCCCCGTCGCAGATACGCCATGCCAAGCCGTGCTTCGCTCACTTGCCGGTCCATCGTGACGAGCTTGTAGCTGTCAGCCGCAGGAACCAGCCTGACGAGAATGGCGGCCACGGCCTGGGACGGTTCGCTGCCGAGTGGTTCTTGTACGACCTGGGAGAAGACTCCCGGATCCTGTCGCAGGATTGCCTCATGGAGGCGGCGCACCGCGCTTTCCGGGCCGTAATTCTGTAGGATGAAGAAGACGGCGAGCGTCAGGGCTCCGAGCAATGCTGCTGCCGCCCAGCCGCTGTCCCCGGCCGCACGCTTCGCCATATGCCGATCATACCAGTGAACCTGCCCGATAGATTCGCGTCTGGACTACCATACTAAGAGATAGGAGGAGTGTTGAGCGTGAAGCGTTGAGAGTCCGGCCAGCACTGTTACGCCGCTCAGCACTCAAGACCCGCATGTCAGATTTCTTAAGCCGACGAGATTTGTTCAAAAGAGGCGGCATGATAGCCGTGGGGCTCACAGCCCCACGATGGCTCTCGTCGGTCGCAAGGGCCGATGTGCTCCGCCAGTCCAAGGGCGCCAAGGTTGGCAACACTGTTCTAGTCGTGTGCGATCTTCGCGGGGGTAACGATGGACTGAACACGATCGTGCCCTTCAAGGACCCGCTTTACCGGACCATGCGGCCCACGCTCGGCATTGCAGAAGACAAACTCCTCAAATCTGCCAGTGCTCCGGATATTGGTTTCCATCCCTCTCTGACCGGCGTTCAGACCCTGTTCAACGAAGGCAAGGTGGCGATCATCCAAAACGCCGGCTACCCCAAGCCGAATCGCTCCCACTTCAAGAGCATGGAGATATGGCAGTCCGCGAGCCCCGAATCCAACATGAAGTACGGATGGATCGGCCGGCACTTTGACGGCCAGTCGGCCACCGGGCCGCTGAATCCCGTGGTTGCCGTTGGGCTCTCGACTGACAAGCCACTCGCCCTCAGCGGGAAGACCGCGTCGATCCCCTGCTTCGCGAGTCTTACCGACATCCAATCTATGGTTGGCGATCCTGACGCCGAGCGCATGCTCAGGCAGATTCAGGGCATGGACGCGATGGAAGGCTCGGGTACCCGTGTTGTCCAGCAGGCGAGCAAGGCCGCGCTTGACGCGATGGCCCTGCTTAGCAAGCAGCTTTCGAACTATGCGCCCAAGGAATCCTATGGGACTGACCCCTTCGGCCAGGGGTTCAAGCAGATTTCTCAGCTTGTGGCGACCTCTCCGGCAACCCGCGTCGTGTATTTCAGCGTGGGCGGCTTCGACACGCATGCTCGTCAAGCTGAAACGCACGAACGGCTATTAAAGAACTTCGGCGACGGAGTGCTTGCGTTCCAGCGCGAGATGGAGTCAGTGGGCAGGGCGGATAATGTGCTCGTGCTTGTGTTTTCGGAATTCGGAAGGCGCAGTTACGAGAACGCGAGTGGCGGCACCGACCACGGCGCGGCGGCCCCCATGTTCCTCATTGGCAAGAACGTCAAGGGTGGCTTGCACGGGCCGGTACCCAACCTGAGCGACCTGAGCGATGGCGATCTCAAGTACGGGATTGACTTCCGCGAGGTCTACGCCACCACCTTGGACAAGTGGCTTGGCGGCGACTCCGGGGTCGTGCTCGGTCAAAAGTTCAACCACGTCGGCGTCCTCGCCACGTAGGTACAACATTCTTCGCTCCTATGGGTTGGCTTGGGCCGTTTAACAAGATGGGCCCCATGCTGTTACCCTTGCTCGCACTTGCTTCCATTCAACCTATCGCAGCTCCCTTGGTCCTCCGGGAGTTCCGAGCCGCGTGGGTCGCCACGGTCGACAACATCGACTGGCCCTCCAAGCGCGGCCTGGCCACCCAGCAGCAGAAGCGCGAGCTCATCACCATCCTCGACACGGCGAAGAGGATCAACCTAAATGCCCTCATCTTCCAGGTTCGGCCGCACGCCGATGCCATGTACGCCTCAAGGCTCGAGCCGTGGTCGGAGTACTTGACAGGCCAACAAGGCAAAGCTCCTTCCCCCGCTTGGGATCCGCTCGAATTCATCGTCAAAGAAGGGCACAAGCGGGGCATCGAGATCCATGCCTGGTTCAATCCCTATCGCGCGTGGCACCCGAAAGCAGTCTCGCGGCCGGCGCCCAACTTCATCGGCACCACCCGGCCCCAGCTCGTCAAGCAGATCGGCAAGTTCCAGTGGATGGATCCAGGCGAGAAGCAGGTCCAGGACCACTCGATCGCGGTGATCATGGATGTCGTGACACGGTACGACATAGACGGCGTTCATCTCGACGACTATTTCTATCCCTACAAGAGCTACTCTCCGGGGCTGGACTTCCCCGACAATCTATCGTGGCAGCGCTACCTGGCGGCAGGCGGCAAGCTGTCCCGCGGCGACTGGCGGAGGAAGAACGTGGACGACTTTGTCCAAAAGCTCTATCAGTCGATTAAAAGGGAAAAGCGCTGGGTGAAATTCGGCATCAGCCCGTTCGGGATAAATCGCCCGGGCCAGCCTCCGGACGTCAAGACGACTTTCGACCAATACGAGCAGCTTTATGCGGACGCCCGGAAGTGGCTCGCTCAAGGCTGGGTCGACTACTTTTCGCCGCAGCTTTATTGGCGGATCAAAGGGGATCAGCCCTATGGCTCGCTTCTCGATTGGTGGGGCTCTAGCAACCCCATGAAACGCCACCTCTGGCCTGGACTCTACACGGGCAGGGTTTCCAAGGAGCTCGGCGATTGGCCCACGTCCGAAATCGTGCAACAGGTCGAGATGACACGCGACACCAAGGGCAAGGCGACCGGCAACGTGCATTACAGCATGCAGGCCCTCACCAAGCGGTGGAAGAACATCGACCAGGCTCTGTCCGGAAAGGTCTATTCAGAACCCGCCCTGGTACCCGCGTCTCCCTGGCTCGACTCCAAGCCTCCTCCCATGCCCGAAACGACGCTGCAGAAGACCGACGACATCTACTCCATGGGGGTCAAGAGTCCACCCAGGGACGTGGCGATGATGGCGTTCTTCACAAGGAGAGAATTTGAGCCATGGAAGCTGAATGAGGTCCTCGGCGTCCGGGAAAAGGCGAAGATCCATAGCCTCGTCTTTGGTCCGGAGCGATTCAAAGGGGCCGGGATCGCGCTGATAGACCGGGCGGGCAATATGGGGCCGATCCGCGTCGTGATCGGAGGCTAAGGCAATGTCGTCCCTTGCCGATCATCTGGCTCCTAACTTCGCTCCCCTGGCTCTCTAATATCACTCCCATGGCGCCTAATTTCGCTTCCCAGGCTCATATTTTCACTCCCCCGGCTCCTATTTTCGCTTCAAAGCAGCGCAGGGACGCCGCAACGCGCACAATGCGCCTCATAATATTAGGCATTTTCCTAATAATATTAGGCCGGGGCCTCATAATATTAGGCGTTGGTGTGATAATCGGCTCAAAATAAGCTCCAGTGGACACTATGGACGGCCCAATCCCGCGATGCTATGCCTAATCTGATTCCTCATCAGCGTGCTCCAGCTCACCCACCGGCAGCATCACCGTAAACGTCGAGCCCTTATTGAGCGCGCTCTGCACTGCGACCCGTCCGCCATGCGCCTCTACGATGTGCTTCACGATGCTGAGCCCGAGCCCGGTTCCACCCGTCGCTCGCGATCGGCCCTTGTCGACCCTGTAGAAACGCTCGAAGACCCTCGGAAGCTGATCACTGGCGATTCCGATCCCGGTATCGGCGACATCGATTCTCACCATCCCATCTTGTCGATTCAGCGAAACAACAACAGAGCCTTCATGCGTGTAATTCAGCGCGTTCTCGACCAAGTTGAGCACGACCTGAGTCATTTGAGTTGGGTTTGCCTCGATGAGAACCTGATCCGGCCCATCGTAGCGGAGCCCAAGTTTGCGCTCCTGAGCTTTCCGCCTCAGCTGGTCGATGCTCGACTTGATGACGTTCGCAATGTCGCAGGCGTGCTTTCTGACCGGATTGGACTCGGCAGCGCTCAGGACGAGCAGGTCATTGGCAATCAAAGAGAGGCGATCCACCTCGTCCACCATGCCATTCAGGTACCGCTGCTTCATTTCCTCGGCCGCCCGCGGCTCATCCAGGAGGGTTTCCGCCATCGCGCGAATCGATGTGAGCGGGGTTCTCAATTCATGTGAGACATTGGCGACGAAATCCTGGCGTATACGCTCCAGCCTGCGCAGGTCTGTGATCTCCTGGATCGATAGGAACGCGCGTGTTGCGGGCTTGCCATCGGTCCATGCGTCGGCTAGCCCGACCCGTTCGACGGGATAGGTAAAGGCCAGCTCTCGACGCTGGTGCTCGCCCGTCCGGAATGCCTCAGCCACCATTTGCTCGAGGTCATATGATAGGGTCACCGCGAGAATGGATCTGCCGGACGGCTTATCAAACCGGAACATTTCAACCGCCTTTCTGTTGGCATATTGAACATTCGCCTTAGGCTCGCAAACGAATATTGCGATGTCCATGCCGTCGGCGAGAAGGTCGACCGATACCCTGTGCTGCTCGAGCTCGATCTGGAGGAGCTCGGCCCGGTCATGCTCGTGCTGGAGTCGCTCGTGCTCTTCCAGCAAAGTGGCGCCCACGCCCACGCCCGCGGCGACCAGAGCGGCGGCCGCAACCAGCGCGATAGCGGTCGCACTCACTGTGAGTGCACCAAAGCCGAAGGCGATCGCCATCCCCACCAGGAGGACGGCTCCTCCAAAACAGACCGCCCGCCATAAAAAGAGTGCCTGGTTCATCTGGCCAATCTAATTAGAGACGGGTTGCCTTCCTGAGAGGATGTAAACTCGCCCTATGTTCCGCTCGACGACGGTGATTGGGGTCCGCCGAAATGGCAAGACGGCGGTGGCGGCCGATGGGCAGGTCACCTTCGGGGAAGCGACCATCCTCAAGCATAAGGCGAAGAAAGTGCGCAGACTCGCCAATGGGAAAGTTGTCTGCGGCTTTGCGGGTTCGGTAGCGGACGCACAGGCGCTTCAGGATAGATTCGAGTCCAAGCTGGAGGCTTTTGGAAATAATCTCAAGCGCGGGGCGGTCGAATTCGCCAAGGATTGGCGGACAGACAAGGTTCTGCGCCATCTGAACGCCCTGATGATCGTCGCGGACTCGGAAAGCCTCCTGCTTGTCGGAGGCGACGGCAATGTGATCGAGCCGGATGACGGGGTCGTGGGCATCGGCTCCGGCGGCCCGTATGCACAGGCCGCAGCAAGGGCCCTTGTTGACAACACGGATATGGAGGCCGAGGCGATTGCCCGAGAAGCCATGCGCATCGCGGGGGAAATATGTGTTTTCACCAACGACCAGGTGACCGTGGAGATCGTGTGAAGAGAATCGAAGCCTATATCCGCGTGAATCGGCTTGAAGAGGTCAAGGATGCCTTGGAGAACGCCGGGATCGTCGGCATCTCGTGTGAGCAGGTCAGGGGCTACGGCCGCCAGTTCGGGAGAACTGACAAGTATCGGGGCAGCACCTATGCGCTCAACTTGCTTCCAAAGATGAAAGTGGAGGTCGTGGTGAAGGACTCCGACGTCGAGGCAGCCATAGAAGCGATCGTGACCGCGACGAGGACCGGCGACATAGGCGACGGCAAGATCTTCGTGAGCGAGGTCCAGGAGGCGGTCCGCATTCGAACGGGCGAGCGAGGGGACGCGGCGCTGTCGTGAATTTAAGTGAGTGTTAAGATAGGATTTCGTTTTTCCCAAAAACTAAGCACTTAATTTTGTCGTTCAAGAACTTTTCCATCTGGCGAGGCAGGCTACCGCATTGGCGCGCGGACGACGTGCAGTACTACGTCACGTTCCGGCACCGCCGCGAATTGGACGAAGCCGAACGCAGGGCACTGGTGAGCGCGCTGCTCAAACCCGAAGGCAGGCAGTGGAACCTACTGATCCTCTGCGTGCTCCCAACCGCAACGGAGCTGATCTTCACCGTCCGAGACAAGCCGACCGGGCGACCGTATGAGCTAGCCGGGATCGTCGAGAAGGCCAAGGCGCGTTCCGGGAAAGCGATCACCAAGAAGACGGGCGAGAAATTTCCGCCTTTCTATCACGAAAGCTTCGACCGAATCATCCGCGACGACGCCGAGCTAGAGGAGCGATGGCAGACGATCTTCGATTCTTCCGTGAATGCCGAGCTGGTCGAGGATCCAGAGGACTGGGATGGACTGTGGGTTGTTTCCGCTCCAAAGTAGGCCGACCGCAACCCGAATGGAACGATTAGAGTAAAATCTCAGTAGATGTATGTATTGAGTGCATAAGGCTCAAGTCTTTTGCACGGCTATGACTCACTAAGTAAACACATGGGAAAAACAGTAGGAATCGATTTAGGGACAACCAATTCGGTCGTCGCGGTGATGGAGGGCGGCGAGCCGGTCGTCATCGCCAACGCTGAGGGCTCGCGCACCACGCCGAGCGTCGTCGCGTTCAAGAAGAGCGGCGAAAGGCTGGTTGGCGTGACCGCCAAACGCCAAGCTGTCGTCAATCCGGAGAACACGATCGGGAGTATCAAGCGCTTCATGGGCCATAAGCTCAGCGAGGTTGAGGCGGAAGCCGGCCGCGTCAGCTACAAGGTCAAGGCGGGCAAGAACAGCCAGGTGGTCGTGACCGTGCCAGCGATCGAAAAGGATCTTACGCCCGAAGAGCTGAGCGCAATGATCCTTCAAAAGCTCAAAGCGGACGCGGAAGCTTATCTGGGCACGACCGTCGATCAGGCCGTCATCACGGTTCCCGCCTACTTCAATGACAGCCAGCGAACCGCCACGAAGAACGCGGGCGAAATCGCCGGCTTGAAAGTCTTGCGCATCATCAACGAGCCCACGGCGGCCTCCCTTGCCTACGGGCTCGACAAAAAAGCCAACGAGACCATCCTCATATTCGACCTCGGGGGCGGTACGTTCGACGTTTCCATTCTCGATGTTGGCGAAGGGGTTTTCGAGGTCAAGGCGACAGCTGGGGACAGCCACCTTGGCGGCGACGACTTCGACCAAAAAGTCGTCGAATGGCTAGCCGCTGAATTCAAGAAAGAGCACGGGGTGGACCTTCTTAAAGACAAGAAGGCTTTGCAGCGCTTGCGGGATGCTGCCGAGCGAGCGAAGATCGAGCTTTCCAGCCAGGTGAGCACCCAATTCAACGAGCCCTTCATCACAGCGGTAGAAAATGAGCCGAAGCACCTGGAATACACCCTCACAAGAGCGAAGTTCGAGGAGCTGACGGCGAGTCTCATGGAGCGCGTGCGTAAGCCATTCAGCGATGCGCTGGAAGCTGCCAAGCTTAAGGCCGGCGAAATCGATGAGGTCATTCTGGTCGGCGGGTCGACGCGAATGCCGCAGGTTCAGGAGCTCGTCAAGAAGCTCACGAACAAGGAGCCCAACCGCTCGGTCAATCCGGACGAGGTCGTTGCGGTTGGTGCTGCGATCCAGGCCGGAATTCTCGGCGGCGAGGTCAAAGATATCGTCCTGCTGGATGTCACCCCGCTTTCGCTGGGAGTTGAGACCCAGGGCGGAATTTCGGACAAGCTTATCGAGCGAAACACGACGATTCCGACCAAGAAGAGCCGGGTGTACACAACTGCGCAAGACAACCAGCCAGAAGTTGAAATCCACATCCTCCAGGGCGAACGTCCGCTCGCCAAGGACAACAAGAGCCTCGGCAGATTCCACCTGTCGGGTATCCCCCCTGCGCCCGCCAGGGTGCCGCAGATCGAGGTAACTTTCGACATCGATGCGAATGGCATCTTGCAGGTCAGCGCACAGGACAAGGCGACGAACCAGCGGCAAAGCATCACCATCACCGGCTCGGGCAACCTCAACAAGGAGGAAATCGAGCGAATGGTCAAGGAAGCCGAGATAAATGCCGAGGCCGACCGAACGATGCAGGAGACAGCCGAGCTCCGCAATGACGCGGATCGCCTTGCGGGGAGCGTCGAAAAGACTCTGCGCGAGTCCGGCGACAAGGTATCTGAAGCGGATCGAGCGCGGATCGAGGAGAAAATCGCGGAGCTCCGTAAAGCCGTTGCAGCCGACGACCTCGACGCCATCCGACAAGCCTTCAGCGCCCTGGAATCGGAGAGCCACCAAATGGCTGAGCAGCTCTACAAGAGTGCTTCAGACCAGGAGGAGACCCGCGAAACCGCGAACGTCGGAGCTTCCCAGACGGAGGACGTCATCGACGCCGAGTTCAAGGAAGAAAAGCCGGAATAGGCAGGTAGCCGCCGGGTGGTTCTTCCCGGCGGGCCCAAACATTGATCGACTAAAGGGTTACCAAGGAGAGAAGCCCATCTTTTTGCCGTCGACAAGCACGACGACGCGCTGGGCGCCGATCGAGATGATCTTCGAGCGATCGTCGATCTTCTCGCCCACCTTGACGCTCCTCCAGATTCCGTCCGGCGTCTGCCAAACCGCCATGAGAATTCGGCCCTGTGAGACAAAGCCCTTGAGTCTCCAAAGCCATGGCGCGGGAGGAGGCGGAGGAGGGGGAGCGGCGATTCCGGGCGACTGCCCCAGGCTTGTCTTCCCATAGCCGGCAGGCAGCGATCCGTCTGGAACATATCCGCCGGGCGACGGCTGGCCAAGATTGCTGTTCGGCGCGAATGGATCACGATTGGCTGTTGCTTGGCCGGACAGATTCTTCTTGGCGCGATTGAGCGTGCTGGTGCCGTTTGAAGTGGCTCGACGAGCTAGTTCAAGGGTAATGCCGGCTGCGGTGGCATTTTCAGCAAGCGATTGTGCCCGCGCTCCAGAAGGCAGCGCGAAGAGTGCGACGGTAGCAAAGGCAAGTCCAAACAGCTTCATGATAATTCCTCTATGAGGTCTATTCCACATCGGGCGATCCTTCCGAGTAATCTTCTTCGCAAGTCCATGAACCTTGTCCGCGGCGCCGCGATTGTGGCCCTTTCAATCCTTGCTGCCTCACTCAATGCGCAGTCGAACCTCGGCGTTGTGAAGAAGAAACTCCGCAACGGTCTCACCATCCTTTTGCTCGAGGATCGCACCACGCCGACCATCGCCTATCACACCCTCTTCAAAGTCGGTTCGCGCAACGAGGGCCCGGGCATCACGGGACTTTCGCACCTCTTCGAGCACATGATGTTCAATGGCTCCGCCAAGTACAAGCCGAAGGAGCTAGACCGGATCATCGAGGCATCGGGAGGCGGAGCGAATGCCTTCACGACCCAAGATACGACCGAGTACGGCCAAGAGGTTATTGCTTCAGCAATAGAAAAAGTGATTGCCATAGAAGCCGACCGGATGCGCGCACTGACGCTCACCAAAGAAAACCTCGAGCAGGAGCGCGCCATCGTGAAAGAAGAGCGCCGATCCTCGCTCGACGACCAAATCCTGCCTTCCATGGTCGAGCTGCTTTGGAACCACGCCTTCCTCGCCCATCCCTACCGCTGGGAGATTCTCGGCTTTATGAAGGACATAGACGCGGTCACGCTCGATGATGCCCGGGCGTACTTCAAGACCTACTATGCGCCGAATAACGCGGTGCTCGTGCTCGTCGGCGACTTTCGGCCCGCGCAGATGATGCGCAAGCTCGAGCGCGCATATGGGAGAATCCCTCCTCAGCCGGCGCCGAGGCGGGTAGTAAATTCCGAGCCAGAGCAGCTTGGCGAGGTGCGGATGCGCTACGACCGCGAGGCAGAGCTGCCGTCTCTGCTGTTGGGCTACAAGGGGGTTTCGATCCGCGACAAGGACGATGCCGCGCTTGATGTGCTGATCACGATCCTTGCTGGAGGGGAGAGCTCGCGGCTGTACAAATCGCTCGTCTACGACAAGCAGATCGCTGGCGATGTCTGGGCGAGCAACGATTCGCGGCTTGATCCCGGGCTGATCACCATCTACGCACAGGCACAAAAAGGGCGCACTGCAGAGGATTGCGAGAAGGCGGTCCAAGAGGTCGTTGATGCGATTTGGAACCAGGGCGTTACCGACCGCGAGGTTAGAAAAGCCAAGAACGGCCTCGCCGTCGGATACCTTTCCAGCTTCAAAACGAACACCGGGCTTGCCGAATTGCTTGCCCGGTACGAGGGGCTCTTCGGCGACTGGCAGAAGCTCTACGACGTGCCAAAGAAGCGGGAAGCCGTCACGACGCTGAACGTCCAATGGGTCGCCCGCAAGTATCTGAAGAAGGCGCGGCGGACCGTAATCGAGCTTCCTGGAGGGACCCGCTCCGTCGGGTCCACGCG
>JBASWW010000018.1:0-2713 GCA_049276675.1 Fimbriimonadaceae bacterium
ACACCAGGCCAACATAAAAAATGAGCCCAAAATAACCGGGCTCGCCTTTCGTGGCAGAAGCAATGGGCAGCAAGTTAATAACTAGCGGGTCCATAAATTCGGATCAGGAGCGTTAGGATCGGGCCGCGGCCCACGCTACCAGCGAAAAGTATACCAGCATGACTGCTCCCGCAAAGCAAGGAATCGCGGCGCCTCCGGTCTTAATTGCGACGCCGCCTACAACTAGGAAAAGAGGAATTTTCAGCAAAAAGGCGAGCACAATGAGAGCCGTGCCACTTCGTTTGGCTGCTCCGTACTTGGCTAGAGTCCCGGCCAAATTCGTTATGAGAATCAGTGCGGTGACTCCAAATCCTGCCGCGCCGAAACCGAGCATCATGCCTTGGAGCCCCTTGGACCCTCCTGCAATCCATGCAACGAAGGGCGCGACGAGGCCCAACGCCGCAAAAATCCGATAATCTCGTGCCAAGGTATTTGATCTCACTTTTTGGTATTGGACCGACGAAGAATGAGTAACGACATAAATACAGCGAGAGCAGCCGCAATTAGGAGTCCGAAACCCTTCCACACCTGAGTGCCAAGCTTCTGATCCACGAAATAGCCGACGAGAGCGCCTGCAAGCGGGAAGCCAATGATTGTGTAAGCGATCGAGAGCCCTACTCCGAGGCCCTGCGCACTATCGGCATCGCCGGCCAGGCTGCGCCGCTCCTCTTGGGTTTTTGCCTCGCGTTTGGTCCGGGCTTGATCCACTTTCCTCGAAAAGCTCGATATCCGGTTCTCAAATTCATCGTCAATGCTCGACGCCTTGATACTCGTTTCAGCCGCGGTCTCGGCGAGCCTGTTTTCAATTTTCTCTAGTTCGGCATCGCTGTCCGGCTCGTCGTCGGTATAGTTATGCGAAACCGAGCCTTCTTCGCCGAGCAGCTTGCGCAATCGCTCGACGGCTTCCTCTTCCGTCAGCTCCTCGTCATCCCGCTTTTCGGGCTGCCCGTCGGTCATACTCTTGAAGGTACCGCAGGTATGAGCGCGCCCACTTCCACACCCGTCCGCCGATCGCTCGACACCGAGGTTCAATTCTTGAAAGGCGTGGGTCCGCGCAACGCCGTTGCCCTTGCCAAGATCGGCTTAAAGACAGTCGCGGATATTCTTTTTTATTTGCCCCGGCGCTATGACGATCGCCGTGAGATTCCTCCGATACGTAGCTTGAAGCCGGGACAGATCTCCACTGTTCGCGGAAGGGTCGTCGAGGTGTCCGGGCGGTCCACCGCGAGAAAGGGAATGGTCGTCATCAAGGCGGCGATCTCAGATAAGTCCGGGACAATCGCGCTCACCTGGTTCAACCAGCCGTGGATCAAACGCAAGCTGGAGGGCTACAAGGGCGAGATCGTGGCTTTTGGGAAGGTTCAGGAAAAGGACTGGCTCCTCGAAATCAACTCTCCAGAATTCGAGCTGATCGACGAAGAGGACAGTGGGGAAGCCTTCGCAAGAATCACGCCCGTCTATCCGCTCAGCGAAGGAGTCCCGCAGGCGTTGGTGCGGCGTGCCGCGGGCTCGGCGCTCGATGGCTATTTGGGCCTCGTGGAGGAACCGCTTCCGCCCAGCATCCTGCAGACACAGAGTCTGCTCGGAATGAAAGCCGCGTTGCGCCAGATTCATCAGCCTTCGAGTGAGGAGGAGCGGCTCGAAGCCCGCCGCCGGCTGGTCTTTGACGAATTCTTCTTCATGCAGGTCGCCTTGGCGATGAAGCGAAATTCGACCCACCAGGAATCGGGCATTGCCTTTTCGATCGATCGTGCCGCTATCGACAAAGAGACGCACACGATGCTTCCATTCGATCTCACGGGCGCCCAGCAACGGGTGATCGGCGAAATTTTTAACGATATGGCTACCCCGCATCCGATGAACCGCCTCGTCCAGGGCGATGTGGGCTCGGGCAAGACGGCGGTCGCGGCTTCGGCGATGGTGGCGGCCGTGCGTGCGGGCTATCAAGCGGCGCTAATGGCACCCACAGAGATCCTCGCCGAGCAGCACTATATGAACCTTCAAAAGCTATTCGAGCCGCTCGGTATCGAGGTCGAGCTGCTTGTTGGCAAATTGACCGCGACACAAAAGAAGAATGCATATGACGCCACGGCTTCAGGCCGGGCTCATGTCGCAATCGGCACTCACGCACTGATTCAGGAGGGCGTGACCTTTCATAAACTCGGGTTCGTGGTGATCGACGAGCAGCACCGATTTGGCGTTCTGCAGAGAGCAGCGCTGCGTGAGAAGGGTTTCGGCAATCCAGATGTGCTTGTAATGACAGCAACCCCGATCCCAAGAACCCTAACCCTGACCCTGTATGGCGATCTCGACCTTAGCGTGATCGACGAGATGCCCCCCGGCAGACGCCCGATCAAGACCCACTGGAAGCAGCCTCATGAGAGGGAAGCCGTGTATGCAATCGTCCGCAAGCTGATCGGGGAGGGTCGCCAAGCCTACTTCGTCTGTCCGCTCGTGGCTGAGAGCGAGAAGATGCTTGCCCAAGCTGCCGCGGACCTCCACTACCGGCTGACCAAGGTATTTGAAGAGCTTAGGGTAGGGCTGCTGCATGGACAAATGAGGCCAAGAGACAAGGAGGCGGCGATGGAGGCCTTCCGTAAGCACGAGCTGGATATCCTTGTAAGCACGACCGTCATTGAGGTCGGGGTGGATGTCCCGAACGCCAGCCTCATGG
>JBASWW010000019.1:0-31619 GCA_049276675.1 Fimbriimonadaceae bacterium
CAACCACTTCAGACCTCACCTTGGACTCGGCGGGCTGACCCCCATGGCATTCAAGCAGAGGTCACAAGCACCCAAGGAGACGGAGATTCTATATTCTTAGACTGGAAAGAAATCGGGGACCGGTCAGTTCCAGTATTCGAGCTTCAAGCAGGAACTACAACAAGACACAAGCCATCTGAATGGCTGGTTGAGACCATGAAGCGGATACAGAACAATCTTTCCTTATTAATCTAATGGTGGCTCAAAAGTAAACGCTCAGGTTCAAACTAGCTCCATCCCCTTCGTAAGACGTCGAGTTGGACTTGGTTGTCCAGGACCCGTGAGCAGGATTCCCAATTCACGTTCTCGACGCGGTCGTAGCGCATCTCGAAGGGATGGGCGGGAGGAACTTCGTCGATAATCTCCTGCGCCGCCTTGATGTTGCCCATTGCCACCTGGACCCAGACATCCTCAAGGGTGTCTGGAATCTGGCCGAACATGTCCATCACGTTCTCCAATCTGGTGGAGAGCAACTGGTGCACTCGGTCTTCGACCGAACCCCGATACCGCATGTTGTAGATGTCCACGGTATCCCGAACCTGCCCGATTCGCTGAATGCGCCCCTTGCGCTGCTCTAGGCGTGTCGGGTTCCAGGGAAGGTCGAGATTGATGAGCGTTCCAAGGCGCTGGAGGTTGAGACCTTCCGAGGCCGCGTCGGTGCCCACCAGCAACCGAATCTCAGCACGCTGAACTTGCGCCTTGATTTCCTCGCGGCTTAGAGGTGTGAACTCACCAGCCAGCATGATGCCGGACTTGTTGCTTCCCGCGTAGATGGCAATTCTCTCTTTTGGATAGCGTCCAGAGAGTTTCTCGGCCAGCCAGTAGGCCGAATCGAAGTATTGGGAAAACACGATGCAGCCGAGGTCTAGCCAGCCGACATCGAGTTTCCGAATCACCTCGAAGAGCTTGGGGTCTTCATCGGTGGATTCAGCCAGAGTGTCAGCAAATGCCTGCAGATGGATTCGTTCCGGCTCCAGCAGCGGGTAAAGCGCGGATACCTTTTGGGTGTCATCGTCCTCGTCGACATCATCTTCGGTCAACGTTTGCCCAAGCATCTGCAAGGCCGTGCGCCGACCGGCTTCTATGGTGCTTCCCACGCGCCGCAGGAGCATTGTGCGCAGGAATCCCGAGTTGAACCCTTCTCGCTCTGAAAGAGCCTGACAGAAGCCTTCTGCGTGGTGATATGCACGCTCCAAAAACGCCGGTAGGATGATGGACTCTGCGTCTCCCTCACCGAATAGGCGAACCAGCACTGGTTTCAGGAACGGCTCATTGGTCGCAGGGTCGATAGTTGTCTCAAGGAAACTCCGCGTCCGCCGGACAATCGTTCGGATGTATGGATGGTGGTTTCGGAACAAGTCTTGGCGTTGCGTCTCCAGGCGGTTTCGGTCGGGAGCTTTTAGGCCCTCATACTTCGAGCCCTGCGCCACCCAGTCAGAATCCTTCATCCCTAGGTTGCGCCGAAGCACGGCAAAGTCAATCGCCTCGCCCTTTGGCGGAAACGGATTTCTAACCCACTCCCAAATCTCTGGAAGCTCGGTGGGCGGGTCACTTCGGCCAAGCACGAACGAGAGCCCGAGACGAGCCTTGCGACGCCAATCACTGTACAAATCCCCAACCACAAACTCGTTCCCGTGGGCGAGGATATTGAGCAAATCCCAGGCTTCGATGGGGTCGAGTTGTACCGGAGTCGCGGTGGCCAAAAGCAGGCTCCGGGTTCGGGGGGCAACATTGAACATGAACCGATAGAGGTTGTTCATGTCCGCCGCTTCATCGCGATGTCGGTCGCCGAGATTGCGCCTTCTAGCATGGTGCGCCTCGTCGAGAATCACACAGTCGTAGTAATTGCCCTCCAGGTATGGAACCGCTTCCGAGTTCCGCTTCACTAAACCGGTCGAAACAATTCCTGCTCGGCGAGGGCACTTCCTCAAGCCCTCAACTCCAAACGCGGGATGCTCGTGGCCGTGTTCATCGACCCATTGGCGGCCATTCCACACTGCGGTAGGGAACTGCAGCAGAGACCACATCTCAGCTTGCCACTGCCACAGGAGCGGCTTCGGACAGAGAATCAAGATGGGCTTGTCCCCGGTGAGCGCCATCAGCTTGGCGGCTAGGCCAAGTTGGACGGTCTTTCCTAGGCCGACCTGGTCAGCAAGCACGAAGCGGGCACCGTGTTGCACGTGCGCCTCAAAGGCAAGCTTGACGAACGTCTTTTGATGTGCCCAAAGACCATTCTCCTTTCGGTAGACGGGCAGTTCCACCGCTGCCTCGGCAGGTTGCTCCGGACCTTCCTTCTTCCACTGCTCGACCGACGTGATGAGCTTGCGCTTGGCAAGCCGTCCGATGTCCTCGATGACCGCATCTGCAAGGTCGACCGCATCGTTGGAGTGCCATAGAGCATCGAACTCCTCCTGCACCCACTGGACGCCTTCAGCCGAGTCATCGAGCCAAACGATTTCGTAGTTGAGCGTCCAAGCGGTCTTGGACTCGTTGATGCTGCCAAGAAAGCAGGTCTTGGTGCCGTCGCCTCGTGTGATGACGCCGGCCTTACCGTGCACCAAGCCGAACCGGTCGTTGGGCAGAACCTTGACGCGGAGCTTGCCCGAGACCAAGAGGTCGTGCAGCTTGCGCAAGCGGTCTTGCATCTGCTCGGGGATGTCCTCCGGAACCGATTCACACCATTCTTGGCGCATTGCCAGTTGAGCGGCCCGAGCGGTGACCACATCCAGTCGCTGCAGGTCGGAGTTGCAGACAATCCGAACTTGCCCCTCGACTTCAGCGATTGCTTCACCGGCAACCTCCAACAAGGATGAGCAGAAGTAGCCTGCGATGCGGTCGTAGCCCTTGGCACCCGCAAGCTGTTTGGGCAAGAAGTCGCCGAGTGGCTCGCGGCGGGAGGAGAGGCGTTGAATCATGAGTCGGTTGCCCTTGGTCCTGCGAATAGGCGTTCTAGTACATCTAATGAGCTGGGCACCGACTGCAGTTCACGTTCTAGCTCTTGATATCTCGGGAGCATTTGGACGAGCTGGGTTTCCGCCTCTCGGAGCAAAATCGCTTGGTGGTCAGCCGAGTCAGAAACTGACGCAGCGAGGTCTTCAAACTTCACGCACTGTCGAGCCAGGAACAGCTTGCCGCGGTATTCACTCAGAGCCTCATGCCGACGCTGCTCCTCTGCAGTCAGCTTTCGCTTCCACCAATCAGCCGCTACCTTTCGCGACTTGCCAAGAAAACCTGACCTGTCCGGATAGAGCAGCTTCAATTGCTGAAGGTCGTGTTTGGCTTCCTCCATCAAAACGTGTCGAATGTTACGAATTCGACTCCGAATCTTGTTGAGCTCGTTTGGGTTTTGAGAGTCGGAAAGTTCTTCGCGCAAATCCTCATACGCGGTCTTCAGGGCGGCGAACTGGTCAATGGAACGATAGGCAAACAACCTATCCTGGCCTTCCATCAGCTTGCCCAACTTCTTGCTCGCGTCCGCGTTGCTGATGAGGTTAGCCGTAGCCACCGTGATTGCGGCAACGCTTGCCGCGCGATGCGCCCACGTACCAAGCTGGTCGATGTTGCCGATTTCTTGGAATGCTCCCTTGGGCCCACGGGTTTGGGCCTTGTAGATTCCATCCGCCGTCCGAACAAACTCGGCGGTACCTTTCTCGAACGTCACTAGAAATCCATCTCTGCCAGCGGACAGGGCTTGCAAGGACAGATTTCCAAACTGAAATCCGCTTGCCTTCACGCTCTCCGCCAGCGCTCTCTCTGTGTTCGTCTGCACCTGCAACGCGAACTTCTCGCCATCCAGGGAATCTTCAAATGACAGGCCGGTAAGTGGGTTGAAGCACGGGGTTACCAAGGAAACTTCATCAACCGGTGCGACCGAGGTTGAGGTCACTGGCCCGACCTCTGGCGTCGGCGGGTGTTCCGCTGGCAGGCGCCGTTTCAAAAACACGGTCGCAACAGCGGCCGCGAGGATGACAGCGACGGCAACAACGAACCATTCCATAAGCCATCACACGCTGTCGTTCTCGACCATGCCCCTTAGGAGTTCGGCGGCGGCGGCATCTTTGCTCCAGTGCTCCATGGCCGCGGTGGGGGTGTGGGCGAGGTAGTGGAGCAAGCCGATGATGTTCTGGCGCAGGTTCCAATACTGGGGCACTTCTTGGCGCAACCAGTTCCGGCCAGGAGTCGGGTCATCTTCTTGGGCTGTCTTGTAGACCGCGCAGAGGACTTGCCGCAAAAGCGTGTCGCCGAAATCGCCTCCGCGCAGGTCGCGGGAACCGAACTCGGTAGCGGTCTTCAACCGGGTCTGGTTAGCTTTGGTCGCTGCCAAGAGGCCGCGATAGTCCCGGACTCCAAGCCCACGTGCGAACTCCATGTAAACGCCGGTTCGATAGTCTCCGTGACTTTCCACTTCGAGACCCTTCACGTAGAGCTTCTCCATCGGGCTCAACGTACGCCAGACTTGCTTGTCGATGCCTTTCGGAACCAAGAACTCGCTCGCAACCCGCACGGCCTCGTCGATGAGCTCCACGATGGGGTTTTTCTCCTTGCCACGCTCGCGAACGACCCCTTCCTGTGGCCGCAAGCGGGCTAGCTCCTTTTGCACGTTGAGGTCTTCGATGTTGGCGTACTGGGTGAGAACCCTCAACGCTGCCGTGTAGGCGCCCAGCTGAAATTCAGCGTCGCTGTAATCTCCTGAGTATCCTTGCTCGACTGATTCGTCGTTGGACCGAGTCATCAGAGCAAGCCAGTTCTCAACCTCGGTTTGAATCTCTGGCATCACATCGCTCCGCCAGGCGGTCCGGTTTCCTTCACGCTTCCGGAGAATCAGGTTGACGGTCCCCTGAACGAAGTTGCCTTCCTTACCTGCGTCGGTCTCCGTCACGATTGTCCAGGCACTCACGACCTGCATCCCAGAGGCCCACAGGATGAGGGCAAGCTCCGCCCAGACCTCTGAGTTTGTGTGCGTGAACATGACAATCTGAAGCCCGTTCTCAGAGGTGCATCCAAGCAACTTGGAGTAGCACTCGACCATGGACTTCCGGAAGATGTCACCCGTCCCTTGGACAGCCAAGGCCCGGCGGCTGTCGGAATACCACTCAGGGAACACCCTGCCCGTCAGCTTGCTCGTCCATGCGAGGAAAAACTCGATGAGCTCATCGTATTTGACGGCATCAGCGTAGGGCGGGTCGGTAATCCACAGGTCGCATTCGGCATCCGTTTCTCGCGCATCTCTGAGCTCAACCTTGGCGGGCTCAAAGACCTCCGGCTCAAAAGCTACGGTAGCACTTCTCAATGTCGAGACCGTCCGGCACCCATAGTTGATGAGGGTGTTCAGTGCTTGGTTATCGTAGGTGCTGATGGTGCCACCAATGCCGCTACCTTGGCTGGCTTTCCAACGGCAGAGTCTGCTGTTGTAGTCCGCCATGCGACTCAGCAGGAGCATTCCTGCGACGCTTTCGACCCGGTCATCACGCAAGCATGCTTTGGCAAAGGCCCCATTGACGAGCAGTTGCCGAGGGTTAAACAGATGGTGCCAATGAGTAAATCCCCGTTCACGTCTTAGTCTGGCCGTCTCCATGCCGGTCTCTATCGACATAACGGGAACGAAGCCTCCCTCCTGCCAAGACGGAAGCAATCCAGATATCAAGGACTGTGCAGTTCGCTCGTTAGCCAAATCACCCTCGTTTGGCGCTCGGAACAAGATTCGCGGAGCCCTTGAGGAAACGTCTGGTAGCGTGCGCAGTTCAGAGGGAAGAAGGGACCGGGCGCGCCCTATTTGACGTCGAGCTTCGAGAACATCGGCGGGGTCTGCCTCCTCGTCTTCAGACACTTCACCAATCGCATCGAACGCTGAGAGAATGGCGAGCGCTGGGGCACCCCAGTTCATGCTTCGTGCCATGTCACAAAATCGGCGGTCGGCCTCCTCAAGCAAGGGATAGACCTCTGCCAGAGTCCCGGCAACCTGCTCATCGGTCATGTTCAATCCAGGCGCCCTTGACTGGGACTTCAAAACTTGCTCGGCGCATAGAAGCCGCTCAAGGGTTGGAATGCGCCACTTGATGCAGTAGAGCCGTTCTTGAAAAACGTCCTCAGGCCGTGGAGCTACATCGTCGTTTGACCATTGGCGGAGCCCGGTGGGACCGCGCAGGTCATCTGAGCTCGTTCGCATCCGGTTGTTCGGACTCACCCAATCACCGTTTCGGTCGACGGGTGACCTGACGCCGTCGTCCCAGGTTACGAGGCTCTTGCTTCGTGCGATTTCGTCATCGCTGGCATTTTGAACAACCTGAATCTCGAACGTCCTTGTGTCTAGCTGGGGGGCTAGGAGGGCATAGACCCTTAACTTCGGTGCAATCTCCCAGCTTGGTGCAACGGGGACCTTCCACCCAGTTTCTGGGTCCTTGACATCGTGGCAGTAGAGATAAGCGTCAGCCGTCCACCCTAGCGCGTGCTCCTCGATACCCCACTCGTCGACCTGGGCTTCGACCTCGTCAAACATCTCCGACAGTGTCTTCCGAACACGTTGTGCAACCTGGTCCCCGCCTCCGACGAGTTTGATTGCTCCCCAGGTGAGAAGTGTGGCCACTGGATTGAGGTCGCTCCCGTAGGCTTCGCAACCTAGGCGAGCCGCCTCGAACGGAATGCTTCCACCACCGCAGAACGCATCGCCCACCCGTGGCACCCGACCAAATCGTCGCTGTCCGAGTTCGGCCACCAGTTCTTGAAGGGTGGTTGCCGAAGTACTGAGGTGAGCGTTGATGTCCGCCAACGCTTCCTCGCTCGGGCCGCCGATTTCCTCAGGGCGAAGGCAATAATCGAGCTTGTCGTCGTAGTTCAGCTTGGTGAAGGCAAGTCGATGAGCTTCAGCCTTGTCGTCTTTGCTGAGACCCTTCTTCCACTGCGCCTCGCTCCTGGAATCGGTCACCAGGACGAAGAATCGGTCGCGGTCAGCGGGACTCAGAAGGGGACACACGTCGGTTTGCTTCAGGGTCATGCCCTTGGCGACGTAGCGACGCCACAGCCCATCCTCATCCATGGTCATGAGCTTGAGGAAGACCTCGCGGTCGCGCTTCGGATTGTCGCTCGCGGGCATGAGCAACCCGAGGATGCAAGCACGGACCAAGACCAGCGGCTTCCGTCCCCACCACTTGCCGAGTCCGGTCAGCGTCTGACCAGAGACCGCCTTGCGCTCCTTGTAGCTCTCCTTGCTCAGCTTCGAGACCGGAAACTGCGTCTCGATGAAGCTCTTGGTGGTGGTTTGGGTTGCGCTCATAGCCTATCTGACCGGGTCCGGATACCTGATTTTCGCTCATTTTCAGCCGAAACGGGCGACTCTGGGATACCGAGCGTGGAATCTTACGTCTATAATACCAGTGGGCGAGTGGGACGAGCCCACCGTTTAGGCAGAATGAAGACGTTGAAAGCAAAGACTATCAGAGCGGACGCAAAGGGTCGAGTTTCCCTCGGCGCCGAGTCTGCGGGGCGGGAATTCGTGGTACTTCCCACCAAGACTGGCTATCGAATGGAGGCCGTGAAGACAGTCACGGTTCCAGAAGACGAAGCGTGGCTGTGGCAGAATCCTACCGCCTTGGGCATGGTCATGCAGGGAATCGAGGAGTCCAAGGCTGGCAAAGGACGCTACCTCGGGTCGTTCGCCGAATTCGCTGACATTGACCCCGACGCGTAATGCCCTTCAAACTGATAGTTCAGCCGACGGCTGAAAAGGCTTGGAAAGCGCTTGAGAAGCCGGACAAGGTTCGGTTTGACAAGGTGGGCAACTGCCTCTACAAGCTAGGCCAAGACCCCAAGAGTCCCGGACTTAAGTCGAAGCGCTACAAGTCCCTTGACAAGAAGCATAGCGAGTCGATTTGGGAGAGTTACGCCGAGAACAACGTCCCAGCGGCGTATCGGGTGTTTTGGCACTACGGACCGGGAAAAGACGAAATAACGGTCGTTGCCATTACCCCGCACCCCTAGGAGTCGAGCAGAGAACCCTGACCAAGGCCGACCGCAGCCTTTCGCTTCTTGCCTGACCGAGTTGGGGGAAGCATTGGCCGACCCGTATCCGGGTCGATGAGGTCTTCAAACTGGCGGAACGGACGGTCTCCGACCGGGTTTTCCGTGAACGCGATGCCGATAGCCTTCCGCCAACCACGTCCTCGACCATGCTCAGGATGCCCCGACGTTGCATTGATGGTGGTGTACAGCCACCATCTTTCCTCGGGCACCAAGCCTTCCCAGTTAGCTACCGCGATGCGCACCAGACTGGGGTCGGCGTCCTCGATGGCCCAGAGCAGGAGCATCAATTCTTTGCCGAAGTGAGCAGCCATGAAGTTGTCACCTGATTTGAAGCTGGCCGACTTCAGGCTGGCTTGGCGAAGCCTACGATTGAACTCGACCCGAACTTCATCAGCAACCAGGCTCCACTTATACGCGCTGAGCTTGATTTTGAGCTTAGGAACCCGTGCTCCATCAACAGAAACCCCAGGCGCTGCGAGTTTGGGCTGTTCTCCGAATGCGAACCACTCCGTGACTTCAACCTCGCCCGAATCGCTCCGGGGGATGGACACGACGAAGTGGTGCTCCGACTCGGCGGGCACAAATCCAAACCCAAATGCATCCTTCGTCGCTGCCATCATTTGGCCTTTATGAGCACTTCCTTTACCTCGCCAGGGTTGAGCGTCAGCTTAAGTTCGGCAACCATGTCGAGCAGGGATTGCCCGAGGCCGAAGTTGAGGGAGAAAACCTGAAGGGTATGGTTACCGCCTTCCATGAGCTCGGCGAGTAGGTCGAGGATGCGGCGAACATCGTCCGAACTGTAGTGCCACTCTGGGTCGAAGTTGAACTCCGCCCAACGGTGACTCATCTTGATTGACGAGTTCACCTGGACTCCGCCCAGCATCGCATCGTGCTTGCGACACAGGTCGAGGAACGTGTGCGTTTCCATGGTGGAGTCCTTCTTGAAGAGGCGCAACCAGTTGTACGGCTTCTCCTTGTCGATTACAACCTGCTCAGGTTCCTCAGGCACCGCCCACCGGGAGACGTCTTTGCTCTGGATTGAGCCCTTGATGCCGATGGCTTGGACATACTTGCTACCCTTCGGCACCACGATTGGCTCGGAGTAAACGCCGCCGCTGGTCGAAGGGTTGGAGCCGTCCGTCGTGTACTTGATTTGGGCGCTTGGCGCGGCCCGCAGCCCGCACCGGAGGACGTCGCCATCCTGATAGAAGCGATGCTTGAGCGTGATTCTGTTCTGCCAAACAACTTGCTCACCCGTCTCGTGTACTCCGGTGGAGTCAACCGAGATGAAGCTGACCTCCATCTCCTTGGTCTTGTAGTCTTGGGAGTCGAGCAACTTTGAGCCGGGGGTTGCTGGGCCGCCAATTTCGGCGTAGACCTTGTCTCCATGGAGGGCGGTTACGCGAAGATTAACTTCGCCGGTCTCCGCATCTCGGAAGGTCTCCTGAACCCGAACTTCGGTCTTTGGCTTGGCGAAAGGCCCCTTGTCGATGTATCCGCTTGCTTCACGCCACACGTCGCGCTGAACGAGAATAGACTTAAGGTTGTCTAGGCCGGTCGACATGTACCAATCCCAACTGGTGTTGATGGCCGCTTTCTCTTTAATGCTCGCCCATGCCATGGGCTGCCCGTCCTCGCGCCACAGCTTGTCTTCGACCTTGGCCCTGAACTTGCCGTCTGCACCAATATCGGTCGTGTACTTGTAGGCGGCGGTCAGACTCTGGACGATTTGCTCCTCGGCGGAGAACCGGTTCTCTGTGTATTGGAACTCCATCTCACGCTTGGTGAGGCCCTGAATGGTAGGGTAGTAGAGGGTCGTGAAAGTCGTTTTCACCGCCATGTAAAGGTTGGCGATTTGCTTGGTTCGAAGCTCCTCTGCTTCCTGTAGTTGTGGGTCGCTCGCGGGTCGACCTTCATCGTTCAACTCCTTGATGATGAGGTCGATAGCCTTGAGGCCCGCGGCTGCGCGGAGCACGTTTTCAAAGGTCTTCCCATCTCCGGTCAGGAAACACACGCGGTTGCGGAAGGTTGCGCCTTCATGGAACTGCTTGATGCTCTCAAGCGAGTCCGCTCGGGGCTGGAAGATGACCAGGGTGACTTGGTCCTGGCTCAGGTTGATTTCGTCGATGGCCGGGAGACAAGCGAGCTTCTGGTAGCAGTCCCTACGCACTGGATTGAAGATGGCTTCAAGTTGCTTCTTGAGTTCCTTTTCCTTGCTCTCCTTCTGCATGCCGCCGATGTAGCTGCTCAGCTTGGCATTGATGTTCTGGATATCTTTGAAGTAAAGGCGGTTGTCCCGATTGGCGTGGAGATACCAGGCGCTGGTCTGCAGTTGGTCGATGATGTCCTTGTTCAGTCGAATGACATCTCGGTTCGGGGCCGCGAGATATTGGACGATTTCGCCCCGGTTCAAGCCGAGAATCTGGTTGGAGCCATCGGCAAGCGAGGACAGAAAGACCAGCTTGGCCACATCTTGTGCGTCAGTGCCGCCCAAGTCACTGTCGATGGACTCCGCCATCGAACTCCCGCCGCTGCTTATGTCGTGGGCGATGGCCGCATCAAGCTTGGAGTTGATTTGCTTGATTTCGCTGACCATCTCGGGGTCGCTTAGATTGACGTCATGGGCACCTACGAGCTCGATGGTGTCTGCCTTGCCCGACTCCCAGAGGTCTCCAACGATGATTCGCATCATGCGGATGAGGGCACGCGTTTGTTGGAAGCCGACGTTTTCCTTGAAGCGAGCGTACAGGTCTCGGATGGCAGGGTGGAACGGATAGGCATTCTCGACATCAGCAGCAAACTGCTCGGGGGAGGCAGTGGTAATGTCCTGGAGCCTCGCCTTGCGAATCGCCTCGCTGTATGCTGCGGCAACCTCCTTGATGGTTGCTTGGGGCGGTAGTTCCTCGAACAACCTGGTCCGAAGGATGTGATACAGCTCGTCCGAGTTCATTCGGACAGGGTCTATTGGCATCGACAGCCGAATGGCCTCTTGACTCAAGTGCTTCAGCGCATCGACCTTGTCGAAAATCTTGTCAATCTGAGCCTGGCCCTGCTCATACGCCGCACCGCTCAAGTCGGAAACTGCTAGAACGACGTTGCTAAGCTTGTTGTCAGCCACCGCCACGAACAGGTTGGCTAAAGCCGCCGTGGTTACCACCGCCAGATTCGAATCACCAACCTTTCGGCTGTACGCGTACTCCATGTACGGCGGGAGCTCGTCGAGGATGATGGCGATGGGGTCGCCTTCGAGGAGCTGCGTCCAGGCCTCCTGGCCAGGTGCCTCCAGATTCGTCATGAAGTGTTGAAACTGGTCTTCTTTGCCGAGCTGCTTGGCGATTTCACCCCAGATGCCGAATTGGGAGTCTGTCTGCCGGCCGGAGAAGGCAACGACGCGCACCTTGCCCAACGACCCCACTTTGTGGAACCCGCCCATGACCTGCTCGCGGAGTTCCGGATGCTGGCACAGCAGGCCGAACGCAATGAGGTTGTGCGTCTTACCTCCACCCATGCTTTGACTCAGGCGGAAGATGCCTTGGGCTCCCGCTGAGCTTGCTTCCAGTCGCTTGAAAGACTCGGTCAGAAACGTCCGCATGCCCTGCGTAACGTAGTTCTCCTGGAAGAACTCGGTCGCGTCGATATTCCCGTTGACAAGGTCAAGGATGTCCGGAACGGTGTCTCGCTTGTCAGAGTCAAAGACACTCGCTCGAGGCTTGCAAGCATGCTTCAGGCTGGGCATTCCTATATTCTGACCGGAAGCAATGGACCGGGGCCACATCAACTTCAACGGTCAATTGAGCGGCTCCGTGTCTTGGAGGCTCGCCTTGATCGTTGGGGCTTTATAATGCCCGATTATCAGAAGCCTCCGGGCTTGGCGTAGCCCTTGCTGATAATCGCCATTATGAGAGGCCCAAGGACAGCCTCTCAACCACGACCGCAGCGAGCTGCCGAGTGACGAGTGGTACCCCCTCCGGGGGGTGCCCGAGGAGCGAGCCATTCATGCCGCTTGCGGGACGGCTGGTAGGCGTGTCGATTGAATGTAATGCCGATACCGCAGGACACCTCCAGCGAGCCGCGCAGCGGCGAGCTTCCCTGCCCTTTCCGACTGTGGCTTCCGCTAGAGGTTGTCGTTGGCTGTCTTGGCCTTGGGCACCATCGCACGCTCCAGCGCCTCTGCAGCGCCTCTGAGAGCTTCAGGGACGGCATGTCCGTAGGTGTTGGCTGTCAAAGCGATCTGGCTATGACCCAGCATGTCGCGAACGTTTGCCAGGGGGATACCTTCCGCAAGCATGAGGGTAGCCGCTGTATGTCGCAGCTTGTGAAAGCTAAGGGGGCGAAGTCCAGCCGATACCATCAGGGTCTTGAGGTGGCTATCGACGTATTTGGGATCGAATGGCCGGCCCTCGGGATTGAGAAACACCAAACTTAGTGGATTGAATGCCTTGCTGCTTGTAGTGCTTGCTTGCATGACGTGATCCGCCTTTTGCGATTGCAGGGCGTCGAGGGCAGGCTTGGCAAGCGGCAACGTTCGATTGGATCTGGTTGACTTCAGACTCTTTAACGCTAGTTTGCCATCGACGCGTTGGAGCTGGCTTTGGATTCGGATCGTTCGTAGCTCGAAGTCAACGTCTTGCCATCTCAGGCCGGTTGCCTCCCCTATGCGTAGGCCGGTGTGTAAAGCCACAACAACGAGGCGCTCAAGAGGGTGTCCTATAGCCTTCTTGCGGAGCTTCTCGATTTCGTCGGGCTTCAAGAAGTCGGGATCTTTACGGGTCGTCTTGGGCGTCTCGACCCGGCTGGCAACGTTTTCGGCGATCAGGCCATCTTTGTATGCTCGGGATAGGGCACTGCGAAGGGTTGCGCGTATGCCTCGGATCGTCTCGCCGCTGAGTCGCTTTTCTACGACAGTCTCGTCCTCGTACTTGAGGGTGACCAGGAAGGGCCTCGCCTTATCGTTGAGGAGTTTCTGAACCTGCGTGGTGGTTAGCTTCTTCAGGTAGGTCTGGCCCAGGGTCGGCTTGATATGGGTCCTAACCATTCCGCTGTAATATGCGACCGTTTTGGGTTCGCGGTGTGGCCGGATGTACATTTCGAGCCATTGATCCAAGTAGTCGGCAAGCTTGATGTCCTTACCCTTGGTGATCTGTAGTCCCTGTCTGTGCTTGGCCAGGACGTCAAGGGCCTTGTCCTTTGCCTCGGCTTCTGTTCGGCAGATGCCCTGCACGCGGTCGGGGTTGCCCTTCTCGTTGACGCCGATGGTGACCGCCCATCCCCATCGTCCGTCGGACTTCCTCTGATAGACGCTGTAGCCGTGGGCTTTTCTAGTTCGTGTCCTTTGCATGTGGTTCGTTCTCCTGACAGCAATTTGACAGCAGAGCCGGATTATGACAGCAGAGATTAATAGATGTCAATGGAATCTCGATCCTCTCGTTTGAACTTGAATCAGTGAGTCCTGGCTCGCTGCAAGGAATATACCCGTTAACTGTTAATCAGCGGGTCCTAGGTTCGAGTCCTAGTGCGGCAGCCATTTTCCGGGTTAGCCATAATTAGAACCTGATGCAGCGGACGGACGTCGGCAATCCGGACTATTACCACCAGGTTGTGGATTGCCAATGGGCATGCCCCGCGCACACGAATGTTCCGGAATATATCCGGATGATCGCGCAGGGGCGGTTCGACGACGCCTATATCCTTAACCGAGAATCGAACGTGTTTCCCGGCATCCTGGGCAGGACCTGCGACCGGCCATGCGAGCCTGCCTGCCGAAGAACGAGGGTCGATGGCAAGCCCGTCGCGATCTGTCGCCTGAAGCGTGTCGCAGCTGACAACAGAGGCGATATCACAGCCCGACTGCCAGTGGCGCCCTCGCTGAAGAATGGCAAAAAGGTCGCGCTGATCGGAGCTGGGCCTGCCTCGCTGACGGTAGCCAACGATCTCATGCCCCTCGGCTACCACTGCACGATCTTCGAGGCCCTCCCGACGCCCGGCGGCCTGATGCGCATCAACATTCCAAGCTTCCGATTGCCTCCCGAGGTTCTGAATGAGGAGATCGGCTACATCACCGACATGGGCGTCGAAATGCGCTACAACACACGCATCGAGAGCCTGAAAGCAATCCTGGATTCCAAGGAATTCGATGCAGTCTTCGTGGGCAGCGGAGCTCCGAAGGGGAAGGAGCTAAACATCCCAGGGCGGCACGAGACCGACCAGATATTCATCGGCATCGAATGGCTGGCGAACATCCACTTCGAGCACGTGAAAACTGTCGGCGAGAAGGTACTCATCATCGGAGTTGGAAACACGGCGATGGACTGCTGCCGGTCTTCGAAGCGCCTCGGAGCAAAGGACGTCAAGGTCATCGCCCGCAAGACCCGCAAATACTTCAAAGCGAGCCCATGGGAGCTCGAGGATGCCGAAGAAGAACAGGTCGAGATTCTCGAAAACCTCTCGCCCGTTCAGTTCATCGTCAAAAACGGGAAGCTGACGGGGATGGAGTTCGACAAATTCATCTCCGAGGAAGTGGATGGCAAGCTGGTCCAGACTCCAGCCGGCCGGGTGACGCTCCCCTGCGACACCGTCATCCTCGCCATCGGCCAGGAGAATTCCTTTCCCTGGATCGAGCGCGACATCGGGCTGGAATTCGGCGAGTGGGACATGCCGGTGGTGGACAAGACGACCTTCATGTCCACGCGCGAGGGAGTTTTCTTTGGAGGCGACGCGGCCTGGGGACCGGAAAACATCATCTGGGCGGTCGCGCATGGCCAGCAAGCCGCCATCTCGATCCACAGCTACTGCCAGGGCAAGCCGGTGACCGAGCGCATGCCGCGCGGCCAAACGCTGAGCAGCACGAAGATGGGTCTGCACGAATGGTCGTACAGCAACGATTACGACCCCATCGCCCGGCAAAAAATGAAGCATGTCGAGATGCCACTGCGCTTTGCCAGCATGAGCACCGAGGTCGAAGAGGGCTTTACGCCCGAGCAGACCAAGGCGGAGGTCGAGCGCTGCCTCAACTGCGACGTGCAGACGCACTTCACGGACTCGCTCTGCATCGAGTGCGACGCCTGCATAGACATCTGCCCCACGGACTGCCTGACGATTACGGAAAATGACGAGTCTTCCCCAAATGGCTCCTTGGAGGAGCGACTGACAGCTCCAAGGATCGAAAAGCACCAGCCGATGTTCATCTCAGGCTCTTTGAAGCAGACCGGAAGAGCGATGGTCAAGGACGAGAACCTCTGCTTGCACTGTGGCCTGTGCGCCGAGCGTTGCCCGACCTATGCCTGGGACATGCGAAAGTCCATCATCGAACTGCCCTATGCGGGAAGGCCCGTTCCTGAGAGCACTTTGCGGATCATCCAACCGGCAGTAGTGTCATGAAGCACCAGATTAACGACTTCGCCTTCAAGATCGCGACCGCGAACGGCACCGGCTCCGCCAGCGCCAACAGCCTGATCATGCAGGCCATCTTCCGCATGGGAATCCCCGTCACGGGCAAAAACCTCTTCCCATCGAACATCCAGGGGCTGCCGACCTGGTACGAGATTCGCGTCAGCAAGGACGGCTATACCGCACGCACCCCCATCTTCGACCTCTTCGCCGCGTTTAACGCCCAGACCTTCGCCCAGGATGTGCGAGAAGTGCGCAGCGGAGGATGGCTGCTGTACGACTCCACCTGGCCGCTCGATCCGGATGAGAAGCGCCCCGACATCGTCTATCTCGGAGTGCCGCTGGCCCAGCTCTGCAACGAGGTCTTCGCAGGTGTCCGGGAGCGCATTCTAATGAAGAACATCGCCTATGCGGGGGCTCTTGCCGCTCTGCTCGACATGGATACGGAGGTGATGGTCGAGCTTACCCAGGAGAAATTTGGCAAGAAGCCTGCGCTGCTCGAATCGAACCGCACCGCCATCGCGCTTGGCTTCGATTACGTCAAAGAGCACCTTCCCTGCCCCTTGCCGATCCGGCTGGAGAAGATGGATGCGACCAAGGACAGCATCCTCATCGATGGGAACACGGCCGCCGGGCTCGGCTGCGTGTATGCGGGGGCTACGGTGGCGGCCTGGTATCCGATCACTCCGGCCACCTCGCTCATGGAGGCCTTCATCGGGTTCTGCAGCCGCTACCGCAAGGACCCCGAGACGGGCAGGAACCGATACGCGATCATTCAGGCGGAGGACGAGCTGGCGGCGGTTGGGATGGTCATCGGCGCCTCATGGGCTGGCGCCAGGGCGTTCACCTCCACCGCCGGCCCGGGCATTTCATTGATGAATGAGTTCTTGGGGCTGGCTTACTATGCCGAGGTTCCGGCGGTCGTCTTCGATGTTCAGCGCACAGGACCTTCAACCGGTATGCCGACCCGCACCCAGCAGTCCGACCTGATGGAATGCGCTTATGCCTCGCACGGCGACACGAAGCATATCTGCCTCTATCCTTGCGATCCCTCTGAGGCTTTCGAGATGGCGGTGAAGGCTTTCGACCTCGCAGAACGATTCCAGACGCCCGTGATGGTCCTCAGCGATCTCGATATCGGCATGAACGATTGGATGATTCCGCAGCTCACCTGGGATGATGGCTTTACCCCGGATCGTGGCAAGGTGCTGTCCGCAGAGGAGTTGGAGAAGGCCGAGAAGTTCTATCGCTACCTGGACGTGGATGGCGACGGAGTCCCCTACCGCACGCTGCCGGGGATGAGTCCGAAAGGCGCATTCTTTACTAGAGGATCAGGGCACAACAAGTTCGGCGGATACACCGAGGATGCCGCCGAATATCAGGACGTCATGGACCGCATCGCCCGCAAGATCGAGAGCGCCGCGAAGGCAGTGCCTGGGCCTGTTTTTCGGTGGGCAGGCGAAGTCTCAGCCAATCTAAAATCCAAAATCCAAAATCCGATTTCTGACTCCGTAAATCCAAAATCCGAAATCCAAAATCCAAAGTCAAAGACCGGCCTCGTAACCGTGGGCGGTTGCCATGCTGCATGTGTCGAGGCCATGGATCGCCTCGCGCTTGAGGGCTTCAAGGTGGACTACATGCGCATTCGAGGCTTCCCGTTCAGTAAGGAAGTTCGAGACTTCCTCGATGCACACGAGATTAATTTCATTATCGAACAGAACCGCGACGGCCAGCTTCGGAACCTGCTCCTGCTGGAGACCGGGGTTTGCCCTGGCCAGCTGGAATCCATCCGCTACTACGCAGGCTTGCCGATGAGCGCCGTGCATGTCATCGAAGGGGTCCGATCCAAGATAGGGGTGTACGCATGAGCTACCTTGCCAAGCCCAAGGTTCACCATCCCGCGCTTGCCAAGAACGCGGTCGGCTTGACCCGGCGAGACTACGAGGGCTCGATCACCACCCTTTGCGCGGGCTGCGGACATGACTCAATCACCGCCGCGATCATCCAAGCCTTTTGGGAGCTGGACGTCGAGCCGCACAAGGTTGCCAAGCTCTCCGGCATCGGCTGCTCATCCAAGACCCCCGCCTACTTCCTGAAAGAAGCCCACGGCTTCAACAGCGTGCACGGGCGAATGCCGGCCGTCGCCACCGGGGCAGGAGCTGCGAACGGGGAGCTGATGCTGATCGGTGTCTCCGGCGACGGAGACTCCCTCTCGATAGGCCTCGGGCAGCTGTGCCACGTCATGCGCCGCAATCTCAATCTGCTCTACATCCTCGAAAACAACGGCGTTTATGGCCTGACCAAGGGCCAGTTCTCGGCCTCATCCGACGCTGGCTCGACGAGCAAGAAAGGGGAAACCAACACGATGGCGCCGATCGACGGGGTGCTGCTTGCCCTTACTCTCGGAGCAACCTTTGTTGCCCGCAGCTTTTCGGGGGACAAGGAGCAGCTCGTCCCGATCCTGAAAGCTGGTCTCATGCACAAGGGGTTCGCGTTCGTGGACGTCATCAGCCCTTGCGTTACCTTCAACGACCACGAGGGATCGACCAAGAGCTACGCCTACACGCGCGAGCATCAGATCGAGGTCGTACAGGCCGATTTCGTCATGCCGCGGGACGAGATCACCGCCGCATACGACCCCGGTTCGGAGCTTCGCGTGAAGCTTCACGATGGAGGCTTCGTCCAGCTAAGAAAGGTCGCCGAGGACTACGATCCAACTGATCGCGACCGGTCGTATGCCCATATCCGCGCGCTCCAGAGCGAAGGCGTGGTCGCCACCGGCCTGCTCTACGTTTCCGAATCTTCGGTGGACATGCACGACCAGCTCGGCACCATTCCTCAGGCGCTCACGAATATCCCCCACTCCGACCTTTGCCCCGGAAGCGAGGCCCTGGCCAAGCTCCAAGAGCGCTTCCGCTGAGGAGGTGGATATTACGCAGTTCGACGCTTCTTTGGGGATGCTCGAAGGTCGGGATGTCACGGCCTAAAGCGAACCCTATCTTGACGCGGCCCAATTCCGGTACTCTCGCCGCGGTAGAATTCGCAAAGTTGAGGGGGTGTCGATTTGATGAAGCAAATGAGTGGCTGGCGCCTGAGTTTTGTGGCGGCGCTATCCCTAACCACTGCGGGCGCATTCGCGAGCGAGGCTTCGGAGCTTCGGGCGCACATCCAAGGGGCGATGAATCGGTATGTCGCCGCCTTCAAAAAGCACGATTTGAGGGTCATGGAATCAGTATTTCGGGCCAATTTCTCTCCTGGCTACCAATCGATCGACATTCGCGGCAAGAAGATGAATCTGAACCAGACGATTCAGCGAGACCTCGAGCATAACGCTGGCATAAAATCTATCAAGAGGATTTCTTTGGCCGTTTCAGGGATCAGGGTCCGTGGCAATACGGCAAGCGGGAGGGGCGCGTTTATGCTTGATGCAATGATCGCGAATCCGAAGAACCCGAAGAAGCTGTCGAAGCTCCACATCGATTCGCGCTGGAACCTGATGCTCACCAAAAAGAAGGGCAAGTGGTGGGTGACTCAAGACAAGAGCACGCGCGAGCTTGCGACGATCGACGGCAAGGCTATGCCGCCTGGCATGTAGACGCCAGCTTGGGAAGCAACGAAGGCGCGGAGCCTGCGCAGAAGCACGCAGGGGCCCCTGCCATTCAAAAGCTCCAAGGAATCACTGAGACAAGCTGCGAAATCCAGGCTACATTCGGAATACTCCGAATCGAGGCTCCTCGATCGGAGCATGTCGCGCGGCCTCAATGCCAAGAGCGAGGACCCTCCTCGTGTCGACAGGGTCGATAATGCCGTCATCCCACAGCCTGGCGGTGGAGTAGTATGCCGAGGATTCGTCGCTATATTTGGCAAGGATCGGCGCCTTGAAAGCCTCCTGTTCCTCCACGCTCATTGCCTGTCCCTTCGTCCCCAGCTGATCCATCTTGACCGTAAGGAGCACATTCGCGGCTTGCTCGCCTCCCATTACCGAAATGCGCGCGTTCGGCCACATCCAAAGCTGCCGCGGCTGGTAAGCACGACCGCACATCCCATAGTTTCCAGCCCCGTAAGAGCCACCGACGACCACCGTGAACTTCGGAACGTTGGCCGTACTGACCGCCGTCACGAGCTTCGCACCGTGCTTGGCGATCCCCTCGTTTTCATAGCGTTTGCCGACCATAAATCCAACGATGTTTTGCAAGAACACGATCGGGATGCCGCGCTGGCAGCAAAGCTCGATGAAGTGCGCGCCTTTCTGCGCCGATTCGCTAAACAGGATGCCGTCGTTCGCGAGCACCCCGGCAAGGTTTCCATGAAAGCGCGCAAAGCCACAAATAAGCGTCGTTCCGAAATTCGCCTTGAACTCCTGGAACCTGCTGCCGTCCACGACCCGCGCCAGAACCTCGCGCATCGGCATAGGGTGTTTAGTATCCGCTGGGATGAGTGAATACAGATCGGCAGGATCGCAAACGGGATCCTCGGAGGGACCCGCTCCGTCGGGTCCGTGCAGTGGGGACACGACGGAGCGTGTCCCTCCCAAAGATTCAACGATGTTCCGTAAGATCTCTATCGCGTGCGCGTCATTCTCGGCCAAGTGATCCGCTACACCGCTGATCCGTGTGTGGACGTCCGCGCCGCCTAACTCTTCAGCCGTCACCTCCTCTCCCGTGGCAGCTTTCACCAATGGCGGCCCGCCAAGGAAGATCGTTCCTTGGCCCTTTACGATAACCGCCTCATCGCTCATCGCCGGAACATACGCTCCGCCGGCAGTGCAAGACCCCATTACCGCAGCGATCTGGGCGATACCTCGGGAGGACATCGTCGCCTGGTTGTAAAAGATTCGCCCGAAGTGGTCACGGTCTGGAAAGACCTCGGCTTGGAGAGGCAGAAAGGCGCCGCCGGAATCCACCAAGTAGATGCAGGGCAGCCGGTTCTCCAGCGCGATCTCTTGGGCGCGGAGGTGCTTCTTGACCGTGATCGGGAAGTAGGTGCCGCCCTTGACGGTGGCATCGTTCGCGACAATCATGCACTCGCGGCCATGCACCCTTCCGATCCCAGTGACGATCCCCGCGCTAGGCGCCTCATCGCCATACATGCCGTTTGCCGCGAGGGTCGAGAACTCCAGGAACGGCGCACCCTCGTCCACCAACGCATCGATCCGCTCCCGTGCCAGCATCTTGCCGCGCTTTTTATGCTTGGCGATCGCTTCGTCCTCTCCGCCCTGCATCGCGCGAGCCATGCGTGATCGGTAGTCGGACATCACCGCGTCCATCGCCTCGCGATTGCGGCGATGCTCATCATCCAGAAGATTGACCAAGCTCTCGAGGGCTTCCATTGGCCCGGACAGCGTACCGCGCGGTGAAATGGTCTGTGCAACAAGCGAAGATGCCGCGCGAACATTCAAAATAGACAAATGCCCAAGACAGCCTCTCCGCCGGAAGCACGCATCCAAGGCGCGATCACCCTCGACGACATCGCAGAATGCCAGAAAGCATTCGAGAGAGAACCGCGTTTCCGCCAGGCAATGAACGCCGTGTGCAACACCACGGTCACGAAGGTCGCACAGAACCGCCGCAAGGTCGTCGAGATCGACCATACCTTCAGCCATCACCTGGAGGAGAGCAAGGCGACTTCGCAGATGTCGAGTGGCCGGTGCTGGATGTTTGCCGCGCTCAATGTGCTCCGCGCGCAGGCTCGAAAGAACATGAATCTCGGCGACGATTTCGAGCTCAGTCAAAACTATGTTACGTTTTGGGACAAGTTCGAAAAGGCCAACTATTTCCTCGAATCCATCCTCCAAACTCTCGACGAGCCGGACGGAAGCCGCATCACCGACTGGCTGCTCACCGGCCCCATTCAAGATGGTGGGCAATGGCATATGTTCATCAATCTCGTGAAGAAGTACGGCATCGTGCCCAAAACGGCAATGCCGGAAACCGAGTCCAGCAGCGCCACCAATCAGATGGGAAATCAGATCACGCAGATGCTCCGGGATTATGCCTGCCGGCTTCGAACGGCTTCGCGAAACAACACTGGCGGTACGAGCGGGAAGCCGGAAGTATCCAACGGCCAATCAATTACGGCCAACGGCAAGCGGCTCCAACAAATGAAGGACTCCTTCCTCGCCGAGATTTACCGAATGCTATGCATCCACCTCGGTGAGCCGCCCAAGGACTTCCGGTGGCAGTGGCGCGACAAGGACAAGAACTTCCATCGCGATGGCCGCATGACGCCGAAAGAATTCTATGACAAGCACGTCGCAGTGAACCTGGATGAATACGTCTGCCTCATCCACGACCCGCGTCCGAAGCACTCCTACAACACCACATACACGGTGCGCTTCCTGGGCAATGTCGTCGGAGGAGAGGTCATCACGTATCTGAACGTCGAGATGCCGGTCCTTAAGAAGGCTGCGGTCGAGCAGATCAAAGCTGGCGATCCGGTCTGGTTCGGAAACGATGTCGGCAAGTTCCTGGATCGCGATCTTGGCGTCATGGACCTGGAGATGTTCGACTTTGAGCTGGTCTACGGCGCGAAGCCCAAGATGAGCAAGGCTGAGCGGCTTATCTACGGACATTCGCAGATGACCCATGCGATGGTCTTCACCGGTGTCGACCTCGGCGAAAACGACGAGCCTATCAAGTGGCGCGTCGAGAACTCCTGGGGCGAGAAGGGCGGCGACAAGGGATTCATGGTCATGACCGACGCTTGGTTCGATGAATTCACGTACGAGGTCGTCGTGCATCGCCGCTTCGTGCCTGCAAAGTCGCTGAAGGCACTGGACAAGGATCCGATCGCGCTCGATCCGTGGGATCCGATGGGCTCGCTGGCGCGTTCCTAACCCATGCCGGAGCATTACCAAGATGCATCGGACATCGTTCGGAATATCGCGGACCTGGGTGAATCATTTGAAGTCGTCCAGGAACAGGGCAAGTTCCGCATCGTCCGGTTGGATCCTCCATTTTATGCGGGTTCGGAGTACTGGGTTGTAAACGAGAAGGGCTTTCTCTGGGAACCTGCCAGCTCGTTGAATGAAGCCCAGGCATACCTACGCTCGGACGAGGCAAGCAGGTATCAAAACTCTAGCCATCTAAAACCCGAGCCTTGATGCTGAGATCGTAAACCACCTGCGCGAGGCGATTGGCTTCTAGAAAGTCCGCACCTCGCCACTCGACAGTATAGCCATCAACTCGCTCGACTTGTGGCAGCGAGGCGGCGAGTTCCGCTTCGTGCGACTCTCTGAATTGAAGCCTCATGGTCACCGGACCCTCTGTGACATAGGGCGGGATATCCTTGTATGAAGTAGCTGCTTCGCTGGCGGCCTTCTCTATTCCCGGGCCGGTCTCGCTCGGATGTTTCAGATGGGCGATAAAACGGCCCAGAGAGGTCTTCGTGGCATAAGTCCGGACCTCCGGAATAGCCGCGCTGGCCTCTTCACATCCGGCCTGATCGCTGCTTACTAACACGAGAGGAACCCCATACGCCCCCGCACAAGCTGCCGAAACGGCGATCTCCCCTGCCTCGACCCCATTCAGCCAAAAGCGATGGAGCCCTCCGACAAGAGCATGGTCGAGCATCCCGTTCGGCGTACCCGCCATCGAGTGATAGCCGACGAGCATGGCGCAGTCGAAGCTGGAATCGATCCCATGCATCATCCCGTCGAAGCTATTCCCAGCCCCGGTGATAAGCTCGCTGCCCGGCTCGAGCTCGTCGACGAGCAGGTTGTCGCAGTAGTTGTGGCTGTCCTTGACCACCACGTGCTTTGCGCCCGCCGCTTTTGCACCACGGATTGCCGCATTGATGTCGTGGGTGTACATCCGGCGCGCAAACGGCCAGTCGTAGTGTTTGCTGCTCGGGCTGCCTGCCTTGGACCAGTTGACGATCCCGGTGCATCCCTCGATGTCGCCGGAAACAAATACACGCATGGCTCAATCCTACTCGGCTGATTCACGGAGCGGGGATGACCTTTAGCCACGGCAAGCTTCCAAGCCGAGCATCCAAGGTCGCCATGGGTAGCCCCAATTGGTAGGCAGTTGCAGCGATGAACCGATCTGCCGGATCTTCGTGCTGAAACTCGAGCGTACGGGCCAGCAAAGCAATTTCGCCATCCACAGGGACAACAGGGAATGGGTATGCCGACAGCCAGTTCCGGATCGTGTGTTCAGCGGAGGCTACGGCTTGAATCCGACCTTTCTCAAGCAATAGGTGTGCCTCCCATAGTGAGTAGGCGGACAGCACATTAGCCGTTGGATTGGCCTTCGCCGCCTCCAAGACCGTCTGTGGCAACTCGCGGACGCCAGTCACGAGCCAAATCCAAATGTGTGTGTCTAAAACCACCGCTTCTCGACTTCTGCGTCATCCGTGTCTTCAATGGGTGTCATCACGTCGCCAACCGTCTTGACGGTATTGGCGCAACGGCCCGGGGTCAAGTCGATCCCCTCAGTGCCCTGCAGCGGTCCCACATAAACGATCGGCTCGCCTCGCTTGGTAAGCCGCACTGCCTGACCAGTCCTTCGAATCTGTTCCACCAGTTCCAAGAACCTCGCTTTAAACTGGGTTACCGACATGGATTTCATATATGGTCATTATACATGACCACTTTCAAAGCCCACTTTCGCGAGGATATCCAACGAGCCATTCGAACGTAAGCTAGGCCATCGAAGGAACCGCCCCACCGCCCGAAGGCAGCCCCTAGCCGTCAGGAGGAAGCTCTTCGGCAAACCCCCGAATCGGCGGCCGGGGTCGCACCGGCCAGGAAGGAACGCCGGGAAAGTCTCCGTCCGGGCCAGGCTCGAGGTTAGGGTAGTACATCCCCGGCCATTCGCCCGGTGGCAGGGGCTCGTTCAGGGTCGCTGGTCCGATGAACTGCATCCGCTCAACGCAATGCTCGAGGGCTTGCTCCTGCGTAGCGAAGACACCTTCAATTGACCAAACCGGGCGATCGGCCCGAGAGAGCGGCAATAGGGATCCAAGAACCCAAACCCTCATGCTGTGCGGACGGTCGCGCGGCCAGACAAGTTCAGGCCGACCTGGGCGCCAGTGCCTTCCCGATAAACGCGCTCACGTCGGTCTTCAGCCGCACAAGTTCATCGGTGTTGATGTACATCATGTGGCCCGCCTCGTAATAGCCGGTGGAAAGATTTCCCTTCAGCGATGGATCGAGGCCAAGATGCGAGAGCGTGTACTTGGTCGCGAAATAGGGCGTGGCGAGGTCATAGTAGCCATTCGCCACAAAGACCTTCATAAAGGGATTCCGGGTCAAGGCCGATCGCAGAGCCTCGCTCGTGTCCGGATGCCCCTCGCTAGCCTTGCCCCAGTCCCACTTCTCATGGAGCTTGCCCTCTGCGAAGATTCGGTAATAGAGATCGCTCTTGAATCCAAGCACACGCCGGACATAGTCGTTGAGCATCGCCGTATAGGGCGGCAAGATCCCGGTCATGCTCGGATCAACTTCGGGCCTGGCCTCCGCGGCGTTGGCATCAATCCCTTTGAAGCGTGAGTCCAGCCGACCCACCGTCCGCTTTTGAGAGCGCAGAAGTTCCTTGCAGAACATATGGATGTTGATCCGTAGGTCGGTGTTGTCCACGTACTCCGTGCTCAAACCGGTGAACTTGGCAAGCTTCTTAACTACAGATTTGCGCTCGGCGGGCCGTAGGTTGTTTCCCTTGGCGAGCGCAAGCATGTACTCGCCGGAGGCAAAGTCCTCGACCTGCTTCAGCGATGCCGACAGGCTCCTTGAGCCCCGAAGCTTCTTGTGGTACCAGGCCGTCGCGGTATAGGTCGGCAAAAACAGGATGTAAGGAAGGTCGTTTCCCTTGTTGAAGCGAGCTGTCTGGAGGTTCAGGATGCTGGAGACCAGCACAATTCCATTGAAGGCAATGCCCTGCTCGATCAAGTAGCCGCTCAAACCGGCCGCGCGGGTCGTGCCATAGCTCTCTCCGACAAGAAACAGCGGCGAGGACCAGCGCTCCGAGCGCGTCAGGAAAAGCCGGATGAACTCGCCGATGCTCTCGATGTCGCCCTTGAGTCCCCAATACTTCTCCCCGCCATCCTTTTTGGCGGGCCGGCTGTAGCCTGTGCCCACCGGGTCAATGAACACGAGGTCAGTGTGCTCGAGCCAGGTGTGCGGGTTGTCCACAAGCTCATATGGCGGAGGAGGCAGTGCGCCGTCATCCTGGAGCCTTACGCGCTTGGGGCCAACTGCACCCAGATGAAGCCACACCGAAGATGACCCGGGCCCGCCATTGAAAGAAAACATGAGCGGGCGCTTGGAGTCGGGCACCAGGTCTTTGGGACCGGACACCTTGCTGTAGGCCATGTAAAAGATTCCGGCTTCGAGTTCGCCCGTTTCATCGCGTAGAGGCATCATTCCAGCGGTAACCGTGTAATGAAACGGCTCCCCGTTCACCTCGATGGAATGGTGGGTAACAACCGGCTCATCGTCCACCGGCAGAGGAATCACATCTTTTTTCTCGTCTTCCTTCTTGGGCTCTTTGTCTTCTGGCATATTCAGCTACCTTACCGCGCTGCCGACCCCTGAATAGGTGCGGGTTCGGTACTCTTCGAGAGGCCAGGTTCGTTTGCGGTGGCAGAACGCCGCTGCGCGAAGTGAAGTAGTAACTAAGAAGTCCAAATGAAACGCTCCGCTCTTCTCCTGTTATTGCTTGCCACCTCTCTTGGATTCGCCCAGGAATCGTATTTCGGCGTCTATCTCGGCGCGGCGAAGCTTGGCTACGTGTCCTATTCCCAGAAGCAAGAGCTCTATCAAGGCAAGCTGGCGCGCCGGGTGGATTCGAAGAACGTGATCAACGCCGGCATGCTCGGGCAAGGGATGAGCATGAGGATGTCGTCGACCTCCTGGTCCACGCTGCAAAACCGCCCGATCCGTATGCGGTTCCTGCTTGAGAGCGGCGGCCGCACCCAGTTGACCGACGCGGTCTTTGCAGGCTCCAAGATTCTCGTCACCAGCGACAATTCCGGGAAGAAAGATCGAAAGACCCTGATTATTCCGAGCGGCGGCGAGGTGATCGACGATCCTATCCTCGCTCTTCTCGCAGATGGAGCAGCCCGGGGCGCCAAAAAAGTGGCCTATGTGCTGGATCCGATGACGATCAGCCTCGTGAAAACGACGTCCGTGCTCAAGGGGAGGGCAAAGGTGGTCGTGAATGGCCGTTCCATCGATGCAACCCTGATCGAGTTGGAAGACCCTCGGTCCCCGATGAAACTGTACGTCAGTGCGAAGGGTGACCTGATCAAAGCTGAAGGCCCGGTTGGCATCGCCATGATTCCCGAATCCAAGGCACAGGCTCTGGGCTCGAACTCGACCGGCTACGAGCCTTCCACCGACCTGGCCATCTCATCGAGCATCAAGACAGACAAACCGATTGGCGACCCCAACGAACTCAAGCGGCTGGTCATGCGCGTGTCGGGCCAAGACCTTTCGAGGCTGCCAAGCGACTCGCATCAAACCGTGACCAAGAAGGGCGCATCTTGGATCGTCGATGTCCATCCGCCTGATTCCAGCTCGCGGCCATCCGTCACGATCTCACAGGCCGCGAAAGCCCAGCCCAAGTGGGTCAAGCCCAGCACCCACGTCGCTTCTGGAGATGCGGAAATCAGGGCGCTCGCCAAGCGCTTGATCGGCAAGAAAGCAAGGGTTCTCGAGGCAGCGCAAGCCATACGCAGGCATGTGAACAGCATCATGACGCCGAACGCCGGCATTGGCGTGCTGCGAAACGCGGCGGAGGTCCTGAAGACGAAGGAGGGCGTTTGCCGCGATTACGCGATCCTGACCGCTGCTTTAATGAGAGCAGCCAACATTCCGACCCGGCTGACGAGCGGCCTCGTGTACATGGATGGAATGTTCTACTACCACGCATGGGTAGAAGTATTCGAGGGGAAGGAATGGATAGGGCTCGATTCGACACAGCCCTACGATCAAATCAACCCAAGCCACGTCAAGCTCTCGCAGGGCAACGTGGAAGACGCCTTCGTCTTCACATTCTTTGATAAAGTAAAGCTGGAAGTTCTAACTGTTGAAAAGAAATAGCTGGCTGGGCATTAGGAATCTGAGAGTCACGGTGGTCGTGCGCGTCGGCTTCATTTTGCTCGTCGCAGCGCTCTCGGGCGTGCTTTTCTTCAATGTGCTTCCCGATCTGCTGAAGAACATCTATCAGCAGTTCACGGCGGAGAAAAACGAGCATTTCAACAATGTGTTCATCCGGGCGACCCTCGCCCTGGGCGGCACGCTTGTCGGCGCAGGGATTGCCGGCGCACTGGTTCGACTTACCGGAACCCTCTTCGGGCGCTGGGAGAAGATGGACGTCGCCGACAAGGTCACCGTCTTTGTCGGGGTCTTCGCCGGGCTTATCGCATCTTCGCCTTTTGTTGTACTTTTCAACTCGGTGCTGCCCGGGCCATACATCCCTCTGGCGCTGCTCGGCCTGATGGTCACGTTCTCGGCTCTCGCGGTTTACACCCTGCAATCCATGGGAGAGATTCTTCCCTGGACTAGGGGCAAGGGGCGCGTCAGACGGCGGGCGATCAAGATTCTGGACACCAACGTGATCATTGACGGCCGAGTCTATGATGTTGCCCGCACGGGCTTTCTCGAAGGTCAGCTCTATGTGCCCGGATTTGTTCTCGAGGAGCTTCAGCATATCGCGGACAGCCACGATCCCCTCCGGCGTCAGCGAGGCCGTCGGGGGCTCGACGTCCTGCGCCATCTGCAGTCCGATTTTCCTCTTGAGGTAGGCGTCCACGACCGGTACTCGCCGGATCCGACGGAGGAGGTCGATTCCCGGCTCGTGCGCCTGGCCAAGGCGCTTGGGGGAGACGTGGTCACCAACGACTTCAATCTGAATCGGGTCGCCGCACTGCAGGACGTAACGGTCCTCAACCTCAATGACCTCGCGCTCGCCATGCGGCCCAACGTCCTTCCGAAAGAAACGTTGACCCTTGCCGTCATCCGCGAGGGGAATCAGCCTGGCCAGGGCATCGGCTATCTCGAAGACGGAACGATGGTTGTAATCGAGCACGGCAAGGCGCACATCGGCGAGACCCTGGAAATCATCGTGACCCAGGTGATCCAAACGGAGCGAGGCAAAATGATCTTTGGCGAGGTCGACGATGGCTCGGATTCCGCACTCCCCCCCGGTAGATCAGGACTCCCCCCGCTTGGGGATCATGCCGAGGGGAACACCGCCGAGGACACGGGCTGGGAGACCCGCTCGCCAAGGCCGCCCCGTAGGTCAAACTAGGCCATGCGCGTCGTCGCAGCCATCCTCGCGGCCGGAAAGGGCGAGCGATTCGGATCGGACAAAGTGCTTTGCCCGTTCGATGGCAAGCCCTTGTGGCGGTGGTCATACGAGAGATTTCGGACATGCCCTGATGTGGACGATGTCGGCCTGGTGTGTTCGAGCTCCAATATCGAAGCAATCCGCTTGGAAGCCGATGGCGCGGCGTTTGTCATACTCGGCGGCGCAACTCGGCAGGAAAGCGTCCGGAGCGCGCTTGAGGCATGCGGCAATGCCGATGTACTGCTTCTCCACGACGCGGCGCGGCCCCACGTATCTTCACAGCTGATCGCCGATGTTGTCCGGGCCGCCGTTCAAGCCGGTGCTGCGGCGCCTGCCGTGCCCGTCAAGGACACGATCCGGATGCAAAATGGGAGCAGCACGAAACTCATCGATCGTTCTAAGCTGGTCGCCATGCAGACGCCGCAAGGAGTTCGAACCGACATCCTCAGAAAGGCATTTGCCGAGACGCGGGAGGAGTTCACCGATGATGTCGCGCTCGCCGAGGCAGTCGGAATCACTCCAATGCTCGTGCCTGGAGAAGAAGCGAACGTCAAGATTACGCATCGTATGGACATTCCACGAAGCACAGAAAATAGAACCGGGATGGGATACGACGTCCACGCATTTTCCGAAGATGGCGACCGAACCTTGTATCTCGGGGGCATCGAATTTGCTGGCCATCGAGGCTTGGAGGGGCACTCAGACGCTGACGCCCTGCTCCATGCCATCGTGGATGCGCTCTTGGGAGCTGCCGGACTCGGCGACATCGGCGTTCACTTCCCGCCAGCCGATCCGCAATGGAAAAGTGTGCGCTCGACCCACTTTCTCAGGCACACGGGACGGCTGATAAAAGGCGACAGGTGGCGTATTCTGAATATAGATGCGACCGTCATTGCCGAATATCCGAAGATCATGAGCCGGGCGGAAGACATCCGCCGCGCCATCTCCGAAGAGCTTCTCATTCCGATGGAGCGTATCAATATCAAAGCGACGACCAACGAGCGCCTCGGCTTTATCGGCCGCGGAGAAGGCATTGCCGCCTTCGCTATCGCGACTTTGGCCGCCGCGCAAGGAGGAGACTAAATGGACGTACTGGTGAGAAATGCCGAAGGAAACGTGAGCCTCAAAGACCGCGAATATGCTGCACGCAAGCTTGGAGGCCTGGACCGCTACTTCCATCAGGCTCAGAAGGTCGAAATGGTCCACCGTGAGGCGCCGAACGGAACCCACCGGATCGAGATCACGGTCTTTGCCGACGGCTTCACGATACGCGGAGAGGACACAGAACCCACGATACAGGCCGCCATCGACCGCGTCCACGACAAGCTGGAGAGCCGCCTTCGTAAGCTGAAAAGCCGCCTAATAGATAGCCACCGCCGCAAGGGAACCCAGGCGCCGCCTGCCCTGGCCCCAGAGCCCCACGAGGAAATGGGCGAAATGATGCAGAACAACCATCATCTCGACGTCAAAGAGCGCAAAAGCTTCCGCCTGAAGCCGATGTCAATGGAGGAAGCGGCTTTGCAGATGGACCTCGTCGACCACCCGTTCTTTGTTTTTAGGAATGAGGCAAGCGGTGCGGTAGAGGTGTTGTACCGCCGAAACGACGGCCGCTACGGCTTGCTGCAGCCGGAGCTGGATTAGCCGATTGCTTGTGGCTGAATTTCGCATGCAAGCCCGCTAGATCCCGCCGCCACAAAGCGCGAGAGCTCCCACTTCTGTGGCCCCCGCTGCTTTGAGCGCGCTGGCGCACTCCCTGGCGGTCTGTCCGCTGGTCAGCACGTCGTCTATAAGCAGCACCCGTTTACCTGCGACCTTCGGCGATGCCCGAAATGCGCCTTTTAGGTTGCTCGTCCGCTCGTCATGTGATAAGCCCACTTGCGGCCGGGTTGCCCGGATCCTCCGCACAGGCCACCTTGCAAGCAGGTTCTTAGGGAAGGCCTCCGCCAAGAGATCGGACTGGTTGAAGCCCCTAAGGCACCGCCTGGACCAATGGATCGGAACGGGGACGATCAGGTCGACATCGAGCAACGCCTCCGCTTCCGCCGCCTCGAAAAGCAGGTTCGAAAGGGGGCCGGCAAGCGCGGTGGCCCTGTTGTATTTCAGCCGCTGCACCGCTTGCGCAGCCCTGCCGTCGTAGGCAAAGATCGCCGCCCAGTAGCTGAGGTCCGCTGGCCCATACGCCCGTGCCACTCTCTGTGCACGAGGCTCGAACGCATCTCGACAAATCGAGCAAAGGTGGGAGTCATCCAGCATGTCGCAGAGGCAGCATTTGGTCGGATAGACCCAACTCGCCAACAACTCTGCTCCTCTGCTTCTCTGCGTTGAAAGCATGTCGTTATCCCAGTTGTTCTAGGAGCGCTTGGCTTTTCTCATCGAGCTTGGCATAGTCCTCTATCTCGAAGCGCTGCCCATCCACGCTCGTGATCTGGAGACGGCCGGGACCCGTTTCGTGGGCGCTGTCGCGCCAGTTTCGAACGTAAAACTCAGACCTGCCCCGCTGCGTCTCGACCTCGAAGAGCCACATCCCCGCATCCTGGCGCAGGACGTTAACCGCCAAGATTTTGGGCGTGTAGTATCGGCGGTCCAGCTCCAGCAAAACGGCTTCACGCGAGGCCGGATCAAGCTCGTCGATGCTCTTCAGGATGCCGATCTCGATGCCGTCCGCGCCTTGTATGGAAAGGTATTGCCCCGGATCGGACTGGGGAAACGCCCGCCGCACAATCGCCACCGGCAGGGATCGCTCCCCCTCGATCTCGGCTCGCAAATGGCTCGATGCCTCCGGCCGCCAGAATCGGACCCATTCTCCTCCAATGTAGCGCGTTGAGCCTGACTCCATGGAGTCTCATTATGGAGGTATTCGCTCTAGAAGCCGTACATTTCCCTTCG
>JBASWW010000020.1:0-16432 GCA_049276675.1 Fimbriimonadaceae bacterium
TCAATCCAGTAGCTCGCGGGCCCGAAGTTTTGGATGAGCGCCTCCATGCCCTTCGTGTTGTCGGCGAACGCGTCTTTAAACACATTCATCGCGAGAAAATCCATGCCGTACCCCTGCGGCTCATAGACCATCACGTTCCGCACCCACCAGGGAACCGCGAGAAGAAGCGCTGATAATGCTGCGGTCAGCCAGATCCTTATGGCTTTGTCTTGTTTCGGGCCTAGGCGGATGGCGAGGGGGAGTATGAGGAGGAGAGGCAGCGCGGAGGTCTTGGTAAGGATTCCCAGGCCGGCCAGCGATCCTGCCAAGATTGCCAGTTTTACGGTCCAGCCCTTCATCATTCCTTTCGCGTAGATGGCGAGGGACCAGGTGCAGATGGCGATGAGCAGGGGGTCGTTGCTGATCGCGGCGCTGAGGGCGATGTTCATGGGGAGCAATCCGGCGATCGCGGCCGCGATGACGCCAAGGCCCGGGTTGCGGAATCCCCAAATGCAGAAGAAATATACGCCGACGACGGTGAGGGCGCCAAAGAGCAGGTTCAGGTAGCGGATGGACCGGGCGCCCTGGGACTCGACGTCATCTACACCTGCGATCTTTGCCCAGCCTGTGGCGGCCAGGTAGTAAAGGGGTGGCTGGTGGGCTTCGTAATCTTCTTCGAGGGCGGGGTTTCGGACTCCGGCCAGGTTCGGCACATTGACCAGCAGGTAGGGAATGCCCTTTCCGTCGAGGAGGGCCTGGATGTAGTTTGCGTGCTGTCTCTCGTCGGGCGCGCCGATTTCCGGGACCTGCTGTCCGGCCTGGTTCACGAGCTTGCCGCCGGTTCTGTATGGTGTCGCACTGACGTACAGGGCGCCGAGAACGACGTGGGCGAGCACGATGATTGCCAGGATCCATTTCATCATTCGGACTCCAGATAGGCTATAGTATCAAGCAGAGGCATTGGGCCTTCAAATCATAGCAGGAGATATAAGATGCGCAAGTTCCTAGGAATCACAGGTCTTGCCGCCGCTGCGCTCTACGTGTGGGCACAGGGGAGTGGAGCCGGTCTTTTGGGCGGCTTCCAGAAAGCGCTGACCGAGGCGCAAACCCTGACCGCCGAATACACGGTGATGCGCAATCTCGGCGCAAAGACCCCCATCCGCATCGACCTGGCCAAGCCGAACATGGCCAAGATCGACCGCCCGACCGAATTGATCGTCGCCGATGGCACCACCATCACGACCTACGACAAGGTCAACAAGACCTACCTGAAGCAGGCCCAAACCCCTGCCGATCTCAGAGAAAAGCTCAGCGCGGACGAGTACGTCGTCTGGAGCGCCTTCTTCATGCCGGATGCCTTTGCGAAGGTTTCTTCGAAGAACCTTGGCAAGAAGAACCGCAAGGGAATGGTTCTCAATGTGGTGGAAGCCAAGGCAGATGCTGAAGGACGGAAAGTGGTCACGCTCTACCTGAGCGACAAGGACAATATTGCGCGGCAGGCTGAGATCGTGGTCACCAACCCCGACGCAAAGGACAGCCTCGTGCTGGACACTCTTAATGTCGCAGTTGGCTCCGCTGTTGATGCCGGGCTGTTCGCATTCAAGGCGCCGGAGGGATCGAGGCAGCTGTCGGAAGACGAGCTTAACTCGGCGAAGTGGTATTCGGATCTGGACGAGGCCCTCAAGGTGGCGGCCAGGACGAAGCGGCTCGTACTGCTCGACTTCTACACAGAATGGTGAACGTACTGCAAAAAGCTGGACCGTGAAGTCTTCAGCTCCGACGAATTCAAAAAGCAAAGCAAATACTTCGTCTTCGTTCACATAGACGCTGAGAAGCAGCCCAGCGTGGCTCAGCGATTCGGGGTCAACAGCTATCCGGATATTCGCTTCCTCAAGAGCGATGGAACGGAAATCCATAAGGTTGGAGGCTATATGCCGCTCCAGCCGTTCCTTGCTGAGATGGACAAGGCAAGGCGAGCCGGCGGCCTCTAACTGGCTTCTGGGATTCGCCACGAGGCCCGCCCCAATAGGGCGGGCCTCGCAACTTGCCTGAGGTAAACTGGCTCTCCGTCCGACTCTATGGAAGGAGTCATTGGAGATCGTGTATTGACGCCTAAATCAGGATCCGCCATCGCCCATAAAAAAGAGGCCGCAAAAGGCGAAGCACCTGGGCCCAGTGCCCAATTATCCAGGGACGATTGCCTCGAAATGCTGCGCCAACTCTATGTCGCGCGGTATTTCGACGTGCGTCTCATCAAGGAAAAGCGCAAGGGCCGCCTAACTGGAACGCTGTATTCCTCGCACAACCAGGAAGCCATCATCGTCGGCTCGCTCTTTGGATTGAAGCCAAACGACTGGATCAGCCCAATCCACCGCGACATGCCCGCATTCTTTCTCAAGGATGCTCGCGCAGGGTGGCGGAACAAGGACCGAATGGGCATGAGCATCGAAGAGGTTTGTGGGCAGGTTTGGGGCAAGGCAACCTCGCCAGGCAGGGCTCGCGACAACTGGTCGCACATTGGAAGTAGGGCCAAGCACATTATCCATTCGACCTCTATGCTCGCTGGCACCATCCCGGTTGCGGCCGGTGTTGTTTATGCCGAGCGGCTCAATGGCGGAGACGCGGTCGCACTCACCTACAATGGCGAAGGTTCGACCGCGCAAGGCATCTTCCACGAGGCGATCAATTATGCCGCCGTCCATAAGCTCCCGGTCATCACGATCATCGAGAACAACCAATGGGCATTCGGGACGCCGACCCACCTCGAATACCCCTTGCGTGACTTTGCTAGGCGCGCGGATGGTTTCGGCATTCCGGGCTTCATCGCGGACGGTCAGAATGTTTTCGATGTCTATGACAAGGTCATGGCGGCGGTCGATCACGCCCGTTCCGGCAAGGGTCCGAGCATTGTCGAATGCAAGACCTTCCGCGCGTACGGCCACGGGGACCACGACGACGACCGCGCCCAGAAATATCGGGACCCCGAGGAGGTGAAGCGGGGCCGGGAGCGCGACCCCATCGCCGTTTGCAAGCGCCATCTCGTAGAAAAGGGCTTCCTAAGCGCCAAGGAAGCCGATCTCTATAGTCCGGAAGGCCGCAATGCACAGGAAGTGACCAACGAGGACTTTCCCCCGGACGTGGTGGAGTTCCTCGACTCAGCGGTTTCCCACGCCCTTGCGGCTGACGTTCCAGACCCCGAAGAGGGCGGCAAGTGGGTTTTTCGGGAGGGCGATTAGATGGCCATCAAAGAAGCGCTCCCGGAAACTAAGAGCAACTATCTCACGGGGCTCAAGGAAGCCATGTTCGAGGAGATGGAGCGCAACCCCGACATGATCTGCCAGGGCGAGGACATAGGGCTGCTCGGTGGCGCGTTCGGAGTCACCGAAGGGCTTCAAGCCAAATTTGGCAAAGACCGGGTCATCGATATGCCCATCTCTGAGGCCGCGATTATCGGTTCGGCCGTCGGCGCCGCACTCAATGGCAAGACCGTCATGGCCGAAATGCAGTTTATCGACTTCATTTCGTGCGGCTTCGACCAAATCGTCAACATGATGGCGACCTACCATTACCGCACGGCCGGCGAGGTCAATATGCCGATCGTCGTTCGCGGTCCGGCAGGCGGATATGGCGGCGGCGCGCTCTACCACAGCCAGATGAATGAGGCGTGGTTCTGCAATTCCCCCGGCCTCAAGGTCGTCTGCCCGAGCACGCCCTACGATGCGAAAGGGCTGCTCAAGGCCAGCCTCAGAGACGGCAATCCGGTCATCTTTTATGAGATGAAGGAGCTCTACCGGCGGCGCGAGATCATGGAGGAGCTGCCCGGTGAGGACACGATCGTCCCTCTCGGCAAGGCCGCCATCCGAAGGGAAGGGAAGGACGTCACGCTCGTCACCTACGGGAACAATGTTCATCACTGCCTTACCGCCGCCGAGAAGCTTGCCGATGAGGGGGTCCAGGCCGAAGTGATCGATATACGAAGCCTCGTCCCGCTTGACGAAGAAACCATCTTGAACTCGCTTGCCAAGACCCACCGCGTCGTGGCCATCAACGAGGCCCCGATGACGTGCGGCTTCGCGGGGGAGATCCTCGCCCGGATTTGCGACAAGGGCTTCGAACATTTGGATGCCCCGCCGCTTCGCGTGACCCGGCTCGATACTCCAGTTCCCTGGGTCAAGCCGCTCGAGACGTTCGTGCTCCCCTCGGTGCAGAAGATCGTAGCCGCCGCCAAACGCGTAGTCGGCTTCTGAGGGCACCAAGGTCTTCGGCATCCCCGGCTACTTCAAAGTAGCCAGCTGGCTTAGCACGGAATCGATTCTCGCTTGGCGTTCAGCTGCCAGCTGGGCGGCTTGTTCCATCGTCACCATTTCGAACCAAACCTTCTGGCCGGGAATGATCTGGGCGATCCGATCGAGGTCGGCATCGATCACGGCGGCGACTTTCGGATAACCCCCGATGGTCGGGCCCTCCGGGCCCAGGATTAGCAGCATTCCGCTCGGCGTTACCTGGATGGCTCCCAAGCAAGCGGGCTCGCTTATCAGCTCCGGCGGTTGGCCGATGGTCGGACCATCCAAACGAAGGCCAACGCGATCGCACTGCGGCGTCGCCACAAACATCTCCGAGGTGAGCTTGCCGAGATCAAAAAGAGCCGATTGAGGGCCGGGCAGGATGCGGATAGCGCCGCGAAATAGGGAGTAGGGTGGATCGGCAAGAGCGTGAACCTGACTTGGCGGCCTCGGCTCTTCGGCATGGCCCTTGGAAAGATGATCCTGCCAGCGCTGATAGGCTTCCACCTGCCCGATGATATTGCCAACCCGGATTTCTTGGCCCGAACAGCTTCCGAGTACCGAGTGGGATTCTGACGGAGCGCTGCAGGCCACATACAACCGCGCCGCGCCGGTCATCACCCCTATCGAAAGACTGTCTCCGGGATAGAGCTGGAATACGCCGTTGCTAGGAAGACTTACGCTTGAGCACTTCACCGGCGCACGGGCACCAACCAGCGCGACCCTGCACTGCTCAAGTACGTCGAACGTCGCTCCCATGACCACGAGCTCGAGCGCGGGCGATCCTGCCGGCTGCCCGAGCAAGGCGTTGGCGAGGATCAGGGACTCGCGGTCAAATGCGCCGCCCGGAGGGATGCCGAATCTGCGCCACCCCGGCCTGCCCGCATCCTGCATCGTTGCTCCCGCGCCGATCTGCCGGACAAGCAGGCTCATGCGGCCACCCTATAGCCTGAATCCCTGAGCGTGGCCACCACCATCTCGGCGAACTCGACGCAACCCGGAGTGTCGCCGTGGAGGCAGATCGTATCGACGTTCGGCGCCAGGGCAAGAATCTGAGTCTTAATCGATTTAGGGTCTTTCAGGATCGCCCCATCTTCGCTCCTCGGAACGAGGGTGCCGTCTTTGCGGTACGCCCTGTCCGCGAAACCCTCGCGGATAAGCCGCCGCCCGGACCGCTTCGCCACCATCTCGTGCGCGGTCCCGGCGAGTCCAACGAGCTCGATCTTGTGCACTCTGAGGAGCATTCCAAGCGAGCCCGCGCCGGGGACGTTTGAGATGAAGATGCCAGCGGGGTCAAATGGCACGCCGGGTTCAAGCAGGCCCTCGTAAGGCTCCCACGAGGTCGGCATCGGAACCGCCGTGTCGTTGTAAAAAGCGCCATGCGGCTTGATATAGGCGGGCTCTGTAATTCCAACGAACCAGCGCATTTGTTCGAAGATGCTGTCGAGATAGGCGCGATGTTGATCGACACCCATCGATCTCCTGCCCATGTTCTCGCGGTCCGGATAGCCAGGATGCGCGCCGACGCGGATTTTCTTGCGCGCGCAGAGATCCACGGTTTGTTGTGTAAGCTCCTTGGACCCGGCGTGCTCCCCACAGCAGATATTGGCAGACGTTGCAAACGCGAGCAGTTCCTCGTCGTGAGGAAAGCCCTCACCGATATCGACATTTAGATCGATCTTCTTCACAGCCTCGATCCTTCCAGCCGCTCGAAGTCGGTTAGCGGAATGGGCAGGAAGGCGATCTCATCGCCTGCAGTGATCGGGAAATACGCCTGGACGATATCCACAAGCTGAAGCGGCGTCCGGCCAATGATGTGCCAGCCGCCGGGGCGCTCCAGTGGGTAGACCGCGGTTTGGCTGCCCGTGATGGCGACAGATCCTGGCGTGACCCGGACCCTTGGCTCGGGCCTTCTGGGCAGCCCGCTCAGGGCGTCCGGCAGATGGCCGAGGTAGGCGAATCCAGGGCAGAAGCCGACCGCGAAGCAGCTGTAGGTCTGGCCGCAGTGCAGATGGACAACCTCTAGCGGCGAGAGCTTGAGGCGTTTTGCCACTTCGATCAGATCATCGCCAAGCTCGTAGCAAACGGGGATTTCGTGGCGTTTCGGCACACTGAGCTCTGGAGGTTCGAACGCCGCCACAGTTTGCTCGAGCTCGCCCACTTGGAAGGAACGAGCATCAAAATATACGCCGATCGTGTCGTAGCTGGCGATCGCCTCGACTACCCCAGCAGACCTCCGATCATTGATCCAGTTGGCAAGCTCGTGCGCCGGAACGCCAAGCTCCCGCAAGATAAGAGCGCTTTCGCCGAGCAGATCGATCTTCAAGCTGCACTAAGGACGGCTCAACACATGGCTTCGGCGCTGGTGTACAGTAAGGCATGAGCCTGACCAGAAGAGAGTTGATCCAGGCTGGCGCGGCGGTCGCCCTTTCCCCTTCGGTTATCGGCGTCCGGGCCAAGATGCCGACGCGCGCTCTGGGAAAGACCGGCTGGAAAGCTTCGATCTACGCTCTCGGTTCCGCTGAAATCCCTGCAAGCGAAGAGGCGGTTCGAGCGATCGAAAAGCTGATAGAGGGAGGCGTGAACTACCTCGACACCGCTCCCAGCTACCAGGGAACGCGGAGCGAGAGAGTACTCGGCGAGGTCCTTCGCAAGCATCGGGCCAAGGTCTTCCTTGCCACGAAGACCCTTGCTCGGGATGCGGACGGCGCCTACGCCGAAATCAAGCAGAGTCTGCAGCGCCTCCAGACCAAACAGATCGACCTTCTGCAGATCCATTCAATCAATGTTCAGCAAGAGTTGGATCGGGTGCTTGGCAAAGGCGGTGCAATCGAAGGGTTGGAAAAAGCAAAGAAGGAGGGGCTGATCCGGTTCATCGGAATAACCGGGCACACACGACCAGAAGTGTTGCTCGATGCCCTGAATCGCTACCCGTTTGACTCCATCCTCGTGCCAATCAGCCCATTGGACAAGCACGTCAGCGACTTTGCAACCGAGGTCATTCCCAAAGCGAACAAGTTGGGTATCTCGATCGCCGGAATGAAGGCGCTCAAAGGAATTGAGCGGGCAAAGGGCGACGACTTCGACCCTGGCAAGTTCCTAAGATATGCTTGGTCCCTGCCCATCTCGACCCTGACCATCGGGCTGCGGCGGGAGAGCGAGGTTGCGGGCAATCTGGCCAGTGCCCTTGCGTTCAAAAAGATGACGTTGGGCGAAATGCGCGAGATAGAGGCGTCCGTATCGAGCCTGGCGACCGTAGAGAATCTGTGGTGGAAACGGCGCTGAAAGAAACGGTGGAGATTCCATTGCTGTTGGGCAATGGCGCGACCCTGCCTTGCTATCAAACGGAGGGCTCTGCTGGAATGGACTTGCGGTCCACGGAAGAAGTTGTGCTTGCCCCTATGGAACGCAAACTTGTCCCGACCGGCCTTCGGGTGGCGATCCCGCAGGGTTTTGAGGGGCAGGTGCGCCCGAGATCAGGGCTGGCGGTCAAGCATGGGATCGGCATGATCAATGCTCCCGGAACGATTGACAGTGACTACCGCGGAGAAATCAAGGTGATCTTGATCAATCTTGGCTCGGAGGTGGTGCGCCTGGACGAGGGCGAGAGAATCGCCCAGCTCGTGATCTGTCCGGTTTCGCGCGCAGCCATTATCGAAGTGGATGAACTCGAATCTACCATTCGAGGGGAGGGCGGCTTTGGCAGCACCGGGAGATAGTCCGACCGTCCTTTGCGCGAAATGCTTTGCAACCGTCGAGCGCGGCGCCCCGTTTTGCCCCGAATGCGGCATTCCGATGTCGAGCAGCGACGGCAGCGACGGGGAGATCTATCCGATGCTTGCCCGAGCCAACCTCCTGCGGATGCGAGCCGAGTACAAGCAAGCCGAGGATGTGTGCCTAAAGATCCTCAAGCGCTTTCCAAATAACTCGACGGCCAATACGCTCCTGGGAGACATCTGCGCCGAGCGCGGAGACCTGGAGCATGCGGCTCAATGGTATGAGATGGCGCTCGACCTTTCCCCCGATTCGCAAGTCGACCGCGAAAAGCTCGCAGCCGTCAAGCAAAGAATCCATGATCGCGACACGGCCGCGACCGCAGCCCAGATAGGGATTCCGGTGAGGAAAGGGAGCCCCGCGATCCCCGCCGTCCTTGCCGCCTTGCTAATCGTCGCGGTCGGCGCAGGCGCCTATTTCTTTGGGGCCAACACGCCAAAGCCGGATGCCAAGGCCAATGTGGTGGATGTGTCGGGCGGCGGCGGGGTGGTAGATCCCGGAACCCAGCCGATTGACAAGCCCGCAGGCCAGTCGGAAGCTCTGCCTTGGATCGATGCGGAAGCGACGGCGCGGGTTAAGAATGCGCTTACGGACCAAGGCGTGATTGTTTTGGATGCCTGGGAACATCCGCTTACGCGTGAATTGCTCGTGACGATCAACGCCGAAGGACAGAGTGATGTCCGCCGGTTTGCGGCTGTGGCCGGTGGCCGGATCATCGAAAAGACGGGCGCGCCATCGGTAACGGTCAGAGCGGTGCAGGCCGGGCTTCAGGTCTTTGTTGGCAAGGTGGGCAAGGCCGAACTCGACGCGCTGATCGCGGCGGTGACCGAAGGGCAAGATCCCTATGCCGCGCTTGACGCCGCTGATCGCCTCCTCAGCCCCGGGGAATGGCCAGCCAAGCCAGCGTCTGGAGTGGAGGAAACGACCACGACGGGCGGTGAAACGGCACGAGGGGCGACGACCGGCGCAGAAGCCACGACCACGGGAGCGACGACAGGAGGATGAGACTCAGCGTCCAGTGCTACACGCTGCGATCCGAGTTCGAGAAAGACGTATGGAAGACGCTTTCTGCGATCCGGGAGATCGGCTTCAATTTCATCGAGCTCGCCGGAACCTATGGTTGGCCCGTTCGGGAGCTTAAGACGAGGCTCGACACGGTCGGCCTTCAGGTCTCGGGCAGCCATCTTGGGCTCGATGCGCTGGAAAGCAACCTCGAGCAGGTCATCGAGGATCACTACACGCTCGATTGCCGCTACCTCATTCTGCCGTGGGTTGGAGAGGCGGATTATGCTGAGGGCTGGGACGTGCTCGGGCGGCGGATTGATGCGATCGGTGAGCGGATTCGGGATGCAGGACTTCGATTCGCGTACCACAACCACGCGTTTGAGTTTGCCGTTGCTGGCGGGAAGCCGGGGCTGGATGTGCTTTTTGAGAATTCGGATCGGGAGCATGTACTTGCCCAGCTCGATGTGGGCTGGATCAAGCATGCGGGCCAGGATCCCGCTGCCTACATTCGGCACTATGGCGCGCGCGCGCCGCTGGTGCACCTGAAGGACTTCACGCCGGAGGGGAAGGATGCGATCGCAGGCGAAGGCGCAGTGGATTGGGAAGACGTGCTCGCTGCATGCCGAGAGGCTGAGGTCGAGTTCGGAGCAATCGAAATGGACCATCCTCCAGGCGAGCCTATCGATGATGTTCGCCGATGCGCGAGATTCTATCTCGACCGAGGAATCCCATTCTAACCGTGGCCCGTCGGGACCAACCAACCGACGCCCCCAGGAACTACGCGGATGGGTAACGAGCCTTTTACTTGGGACGAAGACGGGAACCGGGTGCCGCTCGACCGGATTCAATCCGAGCGGCTCAAGGAGTCTGGCGAGGGCGCCGGGACCAGCAACCAACAGGAACCGATCTATATGACGGGCATGAGCCGGCGGGATAGAAAACGGTTGCTCAAGCACTACAGCCCACGGCGCAATTTGGATCCATTCTTTCTGGAGAAGATGGGGGATGAAACGAATGCGCCGATTGCTTGGCTGGTTATGTGGGGGTTCGTGATCGGCCTCGTGTCGCTTGCCTGGTGGATAGTTGGCCTTTTTCGATGAGCTTCAAGCGCAGAGATGGCATTAGAATCCCACCGCCTGATTCGGCAATAGCTTCCAAGTATAAGTGCTGCCCTCGGAACATTAGACATATCGCTCTTTACCCTGCACGGTGAGAAGTTTTCTCTGTCCATTGGGAAAGATTCTCTGCACGATGAGAAGTTTTCTCTGTACATTGGGAAAGATTCTCGGCACGCTGAGAAGTTTTCTCTGTCCATTGAGAAAGATTCTCTGTCCGTTGGGAAGCAGATGCTGAAGGTGACACGACAGGCCCTTCAATGCTGCGCGTTTGGTCGCCCTCTTGCCCGCGGAGGAGCGTTTCCAACGCACGCTCTAAAATGCCCCATGCTGCTCGATGCATTCGCGTTCGCTCACAATAAGCATATGCGCGTCCGAATCGAATTCTGCATTCCTTGAGACTATACGCCCCGCGCGGCCAGTTTGGCCAAAGCGCTGGTCTATGCCTTCCCCACGCCCTCCGGCACGGCTGTCGAAGAGATAACCCTCGTGCCCGCCGGCAAGGGCAGCTATGAGATCTCGGTTGACGGCAAGCTGGTCTACTCCAAGCTGGCCACCGGAAAACATATCGCTGATGAAGACGCGATTGAGCTGGTCCGGAGGGCCAACCATTCGCTATTGCTGTGAGTGCGGATAAAATGAGCACATGGCGCTAGCAACCGACAGAGAGATCGACGAGATCTCCAAGCTTCTGGGGAGTGAGGCCGATAGCCTGCTCAACCACCGATCCAGCACGATCAGCCGCGATCAGCTTCATCTGCCCGGTCCGGATTTCGTCGATCGCATCTATGCCGCGACCGATAGAAGCAATCCTGTCCTGCGAAACCTGCACGCATTGTTCAACCACGGGCGGCTGTCTGGAACCGGCTATCTGAGCATTCTGCCGGTGGACCAAGGGATCGAGCATAGCGCGGGCGCCAGCTTTGCCAAGAATCCCGAATATTTTGACCCTGAGAACATCGTGCGGCTCGCAATCGAAGGCGGCTGCAATGCCGTCGCCTCAACGCTTGGCGGACTAGGCGCGGTGAGCCGCAAATATGCCCACAAGATTCCGTTCATCGTGAAGGTCAACCACAACGAGCTGGTGACGTACCCTAACAAAGCCGACCAAATCCTATTCGGCTCGGTGGAGCAAGCCTGGAACATGGGAGCGGCGGCAATCGGTGCAACCATCTACTTCGGCAGCGACGAATCGGGACGGCAGATCGTGGAAGTCTCCCATGCCTTCGCCCACGCGCACGAGCTTGGAATGGCGACCGTGCTTTGGTGCTACCTTCGCAATAATGCCTTCAAGTCGGACAAGGACTACCACGTTTCGGCAGACCTGACGGGCCAGGCAAACCACCTCGGCGTGACGATCGAGGCGGACATCATCAAGCAGAAGCTGCCTGAGAACAACGGCGGATACCTGGCGCTCAACACGGGCAACAGCTCGTACGGCAAGCTCGACAAGCGCATCTATTCAGAGCTCACGACTGACCATCCGATCGATCTTTGTAGATATCAAGTCGCGAACTGCTACATGGGCCGGGCAGGGCTGATCAATTCAGGCGGTGCTTCTTCTGGGGAAAGCGATTTGGTCGAGGCTGTCACAACTGCAGTGATCAACAAGCGCGCGGGAGGGACGGGCCTCATTTCAGGTCGCAAAGCATTCCAGCGGCCCATGAAAGAAGGCATCGGGCTGCTCAACGCGATCCAAGACGTGTACCTGTGCGAAGATGTGACGATCGCGTAGCCGATAACCTCACCCTCTCCCATTTCTCGCAATCCGATCTCCTCCGCTGGAGAGCGTGCATCGCGGAAATGGGAGAGAGTCCGGATCCCTACTTCCTGTAGGAGCCTTCCATGATTTTCATCCACTGCCCGCCCTGCTGGGTTTCTAGAACGAACTTCAGGCCTCTGCTGCCAACCGGCGTCCATGAAGCTCGCATGACCATTGGCTCGGCCATCCCCGGCACAGGGGTCGGCAGGCTGGTCATCACGAGCGTCTTGCCCTTGAAATTGCCGTTCATCTCCATCGCGTACGAGCCGGCGTTGTCGAACCACCAGGCTCGATACTTCTTCATGTCCTTGTCGTAGCTAAGCATGTGATGGCCTTCGAGGTTCATCGTCTTGCTTTTCGAGCTATGGGTGCCGACTAGCCAGCGGCCGCCAACTCCGATCGCGCTGCGGATGGTGGAAGCGCCCTTCTGCGGCCCTCCGCCGAAGTCGTAGGTTTCAGAGCCTCGGAAATTGCCGACCAAGAAGGACAGGTTCTTCATTTCCTTGGGCGGAGTGACATCCATCTCCTGGCCCATGGACCAGCAGGACGCGATAACGGCGAGCGTGATTAAAACTTTCTTCATTGCATATCTCCAGTTGCCAGTGTGGCGAAAGCAGTGTACAAGATTCTAGGTGTTCGGTTGCAATAGCCTTGTGCGGATATTGCTCTATTCGAAATCGCGTTGGGCGATGGCGATGTTGTAGACCCTCCCAAGATCCTGAGCCGACATTTCGTCTAGTGCCTCCAGTCTGTCTAAGTCCTCGCTCGAAAAATGATCTGCGGCCATCGTAGCCAACATCGCGAATTTGATTTCCAGTATCTTCTCAAGGTCCGCGGTCGTGTTTCGCGCGTGGCCGGCAGGGAACATCACTAGGCCGGAGTCCAATGTCGAGCCGGCCGTCGTGGTGATCACGACTGAAGTCGGGATGCCTTCCGGATACTGCGCATCGTATTCGGGCCCGCCATGCTCGAATTCGATCCTGCTCATGATCGCGCGGGTCTTTGGATCGGCGAGTGCTTCGGGAGAATAGTCGAAGGGAGTGAGCATGAGAAAACACCAGAGATCATCGCTCGTCAAGTCCTTTTCAAGCGGCGGCAGCATCCGCTCTTCCCGATAGATCGCCTTCCGCAGCAGCCTGCTCACGATATAAACCATCGAATGGTCGGCCGACTGCCGGGTCGTCGGGTTCCTCTTGGCAGGATCGCCGATGATGCCGAAGGCGGGCTCATAGGCTTTGATCACGATCTTTTGAATGGCGCCGGGCTCCAGAATCTCAGGATGCCTGGCGATCAGATCGATGACCCCTTGCAGGGCCCCGGCAGATTGGTGCTCGTACAGCCCGAGCTTGAAGTGCATCCCCATAACCGCGAAGTCGTCGCCGTCCATGCTGAGCACAAGGTCGAATGGAGATGCGCCGTCGGTTCTAATGAACTGCCGGAACATCGATTCCGGATTCCGAAAGATGTCCTTCGGCCCGACAAACCCGGCCATCGAGCGTTTCATGCACAGGATCGCGGCCTCGGTCGAGATTGCCGCCGATGCCCCTTTGCTGTCGCTTAGCTGCTTGCCCGCGCGAATCGCCCGCCAAGGAATATGATGCGCGACGAACATCCCGATCGCGCTCTCGATCTGCTCGGCGGTAGCCTCCATGAGCGCCCCATAGGTGGCGGCAGAGGCGATCGCGCCGTGGACGACGTGGTCGATCTTGTAAGTCTTGAGGCTGAAAACCTCGGCGAGCCGCCCTCTGATCTCGTCCAGCATCACCATCGCCCTCAAGGCGACAGCTCCGTCGAGGCCCCTCTGCTGGCAGGCCGCGATCACCACGGGATAAAAATCGTTGTGGCCGAACTCGCCCGCCGTGTGTCCAAGCTCGGGCCGGTAGCCGAAGTTCGTTCCATTGCTATCCCATTCGCGAACTGCCGCGCAATTGGCAACGATCGCCTTCTCGGGCTTGACCAGGGCGTTCGAGCCGAAGCAGGTCGCCCCATGCTCGTCGGGGTATTCCAGCGCTTCCTTCCGCAAGAGCGTCGGCGCGTTGGTCTGGAGCGAGAGAGCCGAAAGCCCGCAAAGCAGCGCATCGGTATGGAAGAGCTTGGTGCGCGCCAGGACCTTCTGAGATGGCTTCCCGTCGCGGAGGAAATCGAGAGCATATTGGCCGATGCCGAGGGCCTGGTTGGAGTCGCGCGGAAGGGTGACGGAGGACATGAATAGACAAGTTTAGCCCGTAGCCGTCCGATCGCAAGCCCCGACTTAGTAATCTATCCCCATGCGCAAACTCTGGGGCGGGGCATTCACCGACGGGCCGGACGAGATCGTCGCAAGGTTCGGACAAAGCATGGAAACCGACATCACCTTCTGGCAGGAGGACCTCATTGGCAGCGTCGCCCACGCCCGGATGCTCGGCGCCACCGGCATCATCCCCCAAGAGGAAGCCGAGCTGATCGTCAAGGGCCTCGAACAGATCCACGAGGAAGGGCCCGATAAGCTCCCAACTGACGTCGAGGACATCCATACCGCAATCGAGCTCCGCCTGCAGGAGCTCATCGGAGACACCGCAGGCAAGCTCCACACCGCCCGCAGCCGCAACGACCAGGTCGCAACCGACACCCGGCTCTTCCTCCATAACCAGCTCCTCGTCGTGTTCGATCTCATCAAGGACCTGCAAAAAACCATCCTCGAACAGGCCGAAACCCACAAAGCCGCCCTCATGCCCGGAACGACCCACCAGCAGCACGCCCAGCCCATCACGCTCGGATTCCATCTGCTCGCCCACTTCTGGGCCCTCCAAAGGCACGGCTGGAGGGCGGAAAAGCTGTTCGAGCTCGCCAACCTTTGCCCGCTCGGAAGCGCCGCCCTTGCCGGGACCGGCTTCCCGATCGACCGCCACATGGCGGCCGCAGCGCTCGGCTTCTCCGCCCCCATCCCGAACGCCCTCGATGCCGTCTCCGACCGCTCGTTCGTACTCGACGCCCTCCATCTCTGCTGCGGAATCATGATCGACCTGAGCCGCATCGGGCAGGAGCTGGTCCTTTGGTCGACAAGAGAATTCGGATGGGTAAAGCTCAGCGACAAGGTGACGACCGGCTCCAGCATCATGCCGCAAAAGCGCAATCCGGATATGGCCGAGCTGATCAGGGGACGCACAGGCCGCGCGATCGGAAACTACACCGCCCTCGCCGCCACCCTCAAGAGCCTCCCCCTTGGCTACAACCGCGACACCCAGGACGACAAGCCGCCCCTCTTCGACTCCCTCGCCCTCATCGAAGACTCCCTCCGCCTCACCCGCCTCATGCTCGAATCCGCCCAGTGGCAGACCGACAGGATGGCCGATTCGCTCAAAGGAGATTTCTCAACCGCCACCGACCTTGCCGACCATCTCGCCTCCACCCCTGTCATCCTGAGGGACGAAGGACCTCTCCCCGCAGGAAGCATTTCCCAAGAAAAAGGCCCCATGACCTTCCGACAGGCCCATGAGGTTGTGGGAAACATCGTCCGCTATTGCGAGGGGAAAGGCATCGGCCTTGAAGACCTGACTGCGGCCGAACTTGCCGAGCTCACGGCAATCCAGCAGTCAAGCAATGAGGCCATCCAGCAACCCAATACGTCTCCCCTTGAGTCCGTCCGCCGCCGGAATTCCTTCGGCGCCCCCGGCCCCGAGGCCATGCGGGTCCAGATCGATCGGGCAAGGGAGCTGCGCGAAGAGCCGCACTTCCAGACGCTGGCGTAGAAAGGCTAGCCCGGAATGATGGCACTGGCGGTCGCGCTCATCGGGCCGCGCTCCCCCTTGCGGTTGATCCACATCGCCCGCACGCAGATGCGCTCCCCGGCCTGCTCCCCCGGGAAGTCCAGATAGCTCGACGTCCGAGTTTTGAAACCCATGAACACGCACTCGGAGAGGTCGAGCGGAGGATCGCCGCCGATCTTGGCCCATAGCTCGCAGGCATACACGCCGTCGGGCTTGGCCTCCTCGCCGGTCGAGCGCGCAATCACCCTCAGCCTGCCGGCGGACACCGGGCGGAGCTGGACGAAGGGGGCCTCGCGGGGCGGGGGAATGCGCGTGCGGATCTTGTCGCGCACCGGGATGCCCATGCCTGTGCGCTGGTTGTCGGAGACGACGGGGCTTGCCTGGAGCCTCCGCACGACGCCCCGGATTGTCTTCGTGTGGGATGCGCGGGTCGCCGTCTTGGTAATGCTTTTGAACCGCGCCTCCCTCTGGGCCAGGTTGTGGGCAAGGAAGTCGGCATCCCACTGCGCCATTCCCGCCTGCAGCTCCGCGATCTCGGCCGGGTCTACAGGAAGATCGGCCGCGTGGCCCACGATGTACTCCACGAGGGTCCGCTGCCAGATGTTGAAGGCCGAATCAGCCGGTGGAATGTAAGGATCATCCTGACCGGTCCCCGATTTCTTTCCAGTCTAAGAATATAGAATCTCCGTCTCCTTGGGTGCTTGTGACCTCTGCTTGAATGCCATGGGGGTCAGCCCGCCGAGTCCAAGGTGAGGTCTGAAGTGGTTG
>JBASWW010000021.1:0-16594 GCA_049276675.1 Fimbriimonadaceae bacterium
GGCTAGCCCCCTCCCTCGGAATGGTTCGTGTCTGAGGGAGGGGGTTGGGGGAGGGAGCAATTCCCCCTCCTCGTGATGATCGTGCATGAGGAGGGGGCCAGGGGGTGGAGCTCAAAGACATTGTAGAATCCGAGAGCAATGAAGCTCGGCGCAATGAATCACGACCTTAAGCAGAACGTCCGCGCGAGACGGATGCGATCCGAGATGTCGGTCAGCGAGAAGGTCCTCTGGGAGCAGGTTCGCAAGAATCGGCTGGGCTACGGCTTCCGGCGACAGGTCCCCGTCGGGCCGTACATCCTCGACTTCTACTGCGCCCGCGCGTCGCTGTGCATCGAGGTCGATGGCGAGCAACACATCCAGACCCTGTGGAGGGACGCGAAGAGGGACGCCTATTTGCGAGAGGTCGGCATCGAAACGATCCGCATCCCGAGCTTGGATCTGTTCGCGGCCGACTCTGCCGTCTTCCTGGCTTGGATTCGAAAGATCCGGGAAACCTGCGAGGCGCGGTCGAGTCCCCTCCCTCGGAATGATCGTGTCTGAGGGAGGGGTTGGGGGGAGGGAGCCAAGAGCCTGGGTCGGCCGCGACCCGAAGCTCCACCCCCCTGCCCCCCTCCTCATGCACGAACCATCACGAGGAGGGGGAAGGACGACCGACACGATCGGCTACATGAAGGGCGGCACCCCCCGGAAGTTCGAGTTCAAGCGCGAGGGCGGCTAACTGCCGGCAGAGCGACGTTAAGCTCGCAGTATGAGAACCTGATCTCCGCTGCCAAGGAACTCGGCGATCATTTCCGTATGGCGCTCGGCGAAGCGCATCACCTCGCCGAGCCGCATGTTGCCAACCTTGAACAACACGACCTGGCCCTCGCTTCGAATCGCGGCGAGATCGACGAAGTCGGCATCCTTGGTGGCGATGGCTGCGTCGAGTAGGATCGCATGGGTCCAAAGGGCGATATCGGTCCCGCCCGTTAGTCCCAGATCATACATGTGCTGGGCCACTATCCCCGCGCGGGTAAAGACCCCGGCAAGCCCAGGCGGCAAGTTCTCATCAACAAGTATCTGGTTCATCCAGCGATGCGCGCGTGGCGCTCACGGTCGGCGGCAAAAGCCAGGCACGCTCTCACGTCGTCGGCGGCTAGTTGAGGAAAGTTCGCGAGCACGTCTTCTTCGGTATCGCCCCCCGCCATGTACTCGAGCACGTCCGCCACTGCGATGCGCGTGCCTTTGACCGTCGGCTTGCCGAACCGAATCTCCGGGTCGATGACGATGCGCTCGCGATAGTCCATCCCGTTCATTGTACGCCAGGCGAATTCCCGATGGCAGCACCCCCCGGAAGTTCGAGTTCAAGCGCGAGGGCGGCTAAGCGTCGACGACCTGCATCTGCATCGCGTTCATCCGGCCACCGTGCACCGTCACCTTCGAGAAAGCGGCGTCGATCTCGCCCATGTCCTCGGGCGAGAGATGCACCTTTAGCGCGCCGAGGTTCTCTTTCAAATGATCGAGGCTCCGCGTGCCGGGATGGGGACGATGAACGGCTTTTGCGCTAGCAGCCAGGCCAGAGCAACCTGCGCCTTGGTCGCGTTCTCCCTCTCGGCGAACTGCCCCAACAAGTCGAGGATCGGCTTGTTCGCAGCGAGGTTCTCTGGCGAGAAGCGGTCGAAAGTGCTGCGCAGGTCGGTCTTCGGATCCAGCTTCGTTGTAGCGCTCAGCACACCCGTTAGATAACCCATACCGACCGGCCCCCAAGGCACGAAGCCGATGCCCAGCTCCTCGCAAGCGGCAAGGACGCCGTTCTTCTCCAAGCTCCGCTCCATCAGCGAGTACTCCGTCTGCACGGCGGCGACCGGCAGCACCGCGTGCGCAAGGCGAATCGTCTTCGCGCTCGCCTCGGAGAGGCCGAAGTGCCGGACCTTGCCCGCCTGGATCAAATCCTTGACCGCGCCCGCGACGTCCTCGATCGGCACCTTGGGATCGACCCGGTGCTGATAGTAGAGATCGATATGATCGGTCCTTAGTCGCTTCAGCGATCCGTCGACGGTCTTCTTGATCGTCTCTGGCCGGCTGTCAAGGCTGCCCGTGGGCTTGCCGTCCGCGTCGTACTCGAACCCGAACTTAGACGCGATGGCCACCTTGTGCCGAAAGGCTTCAACCGCCTCGCCGACCAGATCCTCACTCGTGTGCGGGCCGTACACCTCTGCCGTGTCGAAGAATGTGACGCCGTGATCGTGCGCCGCGCGGATGACCTGGATGCCCTGCTCCCTCGGGGCGAGGGGCCCGTAGTTGGCGCTGATGCTCATGCACCCCCCGCCGAGTGCCGAGACCACGAGACCGCCGAGCTTTCTTGTTTGCATATCCGAGGTTCCTGTGTCGGTTGTCTTATTGTCCGTGGCGGCTTGCTTCTGCTGAGCCGATGGCGCGCAGCCCACTGCCACTCCTGCCACGACGAGAGCCGTGCTCGCGAGGAATCCGCGGCGGCTGAAAGGAGGCTGTTTGCTATGGTTCATATTGCTCTCCGAAACTTGGAAACTCATTAGACCTCACTAGCGCAACAGTCGTTCAACTTTGTCCATTAGGGTTGCGGAGGCAGCTTCATCTTGATGCCTCCACACCCATTGGTGCGGAGGCTGAACAAGCCGGGGGAACGAATCCCTTAGACTAGTGGCTCGTCCCCTTATGCCGGGGAAACGATCCCTTAGACTAGCGGTTCGATCCCCTAGGCCGGGGGTTCAGTGCCCTAGACTGGACTTTTCCTCCCCTATTCAGGGCGTATAATTCCTAGCACTGGGCAAGGAACTCCCGAGCCCAGGGAATCCTGGAGGACGACCTTGGCCGAATACTACATCCCTGAAGTCGGGGCGACGCCGCCCGCCTATCCCGAGGATTACGACTTCGCCCGCCTGATCACGAAGACCCCGCACCTGGAAGAATTCGAGCCGGAGCAGGCGGGGCAGATGGCGCATTGGGTGGCGCGGTGGGTGAACACGCGCAACCAGCCCGGGCCGTGGAGCGACGTGGTCTCGGCGGTGGTGCCTGGGTAGAAGTCCTTTACAGGATTCTCGATGCGACGGGCGATAAGCGGGTCGAGATCTATCGCGCCGACAACGACACCTATCGTTATGAGGAGCAGTGGTGGGACGGCGATCCCTACTACCGATGCTGGTGCCCGACCATGGGGACGGACACGAGCATCTGTGCTTCAGAGGAGATCGCATTCCAAGAGGCCTGGGCGAACATCCCTTGGCTGAGAGAGATCGTGCCGCAGGACGAACTGGCGTAGCCCTGTGAGATGGGGGCGCGAAAATCTAGACAATGAGAATATTCAGTCAAGACCTGGACCTTACGCTCGAGGAGGTCAGTCTCTTCATGAATGCGGCCGAGCTGGCGCAGCTCCGCGATTCAGCGGACAACCTGCTTCGGGATCAGGAGCTGGAGCATTGCCACATTTGCAACGAAGATTTCCAGATAGAGGTCACGCTGGTTGATATTGACCGGGACATCTCGGAATTCAACGAGCGCGCTCAGCGCGTCATCCGCGACAACAAGTAGGGGGGCGTCGCTGTTGCGGGCACGCCTTTAGCGGTATGTCGCTAACCACTTCTTTGCCTTGGCCATGAGCTCTTCGAAGTCGGATACGCCAATCCGCATGGAGTCCTTGCCCTGATCGGGAAAGACCTCGAGAAAGTCTTCACCGTCCGTAGATCAGCAGCCCGATCATCCGCTTTCCCACCCACATCTCCACGTCGCCGTGTCGCGGAGCAGGACCTTGACTTCCTTCTTCGGCATCTAAGCCAACGTCGAGCGCACTTTCCGAGCCGAGATAGACATCGGCGAGAAGGTCGCAGAATTTGGGCGACAGGTTCTCATCGAAGAGCACCTTCATGGCTGGCTGGGCACGAGCCGCCGCTCACGATCCGCCGCATAGGCCAGGCACGCATAAATCGACTCGCGCTGGAGCTGAGGAAAGTCGCTCAGGATCTCGTCCATTGACATGCCGCCAGCCAAGTAGTCAAGCACGTCGAAGACGGTGATCCGCGTGCCCTTCACGCACGGCTTCCCCGAACGAACCTCTGGATCAATCGCGATATGGTTGCCATATTCCATGCCTACCCTAGTATACGGCGTGGATTCGGCCAAGACCCCCTTCGACCATAAGCTGCATCGTTTAGAGCCGACATCCCCACCCCCCCCTCGCCATTCTTCTGAGGAGAGGGTGTTCGAGTAAAATGGCCCCCATGCCACGAATCAAGCTCGACGGCCCGCCCCCCGGCGACCTCTCTCAGTGCGAGTTCATCGGCTTCGCCACGCGGACGCCCTTCGTGGAGGAGTTCGAGGCGGGGGACGCGAACAAGACGGCGCACTTCATCCTGCAATGGGTGGGGACGCGCGGCGGCGTCGGCCCGATCAGCGAGACGATCAGCGCCACGGTGCCTGGGTAAGTCCGGAATCCCCCTCCTTTGAGGGAGGGGGCAGGGGGTGGGTGACGCCGATGACGAAGCGATGCCCGAAGTGCGGCACTAAAGCGCAGATAACGCAGGCGTTTTGTGCGCAATGCAGTCACCAGTTCCGTACGATCTTTGCGCCAGACGGAACCGTGATGGGGCAGATACCGCTGAGTCCGGCATCGCCGCCGCAAGCGCTACCTCTAGCCCAGCCGGCAGCCCGCCCACGACCGCATACCCTGGTCAAGCTGGGGATCGCATTCGCTGTACTGTTAGTGGGTTGGTTCGTCTTCAATCGAGTTGTGACCGGCGCTTCAATTTCGTCAGAGGAAGATGTCGTGGGGTTGTGGGACGGCTACATGGATGACCCGACAAGTACTGATCCTAATCCGCGGTGGCGATTCCGATTGCTGCCAGGTGGCCGCGTCGAGCCGCGACAATTCTCGCGTTGGGGCATTGTGGAAGGCGCTGTGGTTCTCGTCGATTGGCGTGGCGAGCCTTTGGTGTTTCATGGCGGCACTCGGAAACTCGTCTCAGAGTCCAATTTCGACCGTGGCGGCAAGTACGGCTCCGTGACGGTTTACAAAAAGGATTAAGGCGAATTGGCGGAGCCCTGTGAGACCCCACCCCCTGCCCCCTCCCCATTTGCAGGCACGAGGCATCCTGAAAATGGAGAGGGGGTTCATTCTTCGCGCTGGCCGACGCTGTAGATCTTGCCCGCCTTCGTGATCGTGAAGGTGAACAGATAGGTCTTGCCGGCCAGCTCGCCGCGGTACTTCACCAGCGTGTCGGGATCGGCGGGCTCCGAGGCCAGGAAGGCGATCTTCGCGAGGTCCTTGAACCTGGCGAAGCTGCCCATCGCCATTTGGCCGCGGCCCGTCTTGAGCCGCGCGGTCATCTCTGGATCGAGGAGCTCGTCCTTGGGCGCGCGCGCCGCCAGGGACCTGATGACCTCGAGCCGCTGCTTGGTGGTCCCGGGGTCGGGATCGGGCGCCTCGGGGAGCTTGACGTAGCGCAGCTCGGGCACGTAGAGCTCGGCGATCCTTTGCGCGATCGCGTCGCCGCCGACGTCGTGGATGTTGCCCTCCAGGACGATCGTGAGGTTCTTGGCGGGGACGCGGAACAGGCTCGCGAAGTAGCCGGCGGTGTTGCCGCCGTGGGAGACGAGCTTGACCTTGTTGATCTCGCGCACGAACCAGCCGTAGCCGTAGCCCGTTTTTCTGTTGTTCGGGAGTCTGTTCGCGCTTTGCATCTTCTCGACCGTCTCCGGTTTGAGGAGCTTGCCTTCTCTGAGCCCCTTTTCGAGCGCTGCGAGGTCCTCGCAGGAGTTGATCAGCGAGCCGTCGCCATAGCCGGGGGCGATGCCGGGGCCGTTGAGCAGCAGGTTGGGCCCGGCTCGCAGGTATCCCTTGGCCCTCTTTGGGATGACGGCCATCTCGTCGGCGATGTAGGTTTGCTTCAGGCCGAGCTTGTCGAGGATGCGCTCTTTGACGAGGGCCATGATCGGCTTCCCGCCCGCCTCTTCGGCCACGAAGCCGAGCAGCCAGTAGTTGCTGTTGCTGTAGGCGAACTGCGTGCCCGGCTTGAAATCGAAGGGGAGCGTGGGCATCTTCTTGAACCAATCGGCCTTCTCCCACTTCTCGATGAGCCCGAGCCCGGGGACGACGGCGTAGTCGGGCAGGCCGCTGGTGTGGCTCAGGAGCATCTGGAGCGTGAGGTCCTTCCACGGCTCGGGACAGTCCTTCAGCCTCTTGCCCAGCGTGTCTTTGAGGTCGAGCTTGCCCTCTTCGACGAGCTGGAAGATGACGATGGCGGTGAACGTCTTGCCGATCGACCCGGATTCCATGACGTGCTCGGTAGTCATGGGAACGTCGAGCTCGAGATCGGCCTTGCCATAGGCCGTGCGCTTGACCAACTTATCGTCCTGGGTCACGAGGACGGACATCCCGGGGATGCTTCTCAGCTCCATCTCTTTCCGAATCAAATCATCAACGTCATCGGCGCATGAAAGCGCGGCGAGAAGGCTGGCGATTAGGCAAAAAGCAAACTTCACGTGGGGGCTACGCGGGAAGGCAGAATTTGGTTCCCAACTGTCGTCGAACCATCAGCACCTGCACGACTTGCGCTTCTTCCCTACCCTGCCCATCGAGGCGACCTTGCGGATGTAGTCCGGCGCGAAGGGGACCTTGCAAGCCGTCTTGCCCATGTCCACCTCCACCTTGCCGATCTCCTCCCCGGCGCGCAGAGCCTCGTCGGTGAGCTCCGACACGAAGGAGCCGAGCGCGATCACGAAGCCGTTCATCTTATAGCGCACCTTGTTCGGTTGGCTATGAATCGTCGCCGAAACCCGCTGCAGCAAGCCCCACAAGGCCGGAATGTCCAGCTCGGCGTCGGGACGAAGAGAAACCAGGCTCGACAGCGTCCCCCAGCCCACCACCTGGGCCTTCTCGTCTGCAGAGTCGATCCACTCCAGCGCGAGGTCCCAACCATGTGGGCCCTCCGCAGCAACCCAGGCGACCGCGAACTCGGCAACCGCGTCGCTGGTGGCGTTGGAGAGCCAGCCGCGCAGATCGTCCTTGGTCATTTTGGACTCGTCGGCGATCAGGCCGGCCAGGTAGATCGCGTCGTAGACGCCGGTGTCGAAGAGGTCGAGCGCGAGCCGGTGGTTCTTCTTGATCGCCTTCTCGTACTTCTTAAGCTCCTCGATCTTCACGCCAAAGAGGGGCCCGGTGACGCCGTGGTTCCGCAAGACTCGACGGTAGCCCTCTGTTCCGAGGGGCTCGATCTCTGAGAGGATTTGTTGTGCGGTCATGTGTGGTTCTCCAATTATGCGGCCTTGCGACCCCACTCCAGTGCCTCTTCCAGGTCCGCAGCTTCCGGGACCCAGAAGCCGCCGACATGCTCGTTTGTCTGAAGGTATGGACCATCGGTGATGAGCACCTCGCCATCCGGACCTGCTGAAAGCGAGCGAGCGCTGCTTGCCGGGTGCAGGCCGCCGACGAAAACCCTGACGCCTGCAGCCACCATCTCGTCGTTGAGCGCGTCGTCACCTTGAGATTCTGTTGCCGTCGCCGGAAACAGGCGGAGGAAGATGTACGTCTATTCCCTCTGGCGAGCCGGATAGGTTTAGCCGATATCACTTAGGGGTTGCTCATGTCCACAAGAAGAGTCGTTGTATTTCTCTCGCTCGTCGTCGCCTCGCTCGCGCTGTATGGCTTTGCGAGATATCAGAACGCGCAGGTCGATCGCAAGCAGCTTAGGGAGATGCTCGTGCAGCTCGGCTACGAAGTTCAGGACATCGTGAAGGATGAAGGGAAACAGAAGTATTCCTCCAAATTCACCCGCGATGGGCTCGACATTCCAATCGGATATGAGATCAGCCCCAGTAACACTTATATCTGGCTGACCGTGAACCTCGGCACAGCCCCAACCGAGGGCTCAGCCAAGACCCTGGCGCTGCTCAAGCAGAACAGCAAGGTCCAACCTACGTTCTTCTACATCACCGACAGCGGCCGACTCATGGCTGCTCTGCCGGTTGAGAACCGCGCGGTCACGAACGCCGTGCTTCGTGCCCGTTCGGAATCTCTCGCGGAGAACGTGGGCAAAACGAAAGAAGTTTGGCAGAATTAGCCAGGATCCCTTCGACTGGGCGCCAAGGCCGCTCATGGCGTTGCCGAAGGGCCAGCTACTCCTCACGAGGGTGGCGTTTGCCGGCAGCGAGCAGTGCGCAAGCTTCCTCAATCCGGGCCTTCCGCTCCGCCTTATCCGGGGACGCCTCGACCCAATCCGAAAAGTCCCGCTTCTCGTCCGCGGTGAGGGCGCTCCACTGGGCTTTCGCGGCTGGCGTGTTTCCGAGAGCCTTGTAAAGGTCCATGGGCACGACGGCATAGCAGCACGGGCGACGCTTGCCCTCCGCCAGATTTCCGCAAGCTCTCTTGATTCGTCGCGAGCGTGTCTCCGCTTGTTTGGCCTCGTTGATCCAGCTCAAGAAGTCCCGGCGCCCGATAGGCGTTAGATCGTTCCACGCTGCCTCGGCCAAGGGAGCCGCCGCGAGGGCAACACGAAGGTCCGCCGGGATTCTGGCTTCCTTTTTTTCGCCAACTGGCTTAGGATTCATTCTCTTCATTTTGGACCAACCGGCTTCGGTCTCGGCGGCGAAGTATCCTCTCGAGCAGTGCAGAAGCCGCTTAGCCTGTCCAAATCCGATCTCCGGCGGGCCCTCGTCCGGCATCACTTCGCCCCTTGCGCCACCCAAATGGAGGCCTACGAGCGGCTTCGCAGCATCCAATTCGATCCGATCGCGCCGGTCGGATGCAACCACGACCTGGTCCTGCAGGCGCGCGTTCCTGGCTACAAGATCGGGGATTGGCAAAAGCCCGTTTACGAAGACAGGCTGGTCTATGACGGGTGGGACAAGCAGGCGTCGTTGGTGCCGATGGCGGGTTGGCCGGTGCGTCGGGTGCTCCACGAGCGGCACAAGCAGCGCAGATTTCAGCATATTTTTGCCGACTACCCGGATGCGATCGATGCGATCTTGAAGGAGCTAGCGGAGCGCGGGCCTTTGCTGCCCAGAGAGTTCAGATTTCAGGAGCGAAAGGAAGAATGGAAGGGCTCGTGGCATGGTCCCAACCTCTCGAAGCAAGTCTTGCGTGCGCTGTGGCATAGCGGGCAGGTCATGACCGCGGGGCGACGGAACGGCCACCATGTGTACGACCTCACTTCGCGCGTCGTGCCGGCGCATCTCTTCAACCAGCCCGTGCTTCCCGATATGGACGCCATGCGCGAGCTGGTCCTCGAGAGGCACCGGGCGACAGGGCTCCTAAGGCCGACCGCCTCATACGAGGTGTGGTCGTACATGTATTCCCCCGAACGCGCCGTTCATCTGAAGGAGCTGATGTCGAGAGGCGAGATTGTGTCCGTCGAGGTAGAAGGCATGAAAGCATACGCTACACATCTATTTCTCTCTTTGCTCGATCAGCCGTCTTTGGAGCCACGGATTGTGTTTATAGCCCCCCTCGACCAGTTCCTGTGGGACCGAAAGCTGACCGCGGGAGTGTTCGGCTTCGACTATGTGTGGGAAATCTATACGCCTGAGGCGAAGCGCAGGTGGGGCTATTACGTCTTGCCTGTCTTGTTTGGGGATGCCTTGGTTGCACGTGCCGAGTTTCATAGCCGTGGCGGCGTGCTCGAATTGCGTGAGTGGCACTTTAAAGATAGCGATCTAGACCCGGCATTCTGGAGCGCGCTTGAACGCGCGATCAAGGAGTTTATGGGCTACTGCTCGGCCACCTCAATGTCCGTTCGCGAGCACATCTACTCTAAAGTGCGCGACCTGTTCCTGTCGGTTCGATCCGACTAGTCAGACTTGTTCGACAATCTCGATGCTCATGCCAGAGCTGCTTGCAGGATAGCCACGTCCCCTTCGAAAGTCTCTGCCTTCAACGGCCCAAACGAAAACCGTACAAACCCCGCCAGCGGCGACGCTGTCCCCCGCCGGAACATGTCGCAAAGCGTGCCTGGCAGGATCGCCGCATCGTGCTTGAATAATCGCTCGTTGAACTCGTCTGCTGTCAGACCTGCGGGCAGCCGACCCCAATGATAGAAGCCCCCTTCGCCGGTGAACAACTCGAAACCCAGTGACTCCAGCGCCGAGCGATAGCGATCCCGCTGTGAGCCGAAGAACCTTCCGATGGCCTCCCTCGCCTGCTTAGCCCGCTTCAGTTCGAGCAGCCCGGCAGTGCATATCTGTGACGGACGCGCTACACCTCCCATCGCAATGCTGGAGAAGTTGCGGAACAGGAGGATGTTCTCCTTCGAGGCCACCACCCAGCCGACGCGAAGTCCTGGTGCCTGCAGGCCCTTAGTGGCGGCGCTGACGACGAAGAGATTGGTGCTGTCGATGTCGCCGACGTATCGCATCGCACTGTCGGGCGCTGGGGTTTGGAAGAATTCGTATGCCTCGTCTATCAGGCCGCCTTTTCCATTGTCGCGGCAGAATTCCACCAAAGCTTTCAAAGAATCCCCGCGCCAGGTCACGCCAGTCGGGTTGCAAGGGTTGCTCTTGAGCACGAAAGCTCCCCCTCGCGCCGATGAATGCCGGGGAGGGGTTCCGGCCGCCACTTCGTAATCCGCGAGCGTCGGTCGGAATCTGTTTTCAGGATTGCTTGGCACGATCGTGTGCTCTCGCCCTAGCAGTTGGAGTGCATCCCAATATGGCGTGTATTCGGTCTCCTCGACCAACACCCGGAATTCCGGCTTCAGGAAGGCAAGAGTCGCGTAAATCCCTGGCCTGCCGCCGGCAAAGATCGCAATGTTATCCGTCGTGATGGTCGAGCCATAGAAGTGATTGTAATAATCGCGAATCGCGGTAAGGAGCTCGATCCCCCCTGTTGCAGGCGGATATTTCAGATGGGCGTGGTCAAAATCGATCCTCGTAGGGATGTTCGGGCCGCCAGGGAGGGGCGTCGTCAGCGGGAATCCCTGCGCCCACGGATGCGTACCTTCTGTCCCCATGTACTTGCCGGTGGCGTCAAGAAATTTGAATAGCGTCTCGTAGACGCCCATCGGGGGAAATTGGATCAGTGCGGATGCCATAGGTCGAACGCTAATCGTGGCATATCTTGGCCGCTTTAATGCGCCCAAACAAAGCGTACACTTCATTTGACACACATGAGCGCAGACCTCGAAGAGCAATCACGATGCATGCTGCGGCTCGTGATCGGAAGCTCGGTCTCGACAACTCAAGCAGTGTGCCCTGTTCGGCCCGAAACCTGTCCGAACTGCGACGCGATCAATTTGTCGGAGAAAAGCCCTTACTGTGGGCCGAAGTGCCGTGAGCTTGCCGGATTCGTGCGCCAAGTTCGGGCCGCGATGGCAAGCGGCGCTATCCATGATCTCGAACGGCAGACTGCTCTTGGCCAAGTATTGTGGAGCCTTCTTGGAGGCGGCTACCCTCTGCGAGTCGAGCTGGTCCAGGCACGAGTAAAGGAACAAGTTCTGCAACGTGCTGAGGGCCGCTGCGAGGCGTGCGCAGCGCCGGCAACCGAGATTGATCACGCAAAGACCGCATGCAACCGGCCAATAAATCTGCGCGCCGTGTGCAAAGATTGCAGCAAGACACGCCCATTCGGCGATCCCGGCATCATTAACGCCAACCCTCTAATCGAAGAGATTGCGCTGCGGTCCGGTGCGCCTGCCCCAGTGCGCTGCTGCGACGATCCGCAAGATTGGAACTGGCGGGAATACCTGAATTTGCGCAAGAATGCCGCCGTCCCGCAGCGCAATGTCTTAACATAAGGCCCGATGATAAGTTTCGCCGAGTGCGAATGTATCGTCGGGTTGGATCCGTCAAGTCAGAGAGGGCATCATGATTGATCGCGTCGCAAAAGTGAACGGCTCCTCGGAGCGCGCCAGCGAAAACGTGGCCACTGATCCGACCAGACGCGCCCTGCTGGCAATGGGCGGAGCTGCCGCCCTGGCTCTCATGGCGGCAAAAAGCCAGGGCCAGATTCGAGGGGGAGGTCAAACGAAAACCCTGCCGCCCGGCATTGGCGTGACGGGTAATTGGAGCAGTGTGACAAACCGCCTCCTGCGGAGGATCACCTACGGCCTCGATCCTGTTGAGAAAGCGCGGGTCGAGTCCATCGGCTTCCAATCGTATCTCGACGAGCAGCTTGCTCCAGAGTCCATTGACGATACCGTGGTGCAGTCTCGCATAGACCTCGAATGGCCCAAAGTGCGTTGGTCCGAGGCGGAACTCTACGATGACACCGATCAATGGGACCAGTTCCTTCAGGTGAATTACGCCTGGATGCATCGGAGCGCATTCTCGAAGCGGCAGCTTTACGAGCGAATGGTCGAATTCTGGACGGACCATTTTAATGTAAGCATTCAGAAGCTTCCGCCACCGCTGCTCACAGCCTTTATCGAGAAGGCGATCCGGCCGAACGCCATGGGCAGCTTTTTTACATTGCTTCGAGCTACTGCTCGCACGTCTGGGATGATGAACTTCCTGGACAACGACCAGAACAACCAGTACGCGCCAAACATCAACTACTCGCGCGAACTGCATGAGCTGCATACGGTCGGCGTTACGGGCGGCTATACGGGTCAGGACCTGCGTCAAGCGGCCCTCATCCTGACAGGTTGGTCCTGGACGTATGAGCCTGGCCACCCGAATCGGAACAAGTTCACTTTCCGATTCGAGCAGCACGCGTCAGGCACAAAGGTCGTCATGGGGCAAACCTACGAATCGGCTGGCTATCTCGAGGGGGAGCGGCTTCTGACCTACCTGGCGAACCACGCAAAGACTGCCGAATTCGTGAGTGGCAAGATGGTTCGCTGGTTCCTGGGTGACAACCCGTCCCAGTCGGTACTAAACGCCGCAAAGAACACGTTCCTGCTGAGCGGAGGCAACATAAAGGAGGTTCTTCGGGTCATCCTCACTGCGAACAACCTGTCGAAATCATCGCCCCGATACAAGCGGCCTTATCATCTTTTGATCTCGACAGTGAGGCCCTTAGAGCCAGTGGTGGCGGATTGGTACATCTCTCTCTATTTGCTCTACCTTGCGGGTCAGGCACCCTGGGGCTGGTCGTTTCCAGATGGCTATCCGGACCGCTTTGACTACTGGGTTGGGGGCCAGATCCATCGCATGAACTACGGCTTTCTCTACGCCGCCAACTATGTCGATGGGGTCGCCGCCGATATCTTGGGCAAATTCGGCTCGGTGCGCACCGCCGACGCTTGCACGAACAGCATTAACCAGGTCTTGTTCGGTGGCGAAATGTCCACGACAGACCGTGAGGCGTTGCGCAAATACTTCCAGGCCGAGCCTATCGACGACTATCGCCTCTACGGCGGCGTCGCACTCGCGATGAACTGCCCAAGCTTCCAATGGTATTGAGGAAAGACATGGCCGATCAACACGAAAAACATGCATGCAGCGAGTACAACGAGCTTTCTCGCCGCTCGTTCATCGGTGGCACTGCCGCCGCCACCGTCGCTGCCAGTCTCGGCTATTCTTGGCTGCCCCGGTTCGCGTTTGGAGCGTCAGGGGCCAATCGCGACATCCTCATCTCGGTTTTTCTTCGGGGTGGATCGGATGGACTAACGATCTGTGTCCCCCACGGAGACTCCGGATACTACACGGCAAGACCCAACATAGCTGTCCCGCCCCCTGGCAGCGGGCAAACCGGTGCCGCAACCGATCTTAACGGTTTCTTCGGATTTCCTCTCGAGATGCTTCCCCTCCTCCCGGCCTACCAAAACGGGCATCTCGCTATCGTTCACGCCATCGGATCGCAGACTTGGAGCCGCTCGCATTTTGACGCGCAGGCATGGATGGAGCTGAGCGATCGAAACAATCCAACAAACACGACCGGCTGGCTTGGCCGGCACCTCGCAACATCTCCTGAAATGGTCCCCGGTGCACCGATCCGAGGTATCGCGCTTAACTATGGAATGCCGCGCATCATGAACGGCGGACCTAAGACCCTCCCCATCCCTGATCCTCCCAACTTCGACTACTTTGCCTACTACCCGAATAAGGACGAGATGATCGGATGGATCGAAAAGCAGTACAACAAGATCCGAGACGACGAAAGACAAGCCGTGCGCGATACAAACAACACGATTGCATTTCTCAACACGATCGACTTCGAAAACTATGCACCCGGTGGTGGAGCCGTTTATCCCGAAACCAACTTTGGCTACGCGATGAAGTCGGTTGCAGCGATGATGCGGGCCAACATCGGAATGGAAGCTGCCCACATTGACATCGACGGCTGGGATACCCACGCTCAGCAGGGCTCTGTGGGCGGCTATATGGCTGCCCTCATGGATGATCTAGGCAAGTCTCTCGGCGCCCTCTACACCGATCTTGCCGGCGCGAATCGCATGGATTTCACATGCGTCGTCATCAGCGAATTCGGCCGGAACGTCCTCGAAAACGGGGCGATTGGCACCGACCATGGCGCGGGCAACTGCATGTTCGTCCTTGGAGGCAAGGTCAACGGCGGCCAGGTCTATGGCACGTGGCCCGGCTGCTCGCAAGAGTTCCTGCTCGATGGCTACGACCTTCAGATGACGACCGATTACCGTAGTGTGCTGGCCGAGGTGGTCGACAAGCGGCTGCAGAACGGCAACCTCTCCACCATCTTCCCTGACTTTACGCCGACCTATCTGGGTGTTTGCGACGCGTAGCGGTAATGGGCGGAATTGATCGTGCGGTCCGTCCGAGCTAGCTTCTGGCTATGGGGTTTGAGAGCCCAATACCAGCGAATCGGTCAAAGTCGCGATCGTTTGTGGCCAGCTCAGCGCGATATTCGCGGGCAACTGCGGCAAGATGGGCATCCGATACAAGCTTTCCGCCGAGCTGAACCTCTTTGAGAAGGCCCGATAAGACTCGCCAGTGTTGAGTGCCCGGATCGAGCACGGAGATTGTAGGCTGGTCTAGCCAGGTTTCTACAACATCCATTGCATCACTGATGGCCATGGGATTTCCGAAAACTCGCGGATGGGTAACTAGACGCATGAATCCAAGTATCACTGCCCATGGAATACCAACCGGCCGTTCGCCGTTCACGGTTTCCTCCCACCATTTGCGACTTGCCTCATGATAGGGCGACGTGCTGTCGTAAGCGTATACCAGGAGGTTGATGTCCGGAATAATCAAGCCTGCTCCGCCTCAAGGTCGCTCAGAACTTCACGTAGCCGGGTGGGATCCACGCCGGATCCCAGCGAAAGTGGAAGCGGCTTTACCCGGAAGTATTCGTGTCTTGGCTTCTCGGTCGCCCCCTGTCCGAGCGCAGCATCAAGGAGCTCGTTCACTACAGTGCTTATTGATTTCCGTTGCCGCCGAGCAAGCTCCCGAATAGCCTTTGCGACTGCAGGACTGGGCGAAAAAGTCGTTCTGTATTTGTGCATCATGCATCACATTATGGCAGGTGCGTGATGCACTTAATGTTTGTTTGAGACTTGCCGATTGCCTGCGGCCCCGAATGCCTCCTGTCTGCCATCATGCAGTCGTGCCTGCTCCCCTCCTAATCGTGGATGGCGACAATCTCGCCCACCGCGCCTACCATTCGACTCCCAAAACGGTCGTGACCGCCGACGGGCAGCCGATCAATGCCATCGTCGGCTTCTTCTCGATGCTTATCCGGATATGGCAGGAGGAACGGCCGCGCGGGGTGTTCGTCGCCTGGGACACGCTCGGAATCGACACTTATCGAAGCAAGCTATGGCCGCCCTACCAGACCGGGCGGGTATTCGAGGATTCGATCGTCGAGCAGTTGGGCCGCTTGCCCGATCTCTGCCTGGCCTGCGGGTTTGGCATTGGGAAGCAGGCAGGATACGAGGCGGATGACCTGATGGCTTCTGCATGCCTGGCGGAGGTTGCGCAAGGCGGGACGTGTCTGCTGCTGACCACCGACCGTGACTCCTACCAGCTCGTTTCTGATCGTGTAACGGTGCTTTCTCCTCGGCGTGGGACTCCGATTCTGGCGCGCATCGGTCCGCTTGAAGTGGTCAAAGAGCTAGGGGTGCTGCCGGAGCAGGTGCCCTGCTACAAGGCTCTGGCCGGTGACAGTTCCGACAAGATCCCCGGCGCGAAGGGAGTCGGACCGAAGACGGCAGCGGCCCTCTTGTTAAGGCAGGGGACGCTCGAAGGGGTGGTCGCTAGCTGGGTGGCGACGGATGCCGCACAGTGCTTGATGTTCCGCGAGGTGGTGCGGATGCGGCCGGAAGTGCGTGTGGAGCTGCCCGACGGAGAGCCCAATTGGAAGACTGGCGCTGCCAAGATGAGAGAACTCGGCGCTGCTACCCTTGCGGATCGAATTCTGGCACTGGCAGCCTAACGCCTCGCGCCAGGCATTTGCGCGACTGTCGCGATGATCGTCGACTTCACGCCCGCCTCGATCCTCCTCACCCGTGGCAGCCAAACCCGCCGATCGTCACCCTCCGCGTGCCGATATTCGAGCACGTAGAGGGTGCGGCCGTGGAGTGCAACAGCCGTCGGCGACCAGGGGGTCTGGGCTTGGTACTTTGTCGTAGCCTTCCCGTCAGGGGTCACGAGCAGCACCCGTCCGTCTCCGCTGGCCGCAACATACACATAGCCTCGGGCGTCCACAGCGAGGCCCCGAAGATAGGGGCCAAGG
>JBASWW010000022.1:0-13769 GCA_049276675.1 Fimbriimonadaceae bacterium
AGCCTGGTCTTGTGCCCGTCTCATCCAGGATGGAGTGCCTCGTGGTCCGCGATGGACCCCTGAGCGGAGTCTGGCTCGGAGGAGCGTTCGGCGGATTTGGCGCTCATATTTTCTTCGGCCTTCCGGATGATCGGGCGGCGGTTCAGGTGGAAGTCCGCATCCACAATCCAACCCTAGCCGATCGCCCTTATGGCGGGAGCATTTCTGTGGCAGGCATGTGTGCGTGCCAGCAGCTTTGTGGCGGGATTGCTTGGCGCCATGCCGATCGCGGCGTTGGGCTGGGATTGTGGTTTGAGCCGGGCGTTCTCGAGGATGGCTGCTTAGAGGGAGTTTGGCGATTTGGCAAGGCTGGCGACCTCATGGCCCCGCGCCAGCTCGATGTCTGGTCATTTGTGCTCACCCCTTACGCGTCCGAAGAGAAACCCCTTGCGATATCGCGCGAAGTCATCGCCTGGGCGGGGCACGGGAACCTGATTCTGAGATCGGTGGCGGAGCATCGTGGGGCCAAAGCATTCCTTCAAATGGATTCGGGTCAAACCCTGGAATCGGAAATCGACCTCGACCCCGTTCGTGTTCAAACCTTCGACGGCTTGCCTGGCTTGCCGGTTGGGATCGTCATCAGATCGGACGATCGCGAGCTGCTCTCTTCGGAGAGGACGGCCCCCGAAGAGAAGATCGAGCCTGAATCGCCGGTACAGCCCTCGAAGGTATTCACCGAGGGTATTCGACGGCTGCAAGCTGGCCTCGATCCCACAGAGCACTTGGCGCGAGCGGCTTTCAACCTCCGCTACCGAGCCGCCGCGTATTCGGCGATGGGCCTATGGAGCCTGCGGTGTGGCGAGCCCGACGAAGCCGCGTCTTGGTTCGAGGACGCATTGCTTTACAATGCGGAAGACCATCTGACTTGGTGGTACAAAGCGGTCGCCCACCGGCTCTCAGGCGATCAGGGTGAGGATCGTCCCGAGTTGCCGAATGCCCATTACCTAGCTCCATTAGAGCCAGCATTGCGCGTCGAGAGCTTTATGAGGCTGCCGGTTGGAGAGGGGACGGGGCCAAATCCCCTGCTCACATCCGTTGGCGAGTTGCCTGAACGATACATCCATGTCGCGGAGCTTTATTTCGACGCCGGTCTCTTTGATCAGGCCGCTCGATGGCTCGATGAGGCGCTGCGGCATGTGGACATTCCTGTGTTCCGATATCAGCTGGCCTATTGCTTTCTCGAAGGGAGCCGAATGAAGGCGGAGGCGGCGGAGCAGGTCCGGCGGGCGAGTTTGAAGCCATTAGATGGGATGCAGCCATCGCCAAGGGTGGCCGCAAGGCTGCTGCGAGAGTTTCCCCGGGACGAGCGGCTAAGGTGGACTTGCACTGCCCGATGACCCGAGTGAGTCTCTGCACGCAATGGATGAGTCAAGGAATTCCGGGAACCCTTCTCCGCGATGCGTTGTGCGCGGGGAGGGGAAGGGGAGGGGAAACTGACTAAATTCGAGATCGCTGAGATCGTAAGTACAGGTCCCGGACTTTCCCCACCCCCCAAATCCCTCCCCAGGCACGAACCATCGTGGAGAGGGGGAGTCGGAGTCCTCCCGTTACGACTGTCCGGCGCACTTGGAGAGCTTCTTGATATCCGCCATAAGCTCGCTGAACTGCTCCGGAGTCAGCGCTTGGGAGCCGTCGCTCAGAGCCACCTTCGGATTCGGGTGCATCTCGATCATAAGCCCATCCGCCCCGACAACCACCGCCGCCAGCGCCATCGGGCCGACATAGCGCGCCACGCCCGTGCCGTGCGAAGGATCGACGACCACGGGCAGGTGCGAATACTCCTTGAGCACCATCACCGCTGCCAGATCGAGGGTGTTTCGGGTGTAGCTGCGATCGAGGGGTACGACGCCGCGCTCGCAAAGAATCACGTTTGGGTTGCCTTGATTCAAGACATACTCTGCGGCGAGCAGGAACTCGTCGATGGTTGCAGCGGGTCCCCGCTTGAGGAACACCGGCTTCATGCTGCGCCCGGCCTCGATGAGCAATGGGAAATTCTGCATCGAGCGCGCCCCGATCTGGAGGATGTCCACGTGCTCGGCGACGAGGCAAACCATGTCCGGGCTCATGACCTCGCTGACCGTCACGAGACCCTGCTCGGCGCCGACCTGCTTGATGATCCGCAGACCCTCTTCGGCGAGGCCCTGGAAAGCGTAGGGCGAGGTGCGAGGCTTGAATGCGCCGCCTCTTAGAAGCTTGCAGCCACTCTTTTTCACCAGCGCTGCCGACTCGGAAAACTGCTCATATGATTCGACCGAGCATGGCCCGCCGATCACCTGAAGCTCGCCGCCGCCTATGTTCACCCCGTTCACGGTGACGACAGTCTTCTTGTGCTGCCATTCGAGGGAGGCAAGCTTGTAGGGCCGGCTGACGTGGGTGACCTTGCTGACCCCGTCCATGCTGCCGAGGGTCGTCGAGAGCGACTCGCGCACGTGCGAGGGAATGGCCGAAGGTATTCCGATTGCGACACGGTCTCCGGGCAGAACCAGGGGCTCTAGTTCGAATTCGGAAATCGTGTCGCAAACGGCTTTGACCTGCTCCTCGGTCGCGCCGAACTGCATCAGGACGATCATCTTAGGTTAAGAGGATACCGCCCGCGGGCAGCTCCCCCAGGAAGCAACTGCAAGAACCCTGCCAAGGCGACGTTGGGCGCGGACTTTACGGCTCTGCGACCCTGCGCCAAACCTAACCACGAAGGTCCAAGGTGCAAACCTAGTAATCGTACGCAGACGGGTTTAGTTGGCGGCGTATAAGATGAATACGATGCTCGTCTCCATTCTTCTATCCTCAATAATTTCCCCTCCTGCCGAACTGCCCATTCTAGTGGACGGCGCCCTTTCCCACCCGAGCAGGCTGATGGTGAAATCAGAGAACAGCGCGGCCATCCGAAGCCGCTACACCGTTCTACGAGAAATGCCCCAGATCGGATGGATGGTGGTTGAGACGCCTGCCGGCCAGCTCCAGCTTTCGCGGCGAAATATACAGTCATTGCCCGGAGTGCAGGCGGTCGAGCTCGACCGTGCGGCCCGGCTCGCCTATGAGCCGAACGACGAGTATTGGCCGAGCCAGTGGCACATGCGGACGATCAAAGCCAATCTGGCTTGGGATCTGTCCTTTGGATTGCCGGTGGTCGTGGCTGTTATCGACACGGGCGTCGAGGTGAGCCATCCGGACCTACAGGGCAATGTCTGGGTCAACGAAGATGAGATCCCTGGCAACAGTGTGGACGACGACAGCAACGGATACGTGGACGATGTCAACGGCTACGACTTCGCCTACAACGATCCTATCGCGGACGATGTTTATGGCCATGGAACGGCCTGCGCGGGGCTTGTCGGCGCTGTTCAGGACAATTCGATAGGCGTCACCGGAGTCGCGCCAAAGGCCAAGATCATGGCCCTCAAATCGAGCATAGACGCGGGATATCTATACGACTCGGCGAACGTGCCCGCATATCTCTATGCCGCAGACAATGGCGCAAAGGTTATGTCCATGAGCTTTTATTCGGATAGGGTTAGCCAAGCCGAACGCGATGCCATAGACTACGCCTGGAACAAGGGTCTCTTGCCGGTCGCTGCTGCTGGGAACGCAGCAAGCTCGTACCCCTTTTATCCGAGCGGCTATGAGAACACGATGGCCGTGGCGGCAACCAATGAATCCAATGGAAAGGCGGGCTTTTCGAACTATGGCTCTTGGGTGGATGTAGCCGCTCCCGGCGTGAGCCTGACCACGATCCATACGGGCGGAAGCTACGGCGGATTTGGCGGAACGAGCGGAGCGACGCCCCACGTCGCCGGATTAGCGGCTCTTCTGATCGGGTCACGGCCCGGCGTGACGAATGCCGATGCACGGCGCGCGATCGAGGACAGTGCGGCGTTGCTCGCGGACGGAAACTATGGCGAGTTCTCGAACTACGGGCTGATCGATGCACAGGCCGCGATGGTGGCTATCCTCGGCAGTCCGGCGCCGCCCAAGCCGAACATCGTGCGCTATATGACGCCAGTGGCGGTCAAACAGGCTTATTTGGGCAACCAGGTAGCGACGCTATCGCGCATCTACGGTAGAGGATTTCAGAGTGGGCCATTGAAGATTAGCATTGGCAGCCTGCCGCTCAAGATTCGGGGCCGCGCGAGAGATTGGGTGGACGTGCTGCTTCCCGCAAAGCCTGGCCCTATCACGATCGAGGCGAACGGAAACACAACCGTCATCCAGCGTCCGGCGGCCGAAGGGCTAACCAATCCCTTGATCGAGGGCTCCTCGCCCGATGCCCAGGTGATCGGGGGATTCTACAAGGCTCTTCTTGCCGATGGCGATCCGCTTCGCTGTACTCGGCACGGAGACGGTTATGTGAGTCTCCAGGCAACCTTCCGCAAGGTTCGCAAGGGCTCGACGAATGTTGAGATGGTCTATGTGCGGCGCTATGCGGGCACGGGGGTCGGAGTCGAGCGCGTGTATCTTTACGATTGGAGCAGCGCCTCCTACCCGTATGGCAACTTCATCGAGCTGTACGGGGGCGCGGTGCCAACCAGCTATACGACGACGCGCATCGCGGTCCCCGATCCCGATCGCTTCATAGACCCGGAAGGAACGATGTATCTGCTGATCCAGACTTCCAACGATCTGCCGGGTGGTGCAGAGCTTCAGCTCGATCAGATGCACTTGGTTCAGCGAAGCTAAAGTTCTTATTTGCGTCCTCCTGGGCGAGCCGCGGTCAAGCGGGTTGTCATACAATGCAGCTATGTCGACGCGTGGCAAGATGAACATCACGGAGGTATTGCTCACGATCCTCTTTGCCGGAATCGTCGTGGCAATGCTTGTTCCGGTTTGCGCACCGGTCAAGGAATCTGACCACAGAATGACCGATCTCAGCGCCATGAAACAGGTCGCAATCGCCTCGATGATGTATGTCGAAACCTACGACGTGCTTGCGCCGAAGAGCCCTCCCTGGATTGATGCGCTTATGCCGTTCGTGATGAATCTGGACACCTTTCGCTGCGCCGAGCTTAACAATCGTTGGAAAGCAGATGTCTACGGGCATGCGCTGCACAAGTGGATGGTAAGGGTCAATCCTGCGAAGCTGGCTGCGCCGGAGCGTGAGGTCCTGTTCTTCGATAGCACCGATCTGCGACGGAGCGCGGTCGCTGAGCTTTACCTGCTGCCGCCGGAAGGCCGGGTCCAGCGAGGCTCCAAGGGCTACAACTACTTCGCTTTTGCAGACGGACATGCTCGGCTCGCTAGAGTTGGGGAAGTGCCTTACGCGACGGGCAGCGGAAAATAGCTATTTAAGATAAAGTCGTAGCATGGGTCTTCTTCGAATCACCGGCGCGGCAGTATTCGCCGGCCTCATCTTTATTGCTCCCGGCCCTCAGAAAACGGTTGCCGACAGGCTTCGGGAGAAGGGGCTTCGCGAGATGGGCGCCTACTCGCTGCTCACCGAGCTGTGCACCAAGATTGGGCCGCGCCTGAGCGGATCTAGTGGTGCTGCGAAGGCGGTCAGGTGGGGCAGGGCGACGATGGAGCGCCTGGGCTTCCAGAATGTGCGCCTGATCCCATGCATGGTGCCGCGCTGGGTGCGTGGGAAGGAAGAATTGTGGCTTCGGACCCAGGGCTCGAGGAAATTGAACTGCGTAGCGCTAGGCGGCAGCATCGGAACGCCTCCCAAGGGGCTCGAAGCTGATGTAATTGAGGTCAAGTCACTCGAAGAAGCGGCAAAGCTGGGAGCCAAGGCAAGGGGCAAGATCCTGTTCTTCAACCGGCCCATGGACCAAACGCTCCAGAGTACGTTTGAGGCTTACGGGGGAGCGGTCGACCAGCGAAGCCAAGGCGCCTCGGCGGCAGCAAAAGTTGGCGCGGTGGCCATGCTTGTGCGTTCGATGACCCTAGAATCCGACGACGTGCCGCACACGGGTGCGTTGCGCTACCAGGATGGCGTGCGCAGGATTCCTGCCGCTGCGCTCGGAATCCAATCCGCTAACAGGCTAAGCAAAGCCCTCAAGCGGGGACCGGTGAAGGTTCGTCTGACCTTGACCTGCAAGAATTTGCCGGAAGTCCTATCCGCAAACGTGATGGGCGAAATTACTGGGTCGGAACAGCCGGAAGAAGTGATCGTCATGGGCGGGCATCTCGATAGCTGGGACCTTGGACAGGGGGCGCATGATGACGGGTCAGGCTGCGTCCAGGCTATCGAAGCGCTCCGGCTCATCCAGGAATTGGGACTCAAGCCAAAGCGCACGATCCGGGTGGTCCTGTTTATGAACGAGGAAAACGGGCTTCGTGGGGGACTAGCCTATGCCGAATACGCCCGAAAAAACTCGCCGCCAAACCCCGCTCACAGCCTGCGGCAGTTCGCATCTGGTTCGGCCAAATCGGAAAACAATGCTCCGGGCAACCGCACTTCCACAAAATCGGTGGGAGGCGCACAGCTGGAAGCTGTGAGCCCTTCAAAGCGCGCGGTGGAGAAACACATCGCAGCGATAGAGTCCGACGCGGGCGGCTTTATGCCCCGCTATTTCGGAACATCGCTCGAAGGGGACGCCGCCAGGCGGCTAGATCCCTGGCTGGCTTCCCTAAACGGTTTTGGAATTGAGAGGTTCATTGCGGGCGGAGGAGGCGGGGCGGATATCGGCCCGCTTGGTCCACTCGGCACTGCGCTCTTCGGCCTCGAGCCCGACGGCCAGCGCTACTTCGATTATCACCACTCGAACAAGGACACAATCGACAAGGTCAACCCGCGCGAGCTGCAGATGGGTGCGCTCGCGATGGCGATGCTCGCGTGGATGTTGGCGGAGTCGGGTGATTAGGAGTCAGGCGCTCAGGTTAATGCCCCAGTCTGGACCAAACAGTTCCTCCAGATCCTCACCCCAATCTCCAATGTCGTCGAACCAGTCCAATCGCAGCATCCTCAGAATGAGCCGGATTCTCCTTTCCAACAGGTCGGCAGTCTCCTCGGAGGGCTCTAGCAGGCGGCCACTCCTCCGAGACTCGACGGGCATTAGCTTGGATAGGTCTCTACTGGACCGATACGCGGTTAGCCATTCTTGGCGACACCAGACGTATGCGCAGAGCGCCTGAGCTCCGTTTGCGCAGTCTCTCTTATCGAGGTAAGCCGGCGGTAGATCGCCCACCACAACCCATTGTTCAGGACCCGCCTCCTGGAGAGGGTCAATGTGAGCAAGAAAAACCGACAGGTAACGAAAACCCCTCTCAAAGTACAGATGCTCGACCCTGTGGCACCACTTGTGAGACTCCAGGTAGGCCCGAGCTTCGGAAGCCAAGTCCTTGATGTCGTTAGCATCTTCAAGTCCGCTGCCATGGATTTCTCCTTCAGGGATCATGGCCCCAATCATCGCCCCGAATACTCCGCCCACAGCCGCTCGAATTCGGCGACCAGCTTCTCCATCGCGTCGAACCCACCCTGCCAGAACTCACGGGACTTCAAATCCACATCAACCGTCGCCATCAGGGCCTCGGGCGACCGCGATCCACCCAATCGAAGCAGAGCCTCATAGCGCGGCGCAAATGCCGGGCCCTGCTCCTTCGCCATCTGATAGAGCGACAGAACGAGCAGCTCGCCAAACGAATAGGCATAAACATAAAACGGCACCGCGAAAAAGTGGCTGATATAGCTCCACCAGATCCGGTGCTGATCCCCAAGCTTGACCGACGAGCCGAACATCGCCTGAATCTCCTCATGCCACATCTCGCCGAATCGCTCCGGCGAAATCTCGCCCTCCTCGCGGCGCTCGTTATGACAGCGCTGCTCAAACCGGAAGAGCGCGGCCTGGCGAAACACGGTCGCGAAGATGCCCTCGATCTTCTCTGCGTAAAGGGCCAGCCTGTCCTTGGGCGATGCCTCGGCAACAACCCTCTCGAAGACCAGCATCTCAGCAAAGGTCGAAGCAAGCTCGGCAAGCGGAAGGGTGCCGTGGAAGTTCAGATAGCTCTGCTCCCGGGAAAGAGATGCGTGGACCCCGTGGCCGAGCTCATGGGCGAGCGTCATCACGTTGTCCATCTTGTTCATGTAGCTCAGGAACACGACCGGATGCGTATCCGGAGTGTTGTAGCTGCAGAATGCGCCTCCTCTCTTGCCGGGGCGGGGCTCGGCGTCAATCCACCCCTCGTCGAAGAACTCCGCGGCCTTGGCCTCGAGGGTTGGAGAGAAGGCCCCGAAAGATTCGAGGCAGATCGCCTTTGCCCGCTCCCATTCAATCGGCTCCTCGCTCTCGAATAGCGGAGCATAGCGATCTATATGGGTCAGCTCGGGGAGCCCGAGGATTCCGCGCTTCACCTCGTAGAACCGCGAAACAAGCGAGTAATTGTCCCGGCACATCCCGATCACCAGATCCACCGTCTCTTTGTCCAGCTCGTTGCTGAGATGCCGGCTATGTTCTGGGTAGGGATATTTGCGAAGCCGGTCCTCCAGCTTCTTATCTCCGGTCAGCGTATTGTACGTGAACACGAGCACGCGCTCCAGCTCTTTAAGGCCGGCGGTGAATGCGTCCGCGGCAGCTTGCCGCATTTCGCGGTCCGGGTGGCGCAGCCGGTCCAGGACCTCCGGCTCGGAAAGCTCCAGGATCTCATCGCTGCCGGGCACGTGCAGCTTGAACACATGGTTGCTCGTGACCTCCTCGCTCAGCCGCACCCACGCCCGGCAGCCTGTGTTCGCCACCTCCTCCAGGATGATCTCCTCGGCCTCGGTGAGACGGTGCGGCGAAAATGCCCGAGCGACTTCAATGTAGTGCCGATAGGTCCGAAGATCAGGGTCATCGAGCAGTCGGTCAATCACCTCAGCCGGGGCGGCCTGGAGCTCCAGCTCGAAGAACATGAGCTTCACGCTAAGCTCGGTGCTCATCTCCATCTGGCTCTGCATGAACGAGCCTATCTTGGGATCGCCGGTGTCGCACGAAAAAAGCAGGTGGGCGTAATTGACCGGCTTGCCCGCGTCCTGAATGAGGGTCTCAAGCTCGAATATAGCCTCCGACAGGGTCTTTGCGGTTAGGTCTGCGGAATCAATCTTCCCGCGATACTTCTCGGCAAAGAGGTCGGCTCGCTCGTGGGCTGTCTTCCAGGAGGCAGCGATGCGGGGATCTTCTGGCGATGAGAACAGGGCGGAAAGGTCCCAGCGCACCTGGGGTGGGGCAATCTCTTGGGTAGCGGGCATGCCTAGATTATGGCGGCAGCCCTGCACAAACATAGCCCCCAGCTTTCTCAAGCCAGGGGCCAGGAGGCTAACGATGGTTAGTCTTACTTGGACTGCTTTAGAGAAGCCTTCTGAGGAGGCTCGGGCTTGTAGATCTCAATCGACAGGCGATCGGTGAAGCGGAACTTCAATCCGGCAGCCTTATTGATCACATTGAGCGAATACATGAGCGATGTGTCAATCAGGAACGCATCGATCTTGTACTGCGGCACGTTCGCCGCGACCTCGATGTTGATTCCGGTCTGATTGGCGAAGTCGGCGAAGACCTCGCGAATGTCCGTCTTCTGCATGCGGGTCGTGATCTTCTTTCCAAGGACCGAGTGAGGGAGCCTCGTACTAGGTAGAGACGCCACCGTCGTCGGCTTATCAGTGCGATCGGAAGAAGCACTGAACATGGTGTCCGACTTCACCGCGTTGGGGTCCTTGCTGATGAAATAGATGCCGTTTTTGACCTCGACCTGGAGCTGGCCGAGCTTGCAGACGATCTGCAATGCTTCCTCGAAAGGCACGCTCTCAAGGTTCAGGTGGAGCTGTTTGAAGGGCTGGGGCTGGAGCACGTAGCTCTTCTTGGCCTGCGTGAACAGGCTATGGACAATGAGACGCGCATCGCGGCCTCCGGAAGTGATCGTGACGCTGCCGTCGGCGGCGGTCTTGACGGTGTCGTCAGAAGCGAAGCCTGCAATGGGCAGCATGGAAATGGCGATTGCGAGGAGATGTTTCTTCATGGGTTAGTTTCCTTCGGGTCGAATAACGTTGCCTCCGGAGTCGTAGATCACGATTCCTGAGCTGGGGCGGGGTGCGGGCGTTGAAATTTTCTTTGGCGTTCGCTTCACCGCGGGACGGTACTTCACGACCGGCGCCTGTTTCTTGCCAGAAACAGCCTTCGCGATGGCGGAGGAAGGCGGGTAAACGGTTATGTCGGGTACGCCGTCTTTGTTGATCGAGCCGACGGGGCCATCGAGCCCTTTCGGGTTATCCGGTTTGGTGGGTGAGAGGCTGTCGGCGGCGACCTTTACCGGCTCATTGCCGGCGTCTTCAGGCTCTGCGGCGGGCGGGGTGCTTTGCTTAGGAGTAAAGAGGGAGGCGGTTTCGGGCTGCACTTCAACTGTCGGAACGGCCGCCCGCTGGCCGAATATGGATGTCGGGTCATTGGCCACGAAGCTCATCGCGCCCAAGACCAGGGCGAGCGCGCCAAGATAGATTCCGGTCTTCGAATGCCGGCTCCAGCCCGCGACAGCAGCACTAAGTGGCGCGGGAGCATCCGGCTCGGAAATCGTTCCTTGAAGCTGTGTTCGGCGCTTGTCGATGGCCGACTTGCAGGCCTCACAGGCCGCCACATGGCCATTAAGCTGTTTCAAAGACTCGGGATCGAACGGATCCCCCGCAAGATATCGGGCAATCTGAGCCTGCGCAATTTGACACTCGAACTCTTGAACCTGCATTCCTGACAACCTTCTCTAGGTTTTGAGCCGTAATTTGCATTCGGCCCACTAGGATTGTCGGTCTGGCTATGGCAAACTTTAGGTGTTTTTACGGGCGTGCATGTTAAGGGCCGATAACGCCTTCTTAACAATTCATGAGTAGCTTTGGTTTGAGCCCCGGAGCGGGCTTAACGAGGTGTCGAATATGGATTCAATGAACTTGAAAACGAGCTGGCTTTGGCTGGTCGTGGCGACCGCCATAGGGGGCGTCGCATTCGTCGGCTGTAGAAAGGATACGGACGTGAGCGCTGGAGGAACTACCGGCAGCGGATCAAAGGCCGCTGTTGACATTGATGGCTCAAGCACCGTGGGCCCCATCAGCGCCGCCATTGCGGAAGAGTTCATGAAGGAGAACCCTGACGCGGAAGTTACCGTAGCGGAATCCGGCACAAGCGGCGGCGGCAAGAAGTTCGGGGCCGGCGAGATAGATATTTGGGGAGCCTCCCGCCCGATCACGGAAGAGGAGACAGCGCTATGCAAAAAGAACGGCATAGAGTGGATCGAGCTGCCGGTTGCCTTTGACGGCCTATCGGTCGTGGTCAATCCGAAGAACACGTTCATCGACAGTATCACTACGGACGAGCTTAAGAAGATTTGGGAGCCCAACAGCAAAGTGAAAACGTGGGCGGACGTGCGTCCAGGATTTCCGGCTGAGCAAATCAAGCTTTACGGCGCAGGCACAGATTCAGGCACCTTCGATTACTTTACGGAAGAGATAGTTGGCGAGAAGGGCGCGAGCCGTAGCGACTATCAAGGCAGCGAGGATGACAACGTCCTCGTCCAGGGCGTCGCAGGCGATGAGTTCTCCCTTGGATACTTCGGCTATGCCTATTACGAAAACAACAAGGATAAGCTAAAGCTGCTTGCCGTGAATGGCGTCAAGCCTTCTGCGGCCACGGTACTGGACGGAACTTACAAGCCCCTCTCCCGGCCCCTGTTCATTTACGTGAACAAGAAATCACTCGATGAGAAGCCCGCTGTCGCACAATTTGTGAAGTATTACTTGACAAAGACTCCAGAGCTGATCGCGAGCGTTGGATACGTTGCGCTGCCGAAGGACATCTACGACAAGACAATGGCCCACTTCGAGAGCAAAATGATCGGACCGTCGAACATTCTTGAGAAGAAGTGAGCATGATCCCACAGCCCTCCTCCGCTGTGGGATCGCCACCCTCGAATCCGGCTAAGAGCGCACGTTCTGCCAGCCGGATAAAGGAATGGCTCATACAGGCGCTGTGCCTGCTGTGCGCGATGGTGTCCATCGTCACGACGGCGGGCATCATCGCAGTGCTTGCCCGCGAGGCCTATGAGTTCTTCACCAAGGTCTCGCCGGTGGAGTTCTATACAGGCACGAAGTGGGCGCCAACCTTCAGCGACAAGCACTTCGGGGTGCTGCCCTTAATCTCAGGCACACTGATGATCACGTTCGGCGCCGCCTTGATCGCGGTGCCCCTCGGGCTCCTTTCAGCGATTTATCTCAGCGAGTACGCGCCGAGAAAGGTCAGAAACGTTCTCAAGCCCGTTCTCGAGATCCTGGCCGGAATTCCCACGATCGTATATGGCTATTTCGCGCTCTTCACTATCACCCCGTTTCTTCGCAAAATCATCCCGGATGTGGAGATATACAACGCGCTCAGCGGCATGATCGTGGTTGGAATCATGATTCTCCCTCTCGTTTCCTCGCTCTGTGAGGATGCCCTGGCCGCCGTACCCAAGTCCATGAGAGAGGGCGCGTTTGGACTCGGCGCAACCAAGCTGGAAGTCACTTGGAAGATCGTCACCCCGGCAGCGTTGTCCGGAATCATGGCGTCCGTGATCCTTGCATTGTCGCGTGCGATCGGGGAGACGATGGCGGTCACCCTGGCGGCCGGCCAAATGCCCAGCCTCACATGGGACCCGCGCGAGAGTATCCAAACGATGACCGCTTATATCGTGCAGATCAGCAAGGGCGATACGCCCGCCGGCAGCGTCGGCTATCAGACTATCTTTGCAGTTGGCGTAACCCTCTTTGCGATGACGATGATTCTGAACGTCTTCGCGGCGAGGCTCGTGAAGCGGTTTAGGCAGGTGTATAACTAGATGCCCACTCTCGCTGGGACTATCTCCAGGTCGCGAAAGGTGAAGGACCGCCTGTTCGCGATCTCCTGCTTCGGGGCCACGTTCTCCGCCGCAATCCTCCTGGTGATCTTGCTGTGGGCGGTTTTTCGAGACGGGATAAGCCGGCTCAGCGGAGATTTTTTCACAAGCTTTACATCCCGGAATCCTGAGGATGCTGGAATCAAGGCGGCGCTGTTTGGAACCCTATGGGTGGTCGGGCTTTCCGCCTTGATCGCCGTGCCGATAGGAATCGCGGCCGCCATTTACCTCGAAGAATGGAAGCTTCGCAAGAACTGGTTCACAGAATTTGTCCAGGTCAACATTTCGAACCTCGCGGGCGTCCCCTCCATCGTCTATGGCTTGCTTGGCCTTGCGCTCTTCGTGCGCTGGCTCGACCTAGGTAGAAGCGTTCTGGCAGGCTCTCTCACGATGGCGCTCCTGATCCTGCCGATGGTCATCATCGTTTCCCAGGAGGCGCTTCGCGCCGTACCAGGTTCGTTTCGAGATGCCTCTTACGCGCTCGGCGCGACCCAATGGCAGACCATTCGCGGCCAGGTGCTGCCTTCTGCCTTTCCCGGCATTCTTACGGGAATTATCCTCAGTGTCTCGAGGGCGATCGGGGAGACCGCGCCTCTGATTACGATCGGCGCAGCTACCTATATCGCTTCCGTGCCCTCAAGCCCGGGCGACAGGTTTACGATCCTTCCCTTGCAGATTTTTAACTGGTCGTCCGCGCCCCAAAAAGGATTTCACGAGGCCGCTGCAGCAGCAATCATCGTTCTCCTCGTTGTGCTGTTGGTGCTCAACTCCGCCGCGATTCTCTTGCGGAACCGATATAGCCAGCGGCTGTAGTATCCGCGCAGATGATCAAAATGCGGGTATTGTAGCGCAATGAGTATCAATCATCTCCTACCTTTTGCGATTCCGTCGCCGTAGGAGTCGTTTCGCCTATTACC
>JBASWW010000023.1:0-68717 GCA_049276675.1 Fimbriimonadaceae bacterium
CCCCCCTGCCCCCTCCCCATTTGCCGGCACAAATCATCCGGAAAATGGAGAGGGGGAACCCGATGCTCCCTCCCCCATCCCCCTCCCTCAGACACAAACCATTCCGAGGGAGGGGGCGATCATCGCCACCGCCGATATGGCCGCCCTAAGGGAAGCCGACGCCATCATCACCGTCACCTCCAGCGAGGTGGATGTGGTCATGCCCGAGCATCTCAAGCCCGGATGCGTCGTGTGCGATGTCGCGCGGCCCAGGGATGTCTCGATCCGGGTGGCAAAGGAGCGGCCGGACGTGCTCGTCATCGAGGGCGGCGTCGTACGGGTCCCCGGCGACGTAAAGTTCAACTTTGACTTTGGATTCCCGGCCAAAACCGCCTACGCCTGTATGAGCGAGACCATGATGCTGGCGCTGGAGGGAAGGCCCGAGAGCTTCACTCTTGGCAAGGATGTGAGCGTCGCCCAGGTCGAGGAGACGATGCGCCTGGCCGAGAAGCATGGCTTTGCGCTCGACAAGTTCCGCGCGTTCGAAAAGGTGGTGGGCGACGATGCGATCGAGCGCGCCCGCGCTGCACGGATGTCCTCAGGTTCATTTGAAGGTTCATAACATGCCTTGTATGGGTCACGCGGAGCCTTGTACGGGTCGTACAGAGCCTTGTACGGGTCACGCGAAGCCTTGTACGGGTCACACGGAGCCTTGTACGGGTCACGCGGAGCCTTGTACGGGTCACGCGGAGCCCAGTAGAAGCGCTACGAACTTCCGCAGAGCCCTTCAGCCCTTGAACTGCTCGACATATTTGAGGCAGCAGGCGCGGATTCTCGCCCTGATGCGGTTGATGTAGGCCGCGCGCTCGCCGACGGATATCGCGCCCCTGGCATCGAGGATGTTGAAGGCATGGGAGCATTTGAGGGCGAGATCGAGGGCGGGATAGACCAGGGAAGGTGTTGCGGTGTTGCGGTGTTGCGGTGTTGGGGATCCCCCTTTCCGCGATGCATCGTGCGCGGGGAGCGGGCTGGGGGGTGGGGGAGAGGCGCTCGCCGCTTCACGATCGCCGCTTGAGGTCAGAATCCCCAGCTCCTCATCCCAGGACACCGGCGTCTCGATCACTCGCTTCGATTCCGCCTCATAAAGATCAAAGACCTTATAGAGCATCTCCGTGGATGCGACCTCGAAGTTGTAAACGTTGTGCTGCATTTCGAGGTCGAACTCGGCTTCTCGATAAGAGAGTTGGTCGTTCCACATGAGGTCCGTCCAGAACGACTCGGAGTTGTCAAGCATGAGGCACAGGCGCTCGGGGCCGTAGGTGATCTCGGCGGAGACGGGGTTGCATTCGATGCCGCCCATCTGCTGGAAGAAGGTGAACTGAGAGACCTCGGTCCCATTCATCCAGACCTCCCATCCGACGCCGCTCGCGCCCGCCGCCTGGCTCTCCCAGTCGTCCTCCACGAGCCGGACGTCGTTCTTCTTGGTGTCGAATCCGATTGCGTCTAGCGAGCCCATGTAGAGGTCGACAATGTTATCGGGCGAGGGCTTCATCACCACTTGGTATTGGTAGTACCGCTGGCTCCTTTGCGGATTGCGGGTGTATCGTCCATCGGCGGGCCTTCTCGATGGCTGGACGTAGGCGACGTTCCACGGCTTTGGCCCGAGCACCTTGAGCGTGGTCGCGGGATGCATCGTGCCTGCGCCGACCTCGACGTCATAGGGCTGGAGAATGGCGCAGCCCTGCTTGGACCAATAGTCATTGAGCCGGAAGATGAGATCCTGGAAGGTCACGCGTCGGAGTTTACTTGCCCGGTAGACTCTAGGCATGGCCGTCGAGATATTGATGCCCGAGCTTGGCGAATCCGTCCACGAGGGAACCGTCAGCAAATGGCTGAAGAAGGTTGGGGATTTTGTCAAGGAAGACGAGCCGGTCGTCGAGATCATGACCGACAAGGTCAATACCGAACTGCCTTCGCCCGCGACCGGCGTGCTTTCGAAAATCTTGATTCCCGAGGGCGAACTTGTCCAGGTTTTTGCGGCGATGGGAGTGATCGATGAGGGCGCGGCGGCTGGAGCGGCTAAAGACAAGGTTGATGATCCTGCTCCGGCCGAAAATGGACAGACAGAAGCTCCGGCTGCTGAAACAAATCCCGCAACCTTGAAAGCCTCTATGCCCATAGAGGGCGAGCGCCGCTGGTATACGCCACTGGTACGGTCAATCGCCAAGGAGCGCGGGATCAGCGATGACGAACTTGGCTCGATTGCCGGATCCGGCTCGGGCGGGCGGGTGACCAAGCAGGATGTCGAATCCTATCTCGCATCCGGGAGACCGGCTCCAACCGCGAAGCCTGCCCCGAAGATTGAGGTCAAGCCCGTGCAGCCGACCCTCGCGGGAGAGGGCCAGGAGCTGGTGCCCCTCGCCGGGATGCGCAAGATGATCGCCGAGCATATGGTCAAGAGCGCCGCAATCCCCGTGGTCACGACGATGACGCAGGTCGATGTCACGACCATGGTCAAGTTCCGGGAGGCCAACAAGGACGGCTTTCAGGAGCAGCACGGGGTCAAGCTGACCTACACGCCGTTCTTCATCAAGGCAATCACCGAGGGCTTGATTGAGTTCCCCTTGCTCAACGGCTCGCTGCGCGATGACAACCAGATCGTCATGAACCACGGGGTTCATATGGGCATCGCGGTCGCGCTTGGCTCGAAGGGCGATGAAGGCCTGATTGTTCCGGTGATTCGCGACTGCGACAAGAAGAACCTCATAGAGATCGCAAGGAGCCTGGACGATATTGCCAAGGCGGCACGAGGAAACGCGCTCAAGCCGGCCGACGTGCAGGGCGGAACCTTCACCTTGACCAATCCGGGCTCATATGGAGCGCTATTCGGTACGCCGATGATCAACGCCCCCCAGGCTGGGATCATGGGGGCCTATGCGATCACCAAGATGCCCGTCGTCGTCGAGGATATGATCGGTATCCGCTCGATTATGCATTTGGTGCTGACCTACGACCACCGCATCGTTGATGGCCTGCTGGCGGGCCGTTTCCTGGCGCGGGTGAAAGAGAAGCTCGAGCAGTTCGACTTCTTCAAATAGTGCCGGGCGCAGATAAACTCCACTCATGAAGGCGGAGTACATCCTGGTCGCGGGGGCGCTGTTCTTGCTCATTAGCATCCTTGCCAGCAAGCTATCCGCCAAGCTCGGCGTCCCCGCGCTCATCGTCTTCATCGGCCTTGGAATGCTCGCCGGCAGTGAGGGGCCTGGCGGCATCGCCTTCGCCGACTACAAGCTCGCCAACACCCTCGGCATGATCCTTCTTGGCTTCATCCTGTTCGCCAGTGGTATGGACACTTCGTGGGAAATGGTCCGCCCCGTGGCTTGGCGCGCGCTCTCGCTGGCTACAATTGGCGTCGCCATGACGGCCGGCCTCGTTGGCCTCTTTGCGCACTACGTTCTCGGCTTCTCGATCATCGAGGGCCTGCTCTTGGGAGCGATCGTTGCCCCAACCGACGCCGCCGCCGTCTTTAGTGTCCTCCGCACCCGCGGGCTTACCCTCAAGCATCGCGTCACCCCGCTTCTCGAGTTCGAATCTGGCGCAAATGATCCGGTAGCGGTCATTCTTACCGTCGGCCTCGTCGATTTGATCGCTAACCCCGAAAGGTCGGTCTGGCCGCTTGTGCCAAGCTTTCTGCAACAGATGCCGATTGGAATCGCGGTCGGCATCGCGATCAGCATGGCGACCGTCTGGCTGATCAATCACCTGCGGCTGGAATACGACGGGCTGTATCCTGTACTTACTTTGGCTTCGGCGGGTGGTGCGTATGGCGCCGCATACCTTCTTGGCGGGAACGGCTTCATCGCGGTCTATGTCGCGGGAATAGTGCTGGGCAGCAAAGTTTTCCTCCACAAAATCGCGCTCACCCACTTTCACGACGGACTTGCCTGGCTCTTCCAGATCATCGTTTTCACTGCCCTCGGGCTGCTCGTCTTTCCCTCGCAGCTTGTCCCGATCATCGGTTCTGGCATTCTCCTCGCCCTCTTCATGACCTTCATCGCTAGGCCCGCGGCGGTCTTCATCTCCCTCGCTTTTGCCCGAATGGGAAGGCGCACGAGGTTTTTTGTCGCCTGGGCGGGCCTAAGAGGCGCTTTTCCAATAATCCTCGGCACCTTCCCGCTGCTCGCCGGATTGGAGAGGGGCTATCAGATCTTCAACCTCGTGTTCTTCGTCGTGGTCGCATCCGTGCTGATGCAGGGCACTACGCTGCGGCTGGTCGCACGCAAGCTTGGGATGCTATCAGGAAGTGGATCGGAAGACGATCTGACACCGGCAAGCCAATCCGATCTTCTGGAGATCACCCTGGCGGACGAATCGCCGGCAGTGGGGAAGCAGGTGGTCGAGCTGGGTCTCCCCTCGACCGCGCTGATTGTGCTCCTTAAGCGGGAAGAAGGAAACTACATCCCGCGCGGCTCGACGATCCTGATGTCGGGGGACGAGCTTCTCGTAGCCACAAGACGCGAAGATCGCGACGAACTGGCGATGCGCCTTCGTGGCTCAGAGGGCCTTTAGTCGGGAATACTGCAAGCCATGCTGCTGCTTCTCATTGCCGCCGTTGCCCAGGGCCAACAGAAGGTCGGGGCCGACTTCACTGCAACCGGCCAATACCTGAGGCCCGTCGGGACCCATATCACGATCGAAGGCCGCCCGGTGGATGTGGCGCTCTCAGGTGACGGAAAGTATGCGATCGTAAAGGAGAATCGCGGAGTCACGGTCATCCGTACCCAGGATTGGTCCGTTACCCAATCCATCAAGGTGAGCGGCGGCGCCTCACTGCATGGCATTCTCGCAACACCGCAAGGAGATGTGGTGTTTACCGACGCCGCTTCAGGAGTCCATTTTGGCAAGCTGAGCCTGGATGGCAAAGTTTCCTGGGGTGCCACCATCCAGCTTCCCAAGCCTAAGATCGGCGGTGAGGCCTATCCTTGCGGCATGGACTTCGATTCGCGCGGGAGGCTCGTCGTCGCTGTGTCCCGATCGAACGCTATCGCGATCATCGAGGACGGCAAGGTCGTCAAAGAGATCCCGGTAGGGCCTGCCCCATTCGACGTCAAGGTCACGACCGATGGAAAACGAGCCGTCGTGACTTGCTGGGGGCGCAAACCCACCAAGTACAAGTCTGAGTCCTCGGGCACCGACGTAGACATCGACGCGCGCGGCGTAGCAACTGGCGGCGAGCTCTGGATTGTCGATCTCGATCCAAGCTCTCAAGCCCGCAAGCCTGCAACCCCCATCCCCCTTGGCCTGCAGCCATCTGAAATCGCACTCACGAATCGTTACGCTTACATCGCCAACGCGAACAGTGACACCGTAAGCGTGATCGACCTCATGACCCGCAAGCGCCTTCGCGACGTGATCGTCAAGCCCGATCCAGGTCTCCCCTTCGGCAGTGCGCCAAATGCCCTCGCCCTCTCGGAAGACGAGGGGGAGCTATACGTCGCCTGCGGAGGCAACAACGCCGTAGCTGTCCTTTCATTGAGAAATCCCGCCGAGCCCCAGATCACAGGCTGGCTGCCCACCAATTGGTATCCCGGCGCCCTCGCCCAGCGCGACGGCAATCTCTACATCGCCAGCATCAAGGGAACCGGCTCCCGTTCTTGGAAAGAGAGGGGGAAATTCAACACCCACCAGCATTCGGGCACCATCACCCGAACCCAGCTCCCAACCCCCAAGAAGCTAAGTGAGCTTACCAAGCAGGTCCTGCGTCTCTCCTACGCCCCGCTCATCTTGAAGAACATGGAGCGACGTGGCAATGCCGGGGCAAAGCCGGTCCCCGTTCCGAAAAGGCTTGGCGATCCCAGCGTTTTCGAAAACATCGTTTACATCCTCAAGGAAAATAGAACCTACGACCAGATGTTTGGCGATATCCCGCGTGGAGACGGCGCGCCCGGCCTCACCCTCTATGGCAGGCGCGTCTCCCCCAACCACCATGCGCTCGCCGATCAGTTCGTCCTGCTCGACAACTACTACTGCAATGGCGTCCTCAGCGCCGATGGCCACGCCTGGTCCATGGAGGCCAACGCAAGCAGCTTCCAGGAGAAATCCTTCGGCGGCTGGACGCGCTCCTATCCGTTCGGCGGAGACGACGCCCTCGCGGTCTCCATGACCGGCTTCATCTGGGACGATGTCCTGGCCTCCGGGCTTTCCTTCCGGAACTATGGCGAGTTCGACAATGCCGAGTCTGAAAAGAAGATGTCCTTCAAGCAGATATACGACGCCTATGTGCGAGGCGAGCAGGTCAAGTTCAAGCAGAACATGAGTGTTGTGAAGCTGCGGCGATATTCAAATCGCGACTATCCGGGCTGGAACATGGGGATCCCCGATGTCCTGCGCGCATCGGTCTTCCTCAAGGAATTCAAGGAGTTTGAGAGGAAGGGCGTGTTTCCGAACTTCACCGTGGTCTACCTCCCGCAGGACCACACTTCCGGCCTGGCCGCCGGGATGCCGACGCCGGAAGCCCACGTCGCCGATAACGACCTTGCTCTCGGAAGGATCGTGGAGGCTATTACAAAGAGTAAGTTTTGGAAGAAAACCGTCATATTTGTGATCGAAGACGACCCGCAGAACGGGTTCGACCATGTGGACGGGCATCGCTCGATCTGCCTGGTCATCAGCCCGTATTCGCAGCGAAAAGGTAAGGTTGTGAGCGAATTCTATAACCAAACCTCCGTGATTCACACGATGCGCCGCATGATGGGACTGCCGCCGATGAATCAGAACGACGCCCACTCACCGGTGATGAGCGTCGCATTCACATCCAAGCCGAACTACGCCAGCTACAAAGTCAGGCCAAACAACATCCCCCTCGACAAGCTGAACCCCGCCCCTAATGCCCAGTACCCAATACCCAATACCCGCGCCGCCTACTGGGCCCGCCGCAGCCTCGAAATCAACCTCAGCATCCCCGATGCCGGCAAAGACGACCTGTTCAACAAGATTCTCTGGTTCGCCGCATATCCCAACCGCCCCTACCCAGCCAAGTGGGCCGGCCCGCACGGCAGAGGACTCAAGAAGAAGGGCCTCAGCCTTGAGAAGGGAGCGGTCGGCGACGACTAATGACCCTAAGAATCTCAATCTCAGGAGCTGCTATCGTCCCCTGCCCGTGGATCGGGGCGCCCGGGGCAGCGAGCGATGCCAGACCCCCCGGCCATAGGTCGAAACAAAGATTCGCGAAGTCGACTCCTGAATCTTAATATCCGTGACCGGAACGTTGGGGAAGGTCCCGTCAGGTGTCAGATCGCTCCAATCCGCGCCGCCGTTCTGCGTCATGTAAACCCCGGAGTCGCTGGCCACAAACCACGCGGTGCTTGGCCGAACCGGATGCCGGGCGATCGCAATGATCGGATCCTTGGGCAGGATGCTGCCCCCGTTTATCCCGTGGCGGCTCACCCAAACCGGATCGGCAGCCGTCGTATCGAGGCACTCGTAGAGCTTGCTCGAGTTATCGCCCTCCTCCCGCGAGACGAGCACCCGCTTCTCATCCGTCGGGTCCACGGATATATGGCTGAGCGTGCCATTCGGCAAAGGCGAGAGTGCCCCGCCAATCTCCTTCCACGAAACACCCCGGTCCGGGCTCATATAAACCTCCCCGGACTTGCCCACGGTGTAGATCCGGTTGGAGTTGGATGGCGCAACCGCAAGATGCCGGACGTGCTCCAAGGAGTCCAGCACCTGATTCCCCAGCTTCGATTCCCAGGTCTGGGTTAGCAGGTCATATCGATACAAATAATTCGTCGCAACATAGACGAATCGGGACTGGCTGGGGTCGATGGCGATTGGCGGGCTGGAGCGGCGCTTGTCTCCGAAAGTATCCACGGGCCGCTGCTGTTGGGTCTGCCAGTCATCCGTGGTTTCGATCAAGTAGCCAGGGGGGTCCTCAGGATCATTCCCAACCCCAAAATTTGGCGGCATCACATACATGTTTGCGGGAAAAGATGGATTAATCGCCGTGTGGCCGAGATCACCCGCCACGACATTGCCCCAGTTCGTGAAGTCCCCGCCGACGTAGCCCATCCCGTTGTCCTGCATTCCGGCCAAAATCCCGTTCGCCGGAACAAATGGCACGCTGATGCGGCTCACCAGCGCCGCCACGAGATTCTTGCTCAGCGGGGTGAAAACCCCATTGTTCGGAGTCGCCTCGTAGAAGCACCGGTAGATGCCTCCATCGTTCACGAAGAGCAGCTGAAACGGGTCGGTGGGATGCGGAATGATGCCGTGATGATCCACATGCGTGAGGTCGTCGCCGGTGTAGCCGTTGCAGAAGGACTTCCAAATGTTCGAGGCGGTCCCGTCCGGAGAAGCCGCGTCTGTCACGTAGGTATCCGTGTTCTGAACGAAGACCGCGTCCACCGTCGCAAGACCCGCAACCCGCTTCACGCACGTGATCCCGTAATTGAAGTCCTCCTGCGCCCAGTTCGAGCCCGAGTCCTCGATCAGATCGCCCGTGATCTCCACCCAGGTTCCCGCGCGGCCAGTATTCTTCCAAACCCGCTGCGATCTGTTGTAGTGCAGATACACGATGTCCGGCCGGATCTTCGAGCTGGAAATGTATGGCCGGTCGCCATCGATCGCTTCTGGCACGCTCATCGAACTGAAGCTCTGACCGTCGTCATCGGAGCGATACAAAACAACACTGGTCCAGCCGAGTGTTCCCGCCGCATAAATATATCGCTTGCCGTCAATGAGATCCGAAATCTCGAGATCGGTCCAGCGCGTCGGTGTGGGAATCGCAGTCTGCCAGGTCACCCCTTCGTCGGGGCTGACATACAGAGCGTTTGTGCCTCCTGTGCCGCCGCCGCTCGCGATAAATAGCTTCGGAGCGGTCGTCGGAGACACCGCGATATCGGCAATGAGTGTCGAAGCAAACTGGTCCGCGCCGCGTTGGGTCCAGGTCGCGCCATTGTCCTGGGAAACCATCAGCCCCATCGCCAGCCCGTAGTTCGTCGGATAGTCGCCCATCCCGACATAAACCCTGTTGGGCAACCCCGGATTCGTCTTCACCACGTTCGTTGCCATGCTCGCCCAGCTGTCCGAAAGGGGGGCCCAGTCAATGCCGCCGTTCTCGCTGCGCCAGACGCCGCCCCTTCCCGCCGCCGCAAAAATCCTTTGCGTGTTGCCAAAGTCGTAAGCCGCGTCGTTGATCCGGCCATTGATCGGAGAAACGCCCGAGCCATATTGCGACGCCACCTGAAGATTGTAAGGACCCGCGTTCACCCAAACCTCGGGCAGCGCAACCGCCGCCGGCTTGGGCCCTCGAGAAGGAGCCTTCCAAGAGCGAGGCTCGCTCCATTCAAGCCGGGTCTGCTGGCCGCCGATCCCGCGTGGCGCCTTCGGAAGCGGGGGAGCCTTCAGACCGGCAACCCCCGCAAGCAGCGCATACTCTTTCCGCGCCAGATAAACCTTCTTCCGCGCCGAATCGAGCTCAGCCTGGTTGCGGGCCATCCCGCTCAACCTGGGAGGCACCGCGACGATCCGGTTCGCAACCCCCGCGAGCCGAGTCGCCGCCAGCTTCCAAGAGACGCCCTCCCGCACGCGCAGAAACACCTGCCCATCACCCGCGACGTAGCTCTCGCCCCATTTTTTGACGTTCGGCCGCTCCTGGCCCGGCTTCACCGTGAGGATGAGCCGCCGGACGACATCGAGCCCCGGCTCGGGGCGCAGGACGAGACTGGCAATCGCAAGAACGATCATGTCCATATTATATGCCGCGTCCACGGAATCCATTCCCAAAATGGAAGTGAAAGGGCATGGATGGGCAGAGGTAGTGGGGAAAAATCTGAGGGGAGGAAAACACCCGCGAGCCGAATCGCTGGCATTAGTGCGGGGCTCAACGAGCGAAATGTCGCCTCATAATGCCTGTAAGCGCAATTCGAGCGCGAAGGAGAGATCGGCATGAAACGCAACGTCGCATATCTATCGTTTATGTTCGTCAGCATCGGAGTCGTCGCCTGGGCGGGCATGGGCTAAGACCCGACCTCGATACCATTCGTCAAGAGGCAGGCAACAACGCCCGGAACCCAGGAGGTCGGACACATCAACGTCAGCGGCACCATTATCGCCGGCCAGCACGTGGGAGGCGGAGCCGGCCTCACCAACGTCAATGCTGCGCTGCTCAATGGATTGAGTGCTCCCGCATTTGGCAGGCTGGGAAGCAGCAACACCTGGACGAACTCGAACATTTTTCAGGACCCAGCAAATATCTTCAACGGCAACGGCAATGGACTCACATCTCTGAACGCCTCGAGAATAACGGCCGGCACTCTGAATGACCTAAGGCTTTCCTCGAACGTCGCCCTTCTCGATGACTCACAAGCTTTCACGGGTCAAAACACCTTCACCGGTGGGTTCGTCACGAACGCATTTCAGCTAACGGACAGCCCAACGAGCGGATATGTCCTCAAGGCCAATTCGTTGGGCACAGGCACATGGCAGCCGGACGGACTCACAATGCCCGAATCCGACTCCATATCCGGCAGCGGCACTGGGCTCGCGTTCACCCACACCGGAACGGGCGACCTCTCCATATTCACCATTAACAATGCATCGAGCGTCGCCGAAGCCGTCCAAGGCAACTCTAACAACGGCGGGGATGTCTTCCAAGCAACGATGACGGGCATTGGACGTGCGGGGTATTTCGCGATCTCGAACAGTTCAAGCACAAACGACGCCTTGCACGTGACCACAAACGCTACTGATCAATCGGCCGGGGCCATCTTTGCTCTTGCGACCGCTAACTCCGGAAACTCGTTCGGAGTGCGCGGCGAGTCCGAGGGAAATGCGGGAGTTGGCGTGTTCGGCATCGCATCCTCAGACGTGGGATCCAACGTTGGCGGCTATTTCAGCAGCTACAGTGCCGACGGCAAGGGCGTTTGGGGCAACGCGGCCGCCACTTCGGGGACTACCTCCTACGCTGTTTTCGGAAGCCAGGGCTTCAGCAACGAAGGCTACGCAATCTTTGCCTCAGGCGACCTCGGCGCGAGCGGCACAAAGACGTTCCGCATTGACCATCCATTCGACCCCGAAAACAAATATCTCCTCCACTACTCGACCGAAAGCCCGACGCCCCAGAACTTTTATGTCGGCAATACCATCACCGACGCCAGAGGCTACGCATGGGTCGAGCTTCCCGATTACTTCGCGGAGATCAACACGAACTTCAAGTATCAGCTCACGGTAGTGGACGACGCCGACTCGGACGGCTTCGTCATGGCGAAGGTAAGCAAGAAGATTCGGGGCACCCGCTTCCAGGTGAGGACGAGCGAGCCGAACGTCGAGGTCTCGTGGCGCGTGGATGCCGACCGGAACGATCTTTGGGCCCGCCACAAGAAGCCCAAGGACGTGGTCGAAAAGCAAGGAACGGAAAGAGGAACGTATCAACGCCCGGAACTCTATGGGCTTGGCCCGGAGCGGGGAATGGACTACCGGCCCAAGGAGAATTCCTCCGCAACCCGTAGCCGCCGGGTGGCTCGTCCCGGCGAGAAGTAAACAAGCTACCAGCCGCTACGAGCGCCTCTAAAATAGAAAATGCCCTCGCCCAAAAGCGAGGGCCCAAGAGCGTTAAGATTCCGAGTCCTTCTTAACGCTCAATACTCAATGCTCAACGCTCCATCCCTAAGCCGCGATCTCAAGCTGAACCGAGCCGCCGCCCTGCTCATACACGACCGCCGTGTTCGAAGGGCCGGAGACCAGCTCGTTTCGCGTCGCCCGAATCCGGAAGAACTTCGTCTGCCCAGGAGTCTGGTCCTGAAGCGTCACGCGTGTCTTCGTCAGAGCGGGAGTGACCGGGGTCCATTCGCCCTCTTCGCCGATCCGCTGCTCGACCTGATAAGCCACCGAACGCTTGTTACCGTTCGATTTCCAAACGAGCTTCGTGTCGCCGTTGTCATATCCCTTCGCAACCAGGTCGCTCGGCGGAACGGGGACGACCGGGGTGCGCGTACCGGAATGCACGGGCAATCCGAGCAGCGCGATCAGCTCGTCGCTGACCGACTGGTTCGCATAGATCCGGTTCGCAAGTCCTCGGACGATCGCAAGGAAGTTCGCCTTGGCGGTGTCCTTGCCCTGTGTCGTGGCCTTTGCGGCATCGCGCGCCACGATCATCTGGTTGTAGTCGGTGCCGTAGGCCGTATTGGCCGCGGTGACGGCGGTAATGTCGGCCGGAGTGAGTCCAAGTGCGACCGTGTTTCCGGTCGCCACAGTGACGAGGTTTGTTCCGGCGCTCACAAGCTGGGCGTCGGTCGCTTTAAAGATGTCTGGCAATTTACCAGACCTCCTGTTTTGTGAACCCTCGGAACCCGGCACTATTGCCAGCTCGTCGGTTGCATGATCAAAACATCGGCTGCCTTGCCCAGTTCTGAGGTCATTTGCGCAGTTTGGCTGTGAGAATGCCCAGTTTGAGTCTGCACAGATGCACTCCAGCCCCGAATCTGTCCCTGCCGGTTCCGGAATTGAGCAACGGCTGGAAGGGAAATGAGCAGGCCGCGTCCGATATTGTATGAGCACGATGAATCCTCAGGCATACTGAGGCGTTAGGATCGGAGGTTCACGCATGGGTCACCGCCGCGCTTTGTTCTTGTCCCTAGCTGCAGTCGCAGCTCTCTCTCCCGCTTGGGCGTATGCCGACTGGAGTGTCGTGTTCCTGCACGGACCCACTGCGAGAGCCCCATCATTGCCTTCAACCATCAATGGTGTTGGTCCAAATATGCAGGTGGGGACTTTCGGAACCAATCAGATTGAACACTCATGGCGCGCCACACTCTGGTACGGCAGCGCACAATCCAGGGTCAACCTTCATCCGCTAGGGGCTTTGCAGTCGAGCATAAGTGCGACGGATGGATTCCAGCAGGTCGGCACGGCTGTTTTTCGAGATCCATACAGATATGTGGCCGGGCTATGGACGGGCACTGCGCAGTCGTGGGTCGTCCTCGACCCACTTGGCGATAGGCGCAATAGTGCCGCTTACGGCGTCGACCAGGGAAGGCAAGTAGGGAGGGTAGACGTTGATACCGAGGGCAGGTCGTGGGCCGTGGTGTGGTCTGGAACCCCTGCATCCATGAGGAACCTTCATCCTTCCAACACTTATTCTTCAGTGGCTTATGGAATCCAGGGTGACTTCCAGGTAGGGGAGACTACGATCGAGCGGCTTGGCCAGCCTCATGCCAGCCTTTGGAACAACACCTGGGACACCTGGGTCGACCTCCATCCTCCGACCGAGGAAGATTCGGCCGCGTATGACGTGTACAACGAAGAGCAAGTCGGTTTTGTTAATCATGGTCAGGGCCTATACCACGCTGCCCTATGGTACGGGTCGGCTGGATCGTGGGTGGATTTGAGTCCGAAAGGCGGTGGGAAATCGATGGCTCGGGCGGTTTGGGACGGGTATCAGGTCGGCGAGGTCGAAATGCTATCGCCTCACGTGCACCACGCGAGCCTCTGGCGGGGAACAGCCGAGTCTTGGTTCAGCCTTCAGGCACTCCTGCCGCCGGAGTATACGAGTTCCGACGCAACCGATATCCGCATCGTGGACGGGAAGATCACTGTCGGAGGCTCGGCCTATAACTCACGGTTCCGTCGGTCGGAGGCTGTGCTGTGGATTTGGACGCCTTGACGGTCATGCTTCATGCGTCCGCCGGATCTCCGCGCCTCCGTTTTCAGCCACTGCGCTAGAATTGCCACGTGGAGATCCATATCCCGCCCCGGTTGATGCGCAAGACGGAGCCCATGATCCTCGCCGCGATCAACCATGCGGGGAAGCGGGGGCGCTTTCGAAGCTCGGCCTGTGGGGAGAGGTCCTCTGTGAGCAATAGCTGAGGGACCTGCTGGGAGGGGTCCTTCCAGGATGACAAAGGGCCTGTGATGGGTTAGCGGCTTGTTTACCGGATTGCTTCTTCGGTCTCGGCGTCGAAGATGTGGAGCTGGGTGAGATCGACTGCGAAGTCGTAGGTCTCGCCTTCCTTCATTTTCGTATTGTTGTCGAGCGTGGCGATGAGCTTGTGCTCGCCGGCGATCAGGTATGCGACATATTCGTGTCCGAGCGGCTCGAGGACATCCACCTTTGCCTTGAAGGTGTTTTCCGGCGTGACCTTGAAGTTGAGCGAGAGGGTGGGGTCGTAGATGATTTCTGGGCGGAGGCCCAGGAAGACGGAGCGCGAGCCCCCTCCCTCGCGATGGCTCGTGCGTGAGGGAGGGGGTTTGGGGAGGGAGCTTTCCGAACCGTGGTCCACCCCCCTGCCCCCCTCCTCAGACACGATCATTCCGAGGAGGGGGAGCTTCACCGCCCCCGCATCCACCATCCCATCCTTCAATACTGCCGCCAAGAAATTCATCGGGGGAGAACCTATGAAGCCGGCCACGAACTTGTTTGCAGGCTTGTTGTAGACCATTTCCGGCACGTCGCACTGCTGGAGCAGCCCGTCCTTCATGATCGCGATGCGCTGGCCCATCGTCATCGCCTCGACCTGGTCGTGGGTGACGTAGATGGTCGTGATTCCGAGCTGGCGATGGAGCCTGATCAGCTCGGCTCTTGTTTGGATGCGGAGCTTGGCGTCGAGGTTGGAAAGCGGCTCATCCATGAGGAAGACTTTGGGCTTGCGCACGATCGCCCTTCCCAGCGCGACCCTTTGCCTTTGCCCTCCGGAGAGCTCTTTTGGCCTTCTATGCAGGAGCCCTTCGATGCCGAGCATGGCGGCGGTCTCGCGCACGCGGCGATCTATATCCTCTTTGATCTTTCTTGCTTCGCCGAGGTGCGCGATCTGCCAGAAGAAGCCGCGCAGCTCGCGCAGACGGAGGCCGAACGCGATGTTGTCATACACGTTCATGTGCGGATAGAGCGCGTAGTTCTGGAAGACCATGGCGATGTCGCGGTCCTTCGGGGGGATGTCGTTTACGCGCTTGTCGGCGATGAGGATGTCTCCGCTGGTGGTTTCTTCGAGTCCGGCGACCATGCGCAGGGCGGTCGTTTTCCCGCATCCCGACGGCCCGACGAGCACCATGAACTCCTTGTCCTTGATGTCCAGGGAGAGATCGTCTACGGCGACCACGTCCTTGCCGAAGACCTTGGTGATGTTTTTGAACGCAACTCCTGCCATGAGGTGGGGATTAGTATAACGCGGCGGACGGAGTTTGGAGTTTCGGGTGTGGAGTTTGGAGTTCGGAATCCGGATTCCCTCACCCTTGAGGAGGAGGGTCAGGGTGTGGGTGAGGGGCTAACTGCGCAACCGGCTTTCCACGTCGTGAATCTTGTTCCAGAGCTCGGCACTTCGACCTTCGATGTCGTCAATGATCCGCTCCTTTTCGTCGATCCAACCCTGAACTTCGCTGGCGAAATCATCGGATCTTGCGTCCGCTTTCTGATTCTCGCAGTCCTCGATTTGTCCCTTCAGCCGTTGTATCACTTCTTCGTTCTTCTCGATGTATCCACGCCACCGATCAAGGTGCTCTTCATTTCGTGCTCGCCATTCCTCATGCTTCTGCTCCTGGAGTTCTCTGGCGTACTCACAAAGCTCTTGGAAGTCCTCCCAGAGCTCTTGGCGGTCGTTGCTGCGGAGAGGTTTTGTCTCACGAAAGACCTCGGAGACCTCTTTCGCGTCTGCCCAGAAGCCCTTGAGATCGGCAGCTTGGAACATGCCCGCCATGCCCTTCAGATTGTGGGAAGAGTTTAGGTTGTGAACAGCTTGCCATACCTTGTCGCGATTTGCGTCCAGCAGGTATCGGCGCTGCTCCTTTTGGCTTGCGTGGGACCTTTTGACATCCTCGCATAGGCGGCTGAGCCTCTCCCATAGTTCCTCCCGGCGGGTGGGCTCCAATTGGAGCTCTTTGAACATACCGTTGATCTCTCTTACACTGGCCCAGAACCGGTCGTAGTCAGAGGAGTCAGCGCCACCAAACCAAAGCGAGATGTCCAGCAGATCGAGGACGCTCGAGGCAAATTCGTTCTCAAGATCGCTGATCTCAGACTCAATCTGCCTCGCATTACTTTCTCGTTCGCTCATCGCTTTCCCTATCCCGGAATCGTGATGCTGCTGGGCTCGGAGTAGGGCCGAGTTCGCCCGTGGGCGAGACCCATGCGCCGCGAATCCAGAGCGTCTTTCCGATGTCCGCATCCTCAAAGGTCTCGTTGTTCGGAGTGTTCGTGCTGTCCGCGAGGAACTCCATGTCGTCAACAGACGGAGCGCCCGCGCCGACCGCGAGGATCGCATGGATCAGGCGGCAAGAGCGAGCGCCGGGGGCTTTGCCTCGGCGGCCCGGAGAAGGATTGCCGGGGTCCCAGAAGTGGCAGCGGACCTCTTGCGGCCCGAAAGCAACCAGCTCCAGCTCGGGGGCTGTTGTCGGAGCCTCGATGTGGGTGAGAATGTCGTCGAGAATCTGCATCCCGAGGGCGGTTGCCATCGCATCCGTAAAGCCGGGGTTGGCCCGAAGCGCGCCCATCGCGATTCGAAGCTCGCGGATCGCGGTTGCCTTCAGAACGTCTTTGGCCGCCTTTTTCGACTCTGCCTCCGCTGCCGCGTCGAAATGTGCATCCAGGCCGGGGCCATAGGCGGTATTCGCATTATTTAGCGCCGTCCAGAAGCCGATCGGCAGCCCCAGCGGGACGGTGACACCCTCGTTCGCCACCAGATTCGCCAGCCATGTCCGAAACTCACTATCACCCTTGGGAAATCCCTCACCCGGCATCTTTGTACCAACCTCCTAACTGACCGGAGAATACCCCTCACGCGCGGGAGACTTTTCCAGCCCGCCGCGAGTGTTCTCCCGCCCTCCCCGACTCTTCTACAGACGACCTGTAGAAGACTCCCGCGGATCTGGGGAAGTCTCCAACTAGGCGGGAGACGAGTGCAGGCGAGCCCGGGAGCACCCTCCACGTCAAGACGGGAGGGATGCAGGAGGTGTGCTGAGGCATTCCCTTAGAAATACCAAGGCAAGCCATCTTCGACATAAACGACGCCGCCGAACGACCCGGTCGTGCTCGCCCAAGCCATAAGAGGCGCGTCTTGCTGCGGAACGAGCTTCTTCTTGTCGGCCTCCGTCATGGCTCTCAGCGCCATCGCGAGCTTCTCCTCAACAACTCTTAGAAGGGCTGACTTCGGCTTGACCTCTATCATGAGATGCGGCCGGTTCAGCATCGAGTAAGTCCACTCGATCTCTTTGTCCTTCATTACTGGCAGAGCTTCCGCCTCGATCCGCAGCGAGTAGGTTATTGATGTCAGCTCATTTGGATTCCTGCGCAGGTGCTCCGACGCTTGGCGCAAGCGGCGGGCCCTGAAGGCTGGGGCGTCGATCTGCAGACGCCATGGCGCCTCGTCCTCCTTCAGCTTGCCGCCGAGATCAGCGAGGATAGCTTTGAGCAAGACCTTTGTTGGAGCATTCTCGCACCGGACGATAAACCGCGCATCATACAAGCAATAAGGCGCCTCCTGAAGCTTCAGCCCGAACTGTGCATTGAGCGTTCTGAGAGATAAGGTTTCGCCAGGCTTGAGCTTGATGGTCCAATGATCTTCTTTCGTGCGGCTAACGCTTCCTTTGCTTGGCGAGCGTTGTTGCCCGGACCAGTCTGTAAGCACATCGAAGAATCGAAGCATGGGAGGCGCCCACTTGCTCTGATACACCACATAGTCGTCGGTCACGATCGCATGGCGGTCCAGGGGCGATGCGTTGCGCTTAAGCCAGTCGTCAATGGGCTCATCCTTTAGTCTTTGAGCGAGGGAGGCTGAAGTGTCTTCATACCACTCATAGAGGACGGGTCGATTGGAGTCGAGAAACACTTTTTCGACGGCCGCCCATGGCGTTTGTATCGCCAGGGCGGCTACCATCGTGGTGAGCGTTAGCATTCTCTATCCGCCCCCTGCAGGGCCTGGAATACGGATGGATTGGCTTATCTGTATGACCGGATCTCTGAAGTTGAGAACTGTGACAGTATCGGTCGCGTCATAGTAGTCGTTGTAGTATCCGGCTGGGAGGTCCTTGATCTTCTTTCGATGTAGGAATGTTTTTGTGATTCCATTCCCCGGCTGACTGATCGTAACGTGGGTGGTTCCATTTAGCACATAGCTGAGGTTAACCCAGATCGTGCCCGAAAACTTAGCGCCTCCCTGGGCAGAATCTTCGTCCTTGATCGTTATGGTCGAATCGAACTCGGTCGGTGTGCGGCCCTCCTTGAAGCTCGGTGACACATTGAATTCGACGGGCGGATCCCAGGAACCTTGGCCCAAGCTGACGGCTGCAGCCATGGCAAAGCATAGCGCAAGAAACAATCTGTTCATTACTCTCCTCCTTTCTGAGTTGAAAACTCAATAGGATGACGTTTGGCGGGATTTCGGTGTTCCGTTAACCGAATCGCGACTACATCCCGACGCCGGTGTAGACCTTCATCCCCTTCCGTTTCCCTCAATGCAGGAAATTGATCTCGAACACGATCGTCGGCCTGCTGCCGCTTCGGAACCGCCCCTCCAGCACGAACCGGAAGACATTCCCATCGCCGGGGATGTGGTAGCTCAGGAAGGGCACGTAGATCGGGGGCTCGCGCTGGGCGAGGTCAAGCCGGAAGCCATATGCATTCTGCCATTTCGGGACGTAGAGCGCCTCGAGGCTCGCCAGCCAGGCGTCGGTTAGGCGGCCGTGGAGCTTTGTGACGGCGGCCGAGTAGAAGACATTCCGGTCGAGTTTGGTCGCGGTTGCGCCTACCACGCTTCGCCCCGCATTGCCTATGAATCCAAAGGCGCCGACGTGGTCGTCCTCTTTCCGATTCCATGCCTCGACAAGGACACCCTTCGGCACCGGCTCAAATTCGAAGCTGGCGTTTTTCTGCGCCGGACCTGTTAGAGGTATCGAGAACTCGCCGGGGAAGGGAAGCGTTAGCGCCCCATGCCACCCGTTTGGATCGTTCTTGCCGAATAGTGCCCGGAGTCCCGGCGAACGTGCAGCCGGCGCAAATCCCCTGAGCCCGGTCCGGCGAGCATTTGAGGCTTGGTCACCGGGAGCGAGCCTGGTAAGGGCCAGTGCCTCGCTGTTGGAGACTCGCTGGGAAACGTCGGTCTGGGCCAAGGGACGGAATTGGCCGATATCCAGCGCGAGCCCTGGCGTCAAGACGAACGAGGCGATCACATCCTCGAATCGGCCGCTTCGGTCGAGGAATCCATTGCCGTTGATGTCGTAAGAGAGAAGCCGCCACTCAATGAAGTAGGCCCGCTTGTCGGTCACTTCGTCAAAAACCCATTCGAACCGGCTCAGCCAGGACACAGGCTCGGAATTGTAAGAGCTCTGCCGCGCGAGCCAACTGATATAAGCGGTGAGGGGAGGACCTTTGACCTTTTCTTCCAGCCCTACCGCCTTGGGTCCGCCCGCCGCAAAAGCCATGCCGAACGGATTGAGCTTCGCACCATGCGCGTGACACGTGGCGCATTGAAGGCCAAACTTTCGGGCAAGCGCCGGGATAGCCTCGACAGGTCTTGCTGAGCTAAAAACGAGAATGATGAGCGCGAGAAAGGAGATTACGAGGATGGAACTGCGCACATCTGGTCAGTAGCTTTCCCTGGCCCGTGAGGTTGGAGCTTTTCAGACGATGGGCCAAATGAGGCCTCTCGGATGGCATAATCCTAGCCTATGCCCGAAGATATCCAGCGTATCGTTGCGACCGACTGCGGCTCCACCACGACGAAGGCCATTCTCATCGAAAAGAACGCATCGGGGCAGTATCGCCTCGTGGCCCGCGGCGAGGCTCCTACGACTGTCGAGCGGCCCTTTGAGGACGTGACGCTGGGCGTGATCAACTCCGTGACCGAGCTTGAAGAGATAACCGAGGAGAAGGTCCCGGACGGCGTCCAGAAGGGCCGGCGAAAGCTGATCAAGGATGGCAAGGTATGGCGGCTCAGTAAAGAAGGCAAGTCGACTGACAAGCGCGGGTCCGAACTTGAGGCGGGCGACATTTATGTGTCCACCAGCTCTGCCGGCGGCGGATTGCAGATGATGGTTGCGGGCGTGGTGATGAAGATGTCGGCAGAGTCTGCGGAGAGAGCTGCTCTTGGGGCGGGGGCGATTCTGATGGATACGCTGGCGGTGGACGACGGTCGAAAAGACTACCAAAAGGTAGAAAGACTTAGACAATTGAGGCCGGACATCATTCTCATGTCGGGCGGCACGGATGGCGGCACGGTGTCGCATCTAACTGAGATGGCAGAGGTCGTGCGGCGGGCAGATCCCAAGCCGCGGTTTGGCGACATGAAGCTGCCGATCATTTATGCGGGCAACAAGGATGCTCGCGCGCCTGTGCAGGAGGTCTTGGGCGAGGGGATTGAGCTAAAAGCTGTGGCAAACATCCGCCCGACGCTCGACAAGGAGAATCTGGACCCAGCCCGTGATGAGATCCATGAGATGTTCCTGGAGCACGTGATGCAGCAAGCGCCGGGCTATAGCAAGCTGCTCGACTGGACGAGCTATGAGGTGATGGCGACTCCGAACGCGGTTGGCAAGCTGATGAAGCATTACGCCGATCAAGAGAAGATCAACATCCTCGGCGTCGACATCGGCGGCGCGACGACCGACGTATTTAGCGTTTTTGGCGGAATCTATAACAGAACCGTCTCGGCAAACCTCGGCATGAGCTATTCGATTTGCAACGTGCTGAAGGAGACGGGGATCGCAAACATTTCCCGCTGGGTGCCGTTTGAAATTGATCAGGCCGAGGTGCGCAATCGGCTTCGGAACAAAATGATCCGCCCGACGACGATCCCGCATACCTATGAGGATCTGCTGATCGAGCACGCGGTGGCTCGCGAGGCTCTGCGGCTTGCCTTCCTGCACCACAAGACGCTTGCCCGCGGGCTGATGGGCTCCCAGCAGCAGCGCGACATCGGTCAGATCTTCGAGCAGGGCGATTCGGGAGCGACGCTCGTGAAGATGATGGACCTGGACATGATCATCGGCTCCGGCGGAGTGCTTTCCCATGCTCCGAACCGCGCGCAATCGGCACTTATGATGATGGATGCCTATCAGCCGGAAGGGATCACGATGCTCACGGTGGACTCGATCTTCATGATGCCGCACCTCGGCGTTCTCAGCGAGCACTTTTATGAGGCTGCGAGGCAGGTGTTCGAGTTCGACTGCATTGTGCAGTGTGGGCACTGCATCTCGCCCGTGGGAACCGCCAAGGAGGGTGACCCTTGCGTCACGGTTCGGGCCGGGACGGTCAATGAGTCGGTTGTTTTTGGGAAGATCAAGGTTATTCCGCTTGCCCGGGAGGAGTTTCTCGAGGTGACGGTCGAGCCCGCAAAGACCTTCGATGTTGGCGCAGGGCCCGGTAAGCCTGTCACGCGGAAGCTCGAAGGAGGCACCGTCGGAATCATTATTGACGCGCGCGGCCGGCCCTTCAACCTTCCCGCCGAAGGCTCACGGATTGCAAAGCTCAAGGAGTGGCTGGGCGCTATGGGCTTGCCGGTGCCTTAGGCCCAGGGACCCTTGCCGTTTCTTTGCCGTCGTCGCCCGACGTGATGAGCGTTCCTGCCTCTGCTGTGTCTCCCGTAATCGCGACGATGCTCTTTGAGTTCTTGTTGTAGATCGTGAGGCTGCCGGCTTGGTTCGTGTTTCTGCCCAGCGATAACGCCGCAGTGCCCGAGCTATTGTTGATGCGAATGCTGCCTCCTCCGTCCTTCACGTCCGTGATCACCAAGTTTTGCTTTCCGTTTGAGCCATACACGACGATTCCGCCCGATCCGCCGGCAGACGGGATGATGTCGACCATAATCTGGCCGGCCTTGTCATATGTTGTAACAACGCCAGATCCATCCACATTGGAAAGGCTGGCAAGGACCTTGCCCTCGGCATTTACCAATTCAAATGCTTTGGCTTGGAGCTTATCGGGAATGGACTTTTCCTGCCCGAATCCGCTCAGCACAAGGAGCAGAGCAGCGCTTATGACGCCGAGAGAGACGAGCCGCCAGGTTCGGACCTGGCCCTCGAGTTTTGAGAGCCGTGTTTCGATATTCATGTTTCCGACCCTTTAGACGTGCGAGCGGGCGTTTAAGAGCTACCCAAGCCAGGCTCTCGAGCGAACTTTCGATTCGACGCGCTCCTTCAGAGCATGATTCATCGCTTCAAACGCCTCTTGGACTTGGGGAGCGATTTGCGCGATTCGGCCCGCCGTAGCAAGGGGACCGCTAAATGTTTGCCTCTGAACGAAGCACACTCCTTCCTCGCCGAAGCTTTCGACGTGAAACGTATGTTCCATGGTCAGCATCCCCAGAACGCCGAAATGGACCTCGAACTGGAGCTCATTTGGTGGGTAAAGAAGGGTAATTCTGCCGCGAACCCGTCGCTCCCGGCCACCTATTGCGAATGTAATGTCGAGCGGCTTCTCCAGTTCCAGCTTTCCCTTGACCTTTTTTAGGTACGGGTTCCATAGCTGGAAGCTGTCGAAGTCGGCAAGACAGTCCCAGACTTCTTGCTGAGACCCTTTTATTTCGATGACGGCATCTATAGCCTTCACTTCATCACTCCCCGGGCCATCTCCGGTTACGATCAAGCCGGCGCTAGGCGCTCGCCTTCTCGGGCAACGTAACTTTGACGAGACACCAGGCCTCATCGATGACTTCTGCCTTACAGCCGAGCTGCCTGAAGGCCTCGGCCATGAAACGGCTTGTTTCGATGTCTGTAAAGTTGACCTCGAAGGTGCCGCTCCGTTCGTTTTGGCGGAGCATCACCTGGGCAACCTTGCTTGCGCTTTCTGCGGTCATAATCCCTCTCCAGCGAGTGCTTGCTCTGAATACATAGTAACACTGCTGGGGGCAGAATGCCAAACATTTTTTTCGATAGGGCTGATTTGAACCCAGCATTGGGACCCACCGCGATGGTTGAACCTGACGCGTGTATAATGGCGAGACCGCGTGGTCGGGGTTTCTTGGAGGTTTGATGGGGCGATTCTTCCGCTGGCTTAAAGCACTGTTCAACCGGGGCATGGACAAGCTCGAAGATCCAGACATGATGCTGGATCAGGCGCGGCGCGACATGCAGCAGACGCTGATCGCGAACAGGGAGCGCGCCGTCCAGGCGATTACGCAGAAAAATCGCCTTCAAATGATGCTCGACGAGCATCAGAAAAAATCCGGCCAATATGAGCAGCAGGCGATTGCCGCGCTCAAGCAGGGAAACCGAGACCTGGCCCGGCAGTTCATGCGCGAGAAGACCAATGCCGACGCCGTAATCGCGACGCTAGCCGGCTCGCTCGAGAAGGCAAAGCAAGCGGTTGAGGCTGTCAAGCTCGCAATCCGCAGGCAAGAAGAGGAGGTCCGCAAGAAGACCGCCGAGGCCCTTGCCATGAAGGCTCAATGGAAGCAGGCCCAGATTCAGAATTCGATCTCCAAGGCGCTTGAAGGGCTGACATTTGAAAATCAGCTCGAATCCTTTGGCGCCGCTGCGGAAAGGATTCGGGATGCGCAAAGCGAAGCTGAGGCCCGTAATGAGATGATGGCGGGCAGCCTCCAGGGCAAGGTCATGGAAATGGAAGACAAAGCCATGGACTACGAAGCCGAGGACCAGCTCACGAAGCTTGAAGAGCGGTTGGGGATGCGGCCGGCCGAAACCATCGCCGAGCCGGCCACGGAAACTGTCTCCACGACCGAGGCGGGTGCTCCGGACGCCGCTTTGCAGTCGGAAGCCGATGCCGAGCTTGCAGAACTTGAAAAGAGGCTTGGCAACCAGCCTTAGCCGGGTTTGGCGAGGAGCGGGCGAAGCATAATAAGCTATGCCCGCCGGCGACCTCCTCAAGCTCTGGAAGCTCCATCAGATCGACGCAGCCATTCTGGAAATCCGCGGCAAAGCCGCCGCCCTCGACCCGGGCCGAGCGATCCAGGCTCAACTCGATGCATTGGCCGGCGAACTTGCGATTAAAGGCGGAGAGGCAAAGGCCCTGAGCGGGGAGCTGACCGACCTCGAACTCCACCAGAAGCAGCTGGCGGATAAGATTAGCAAGATCGAGAAGGACCTATACGGCGGGAAAGTCGTAAATCCCAGGGAGGTCGAGAATCTACAAAAAGAGATCGACTCCTTGCGACGGCAAAGAGCCGCGGATGACGGGCGAATTCTCGAATTGTGGGAGCTGGTTCCCCCCGCCAAAGCCGCATCGGAGGCCATCGAAAAGTCGATTGCTTCGAAACAAGCGGACTTGGCCGCGCATCAGAAGAAAGTGATGGCTGTGAAGCAGCAGTTGGAGGCGGAGTTCAAGCAGCAGTCGGCCGCCCGTCCTGCCGCCGCGGCGGAGGTCCCCCGGCCGCTGCTCGATCGCTACGACTCCATACGGCAGAAAAACGCCGGCACGGGAATGGCCCGGATCAATACCAAGACCAGCACCTGCGGCATTTGCGGCATGAAACTCCCGACGAAGACGATCGAGTCCGCTAAAGAGGACCGTCTGGTCACCTGCGAATCCTGCCACCGAATCCTTTACTACAGCGAGAGCATCCTATGAAATGGCTGGCGCTGCTCGCGATGATCTTCACGGCAGGCTGTGCAAAACTTCCGCCCGGCGGCCCCGGAGACCAAGGCAAAAGGATCGTCCTCACTATGATCCTCGATGCTGAGCTGAATGAGAGCTTCGTGTATATCTTTCCGCTGCGGGTATCGAACGATGTCAATCCGCCAGACGATGGCCCGACGCCGGTGATCGCGCCTCCCTGGGGCAACGGGTTGGTGGCGGGCAACGCCACACATTTCATCCAATATGAGCCCGGCAGATCGCAGCCGTTCGTGCTGTACAAGTTCCTAGACACCTCGCTGTTGAACTACGTGGAGATCGGGGCGATCGAGATTTATGACGATATTCCTGCTGACGATCCGAACGCCGAACAAATCGAGCGCAAGAGGTTTCGGTTCGAGATCGAGCTCAACGACTTAGCCGACTCGCCAGCCGATGCCTTGCTGTTGGAGACTGTGCAGATCAATTTCCTAACTATGGAGCGAAGGGGCAGCGGCAGCGACAGCCGCGCCTGGGATGCATTGGGCAACGGCTCGATTGAACTCAAGTCCTGGGTCACCTTGACGCTCAGAACAGCCGCAACCTACAACAACCAGGGATTCAACTTCCTCGAGCCGCAGGATCCGGATGTTGCCGATCCATCCTTGGACATCAGAGACTGGCAAGTAGATATCCGGCTTCAATAATGGCGACTGTTTCTATTCTGCTGACTTGCTACAATCATCTGGCATACCTGCCAGCATGTGTGCAAGGTATTAAGGGTCAGACCTATACCGATTACGAGATCATCGCCATCGACGATGGTTCCACCGACGGCACCCGCGAATGGCTGGACAAGAACCTATCCGAAGCTCGCGTAATCTTCAATGCGACCAACAAGGGCACCTACGCAACTCTGAATGTTGGACTTCGGGAGGCCAAAGGGGAGTACGTGGCGATCCTGAACGACGATGACCTGTGGGCGCCCGAAAAGCTGGCGAAGCAGATTGCGCTATTTGCCAGTCACCCCAGCCTCGGTCTGGTTCATACAGATGGGCATTTCATCGATGGGGAAGGGAATCGGATGGAGGGGTCGCCTCTTGGCTTTGAGTTTCCTCGCACCGAAACAGGCGATGTCTTGCTTAGCCTTTTGTATCAGAACAAGATCATCGCGAGCGGAGCGCTTGTTCGCAAAGCATGCTTTGATGAGCTAGGCGGTTTCAACGAGAGCTACTTTGGCTCGGGAGATTGGGAGATGTGGCTCAGGATCGCGGAGAAATATGAAATCGGCTACGTTGATGAGCCGCTTACCTTCTACCGTGTTCATGGAGAAAACGCAAGCCACAAGCTGGAGCGGATCTGGCGGGACGATGAAATGCTTCGCGAATGGATCCGAACAAGGTACTACCACTACGCAAAGCAGAGAAGGGAAGGATATGAACTGAAGAGGGCAATGGCACACAACGAGGCCTGCCTGGGCACGGTAAAGGTTCTGAACGGCAAGCCTGCCGAGGGACGAGAGGCCTACCGCAATTCGCTGAAGCTCGAACCCCTGCGCTTGAAGAGCTATCTCCGCTTCTGGGCTTCCTTTTTGCCGCGGGCAGCCTTTCGGAAGCTGAAGTGAAGCGAATCTACCTCGACTGGGCAGCGACCGCGCCGATGCTTTCGGAGTGCCGGGACGCGATGTCCTCTTGGCTCGGCGAGGTGGGAAACGCCGGAAGCCTTCACGCAGAAGGCCGCCGAGCACGAGCATCGATCGATGAGGCGAGGGAGCTGCTGAGTGCAAAGCTCGGGTGCGAATTCGGCGAGGTTATCTTCACGTCAAGTGGAACGGAGGCCGCTAACCTTGCAGTCATCGGCGCCGCGCTCTTCGCGATGGGCGCCACGCGGAAGCGCATTCTAATGAGCGCGATCGAACACCATTGCGTGTTGGCGACACAGCTCGTTTTGGAGAAACTGGGCTACGAAGTGCAGCACATTCCGGTTGATAGTCAAGGTCTCGTGAGCATGGATTGGATTGCAGGATACATGGGCGAGGATGTCCTGCTCGTTAGCGTCATGCACGCGAACAACGAGATTGGAACCCTGCAGCCCGTTTCCGAGATCAAGCTCCTGGCAGCCAAGCATGGCGCGTTGCTGCACGTTGATGCTGTCCAAACCTTTTGCCTCTTGCCTTGGCACGTCGGCCAACTAGGTGCCGACCTGGCCACGGTTTCTGCCCACAAGATAGGGGGGCCGCAGGGGGTTGGCGCGCTCTTCGTGCGGGCGGGTGTCCAGCTACAGCCGATCATTGTTGGCGGCGGCCAGGAGCGCGAGGTGCGGGCGGGAACGGAGAATGTTGCCGCAATTGCTGGCTTTGGCGCGGCGGTGCGGCACTATCCGACAAATTCCTTTGTCAAAGCGAAAGCGGCGGCCCGCGCGTTCAAGAACACTCTTGTTAGATTGAATTCCGACGTGATTTTCACGATCGAGGAGGCCTCTTCCTCTCTGGAATCCATCATGCATCTGCGCATTCCAGGCGCGGGCGCGGAGTCCATGCTCATCGTCCTCGATCGGCTGGGTGTCAGCGCGAGCAGTGGAGCGGCTTGCTCTTCTGGCAGTATTGAGCCAAGCCACGTTCTTCTTGCTTGCGGATTCTCGGAAATCGAAGCGAAAGAGGGCCTCCGATTCAGCTTTGGGCGGCTGGTCGACGAGGATGATGCAATTGAGGCAGCGAAAAGAGTTGTGGAAGCGGCTGGTCAAGTGCGGCGCAAGCCCGCGGCTACTCGGTAAAGTCAATCGTGCTTCCAATTGAGGACCTGACCCCGCGACAGATCGTGATTGAGCTTGACCGGTACATCGTTGGGCAAGATGCAGCCAAGCGGGCGGTTGCGGTCGCGCTTCGAAACCGTTATCGTCGCCAACAATTGCCCCAAGAAGAGCGCGACGACATCCTGCCAAAAAACATCCTCATGATCGGTCCGACGGGTGTCGGTAAGACGGAGATTGCTCGGCGCCTGGCCCAGCTTGCAAAGGCCCCATTCATCAAGGTCGAGGCTACAAAGTTCACCGAAGTGGGCTACGTCGGCCGGGATGTCGAGTCCATGATTCGCGATCTTGCCGGTGCGGCAGTGAGGCTCGTAGAGCGCGAAAAGATCGATCAGGTCCGGCCGCAAGCCGAGAGACAGGTCATTCATCGGCTTGTCGAAATGCTCGACGAGGAGCAGCCGCGGAAGCGAAAAAAGCGCTCGCCTCCTAGCGACAATCCGATAGTAAGGCAAGCCTTTGAAATCTTTGGTCAGAAATTTGACGACGCCTACCCGGACGAGCCTTTCGAGGACGAGGATGAAGACGAAGGCAAAAGGCGGGCAAAGCGAAGAAAAAAGCTATTCAAGCGCCTGCTCACAACCGAACTTGACCAGCAAACAGTAGAGATTGAGACCGAGGAGCCCTCCAATCCCTTCGTCCAGGTGTTCACCCCGCAGGGGCTCGAAGAAATGGGGCTCGACAACACCAATGTTGGAAGCCCCTTCCCATCCCGCCACAGCACCAGGAAGGTCACGGTCGCCGAGGCCAAGTCGCTCCTGTTCGAGGAAGAAGCGCGCAAGATGATTGACCGCACTGGGCTCAATAGGGAAGCCGTTAACCGCGCTGAGCAGACCGGGATCATCTTTATAGACGAGCTTGACAAGGTGGCATCCAAGTCGGGGGGATCCGGCCCTGACGTTTCGCGTGAAGGCGTGCAAAGGGACCTACTGCCGATTATCGAAGGCTCGACCGTGGCTACCAAGTTTGGCCCGGTTAAGACCGATCACGTTCTCTTTGTAGCCGCCGGCGCCTTTCATATGTCCAAGCCCAGTGACCTGATTCCCGAGCTGCAGGGCAGGCTCCCCATTCGTGTCGAGCTTACAACGCTCAGCGAAGAGGATTTTCGAAAAATTCTCAGGGAGCCCAAAAATGCGCTCACGAAGCAGTACGAGAAGCTCCTGGCGACAGAGGGCGTCAAGATCGAATTCACTGACGACGCGCTAGACGAGATTGCCCGCATTGCTGCAGAAGTGAACGGAAAAACCGAGAATATTGGCGCAAGGCGTCTTCACACGGTTATGGAAAAACTGCTCGAGGAGGTGCTCTTCGATGCACCCGATCCCAAGCTTAAAAACGTCCGGTTTGACGGGGCGCTCGTCAAGGATCGGTTGTCAAACCTTGCGAAGGACGTCGATTTGAGCCGGTATATTCTCTAGAGGGCACATGATTCGAGGGATAGCATGGATGCTAATCGGCCTGGTGTCGCCCGGACAGCAGGATGGAAGCTTCTCACCGGAGGAGATCGCGCGCATCGCTGCGTATTGGTCTGAGCCTGGCCGCTATGAAATTGCGCCTCCTGCTCACGCGGCCACAAAGGGTCCGTGGCAGGTGCGGCTTACTCCCGAGGGCTCCAAGTGGCTGTGGGATTACTACAAAGCTCGAGGGCTCGGCAAGGTGCCGCCCTCGCAGGTACCGGCGGCCAGAAATCCGGAGGAGAGGGTTTGGGAATCCTGGATTGAGTCCCGCATCGCATACGATCGATGGCTGGCTGCGGCAAAAGCATTTGAGCAGAATCGCAAATCGGTAAAGGACCTCGCAGATCCCGGCACCGAGCCTCAGAAACCTGGCCAAATTCCTGAATCCCTGCGTTCACTGCTAAGAGAGCCTCCTTCGTTTGCGGCAGCAGTGGAGCCGAAACAGCACACCATCCGCTTCGAGGATGCGGTTATCTCTCTGGCCGACAACCCCAATATGCGGCCCCGGTACGCCTATTACCGATTCGCCGAGGGCGTGATGTCAGGTGGCACCCCAGTGAGGTCGCTTCCCGAGAGGGAGTTGTCCAAGTTATTCGAGAAAGCCGGCGTAGGCGAGTCAGCTCAAAACGTGATGAAGGCAGTTTCTCTGCTGGAGGGCGGCTTTGATGCCGTCAACACGTACGACACCGGCTTTGTATCGGTCGGCTTTATCCAGTTCGCATGTTTGAAGGAAGGTGGCGGCTCGCTGGGCGCCATGCTTCAAGCCTATAAGGCGAACTGGCCCGATGAGTTCCGTCGCGACTTCAGGAGATTCGGCATCGATGTCAGCGCCGACGGTCTGTTGGTTGCCGTAGATCCTATTACGGCGACCGTGAAGAAAGGGACGGAGGCAGCTGCGGCGATCATAAGGGACAAGCGGCTTATCAGCGTCTTCCAACGGGCCGGGAGGGTCAGCGAGAGCTACCGGGTGGCCCAAATCCAGACCGCATATAAGCTCTATTACCCAGGCAACGAGTTGGTGACTATTTCTGTCGGAGAGCGGCGGCTAAGCGGGAGGGTGAGCGACATTGTCAGGTCGGAGGCTGGCCTTGCAACCCTGATGGATCGAAAAGTCAACACCGGCAATACTGAGCCTCTTACGCCAATACTTGCTGAGATAGCCGCTGCAAACAATATTCCCTCGTTCTACGATTTCTGGCAATTCGAACGAGACATCCTGGCGGCCCTGCGCTATCGAAAGGACTACCTTGCCGATCCTTCGCTCACCCAGCCTGGCCCGCAAGTCCATCCCAAAAGAAGCTATCTTCCATCAAGGCATAAAGCCAGGGGCGGACGGGGACGCTAGACCCACTCGACGAGGTCGGGTCGCCCTGCCATGATCAGGTCCTCGGCGCAACGCGCGCCGGGGATGTGAATCTTGATAAGGGGGATGTCCGATCCCTTGAAGATGCCCCAATCCGGCAAGTCGATCGGTATGGATCGGGCCCCCATCGAATTCGCCATGTTCCAAATCTCCTCAGGCGAAAGGGGGCTTCCCCGTTTGACTGACGTGTCCATTGCCGAGCGCATTTCCGCAAACATGTCCACAGGTCCGCTGCTCGCCGGCGAATCCAGCCCTAGACCAACCTGCAAGCCGGCGTCCAGCATTTCGCGCACGGGAGCGAGCGGACAAGCTAGATGAGCGTTCGATCTGGGGCAGTGGGCGACCGACACTGAACCCGCATGCAAGAGGCTGATATCGTCCTCCGAGAGATCGCAGCAGTGGACAAATTGGGCACCGGGACGGACAAGACCTAGCTCCTTGAGAGATGCGACAACCGAGAGGCCAGTCGGCTGGTTTGGCAGTCCAAGCGATGCAAGCATTTCGGCTATGGAGCCCGAGCCGTTGCGCGTGAACTCAGACTCAAGCGCCGTTTCGGCTACGTGGATGCTACACGGCTCTCCCGAACCACCGACTTCGCTCAGGGTTTCAACATCGACCGTGAAATAGGCGTGCGGGGTCCGGAAAACCGGGCCTCGGAAAGCGCCTCGATTCTGCTCTGCGGCCAGCTCGATTTGGGCCAGCTTGGCCGGCCTGGCCGAGGGCTCGCCAATCATAATGATCTCCTGGAAAATGACACCGCCGATCCCCTCGCTGCTCATCGCCTCGCCAGAAAAGGGCCGGTCGCTATGCTCTGCGATCACCGCCACTCCGGTCTGCCGATTCTCGCGCGCACCGGCGAAGCAATCCTCACGCACTTGTTCCTGGGCTTGGCCCCGCTTGGCAGCAGCAATCTCCCGAAGCCAGGGCCAGTAGGATCGAGAAGAGAGCTTAGCCATGAGGCCGTGGTATTCGAGGTGCGAATGAGCGTTCACAAAGGCCGGAGCAAGGACATACGGATCGGGAACGCCGGTGTGGGGGCGAATCTCCTCGATCCTTGTCGGTGCAGACTCGTCAACAACAACCTCCAAGCCAAGCTCAAGCGCTCCGGCAATTACAAGGCCGTAGGGCCGCAGAGTCAAAGAGGCGTGCTCCAGGCTTGCTGGAGCTGGTCCGCGTTCAGCGATTTCACGTGGCCATCGCCAAAGAGGGTGTTATATCGGAACTCACGTCGTTTCAGCGCGAAGACTTCAAAAGTGTCATCTGGCTCCGCCGCGCGTGTCGATCCATGCCAGTGCCCAGCGCCGTCAAACATTACGTTGACGTTGGCAGGCAGCTCCAGCATGGTCTGCATAAAATATCGAAAAGCAATTTCGGTTCGGAAAAAGTAGCTGGAAGCATACGTAGCGAACATCGAGGGCGACGTGCGGAACGCCATGGGAAAGTGATTGTCCAAAACCCTCGTGCCCCGATCCGAAGGGCAGCGAAAAATGTCTGGACTCTTGCAATAAGGCTCGAGTGCCTCGGGCATGGTCGGCATAAACGGAATGCGTTCCTTGAATTCGGGAAAGTCGTCCCAGATCTCCGGGGCGTACTTGTCGGAAGCGTCGACGGCGCTCGGAAAGACGTCGTCGTAGTTGCTCATGTAGATATTGATCGCGGCGCCGATCTGGTTGAGGTTGCTGATGCAGGTCGCGTTCTTCGCTGCCGATTTAACCTTGGCGAAAACGGGGAAGAGAATTGCCGCGAGCACTCCAATGATGGCAATCACGGTCAACAACTCGATGAGGGTAAAAGCTCGCCTCATAGCTCCAGTATACGACCGCCTGATCTTGTTTCGTGCCCGAATAAATCCAACCGACGGATCCGCGTGTAGCGAAGTAAACCTAGTGAAAGTGCTGGCCCATCGGCGAAAGATAAGCGAAAAAGGTCAATATAATGGCAGCAGAGCATGTAGGTCCTCCCTCGGCCTCGTGTTCACTGGAGAGACTAGAATGCAAAGAATCTGTTATGCCGGTGTTCTGACGGTTGCCCTGCTGATGATTGGCCTGAGGTCGTCCAGCCGGGGGATACTCCTCATGGACCAGATCGGAACCCTTCCAAGCCAAGTGTCCCAACTGTCGGATTTGAATCAGGTCTATCCAAATGTCCCCAATAACTCACGGTACGCCGCCGATGATTTCACGATCGGTGTTCCACGGCTTCTCAATTGGGTGGAGCTTCATGCGCGTGTGACGAACTATGCCAATGGCCCTGTTTGGACTCAACTGCCTACGTGGGAGGTTTCGGTCTGGACGGACAGTTCTGGCGCCCCTGGCACGCTCATCTACAGCTTTCTGGTCACGGCGAGTCAAACCACGGTCACCCAGAACTATTCTTTCAACATTAATTCGTCAGTCAGCAACGCCCTGGTGCGGATTCCGTTGGGTCAGGCTTCCCTTGTGGCTGGAACCTATTGGATCGCAGCAACACCCTACGAGGTGTCTACAACCCTTCGCCAATTCACGATTTCAAGGTCGCAATTTGGTGCCGGCTTTCCGCTGAACAACCTCTATTGGAACCTGAATCCAGGCGGAGGCAGCGGAGGCAATCTCTCCAACGGCTACGATGTTGCCTATCGCGTGGACGGTACGTAGGGCGGAACTTGCTTCCCTCCGGCGAATCTGCCATAATAGGAACTTGCCCCAACCCATCCGCCTTTTGCGGGGCATGAGGACTTCCATTGGCCAAGACGATTTCAATTAAGCCCGAAGAAGCATTTGCGCGCGACTATGCGGACCGCCTGATCCTCCAAAAGCTCACCGAGATGGAGAGCGCCATGAAGCTGAGTGAGCTTGCTGAACGGCTGAGCGGCGACGGACTGGGCCTCGGAGCCGTCCGCTCGCTTCTTGCTTCGAATCCGGAGCGATTCGCTTATCAGGAGCGCCGCTGGATTCCCGCCTCTCGCGTAGCCGGTACGGGCAGGCCGTTCAATGAGGCCGTGCGCGTCATCCTGGATCGTTTCGGTGGGCCCATGCCCCTCGGACTGCTGCTGCAGGAACTGGGACGGATACGCACCGAGCCGGACCTCGACAACATGCTCGGCCGAACCCTCGAATATGACCAATCCTTTGTTCTAACTTCGAACAATCTCATCGCGTTAGCGGCTTGGGGCTTCCAGGCTTCCGATGAGCCGGTCGAACGTGGCCTTGCCCTCAATGGCATCAGCCAAGAGGAGCTAAGTGACGCCGAATCCAAGCTCAAGGGCCTCAACTGGAGGAAGCCGGAGTCCATTGCAGAGGGATTGAAGAAGGCAGCTCCGATTTCACTCAAGCTCCTGGGTGGAGTCGCTTGGGCCAACCTCAACGCTCAAGACCCACGCTCCGTTCTCCTCTACAATGCCCGCGAATTTACAGCCGCCGCGCTCAGCATCGAGGGGTATGTCTTCGCTCCTGATGGCGTGCTGTATCCGGAGGAGGAAGCCAAGAAATGGATCAGCACCGCGATCAAGCTTGCCGAGAAGATTGCTCCGACGATCGACGTGGAAGATGCTGCGCCAGTGGACGTTAAGCCGGACGACGTCAAGGCCATGGTCAAGAAGATCACAGCCAAGGATCAAACGGTTACGGCGACGAAGCTGCTTGAGGATGTTTACGAGATCACGCCCTCGAACAAGACCTTCCCCGACGACCTGTTCAACGTCATGTCTGCCCTGCGTGGCACTAACGAGGTTCAATGGGTGGGCGGAGACCGCTTCCGCAAGCCGAATTCGTTCCCTGACTATATTCTCTCGGTGCCCGAGCCTTTCCAGTTTCAGAGCTCGGAAATGCGCGACGACGAAGGCGAATTGATCGATGTCGAATTGACCGACGACGGCCTGTCATCTTCGCTTCGCAAGCTTCTTACCCATCCGCTCGCCACGGATGTCCTGGACGAGGACATTCTGCCCGCGCCAAAGACGATGCCGGATCAGGTCCGTCTGGTTCTCAAGTCGATCCACCGCGAGTTGGGTACGTTCCCAATGTCGCAGATCCATACGGGCTGGCTGGATCCGCAGCCAAACATACAGGAACTGATCTTCATCGATCCGACTGGCAGAGAGCTTCAGGTGTGGCTCAACCACGAGGCGCGGCTCCTGTACAACCTGATTGATTGGTGGTATGAGCAGCCGGTCGAGAGCGGGGCAGTGTTCAGCGTGGCCAAAACCGCCCGGCCCAACGTCTTCGATTTCGCATGGCTGGACCAAACGGACCCGGTCGTATACATTAGCTCCCAGCGCATGGAAGAGCTTCGCAGCATGCAGGAGCGGGTGGATGAAATGTCCACGCTGGACATCCTTGTCGAAGTGATGGGTCATTGGCCGAAAGGCGCCGATTTCCTCACGATCCTAGCCGAGGTCAATGTGGTGCGGAGGAGCACTCGACGCCTCATCGCCTCGCTTCTAAGTAGCTACCAGGCGTTCTACCAACGATCGGGCTCGCCGGTGTGGCATTTCGATCCTAAGAAACTCGATCTCGGCTTCGACAAAACAAAGAAGAAATTCATCAAGAAGTGAGCGAAGGTATAATTCTCACTTAATCCACCCATGGCCAACCTGAAATCGAGCAAGAAAGACCTGAAGCGCAGCGAGAAAAAGCGCATCGCGAACCAAAGCGTGCGAACCTCGCTCAAGACCTATGTCAAAAGAGCGAAACAGGCAGCGACAGGCGGCGATGCCAAGGTATCTGCGGAGGCTGTGGTGAATGCGGTGAGCACGTTGGACAAGGCGGTTCAGCGAGGCATCATCCACAAGAACCAAGCGGCAAGGCGAAAATCCCGAATTGCCAAAGCTGCCGCTGCTGCAAAGAAGTAGCCTCCGTTAGGCGTCCAAGAGCGCCGCTATTCCAGGCAGTTCCTTGCCTTCCAGAAATTCCAGGCTGGCGCCGCCGCCCGTGCTGACGTGAGAAACCTTACCGGCAAGGCCAAATTTTTCGATTGCAGCCGCCGAGTCGCCGCCCCCGACGATTGTGGTGCCCTTGCACCGGGCCATCGCCTCCGCAAGAGCGCGCGTGCCCGCTTCGAATGGCTTCATCTCAAAGACCCCCATAGGGCCGTTCCATACCACCGTGCCGGCCTTTTCGATGAGGCGTCCAAATTGCTCTTGAGTCTCGGGCCCAATATCGAGCCCAAGCTGATCCGGCGGAATATCATCGACGGCGACCACCCTCCCCGCCTCAGAGGCGTCAATCTTCGCCGCAACAACCACGTCCGTTGGCAACTGGATCTTATCCGGCTCGTCCGAGAGAACCCTTTGGCAATACTCGATGCTTCCTTCATCCAGAATTGAGCCCCCAATCTCGTGCCCCTGAGCTTTGAGGAACGTGAATGCCATGCCCCCGCCGATCAGGATGTAATCGACCTTCGGCAGCAGGTTCTCGATTACGTCGATCTTGTCCTTGACCTTTGCCCCGCCCAGCACGGCGACGAACGGCCGTTCGGGATCGTCCAAAGCAGCGCCGAGAAAATTGATTTCTTTCTCGATAAGAAATCCTGCGACCGCAGGCAGGAGGTGGGCAATTCCCTCAGTTGATGCATGGGCGCGGTGGGCAGTGCCAAAAGCGTCGTTTACGTAAATGTCGGCTAGCTTGGCGAGAGACCTGGCGAACGCGGGATCGTTTGCCTCTTCCTCAGGATGGAAGCGCACATTCTCCAGGAGCAGCACATCACCAGGTTTGGCAAGTGAGCAGGCTTCCTCGACTGCGGGCCCGACGCTATCAGGCAGCAAAGACACTTTCCTTCCGAGGAGCTGAGAAAGCAGTTCGGCAATCGGCCTAAGAGAAAATTCCGGGGAGGGCCCCCCTTTCGGACGACCGAGGTGGCTTGCCAGAATAACGACAGCGCCCTGATCAATCAAGTATGTAATCGTCGGCAGGGCTTCGGTTACCCGCCGATCGTCAGTGATCTGGCCATTCTCGAGGGGCACGTTGAAGTCACAGCGAACCAGCACGCGTTTACCGTTCGTATCAACGTCGCGAACCGTCTTCTTGCGGAGGGGCATGGATCGATATTACCGATCTATTTGACCTTTCGGCGACGCTCCAATCCATGTCCGAGCGTGGGCGATTTCTCCTGGGTGCGCGGATTCACGAGCATAGTGCCCTCTTCGTCATAAACCCACGGCGTGTCCCAGAGCGCTTTGAGCGCTGAGAACATGGGCATGCTGTGATAGCGGTCTGGCCAGAGTTCAGCTGCCTTGCGTTCGATATAACGCTGCTTGGTCGGCGACGCTTGAGGGAACAGGTGATGGCCAACGTGCGCTCCAAAGTGCAGATGCCACTTGTCCAGCCAGCTCAACCACGTCGGCAAGGTCACGGAAAGCGATGTCGCCAGCACGTCCCTCTCGTCGGCCAGGGGATTGAGAAAGTGATTGGTCGCGATATAGGAGATTGCGATGACGTTGGCAACCAAGAGCGGGATAATGTAGCCAAAAAGCAGTACCGGCCAGCCACCGATCAGGAGGGTGAGCGTAATCCAAGCGCCCATCTGCACGATCGGCTGCCAAACAATGTTCAATCGTCCCTTGGCGTCCACCTCTGGAGATTTCCAGAACCGGACCATCATCATCCCCGTTTGCTGGCACATGCGAAACGTGAAAGATCCGAAGATTACAACGTTGCGGGCAAGCGGCGACAAGCGATAAAGCCACTGCAGGATTTTGCTCTTTCGGTAGTGCTCCATCGTCAGCAGGTGGTCCGGGTCTTCGCCTTCGATTTGAGTGTTGCCATGGTGAGCCGCGTTGTGCCACTTGCGCCAGAGGTAGGGCCCGATTCCAAAGGCAGAAAATGCGATACCGGCCAGAAAGTCTCTTGCAAATGGCTGCCGGACCATTCCTCCATGGGAGATGTCATGGGCCAGGAATCCCAGCGAAGCCATGCAGTTGCCAATGAGAATCGCGAGGAGCGGCGCGGTCCACCAGGAGAAGTAAGCAGTGAGCAGCCAAAGGCTAACCCCAATCAACGCGGCATTCGGGACAAAGAGCCAAAGCGGAGCAAGACTTGGCTGGAATACGCTCGCCGGCAATGCCTTTTTGAGCGTGCTGCGATAATTAGGAATGCTTTCGGCGGGTGCTTCCTGCAATATGGCTGACAATGTTGTGGCTCCTCCTTGACGACTTCGAGAGAGGACTCGATAGGGCTGCGCCCTTCTCTCGTCCCAAATAGACCAACTATATCTACGGACGCCCCGTTGTACCCGTTTGGATTCTAGTAAGAGAAGCGGCAAAATAGCTCTCATCCGCCGATGTCAAGGCCGCATCTAAAATAATCGAACGAACAATGGAGCCTAGGGCCCCGCGGCCGGCGCTTTTGACCTGAAATGCATGCTCACCGACACGCCGCCAAGAACAATCACGAGACCAACGAACTGCCAGGGCTGCATCGCCTGACCTAGCACCCACCACGCAAAGAGGGCTGCGATGGGCGGGACCAGAAATTGATAGAGCATGGTGGCAGGCGCTCCTATTTGGCGCACTCCTGCATAGAATCCCGCGAACCCGACCACGCCGGCAAGCACCGCAACATGACCGAGCATCGTCCAGGTGAGCAGCGTGAGCGTGCTCCATTCGATCTGAGTGGTCGCCAAAAAGCCGTAGGGAAGCAGGACCGGAATAGCGCCGGGCATCGAAAGGGTCAGGATTCGAAATGGGGGGTGCTTCTCGACTAGTGGCTTGCTGTAAACCGTGGACGCAGCCCAAACGACTGCCGATATGAGGACGAGGATGTTTCCAACCAGCTTGTCGTTTTGCTCGGCTGCCGCCTGAACTCCTCCGAGAATGACCAGAACGACTCCGGCAAAAGCAATCGCTGCGCCGAACAGCGACCCGAAGTTGAGTTTTTCCTGCTTTGCCGCCCCCGCGATCAGTGCGGTGAAGATCGGGGATGTTGCCAAGATGATCGCTCCTTCCGCCGCCGTCGAGCCCTTCATACCTTCCAGAAAAAAGACCATGTACGCGCCCATCGCCAGAAAGCCGAGCCCAAGGATGCGCAGTGCCTCCCCCTTCGGATAGCGCAAAGAATCTCCGCGTAAGTGGCAGATTGCCATCAGCAGCACCCACATCAGCCCGAAGCGAAACAACCCCACCGAAGCAGGCTGAAGCTGCACGTACAAAATCTTCAGAGCGACAAAATTGAAGCCCCAGCTCAGGCTCGTCAGCAGCAGCGGCAGATTGGGCCGAAGAACCACGCCTATTGCTTCACGAACTGCGCGCCGTTCTCCTCTTCTATGACCTGCCCACCATCTTTGATCAGCATAGGAGGCGAGGTTGCCTGTTCTCTGATGGGCAGCGGCTTACCTGACCGCTTCTCGATGACCAGGGTGAGGAGGTTGTCTTTGATGGTATACGTGCCGGACAAGGTTTCGGCATTGTCCGAACCGGCGATTGTAAAACCACCATTGGCAAGGGTCAAGGTTATCGAGCCATTTGGGCTCGTCCGAACATAGGTTCCTGCCAGCCCTCGGTTGCATCCCACGAGCAACCAGCCCGCGAGGAGGAGAACAAGAAGTCTTCGCGTCATCTATCGGGAATGGTACCGGCTCAGCTATTGCTTTTTAAGAACCAGCTGTCCGGGGCCCTTCAAGACGCCCCCCTCGATAAGGGTCAATGCGATCGGGTACTCCCGATCCGCGGGTTTTGCAGCTTGGCCATCGATCTCCTCGACGATCAAAGTGACGGTCTCACCTTTGATCTTGTAGGTGCCCGTGCTCTTCTTTGCCGCTGCGCCCTGGGTCAGAATGAATTTCATGTCGGACCGCAGTTCGAGCGCGACTGACCCGGTTGCCAGCGTGTGTTTATAGGTGCCGACGAAGCGCGTGTCGGGGCCGCGCTCGCCGCAGCCGGACGAGGTCAGCAGAACGAATGCGGCAAGCGCACTGAGAAGAATCGGTCTCAGCGACACCGCAGGCTAGTCTCCCAGGCGGACCATGGTGACGCCGCCACCTTCCATAGATTTGCCGTCGGGAGTAGCTTTAAAGTCCGAAATGGGGGCCTCGCCAACGTCGGCCTTCAAAGAAATCTGGGTGTCCTTTTTCTCATACTTGCCGCTCACCGTCATCGACGGGTTCATGCGGCTGCTCATGGAGAACGTGCCCTCCTTGGTCAAGGTCAGCATGAGATCTCCGTCGCCGCTTTGATATGTGCCGGCGAAGCTTTCCTTTTTGCAGCCGGCCGACATGAGGAGCGTGCACGCGATAACCACGCCAAGAATAATTCGCAGAGCCGTATTCATGGGTTCAGTATGGCTCTATTTCTCCAAAGCAACCTCCCGACACCCAGTCAACGAGAATTGGGCGCCACTTTTCTTCAGCCAAATCTCTTGAATTGTCTGAAACTGCTGTTACAATACGCAACGGAGAGCCAAGCTGAAATCAGGACTCATTGCCAGGGCCAGCGCAGACATCGCGGATGTTCTCGGCGTCAGCGCAAAAGTTGAGGAGCGCGCCAGTCTGGGAGAAATGCCCAGGCGCCGCGCTTATTTGCTCGCGTTGACGTGCCTTGTCATTGCGGGAATGCTTCGGCTGGCGTTCGATCCGCTCCTAGGGGAGAGAGCGCCAGGATCGCTTTTCATCATCGGCATCGGCATCACAGCCTGGTATGCAGGGTTCTGGCCGGCCCTTGTTTCCCTGCTCGTTACGGTGCCGATCGTGCATTACGGGTTTGGGCGCGCTTTAGAAAACTTGCCGCGCTCTTCAAACGCCGTAACCCTCATCAGCTACATCGTCTTTGGCCTGATCCTCTGCTACTTCGGAGAGAGGCAGCGTCTCGGAAGACTCCGCAATCGAAGAGATGCGCGGGACCTGGCGGTTCAGAAGTCATATTTTGAGCGGCTGTTCGAGAGCAGTCAGGACGGTGTGATCATCCTCTCTCCAGAAGGCAAAGTTATCGGCATCAATTCAAATGGCCTCTCCCTTATAGGGTTTGGCAATCTGAACGATGTCACGGGTAAAGACCTGGAGTCGCTCTGGAATGTTCAGGAACCGGGAGGCGTCCGGACATCGGTCGCTATGGCGCGCGAGGGAAAGGTTTCGAAGCTCGAAGCATCATGCCAGGATGTGGACGGGAGCACCAAGTGGTGCGAGATCGTCATCAGCCCGATCCAGGGTCAGGGTGGAAAAGTTGAAGCCATTCTTGCGGTTGCACGCGACATCACCGAGCGCCGCGAGATGGATGAAACGCTGCACAAGACGGTCGCCCAGCGCACCCAGGACCTCCTCGATACAAACGAAAAGCTCCAAGGGTTCATCTACTCCCTCGCCCACGACTTTCGCCAGCACATACGGGGGATCAGCACGAACGCTTCGATCATCCTTCATGATTCCGCCGACACGACGGATCCGGAAACGCGGCAGACCCTCGAACGGCTCGTGAGCAGCGCCAAGCACCTGGGCGAAATGACCGACGACCTGCTCGCCCATGCCAAGCTCGGAAGAGCAGGGCTGCGAATCGAAAAGGTGGACGTCACGGAGCTGGCTTCCCAGGCTGTCGAAGCCGTGCGACAGGAGCCGTATTGCCCGACCAGCGTCGAGTTTCGCATCCAGGACGGCCTTGCTGCCGAGGCCGATCGCGCGCTCCTTAAGCTCGTTCTCGAGAACCTTCTCGACAACGCCTGCAAGTATTCTCAGCTTGCGAAAGCAGCAGTCGTCGAGCTTGGCCGGGACGAGGAGGGCTTCTTCGTGAGGGATAACGGGGTCGGCTTCAGCATGGCCTATGCGCATAAGCTTTTCCAACCCTTCGAAAGGCTTCACCGCGAAACCGAGTTCCGCGGAACTGGCATCGGGCTCGCCAATGTAAAACAGGCCATCGACAAGCACGGCGGAAGGATTTGGGCAGAAAGTGAGCCTGAAAAAGGCGCCACGTTCCACTTCACCCTTCCGTAACCCGCTTAGGCGCTCTCGATGACGACCGCCGTGCCATACGCCAATACCTCGGTTACGCCCGATGCAACCTCGGTCGCGTCGTAGCGCATAGCCAAGATCGCGTTTGCCCCCATTGCCGCAGCATGGCTGATCATAAGCTCGTAGGCCTCTTTACGGGAAGCTTCAGCAAGCTCCGTGTAGAGTGATATATTGCCGCCGAAGAGTGTTTGGATGCTTGCCCCGACCGTCCCGAAGATCGAACGGCTACGGACTGTGATCCCTCGCACGATCCCCAAGCACCGCACGACGCGAAAGCCGCTGAACTCTGTCCCCGTGGTCACCCAATTGTGTATATCGGTCATGCCGCGACGATGTTACTCAGGATGATATCCGCGCAGCGTAAGGCTCTTTTTTACCTTTAAGGCTCAAAGCGATCGGCCGCAGTTCGCCGAGCAGAGCCCGATGCCGCTGATAAAGATCCTCTCCCAACACGATTTGCCCGCCCGCAGCAAATCCCTGCAGGCGGTTCGCTATATTCACCACATCCCCCATTGCTGTCAGATCGACCATTCCCTGCGCGCCGACGTTGCCCACAAACGCCCGACCTGCGTGAATCGCAATTCCGACCGGCAGCGTTCGGACATCTTGCGAAGCGTCGAGCAGCGCCCGCTGAGCCGAGAGAGCCGCTTGGAGAGCTCTAGCTTCATAGTCGGGGCCTGCCACACCCGAGATGAACAGCGCTTGAAGCCCATCGCCCATATATTTGTCGATCAGCGCATCATGAGCGACGAGCTCACGAGTGAGCAGATCAAACAAGCGACTCATCGTGGCAGCCAGCTCTATAGGTGGAGTGTTCTCAGATAACGTTGTGTAGCCACGCACGTCCGCCACCAAGACCGCGACCTCCACCTCCGCGCCGCCTGCCGGCAATCGGCCGCTGCAAAGGCCGCAGATCGTCGGATTCTTGCTTGAAGGAGACCAGCCGAAGAGCCGCAGCACATGCCCAAATCCCTTAAAAGGAACACGGCAGACCTTGCATCGCGGATTCGAGGGAAGCAGCGGAAAGAGCGCCCGCGCCACACCCTCCAACCGATGCCCGCGCGTCAAATAATCTCTCCACCATTCCTCGCTCCCTCTCTCCGCCATTTAAGGCATTGTGACGTATTGACTGCTTTAATTCCCGCGTGGAGGAAGAGACCACGAAGGCGCCACATCCATGTGCAGGATGCCGTTCCCGTCTAGATTCATGGTGAACGGGCTTTGGATGGATGCCATGTCCTTATATGACCGCTCGATGATCAACGTTACCTTCGAGCCTGCGACCTTATACGTACCCCCCATGGAACCCTCGTATCGTCCCCCCGTCGCCATGTTCCAAGTTCCGTTGTTGAAGATGAACTGAACGTAGTCCTCGTTCTTCCTAAGCAAGTACTCACGAGCCAAGCGAACGGACGCGGCGGAGCTGAGATTGTCGGTCAAAGCGCCGGTCGTTTTGCCGAGGCTCGATTCGGGGTTAGTCGCCCGATTAAGCATGACGGTGACAATGACGCCTATGATCGTTGCAGCGCCGGTGATGATCGCCGCCCAGATGCTAGGATGCCAGCCCTTGTTCCTTCCAGCCATCCATCTATATTATCGCTAGCGCCCTCTTCGAAATGCGTCTGTGCGAGGGGTAGTGCAAACATGACTGTCCGTGATGATGACTCGGCCCGCGATTCCGGTGTGCCAGAAATTGCGTCGATTCGCCGCTCCTAAATGACGGTCTACTGAGTACGGTCCAATTTGCCAATGAGGCGGATTTATTCGTTTGATAACTTCCGCCCAGCTCCGGGCTGCGTCAAAATAGGAGTAAGGAGAACCAACAATGAGCACAGAAACAATGGAAGCGATGGAGATGGGGACTAAGCCGGTGGCTGAGCACGAGTGGCTCAAGAAGCTGATCGGCGAATGGCGCGTTGAGACGGAGATGACGATGCCCAACGGCGAAAGCTCGAGCGCGAAGGGATCGGAAACGGTGAAGAGCCTGGGCGGCCTTTGGGCGTTTGGCGAAGGGAAGGGCTCGATGCCCGATGGCTCCACGATGGAGTACCGCACAGCCCTCGGCTACGATGTGTCGTTCAAGGAGTATCGCGGCTGCTGGTTCGCCTCGATGTCCTCGCATCTTTGGAAGTACACCGGCTCGCTGAGCGCCGATGGCAGGGTCATGACGCTGAACTGCACCGGCCCGCACATGGAGAAGGATGGCGAGACGGCCAACTACCGCGATGTGATCGAGATCATCGACGAGAACCACCGCACGCTGACCTCCTTTGGCGAGGATGAGAATGGCGAATGGCAGCAGTTCATGAAGGCTCAATACACGCGGGTCTAGACCTGTTCGGATTGATGATGCCGCCGGATGCCTTGTGCCGGCGGCCTCTTTGTAAGTACACGAGCCGCAGCCAGCTCCCTCTAGCCTCCTCCATAAGGTTCGATGCATGAGGTCGCGGGTTGGTAGCCTGTCTTTTTTTATCGAGCGAACTGCTGCAAGCTGTGAGCGTGGTACGGCGCGTAAACTGGCTGTATGGAAATCGTGCCCTATGGCGGGTGGGATCGGTGCGCTCGCATGGTCTCGGGCGACACGGAACTCGTCGTCACGCTCGATGTAGGGCCGCGGATTATTCGATACGGATTCATCGGTGGTGAGAATGAGTTCTTCGAGAATCCCCGCGATAGGGGAGCGGTGGGAGGCTCCGCCTATCGGGGCTACGGCGGCCACCGTCTTTGGATCGCCCCCGAGGACAGAGAGAGGAGTTATACACCGGACAACGAGGCGGTCGAGTTTGGCGATCAATACTTTCGCTCTGCGCCGGATCGGTTCGGCATTCAGAAGGAGATCCGGATCTTCCCCTCCCCCAAACCCCCTCCCCGCGCACAATCCATCGCGGAGAGGGAGAGCCGGGGTTCCGGGCTGAATACAGCGGGATTTCGGATCGAGCATGTGGTGCATAACGAGGGTGCCGAGCCTGTAGAGCTGGCAGCCTGGGCGCTGACGGTAATGGCGCCAGGCGGGGAGTGCGTCTTTCCACAGGCGGTCTTCCGGCCCCATAGCGAGAGCCTCCTTCCCGTCCGCCCGCTCGTGCTGTGGTCTTATACCGACATGGCCGATCCGCGATGGACCTGGGGCAAGCGCGTTGTCCGGCTGCGGCACGATCCGAATCTCGGTCCGCAAAAGATTGGCGCTCTCGTCAAGGAAGGCATTGCCGCCTACGCGAACCGGGGCAGGGTCTTTCTCAAGCACTTTGAATACCTGAAAGAAGCGGTTTATCCCGACATGGGCTGCAATTTCGAGACTTTCACCCGCCACGACATGCTGGAGGTGGAATCGCTAGGCCCACTGCAGGTCGTCGAGCCGGGCAGCTCGGTCTCGCATTGGGAGTCTTGGAGCTTGTTCGAGGAGGCGCCGCCCTCGGATGATGAGGAGTGTGGCGAGTGGCTGCGAGGGCTTATCTCCATGGCCGACAACGCGGGCTTGTATATCTAGGGAGGTCCATGTATAAGAAGAATCCTCTCTTATACGCGGCGCTCTGGACGGCAGGAGGCGTGATCCTGCTTGGCGGGCTGTTGCTTTGGTGGATGTGGCCCAAGACATATGACCGCCTGGCGGAGTGGCAGTCGTTCAATCATAGGCGTGTTGCAAGATGGTTCACCATCCCTGCCGAGGCAAGAATCCTCAGGGCAGAAGAGTATCGCAACCCTATCATGGGCGGCGGCTTTCTCATTGAGTTCCGCCTGCCGCAGACTAAGGAGCCCAACGAGTGGCTGAAGCTGGTCGCACCAAAGGAATTGCGCAGCCAGAAGGTGAGTCGGTACCGCTATGACGCGAGCCACACCCTGACAGACATTTACTGGCTCGAATACAGGCCGGCGAGTGACCTATATGCCGCGCGCTGGTACTGGGATTGAATGCACTTCGGTTTCTATGCCAGATGCGCGCCGGACGAACGCGCTTCCGCTTGCGCAAGCTCACTCGCCCAGTTCGCCCGGATCGCCATCTCGTGCACGAGGTTCGGCAGAATGGCCTTGTTGTAGGACGTGTTCGGCACGAAGCAGTTGAACTCGACCTGCTCGTTTTCGCAGCACCATGAGCCCAGGTCGTGGATCCACTTCCACTCCCTCCGCTCGGCAGCGTTCAGTTCCAGCGCGGTGTGAGCGGCGTTTTCCTCGTCCATTCTCAAGGGAAGGATCAGGCACAAGTGGAGCCCATTACCCAGCTCGGGATGCGGGCGCTGGGTTGTGACCTCGAGAATGGCGCAATCTCCATGGGTCGGATCGCCCGCCCAGGCAAACTCGGCGTGCAAGAAGCTCTTGCCGTCGCCGCTCCTTTTCTGGGCAAGTCGCTTAATGTTCTGGTCCGCCTCCTCCCATTCGGGCACGTCCTCCCAACGGCTGGGGTTGGCGCCGGCGGGCTTGAAGAACCTTTCAAGCGCGGTGCACATCGGGTCAGGCTCATTTCGGATGCCGCTGTTTGGATGGCTCGTGGTCGCGGCGGCAGATTTAAGATCATCGGAAAGCTTTCGAGCCGTGCAATGCGCTTCCGAAATCTGGATTCCGACCGCTGACAGGAAGAGCCGGCCCAGCCAGTCCGCATTGTCATCGCAGGCATAAACGCTGCAGTGCAGCTTGTACGTATCGCCCTGCGGGTCGTGGACGAGCGCGCTCAGCGTGGCCCGCGACATGAGATGGCTAAGGAAGACCTCGTGCTCCGCAGCATGGCCCCGGCCCCGGATCAGTTCGATCTCGGCATGAAGGCGGTAGACCGAATGCGTGTGGTGGAAGATGCCGGGGTCCGCCCAAATGCGCTGAGCAAAATCGGATGCCCACCACATGAACCCGCGCGGCTCATCGACTCGCCACTTATCGGCGATCTTCAGCGCATCGTTGACTTGGCCAATGATGGCCAGCCCGGTGTCGGAGCGTGTTTCCCACGACATTGTTTCAGCACCTCGTGCCTTGTTATCGCATTATAAGGGAGTTTTGCTCCAAATCCAAACATTTTCTCTGCAAAATTGCGAGGGAGCCCCTTGGTGTCTTGGCGTCTAGATCGTGGCTCCGTGAACGCTAGTCTGCGGTCTACCAAAAACACAAAGGCAGGCAAAAAGCGGGCTAGGGCAAATTGCGCGTGCCTGGCTTGCTTACCGGAATCTGCTCAAGCCAATCGGGCACCTCGTCGGGCGCATAGCTCTTGGCCTCGACTTTGTAGGCGGCGAACATCTCGCAGCCAAAGTCGGGCGGCGTCTCGCTCCGATCGATCAGCACGCCGATACCAGTCGGACTCGCCCCCTGCTCCTTCAGGACATCCAGGACCTCATAGATCGAAGTGCCTGTGGTCAGGACGTCATCAACCACCAGGACGCGAGATCCAGGCGCGATGCTTGCCCCCCGCCGCAGCTTTTTCTTGCCATCCTCGCTCTCGATATACACTGCCGGAATCCCCAGCTGCTTCGCAACCTCGAAGGCGATGATGATGCCGCCTGTGGTGGGGCCGGCGACGAGGTCGATCTTGGATCCCCGGAAATGTTCCGCGATCTCGCTGCACAGAGCAGAGAGCACGTCCGGCCGCTCAAGCACGCGGAACTTCTCGAAGTAGACGTCGCTGTGCCGCCCGCTGGTCAGCAGGAAATGCCCGCGCAGGATCGCGCCGGAGGATTTGAGGAGCTCAGCAAGTTCTGGCGAAGCAGGAACCATATGACCAATATGACCTATGTGCCGTAAATGCCCTATCCGACCACAGAAAATGGCGTCATGTCCCGCAATACACGATTCTCCTCGTCCACAACCACCATAACAGGCTCGATCGGCTCATCGGAGAGGTCGAAGGCAGCGATGATCACCTTGTCGCCCTTCTTGAAAAGTTGAGCCGCGCCGCCATTGAGCCCGATCACTCCTCGCGGACCGCCAAATGCATAGGTCACGATCCGGGCCTCATGGTTCACCGCCCACACATGAACCTGCTCGCCGTCGACGATCCCGATCCGTTCCATCAATCCGGCATCGATCTCGATGCTGCCGACATAGTCCGGGTTCGCATAGCTCACCCGAGCATGATGAATTTTTGCTTTAAGCAACTGTCGCAGGCGCATTTTCCTCTTGTTCTACGACTAGTTTGGAAGGTTCAGCAGGTTCCGGATCCTTGGTCCTGGGTCTACGGCGATTCCACGCCGCAAGCAAACCGCCGAATGTCATGATCGCGGTGCCGCTCCAAACCAGTATGGTCATCGGCTTGTAGAAGATCTGCACGGCGTAGGCGGTTGGAAGGTAGCGTAGCTGGATCATCGCTTCCTTCGTGTCTGGCCGAATACCGAGCGGCACGGCAAACAAGAAGTCGTCCAGCGGCTCCGGCACAGGGGTCATTCCTTCATCCGTGATTTCGACGTAGGGCTTGGCCGACCGCGATACGCCCTTCTGATCGGTCACCGTAAGGTAGGTGATCATCTTCGTGCCCTTCTTGCCTGGCGGTCCCTTCATCTCAAAGCGGTCATATCGAATGACCACATCGTTCACGAGTTTCGAAGTGCCCGGCGTGAGAGGGAATGGCGGGCCCTCTGACGTGAGTTCCCTGGTCGTGAAGTAGATGTCATGCCAGAGGGTGTTGTGGATGTATGGCCAGGTCATCTGGTCATCCTCTTTTTCCGTCGGCTTGGGAGGCACATAGTATTGCCCAGGCTGCGCCTGGAAGCTTTCGCCGGCTCCTGTCACCTTGAAGAGAAGCTTGTTATTTCGGTTGTATCGGTTGGTTTCGTCCGTTTTGCCTTGGTAATCAATGACAAAGTCCAGCGCGGGAGCTGGCGATCCAGCCCGGACGAAGATGATCGGAGATTTCTGCTCAAAACCGCGGGAAATGATCAGCCCCGCCATAAGAGTCGCCACGCCGATGTGCGCGATAAACGCCCCAATCGAGCTTCTGCCTCGCTTCCACATTTCGACGATTCGCCAAAGGTTCGCAAGGCAGGCAAAGGCGGTGAGCCAAATCAGGAAGAGCATCCAGGGAAACTGGGGAACCTGAAGGCCAAACGGGAACAGAACGGTTGCGTTCGGATCGCTGAACGAAGACCAGCCGGATCGCTTGGCGATGAACATCAGAATGCCGACGACGCCGAGCGAAATGCTGAAAATATTTAGCAGCCTCGAAAGCAGTTCCCGCATTCGCAGTCCGCGCCAGCTGATGAACGGGCCTGCCGCCATGAGGAGCATGATCGGCACAAAAAACCAAACGAGGATCAGGTGGTAAGACTGTTCGCCCACGGCTTTCGGCTTCCCCCCGCTCAGAGCCTGGATTAAAGGAACCGACATCCCGACAGCCGTAGCGACGCCCAAGGCAGCCAACAAGAGCGAGCTTGACCGATATGCTCCCTCCCGATGCACGCCTTCAGTCTCGGCGTACCGAGCCTCTTTACCGAGCCGAAGGCCTCGCGAAAGCCAGACCGCCATGAAGGCTATGAGGCTGAAGCCCATAACTCCGATGAGAATCCATAGCGCGGATCGGTTCATCTCGGCAAAGCTATGTACGCTCGAATCGTCCAGGAAGCCGGAGCGGGTCATGAACGTTCCGTAAACAAACAGAACGAAGGGTATTCCCGCGAGCAGCAAATTGGTCGCGATCCACCGTCCACGCGTAACTTGGACGATTAATCCATGGACGAGCGCGGCGGCGAAGGTCCAAGGAACGAAGCTCACGTTTTCGACGGGGTCCCATGCCCAGAATCCACCCCAGCCGAGCGTCTCATACGCCCAGAACCCGCCCATGCAGAGTCCGAGGCCGAGGACCGCCACCGACACGAGCGTCCAGGGTCGAACCATCGCCGCCCAGTCCTTCGCGTTGCCGGTGAGCATCGCGCTCATCGCCCAACAGAAGAGCACGGTTAGGGATCCAAAGCCGGCGAAAATCGTTGGCGGGTGGATGACCACCCAATAGTTCTGGAGCGAGGGGGTCATGCCCGCCCCATCGAGTGGAATAAGCGGCAGCGCCTTACCGCCCAGCCGGGCAGCCTCCCACGTTACAGGGTCAATCCGGAACGGCGACTCATAGGCGAGAATCAACGCGAGCGCCATTAGAAAGAACGAAAAACAAACCGTAAACCACCGTCTGTAAATCCCAGTGGCACGGACGGCAAGCAGGCCGAAGATCGCGGACATGCAGCCCCAGAGCAGAAAGCTCCCTTCCTGTCCTGACCAAATGCCGGCGATCTTGTATTTCAGCTCCGTGACCACACTTGCACGGGGCCAAATATAGGCGTAATGGAACTGGTCGTTGACGAACAGAACGCCAAGGCAGATCATCGTGGCGAAGAGAGCGACCGACCCTGCGGTGAACGCCCTTGCCGGCACCTTGACTCTGAATCGCTCGTGAGTGAGCGCCAGCCACCCCTCAAATGCCAAAAAGATTGCTGCGACGCCTCCCAAGAGGCCGAACGGCAGCTTGTAATAGAACTGGTTCCCCGCGAAGGCAGCGGCAACCGCGAAGATTCCGAGTAGAACGACCACGAGCCCGATCGAGGCAAATCGGCGGATCCGCTCACTGGCTCCGCCAAATCCCCAGCCAAGCGCGCCCAGCGCAAAGCAGCCAATGGCGAGCAGAATGAGAAAGCGGCCTAGGTCGCCGACAAGCATCGACCACTCCTGGGCGGCAGGGATCAGGCTGAAATCAGGGGTGGTCTCCAACTCTTAGCTCTTGGTCTCGGCTTCGTATTTTGAAGGGCACTTGACCAGAAGTTTGTTCGCAATGAATTGGCTTCCCTGGAGCTTGCCAATCGCCACGATCCGCGTGGCATCCGAAAGATTCGAAGGCACCGATCCATCATAGACCACTTCGATTCGCTCCCCGTTCGTATCTGTAATCGCGAATCGGATAACTCCGTTCACCCGGTCGTTCGAGACGGTTCCCTTGATCAAGTCTCCTGGAAGGTGGAGGCTGTCCCCTGAGGTCTTCCGCGCCTCCGCAATTGTTACGTAAGGGCTGGCTGCCTGGACGAAGGCCACCATCAGCAGCCCAACAAAAACCAAGGCGGCGACTCCCGAAAGAATCGCTCCCACATTGAGCTTGTGCGGTGTTGGCTTGGCCATGCTTCTATTGTATTCTAGCGTTTCCCATTGTTGATACGGCACGAAGTGGGCACGTATCGCGTTTGTCTGTAAGGGATAAGTAGGCTACAATCAAGGAATTCTGCCCATGCGCGTTTTTCACACCATCTTTTCGATCAGCGCTCTCATCCCCGTGTTCTGCGCCGCCCAGACCGGATTTGGGACGCTCAATATGGAGACCAAGCTGGGCGCTTTTAAGATCAAGCGCTACAACCTCGTCAGTCCCGCTGAGGGAAGAGTCGAGATTTCGTTTACCGGCTCGCTCCTCATCTTCGGCTACGAGGGCAAGCCATTCGAACCGACGATGAAAGGTCTCCGAATTGAATTCCCTGATCCCAAGGTGCTTCCCGCCTATACCAAACAAAACTTCGACAAGATCGTCCTCCAAGGCAAAGGGAGCGTGATCCTAGACGGCAAGTTCATGGCGCTGCAATGGTTGGGCCGGGACATGAAGGCGAAATGGACTGGACGCGGCGTGATCTACCTCTATGGCGAATTCGATCAGAACGAAAAGACGGGCGTCTACTGGCTGGGCGATCCTACCAAGAAGAGACCGTGGCAGATGCCCAACGAGCGGATGGAATTGCCAGTGAATCTGATGGGCGGCGGAGGCAGGCCTCAGCCGAGGCCCAAGGGAGGCGGGGCGCCCCCAAAACCCGCTCCGAAGAAACCCGGCGGGTAAATTGCTCCGCAATACCTTTCTCCATCTGCCGAACATTGGCCGCAAGACCGAGAAGTCCCTCTGGCGTCAGGGATGCTCCGACTGGGACTGCCTCTTAGATGGGCTAGATCGCTATTCGGTGGGCACTGCCGACAGGGAAGAAATCCGGCACGAGCTCATGGTGTCGAAGGCCGCCCTCAATCTAGGTGAGCACCAATACTTTGCGCGGCTCCTTGGCCAGGCTGAAGCGTGGCGCGCATGGCCCGAGTTCAGGCACAAGGCCGTCTATCTCGATATCGAAACCGATGGCGGAATGGACGAGGAGGCGATCACCGTAATAGGCATGTATGCTCCGGCGGAGACTGCCAAGTGTGAAGTGTCAAGTATTGAGTCCAGAGCGAATGGGTCTTCTCTCAGTACTCAGCACTCAACACCCAACTCTTCCTTCACGGCCCTCGTCAAAGGCGAAGACCTCGAAAACTTCCGCGACATCATCAGCAAGTATTCGATGATCGTCACCTTCTTTGGCCATGGCTTCGATATTCCCGTTCTGCAGCGCCGATTTCCTGGCCTGCGCATGGATCAGATCCACCTCGACCTCTGCCCAGCGCTAAGAAAAGTCGGATATCGTGGCGGATTGAAAAGGATCGAAAAGCAATTCGGTATCGAGCGCTCGGAGGAGACGGCAGGGCTGGGTGGATACGACGCGGTCAAGCTCTGGCGAAGCTATATGCGGATGGGCAACGAATCCGCTCTGGAAAAGCTCATTGCCTACAACCGCGAAGACTGCGTAAGTCTCCTCCCCCTTGCCGAAGCCGCCTACAAGCGCCTTCGCCGCGACACGCTCCACATCGAGCCCGCGCTGGCGCTGTAATTCGTTGGCCAACAGCTAACGCGGAACTGAGACGCGCCGAGACAGGAACCGGTCTACTGCAGCTTTCGAATCCCTAAGGTGCAGCACGGTCAATCGATCCAGCTTCTTGCTCTGTTTGAGCTGCCTGCCTATCGAGGCAGACAAGCCCTTCAGTGAATCCACCGCGACCACCCGCACATCGTCGCTGATCGCCCCTTGCGATGCGCCGGCCTGTGTCATTAGCCCGCTGAGCGCTACCCGCTGAAGATCGCGCCGCACGGCCGGCACGTTCAATCCACTCGACAGTTCGCCAAATACCGCGCCCATCAGCTTCGAATAATGCTCTTCCAGCGAATACGCCGCCTTGCCCAGCTTGTATTCGTTTTCCACGATCCGGTCGGTGGTGCTCGCGCTCATGAGCATCGAGAGGAGCAACGTCTGCTGGTTCCCAATCATTTCCCGCAGCGGAGCGATCCAGCCCGAGCTGTCTTCGGAGTTCGCGTCCTTGCTCAAGTTGAGCAGAACTTCCTGAGGAAGGTTGAAAGACGTCGGCGAAAGGCACTCCTTCGCGATCATGCCCACCGCGAGTCGCTGCTCGCTCGCCTTCACCGGTGCGAGCGTGTTCGGGCCCTTTCCACTGTAGAAGCTCCGGTCGTTGGCGACTCCACCCACGAACCTCGCCGCGAACCGGCCCTCTCGGAATGTGGCGCCGATTGACCTGGTAATGAGTTGGGTTCGCCGCGCATAGGAATCGCCCTTCAGCGGCAACTTGGTAATCGCGTATTGGCGAATGCGCTTGGCGGCCTCGATCATCTTCATCGAATATGCAAGGGGATCCTTCGCACAGTCGAAGCGCACCGCATAAGGGTTCCATCCATCGGCATTCTCGTCTGTCAGATAGGCGAGGCCAGGCTCGCTCGACCTCGATGCAATGCGCGCTAGTGTCGGCCTTTCTCCGATTGCCCGTTTGGGATCTATCGGCGTGTAGCCGTACTCGATCGCCCAGTAGTCGTATCGTCCGATGGTGGGCGCGTAGAAGTTGCCCCTACCTTTAAGGATCGCGAGAATGTTGACCGGCGTGTATTCCATCACGCTCGCCGAAATGCTCTCACGCTTCGTTACGGACTCGTTGGCCAGATCCTTTGTGCTTAAGTAGGTCGACGACGTGAAATTGTGTCGCAGGCCCAGTGTATGCCCGATCTCGTGGCTGACCACGTCGGTGATGAATTCCTTGGCGTATTGCTCGCGGCTGATCGCCATTTTGCCAAGCCCGACCGCCTCGAGCGCTGACCAAGCGAACTCCGCGGAATCCCGCAGACCCGATCCATAGCGGCATTGGGCTCGCGCCCAGCCAAGCTTCTCGGCCAGATCAAGCGACTTCTGATAGTCCGGATCGCCGGCGGGGCCATAGAGCACCTTGTCGGCTGTCATATTCCGGCTCTGCGGATTGCGCGTGAGAACGCTGAACGCCCGCTTGTGCGCCTCGACGGTCGGGATGCCCAGCGTCTGCTGCTCCTGCTGCGCAAATTGCAGCATATTGGCGTCCATCGTGACACCGGCATTGAGCACCTCGCCCGTGAATGGATCGGTCCGTGCCAGCGCGATCGCATAGCCCGAATTTGGGCTCATCGTCCAGCGAAAGACGTTAAATCGTCCATCCGCGTGATCCCACTCAGGATCGTTTTCAGGTGCGTCCTGGACAACGATCGCATTCTTAAAGCCGAGCTTCTCAAAGGCGCGGTTCCATCGCAGAATGCCCTCTTTGCTGGCCTCACGATACTCCTTCGGCACCGATGTATCGATCGTCCACACGATCGGCTTCACCGGCTCGCTCATGGCAGCGTTCGGGTCCTTCTTCTGAAGGTTCCAACGGTTGATGTACCGCTCGGTGCGATCTTCGCCGAGGAATTTTCCCAAGCTGTAGAAGTCCTGGGTGAAGTAGCCGACCCTTGGATCCGCAACGCGAGCTCGGTAGCCGCTATCCTGCCTGTACCAGATGTTGTAGGTGACCGATAGCGGAAGGCTGCGGTCGTCCTCGAGCTGGCTGGGAGCGCCCAACCCCAGCATCATCATCAGGGGATTCGGCTCCGCGCCTCGTGGAGAGCTGTAATACAGATCCATGCGCACCGCCGCATTCTCAGGGAAGCTCTTGATCCGCCCGGGGTTGGACTTTTCTCGATCAAGCATATACTGTCCGCCCGTACCCATATTCACAATCTCGTTGAGCCTCACGAAGTCGCCATAGAAGAGGCTCGTGACATTGAGCAGGTAGAGCTTCTTCTCGGGATGAGTGGCGATGATCGCAAAGCTTCCCAAGACGGCCTCAGGAAAACTGCGTCCCGACGCCTGAGCCAGCGGGTCGTTCTTATCCCACCGATACCGCAGGTTGGGCCGAACTATCCAAATGTTTTCATCGCGCTTCTCCCATCGGAAAGGCTGCGTCTCGAACGGGCCAACTGGATCGCCCGCCTGCGTCATGTTCGTCGACGAGCCGGTATTGAAAGTCGCCTGGATGAGAAAGACTTTCTTCAGGTCCTTCTCTGGAAGCTCCAACAGAATGTCCTTCTTGCGCTGATAGAACGTGAATTGCCCGTCGAACTTCTTGAGGTCCTTGATGGCTTTCTCGTATTCCTCGACCTTTGAATCCTTCTTGGGCTCCTCTTTCTTTTCTTGAGCTTGGCCCTGAACCTTTTCGTTCGAACCAACTTGGGCAAGGGTTGAAGTCGATGCCGAAATCGCTATTACGGCAAGCAGCAGTGTCGAGAGAGATTGATTTATCATCTGCGCTAGGATTCTCCTGGAAAAGCATCAGGGCTTCGTGGCGTCGCAGCCCCGCTAGAATTGTCGGTTTCCCTGGCCCTAATCGTTCTTGGTTGAGCCTGGATAGTCTACTAATACGCTTGGGATTGTCGAATGGTATCCCATTGCCAAATTCGGAACCCGGATAGAATTCACCTTATGCACCGGCTGCTTGCCCAGCTCATTCGCATCTCCACGGCGATCCTTCCCATTCTGGTTATCCTTCCTGCCTGCGGTCCACCGAAGGATATGCCTGCTCCAGCCCCAATCACGCTCAAAGAATCGCCTGAGGAAGCCGAAACGCAAAAGGATCTGATCGGAACCTGGAAAGTCAGCCTGGACGGCAAGGATGGCGGCAAACTATCGATCCTCGATGAAAAACGGTTCGTCCTCGTCCAGCGGGACCCTTCTGATCGCTCGATTCAAGTCAAGCTAAGCGGCTCCTACTACGTTGATGGCCAAAAGGTGATCCGATTCATCGAGAAGGCGGAGGTCACCGGGGGACCTCTTTCCCGACGCGCCGAAATTCGTGGACGCGCCGTCGAAGCGATCGAGAAGCCTCAGCTTGCCTCCATCGAATGGCGAGGCAAAAACAAGTTCATGTTCCGGGATGAGTCTGGCAAGGAAGCAACTTACGAGAGGACCTTGAAAAAGCCATGATTCGCTGGGCGGCCGTCTTTCTCGTTATTGGAATCCTCTCCGGATTGCTTGGCTTCGGCTTGGCTGGCAACGTGTTCGAATTGGCCAAATTCGCTTTCTACGTTTTCCTTGGTCTCGCCATCCTTCTGCTCATTTCGGCTTGGTGGGTCTCTAAGAGAGCACCTTAAGTGGTCAAAAACTGGTATCGAGCGGCGAATACTGCTATCGCCATCGGCCAATTACGTGCTAGATTGGATTAACGACGTTTCGCCGGAGGAACCCCGTGAAGCTTTCTTGGATTGCATTGCCAGCCGCCATCGCCCTGATCTCAGGGTGTACGTCCCAACCAGTCAATCCGACTCCCATCGAGACGGAGCAGCGTACTGCCATCGAGGCCGTTCAGTTTCGCTATCAGCAGCGCTTGAGCGAAGACGGAACCATTCCGCCGAACGCCCTCATGAATGCAAAGGCGCACCGGGACGCCATGCTTGCTGCAGAGCAGCCCATGGGTGGCGGGGCTTTTCCGGCCAGTTGGTCCTGGATTGGACCTGGACGCATCGGCGGCCGCCTCCGAGCAATTATCATCCATCCAACCCAAACCAACACCATCTGGATCGGTTCGGCCGGCGGCGGAATTTGGAAGACCACCGATGGTGGCTCAAGCTGGGTTCCCCTCGATGATTTCATGGCCTCCCTGTCCATCGGATGCATGGCTATTGATCCCACTAACCCGAATACGCTTTACGCCGGCACGGGTGAGGGCTTTTTCGAGGCAGTGGAGGGGAGCTCGAACACCGCCGCCATCAAGGGCTATGGAATCTACAAAACCACCGATGGAGGCACCACTTGGAATCAGCTTGCCAGCACCGCTGACTGGGATTTCGTCAATCGTCTCGCTATCCATCCCACCAACGGCAACATTATTTGGGCCGCGACCAACACCGGTATCTACAAGTCTCTCGATGGAGGCAGCACGTGGACGCTAAAATCAGCAGGTGATTTCCTCGACGTCAAGCTGAATCCGTCCGATCCCGCCAGGCTTCTTGCGGATAAGTCGCACACTGGCGTATTCTTTTCGAATAACGGTGGCGAAACCTGGACCCAGTCGTCCGGAATTACAGGCGATCGCTTCGAGATTGCCTACGCTCCCAGCAATCCCGCCACCGTGTATGTGGCGCGGAGCTTGAACAGCTCGATCCGCATTTTTCGCAGCACCGACGGCGGCCAATCCTTCAGCCAGCGCGCCGCGAACGGCATCTCTACCTACAACAATTACAACAGCACGATCTGGGTGGACCCCACGAATGCCAACACCCTCGTATACGGAGGCGTGAATCTTTATCGAAGCACCGATGGCGGCGCTAGCCGAACGAACACCTTCACCGGAGTTCACAGCGATATGCACGCGATTGTGAACGATCCCGGATTCAACGGCACGTCGAATAAGCGTATCTATGTCGGATGCGATGGCGGCATCTACCGCATCACGGATGCATACGGTTCAAGCTCGACCCGCATCAACAATAACATCAGTCTTACTCAATTCTATGGGGCAGCCGTACACGACGGGAGCGGCATCGTCGTGGCGGGGGCCCAGGATAACGGCACCAACCGATATACCGGAAACCCCATGGACTGGGATGAAAATGTGATCGGCGGCGACGGAACCTATGCGGCCTCCGACCCAACCAACGCGAACTATTGGTATGCCGCATACCAGTGGATGTCCATGTATCGAAGCTCGAATGGCGGCCTCGATTTCAATACAGGCGTCGCACCGCCCGGGAGCGGAGACTCCAATAACTACAACTTTATCCCGTATTTTATGCTCGATCCGAACAATCCGAGTCGCATGCTTGCCTGCGGAGAGTTCCTATGGAGAAGCAACAATATCAAGACCGGGAATCCGCCATCCTGGACAAGCATCAAGCCCAGTACGCGCCCTCCGGGGCCACCGCCCGAAAAGAAGCCGCCAGGAGCCCACATGGTCGGCAACAACCCTTGGAACATCTCCACTGTTGCCGTTGCGGAAGGGAACAGCGACCTGATTTGGGCAGGGCACAACGACGGTCGCATATACAAAACCACCAATGGAACCCTAACCACGCCAACGTGGCAGCGAATGGACGACAATCCGACGCCATTGCCCAATCGGTGGATCTCCCGAATCGTGATCGACCGAAACAACCATAATCGCGTTTATGTCAGCTTCATGGGCTGGGCTCCCGACAACGTCTGGAGAACGACCGACGGCGGCAATAATTGGGAACCGATCAACGGGTCAGGTGTTTTCTCCCTGCCTCCAGCCCCCGTTGGAGCGCTCGCCGTCCATCGAACCAAGCCCGGCTGGCTGTACGCCGGCACCGACATCGGTATCTTCACGTCGAGCGACGACGGCCTTAGCTGGACGACACGCTCCGACGGACCGAACACGGTCCCCATGGATGAGTTCGTGTGGCGAAACGACAACGTCCTCATGGCCGTCACCCATGGCCGAGGGATCTACTTTGGGACGCTGAACACTGGCCAGGAGCCCTTCGCTCCCGATGCTTTTCTTGTTAGCCCCGGTAGGTGGCAGAGTGGGCGCCTTCAAGAGCTCTTCCAATCCGACAACAAGTACCTCGTCTTTCAGGGCGATCGCACTTACGTCGAACTTACCGGAACCGCGCCCATAGAGGACTGTGCAACTCTCCAGTTCACATTCGAGAGCCATGTGAGCGCGCTGCCAACAACCCAGTCGGTCCGCCTCTTCGATTTCGTTGCCGGCAAATGGGTGAATGCAGGATCATTCACTGGCCAATCATCGGATGTCGTCCGAACGGTCAACGCTCCTGGTTTGGGCTCGCGATTCATTGAGCCAGGCACGCGGAGGGTTCGCGCCCGTATTGAGACGTTCCATCCGGTGAACGGCTCGCCTCCGCCGATGCTGTTGAGGCTTGATCAAGTCTTTTGGAAAGCCATGCTCTAACCGGTCGCTCGCTGCTCATCGACGCCCATTCGCTCGGCGGGTGGGCTGAAAATGTCGAATAAGACCGAATCCTCCAGCGCCTCCGCCGAGTGCGGAACGTTGGAGGGCAGAACCAGGACTTCGCCGGTGCCCACTTCGGTCTCGTAGTAGCTTCCCGAGCCCCGTTCGCCGATCCCAAAGAGCATCCGGCCCGAGATCACGCAGGCAATCTGTTCGTTCTCGTGGATGTGGGTGTTCACCTTGAAGCCTCGGTCCAACAGAACCTCGGCGACCATCGCCTGGTCGCCTTTCACGACCCGCCTCGCGATCTTCGCGATAGGGAAGTCCTGAGCGATTTCTGACCATTTGTATAAGGGTGCTCGCATACCAGGTAAGTCTATCAGGTCAATCACGGCTACAGATATGTTAGGCTCAGCCTGTAAAGAGGAGACCCGATGAAACTTCGCACAGCAGCTATTTCTTCGTTCACGCTTGCGGCTGCATTCGTGGGCGCCCAGCCGTACACCATAGTCGATATCGGAGCACTCGGCGGCGCCGGCACCAGCGTCGCGTTTGGGATCAGCGAGAATGGGATCGTGGTCGGCCAGTCCAATGGGCAGGCCTTCAAGTGGACCATGGGCGGCGGGATGATCGGGCTGAATGGTCTCGGCGGCTCAACCAGCACCGCAAACGGCGTCAATTCAGCAGGCCAGGTCGTAGGGAGCGGCTATGTCGCGGGCTTTGAATACCATGCGATCCTCTGGGATGGCGGAACGGCCCCAACCGATCTGGGCACTCCGGGCGAATTCTCGGAATCCAACGACATCAACGAACTCGGCACGATCGCTGGCACAGCGGACTTCCGGGGCTTTCGCAAGACCTACGGCGGGCCCATGGAAGAACTGCCCACGCTTGGCGGCATTACCGTGGCCAATGCGATCAATAGCGGTTCGACAGTGGCCGGTGGATCCGATGATGGCGGCGCCATGAGGCATCCCTTCCGTTGGACTTCCGGATCGAACCTGGAAGATCTCGGAATTCCGCCAGGCACCGACTTCGCCTCCGCAAACGACCTGAACGACTCCGGAATCGTCGTCGGGGGAAGCGGAACCGGACTTCAGTTCGGAGCGTGGCTCTACGACGGATCCTACACGACCCTGAATGGCCTGTGGACCTACGACAACCGCGCTTGGGCCATCAACAACGCCGGAGCCGTCGTTGGCCACTCCTGGATCGATACCAACGGCTCCAACGCCAGAGCAGTTCGCTGGGCGCCCGGCAGCACGATGGCGATCGACCTGAATCTTGAGATCGGGGGCGGGTCTGGTTGGTACCTCCAGCGCGCAACCGGCATCAATGAGGCGGGCCAGATCGTCGGCTTTGGGACTCTGGATGGGGTCCAGCGAGGTTTTCTTCTGAACCCGGTGCCCGAACCGGGCACGATGGCGACCGTGGGATTGGGCCTGATCGCTCTATTGAGACGGCGCGGAACGAGGCGAACCCGGTAGCTGCGGGTCCTGGCGAGCCACGGCATCTTTGTGCCCTGAGCGAACCTCAAATTGTCAATAAACGAGCCTAAAGGCAAGAGCATAGGTCTAGCCTCAGCGACCTACTGAGTCGGCTGCGGCCGCATCATCGGGAAGAGCAATATCTCCCTAATGTGGTCCGCCCCGAGCAGCACCATCGCGAGCCGGTCGATTCCGATCCCGCAGCCTCCCGTAGGCGGCATCCCCGACTCCAGTGCGTAAAGATACTCCTCATCCATCGGGTGCGCCTCTTCATCTCCCTTTGCCGCTTCACAGGCCTGCTGCTCGAAGCGTTCCCGTTGATCGTGTGGGTCGTTGATCTCGCTGAACGCGTTGCATATCTCTCGGCCCATGATGTAGCCCTCGAATCGCCGCGTCATTCGCGGATTCGAGGGGTCCTTCTTCGCGAGCGGCGAGGTTTCGATCGGATACCCGACGACAAACGTCGGCTCCTGCAAGGTCGGTTCGACGAACACCTCCAGAAGTTTCTCGATCAGTCCTCCCAGGGTGTGCTCCTTTTCCAGACTTATCCGATATTCACCGGACGCGTCTGACACATCCGACTCGTCTGAAGCAAAACCTCCCTTGCTAAGCGCAGCCTTCGTACGCTCAAGATCGGAAAGATCGCTCGCGGTGAGCCCAGTATGCCTTCCTATCTCGCTCAAAAGGTCCACGCGCTTCCATGGCTTTGAAAAGTCTATGGCCGCCTTATCGTCGGCAACCGCGACAACCGCCGAGCCAAACACACTCGTGGCCACAAACGCGAAGAGCTCCTCCACCATCTGCATCATGTCCTCGAGGTTCGCATAGGCCTCGTACCATTCCAGCATCGTGAATTCCGGGCTGTGCCGGTTTGACACCCCCTCATTGCGGAACACGCGTCCGATCTCGTAAACCTTCGGCAGGTCCCCGCATATCAGTCGTTTTAAATAGAGTTCAAGAGAAATCCTTAACTTAACGTCGGCATCATAAGCGTTGTAGTGGGTCATGAACGGCCGTGCAGCAGCCCCGCCCGCCACTATCTGCAGCATAGGCGTCTCTGCTTCTAGGTACCCGCGAGAATCGAAATAGCGCCGCACCGCCGAAGTGATCCTCATCCGCCCGACCAGCAGGTCCCGAGCCTCCTTGTTCGCAAGGAGGTCGAGGTGCCGATGCCGATATCGCTGCTCGATATCGGTAAGCCCATACCATTGCTGGCCCTCCTTTTCCTTGCCGATCGGCAGCACATGCAGGCACTTGGAAAGGGGCTGGAGCGAGCGGACATGTATAGACTTTTCGCCTGTCTTTGTAAGAAACAGCTCCCCTGTCACCCCGATATGGTCGCCAATATCGAGCAGCTCGTACAGCTCCCACCCAACCTCACCGAGATCGTCCTTCTTAAAATAGCCTTGGATCTTGGCATTCCCGTCGCTAAGGTGAGCGAATCCGGCTTTGCCCATCAGCCGATAACTCACGACTCGGCCGGCAAAGGACACGACCTCGTCCCCAATGGATTCGAAGCTGTCCAACAGCTGCTGAGCCTCGCGATCCACATGCCATTTCTCAACCTGGTATGGGTCGTGACCTAGTTCGCGCATTCGTGCGAGCTTCTCGAGGCGGACATCGCGTACGGATTCTTCGCTCATGAAGGGCAGAGTTTACTGCTCCGCCGCTTGCAGCGTGGAAAATGGGTCACCCCGGCAACGCGGCCCTGCTGCACTGCGTGCAGTGGTGGCTTTGTCACTAGTTAACGAAACCTGCCAATGATCGTCACGAGGTAGGGCAAACCTTTCAGGTCGAGGTCGGTCGCGCAACCACCGCGTACTGTAGCCAGCGGAAGTCCGCGAAACGGTTGAAGGTCAGCAAGTTCAGGAGCCGCAGCTTTGGGCTGTGGCTTGGATTGATCCCATCCAGTGTCAGAACAGCGTATCCAGCGCAATCGAATAACCGCGGAATGCTCTTCCTAGTGAAGAACCGAAGGTGCGTCCGATCGAATATCCCTGAATCACTGTATGGAAAGTCGTTCTTGAACGCCATGGTTCGGATGGCATCCCAATAGACGATGTTGGGCAGGGACGCCACAACGACACCGCCCGGTCGGAGAAGGGGCTTCGCCAGTCTGAGCGTCTCTTCGGGCCAGGCGATGTGTTCCAGCACATCGGTAAAGGAGATCATGTCGAAGTGTTCGTTGGGCAAGGTGGGGAGGATGTGGTTCGCATCGCCGGCAAAGACCTGCTCTAACCGAGGCCTGGCCTGTTCGGCGACCTTTGGGACGAGCTCCACTCCCCAGCATTCGCAGCCGGTCGCCTCGCGGCAGGCAAGCGCGAACATTCCAGTGCCGCATCCGACGTCGAGGATCCGCGAAGCGCCGGTCGGGACATAGGGCAGCATTTCTTTGCGAGGTGAATTGTAATAGCTTGTGATGTCTTCGAATTGCAGGAGGGCAGTATCGCACACATGGAGCGCGGGCCGCAACTCACCCTATTGACACCGGCAAGGCATTTCCGCCATAATTCTCTTCAGCGTGAACGCAAGTTCTCGCGACGCCACGAAGGAGGCCACGGCCCGGACAAGACTAGCGCTCGACCGCAAATAACGTTCAGGTTGTGCCCCTCTCGTGAATCGAAGGGGCTTTTTGTTGGCCTCAGAAACTGAAGAGCGTTCAGGCCGCCGGGTGGTTCTTCCCGGCGATAGGAAAGGATTAGTATTCGCCGGGTGGTTCATCCCGGCCAAAAGCCATTGGAGCAGTAGAGAAAAGTATGCCGACAGTCAATCAGCTGGTGCGCAAAGGGCGCGCGGTGCCGAAGGTGAAATCCAAGTCGCCCGCCCTCAAAAGCAACCCCTTCAAGCGAGGGGTGTGCACGATCGTGCGAACGGTCACTCCGAAGAAGCCGAACTCGGCCCTCCGCAAGGTCGCCCGGGTTAGGCTTACCAATGGAATCGAGGTCACCGCCTACATTCCCGGCGTTGGCCACAACCTCCAGGAGCACTCCGTCGTCCTCGTCCGTGGCGGACGGGTTAAAGACCTCCCTGGCGTCCGCTACCACATCGTTCGAGGAACCCAGCAGACCGCAGGAACCAGCAACCGCATGCAGGGAAGAAGCAAATACGGCGCGAAGAAGCCGAAGGCGGCCGTGAAGTAATGCCTAGAAAAGGACCCCCAGCAAAGAGAATTATCCTTCCAGATCCCGTTTACGGGAGCGAGATGATCCAGCGATTCATCAACCGCATGATGCTGGACGGCAAGAAGGTGACCGCCGAAAAGATCTTTTATAACGCGCTCGGCATCGCCTCCGAAAAGGCTGGCGCACCGCCAAGCGAGGTCTTCGACAAGGCGATCGCAAACGTCATGCCCGCAGTCGAGGTTCGACCCCGGCGTGTCGGCGGCCAAACCTATCAGGTGCCCATGGATGTCCGCCCCGATCGTCGCCGCACCCTCGCCCTTCGCTGGCTTATCGCCGCAGCGCGCAAGCGATCTGGCAAGACCATGGTCGAAAAACTGAGCGGAGAACTCTACGATGCCTTTAGCGGCACCGGCACCGCCATCAAAAAGCGCGAAGACACCCACCGTATGGCCGACGCCAACAAGGCCTTCGCCCACTATCGCTTCTAAGCCACCATGAATAAGCACGTATATCCATATGGAGATCCATGGATCACAGGAATGCCCTGCGTGGTAAGCAGGACATATCAATTGATCCGTACAGCCAGCGGCCTCGTCTTGGTCCTCCTAGCCGTTGCAGCCGCCCTTGCTGGTCAATGGCCGGCAGCCGTCGCCTTTGGGAGCGGTGCCGTCGGTCTTCTCAAGTCTTAACACTTAACACTCGACACTCAACACTTCATCGCTATGCCCCGTAGTCATCCCCTGCAATTGGTAAGGAACATCGGAATCGCCGCTCATATCGACGCGGGCAAGACGACCACAACCGAGCGGATCCTTTATTACACCGGCAAGCAGCACAAGATGGGCGAGGTCCACGAAGGCGCGGCCACCATGGACTGGATGGAGCAAGAGCAGGAGCGGGGAATCACCATCACCTCGGCTGCGACCACCTGTTTCTGGAAGGGCAGCAACCAGGACAAGCCCGACCATAAGATCAACATAATCGACACGCCAGGACACGTGGATTTCACGGTCGAGGTCGAGCGGTCGCTGCGTGTCCTCGATGGGTGCGTTGCAGTCTTTTGTGCGGTCGGCGGAGTTCAGCCCCAATCCGAAACCGTCTGGCGTCAAGCCAACAAATATGGCGTCCCCCGGATCATCTATATCAACAAGATGGATCGGCTCGGAGCGGATTTTTTTAGCGTGCTAGGCAGAATCAAGGAGCGTCTGGGAGCCAACGGGGCCGCCGTCCAGATTCCCATCGGCGCGGAGAGCCAATATAAGGGCTATGTCGACCTGATCACCATGAAGGCGACGATCTACACGTCGGACGACGGCAAGCAGTTCCAAGAGACTGCGATTCCGGCGGACCTTGCCGACAAAGCCGCCGAATATCGCGAAAAGCTGATCGAGGCGATTTCTGATTTTGATGACACGATCATGGAGCGGTTCCTCGAAGGAGAGGACATCAGCGAGGAAGACATCCGTGCCGCGCTGCGCAAGGGAACCATCGCCAACAAGGTCGTGCCCATCCTCAGCGGCTCGTCTTTCAAGAATAAGGGAGTTCAGGCCATGCTCGACGCGGTCGTCGACTACCTGCCCTCGCCACTCGATGTCGGCTCCGTCAAAGGGGTCCATCCCAAGACCGAGGAGTTGCTCGAGCGCGGCCCCGACGACAAGCAGCCCTTCGCTTCGCTCGCATTCAAGGTCATGTCCGACAAGTATGTCGGCCGACTGACCTTTCTGCGCATCTACAGCGGCACCCTAAAGAAGGGAAGCGCGATCTCGGTTTGCTATCGCGACCCGCAGACAAACGATTTCCGGATTCGCAACGAGCGCATTGGCCGGATCCTCCAGATGCACGCCAACAGCCGCGAAGACCTTGATGAAGCGTACGCCGGAGACATTATCGGAGCCATCGGCATCGGAGACGTCAACACGGGCCACACGGTTTGCGAAGAGGCACACCCCGTGGCCCTGGAGAGCATCAAATTCCCCGAGCCGGTCATTCAAATCGCGATCGAGCCGAAGTCCAAAGCCGACCAGGAAAAGCTGGGCCAGTCCCTGCAGCGTCTCGCCCAGGAAGACCCCACGTTTCGCGTCCACACCGACCACGACAGCGGCCAGACCATCATTTCCGGGATGGGCGAGCTGCACCTGGAGATAATCGTTGACCGCCTGGGCCGCGAGTTTGGTGTTCAGGCCAACCAGGGCAAGCCCCAAGTCGCCTACCGCGAAACGATCCGGACCCGCGCAAAGGCAGAAGGCCGCTTTGTGAGGCAGACCGGTGGCTCGGGCCAATACGGCCACTGCTGGCTCGAAGTCGAGCCGCTCCCCGCAGGCTCGGGCTTCGTCTTTGCGAATAAGGTCGTCGGCGGCTCGATCCCGAAGGAGTACATTCCCGCGATCGAAAAAGGTGTCCGCGAGGGGCTGCTGTCTGGCATCCTCGCCGGCTATCCCGTTGTCGACATCAAAGTGAGCGTCATCGAAGGATCCTATCACGAAGTGGACTCCAACGAGAACGCATTCAAGCAGGCTGGCTTGATCGGCTTCCGCGAGTGCATGAAGAAGGCAAACGCCGTCCTCAAAGAGCCGATTATGCATGTCGAGGTCACCACGCCCGAGCTCAATGTCGGCGACGTTGTAGGCGATATCAACAGCCGAAGAGGAAGAATTGAGGGCATGGAACCCTCGTTTGGCGGTACGACGGTGGTCAACGCCCATGTGCCGCTGGGTGAGATGTTCGGGTATGTTACGACGCTGCGCTCTCTTACGCAAGGGCGCGCAACGCCAAATGTGACCCCGTCACACTATGAGGAAGTCCCTCAAGGTATTGCAACAGAAATCGTTGCCAAGGCCCAGAGTGGCCGATAAGCAGGAGGAAGAAAAGGTAAATGGCTAGAGCAAAATTCGAGAGGAACAAGCCCCACGTCAACATCGGGACGATCGGACACGTGGACCATGGCAAGACCTCGCTGACCGCCGCGATCACCGGCGTTCTCGCGCAAAAGGGCTTGACGAAAGCCGTCAAGTATGACGAGATCGACAACGCCCCCGAAGAGAAAGCCCGTGGCATCACGATCAATATCTCGCACCAAGAGTACGAGACCGAATCCCGACACTATGCGCATGTGGACTGTCCGGGCCACGCCGACTTTATCAAGAACATGATTACCGGCGCCGCGCAGATGGATGGGGCAATCTTGGTGGTGGCGGCGAATGACGGACCTATGGCCCAGACGAGGGAGCATATCCTCCTAGCGAGGCAGGTTGGAGTTCCGCATATCGTCGTTTATATGAACAAGACCGATCTGGTCGATGACCCCGAGCTGATCGAGCTGGTGGATATGGAAATCCGCGAGCTGCTGAGCAAGTACGGCTTTGATGGCGACAAGACCCCCATTATCAAGGGTTCGGCAGTCAAGGTCATGGAGCAGCTCGAGAAGGGCGAGGTGAACTTCGAGGAAGAGAACGTCAAGTCCGTCCTCGATCTCATGGCCGCCGTCGACAGCTACATCCCGCAGCCCGATCGCGAGAAGGATAAGCCCTTCCTCATGGCTGTCGAAGACGTCTTCACGATCACCGGTCGCGGCACCGTCGCAACCGGCCGTGTCGAGCGAGGCTCCTTGAAAGCGATGGAGGAGGTCGAGCTGATCGGACTCCACCCGGCGAGCAAGAAGACGGTCGTCACCGCAATTGAAATGTTCCGCAAGACGCTGGACTACTGCGAAGCGGGCGACAACGTCGGCCTGCTCCTGCGAGGCGTCGACCGGAACACCGTGGAGCGCGGAATGGTCGCCGCCAAGCCTGGCTCGATCAAGCCGCACACCAAGTTCGACTCCGAAGTCTACGTACTGTCAAAGGAAGAGGGAGGTCGCCACACCCCGTTTGTGACGGGCTACCGGCCGCAATTCTACTTCCGAACGACCGACGTGACCGGGACCTTGAACTTGCCGGCGGGCGTCGAGATGGTCATGCCTGGCGACAATATCACGATGACGATCGAGCTGATCCAACCCATCGCCATGGAGCAGGGCTCCAAATTTGCCATTCGGGAAGGCGGCCGAACGGTCGGCGCCGGAACAATCAGCAAAGTCTATGATTAGAATGAAAGGGCTCCAATCGGAGCCCTTTTTAGCGTTTGGCGTAAAGCGCTGGATCCGGAAACGATCCTTAACGCTTTATGCCTAACGCCAACACTTGACCGCCTATGAGAACCAACAAAGTTAGAATCAGACTCCGCGCTTATGATCACCGGATCATCGACCAGTCGGCCGAAAAGATCACGGAGACCGCCAAGCGCACGGGCGCCCGAATCAGCGGCCCCATACCGCTGCCCACCAATATCCGCAAGTTCTGCGTGATCCGCGGGCCCCATATCGACAAGGAGTCGATGGAGCATTTCGAGCTCCGCACCCATAACCGGCTCATAGACATCCTCGAGCCGACCAACAAGACCATCGATGCCCTCATGCGCCTGGACCTCCCCAGCGGCGTGGACATCGAGATCAAGCTCTAGCGAAGTATCGGCTGTTAGGTGTTGAGGGCCCTGCCGTGTGGCAGGGCTCTCTTCTTAGAAGTGCTGTCCCACGACATGAGCAAGCACATGTGGCTTGCCCGTTATGGATTCGTCCAGCATTCGTGCCGCACATTGAAAGGCTACCTAGCGACTGAGATTGGTGAGTGCACGGAACCGCTATAATAGAGGAAGCGTCGGACAAGGAAGACCGGCGGGCAAGCGCTGAGCGTTAAGTGTTCAGCGTTGGGGGCGGAGCAGAGCTCCAGGAGACGGAATTGAAGCTATCAGGGAAGAAGGCGATTATTTACGCCGGCGTGGCGCTGGCGGGGGTTGGGACGGCGTTTACGATCCTGGCCGCCCGTTATGAGCCCACGATCCGCGGCAACACATATGTAGGTAGCGTTCCGATCGGCGGTTTGTCGCCTGAGGATGCGCGGCGGAAGGTGCGTGTGTGGTGGGAAGATGCCAAGCAGCGGGAGCTGAGCTTTCGGAGCGACCTGCTGAAGGTTGTGCCTCCGCCCAAGACCCCAGGCAAGCTGGGAATCCGGGTGGACGACGTGGCCTCGGTTGCGGGGGCTCCGATCCAGAGTTTTGGCGGGTATATGACCAGCCTGATGTCGCCAGGCGAACCTGCGCGGGTGTCGGTTCCGGTTCGATTCAAGCTGGTGGGCGGCAATTATGAGAGTTTGAAGCGGTTTGTGGCTTCGAATGCGGGTTCGCCTGCTCCGGCGAGGGTGTTTTATCGTGGTGGGAAGATTGTGCGGGTGCCTGAGACGAGCGGGTTTGCGCTGGATGAGGAGGCTTTGCCTGGCCGTCTGATGGAGGCGATCGGCGGGGACGGGGTTGTGGACCTGCCTTTGGCGGTGGGCCCCAAGCGGGTGTCGGATGCTTCTCTGGGAGAGATTCGGGACGTCGTGGCTTCGTATTCGACGAAGTTCTCTGCAGCGAAGGTGAGCCGTTCGAGCAATATCAAACTGGCGGCCGCGGCTTTGGACCGAGTGATTTTGATGCCGGGCGAGACGATGAGCTTCAACAACATCGTCGGTGAGCGGACGGTCGCGCGGGGCTACAAGCTGGCTGGCATTTATGCGAATGGGCGGCCGGACGTGGGGATCGGCGGCGGGATTTGCCAGGTCAGCACGACCCTCTACAGCGCGGCGCTTTTTGCGAATTTGAAGATAAAGCGGAGGATGAACCACTCGATGACGGTGCCTTATGTTCCGCTCGGGCAGGATGCAGCGGTGAGCTACGGGACCCTGGATTTGATGATTGAGAACTCGATGCCTGGGCCGATCGCGATCACTTCTGCTTATCAACCTGGGAAGGTGACCTTCCGGATATTGGGTGTGAAGGATCCGTCGCTATCTGTGAAGATCGTTTCGGACGGGCATACATCCTGGGGTGCGGGCGTTCGGCAGGTTTCCGATCCATCGCTGCCGGCGGGGCATACACGGGTGATCGAGAAGGGCTCTTCGGGGCGCGCGGTGAATTCGTACCGGCTGGTTTATAAGGACGGAGAGCTTGTGGAGCGGCAGCCACTTGGGAAGAGCATTTATCGGGGTGGGGTGCGGATTATTGCCGTGGGTACGCGCGCACATGCTCCTCCTC
>JBASWW010000024.1:0-3100 GCA_049276675.1 Fimbriimonadaceae bacterium
TCTACTTTCAGGGAGAGAATCAATGAGCTCACCAGCCAATGTATCCGGAATCATCAGGGACGGCATCCGGTACGTCCCCCTTCGCAGCGTCGTCGAGCAGTTGGGAGGTTCGATCGAATGGAACAACGAGACCAAGGCGGCCACGTTCACGGTCCGCAACGTCACCGGGCAAATCTATGCGGATAGGCAGAGCTTTACCGCGAACGGCCAGACGCACAGCCTCACAGGCACGACTTTTGTTGAGAACGGGACCCTCCATGTGCCTGTGGACGCGCTGACCGATATCGGGCTGACCACCAGGTAGTGGTGTTCAGCGGTGGTTTATCTTGATCGGGATCTTGAGGTAGACCACGATTGCCCCGTTCGCCCGGAGCCAGGTTGCATAGTGCGCGAGGGAGACCGCCCCGCTGGCGAAGTAGTTCGTATCGGACAAGCTAAAGAGGTAGGCTTGGCCGCCATTCCAGTTTCCCCAGACGTCGATGAATGAGTTGATCCCGACCACGTAGTCGCGCCCATTGATGGTTTGGAAGATGCCTCCGCCGGAGTCGCCGTTGGCGAGGGCGCCCTGGCCGTTTTGTCGAAGGATCGAAATGAGCGAGTATCCGGGCACGAACGATCCGTAGTCCATGTATTCGGTTCGGTCCACGATCGCGTTCGCCCATCGCCTCGGGCCTCTGGGAAGGCTCATGTCGTAGCCGGTCCCACTTCCGTTCAGGATTCCAGAAACGCCGTATCCGACCATGCTGATCTGGGCGCCGTCGGGGACCGGGTTGCCGAGGACGGGCGTGTAAGGAAGCTGCATGCCGCGGTTGTCGATGCGGAAAAGCATGATGTCGGAGCTTGGCTCGACCATTGGCTGCCCGACGGGATCGAAATTGCCATAGAAAGGGAGCCTGAACTGTCCCATGCCGACGTGCTTGGCGGTGAGGACGAGGTCGGGCCCGACGAGCACGGCGGAGGCTGAGAAGACCTTTCCGACGGACCGAAATTCGAGCGCATCGGTGTCGCCCTCCTGTCCGGGGGCCACCGCCAGCACCCACGCGGGGGCCATCGCGAGGAGGATAAGGCTCTTGCACAGCATGGACTTCATTGTAACACCGCTTGGTTCTGACGAACTGCTTGTGTATGAAAAAAGAGCTCCGCGCCTAAGTTGGCGTGGAGCTCTTGGAGGGATGCGTTATCGAATCAGGCTTTGCGGCGCTTGCGGGCCAGAGCGGCGATGCCGACGCCGAGAGCGACCATCGAAGCAGGCTCTGGGACCACTTCAACTCCGAACATCTCGTTGTCAGCGGCGGTTACCGAGCCATCGCTCGCGTAGACGATGAACTCCGAGAGTGCGGAAAGTCCGTCGGACGAGCTATTGAGGAAGTAGAGGCCGAGATCATCGGTGCTCTGAACCGTGATTTCGAAGAGGGCACCCGTATAGTCCACACCGGCGCCCGCGCTCAGATAAGTTATGAATGCTGCGTCGAACGACCCGGAAAGGAAGTTCGTGCCATCGCTCGGGAACTCAAGCAAGGCGCCGTTGACGTCGAACGTCGGCAAGAGAACGTCCACCGTTCCGGTAAACATAACCGAGATGGACCCAGAGCCAGGCCTTACGACGGTCTGGTACTGCGAGTCGATGTTGACATTAATGCCGGCCATCGAGATTGCCGAAGCCGCAAAGGCTGCTGCGAGTGCGAGTGTTTTCATAATCTCCCCTACCTAAATCAAAGCAACTTACAGTGTAACTCGAATCCAAGCTCTAGGCAAGGTAAAAGCCAAAAACCCGGCAATTTTATGGAGTGCCGGGCGGCTCTCAGTGTCCTTGCTCGGGCTCCATGTCGGTGTAGACGTCGTCGTACACCTCTGACGGATCGGGGAAGGGGGCTTTGTCGGCCTCTTCATAGATCTTCTGCGCGCGATCCTCTTCCTCGGCGTCGATGGCTTCCATTTTCTCGTCGCTCATGAGTTTGTAGTTCCTCATGTAGTTTTCGAGGAGCTTGATCGGGTCGCGCTCGCGGGCCGATCCATCTGTCCCAAGGCTCCGCCGCGATTGGCCCTTCTTAGCCTCAACCCGAAGCGGGTCGAAGGACGGGCGACCCAACTCGGCGAGGCGGGCTGAGGCACCCCGTGATGGACCCGGCATGAGTCTGGACAAGCGCAATCCCTGCTCGCATATCGCTTGCCTTCCCCAATTCGATTGCACGGGGAGAGGTCCTTCGTCCCTCAGGAGGACAGTTCTCCTTTTCCGCTACCTCAGGACAGCACGAGGGCCAAGCTCAGAGGCTTTTATCTAGCGTCGGCTTCGGTAGTACCAGCCGCCTCCTCCGAAGAGAAGGATCAGAACGACGATGATCAGGATAGTTTCAGTAGACATGGACTATCCGCCGAGTCGGCGGATCGTGCCAGCCGGGAAGGTAACCCAATGGTCGTCCCATCGGCGCTCCCAGGCATCCCAGTCATACCTTCGGTGCTGGTCGTCTGTCAGAACCAGGCGGATGCGTCTTTTGGCATCGGAGCGAATACTCCGAATCCGATTGGACAGGTCTTTGCCCCTTAGTCCGCTTCGTTGGGCGGCGTGGATGCGCTCCACTGCCGACCGGTTGATCGCGCTGATGCGGCGGCCCTGATTGTCGTCCAGGCGAAGGTCTTTGCGGAACCGGTCGTCCTCATCCCTGCGCCACCGCTCGTCGAACCGTGTGCGGGGCGCGGTCAGCATCGGTCTCTTGTAGACCATGGTGGGTCGCTTCGCGGTGAGGGTTGGCCGCTTATTGATTGTGATGGGGCGCTTTTGGCTGTGGCCCGGCTTGATGAGCCGCTGGTCGGTTGCCTTCTTGCCAGGACCCTTGTTCTTGCTCTGGCCCTGGGCAAATGCGCCCATCGCCATGGACAGGCACACCATGACGATGCTGAGTGATTTGATAAGTCTCATATTGCTCTCCTTCTCGTTAGGCGCAGTTCAGCCGCCAATGTTCGCCCTTTCTTAAGGAAGTAATCGAGTGCGCGCGCAAGGAACCGCCCCCCTTTGCGGCGGGTCAAAGCAATAGCCGCCACCAGCGGCAAGCATCTACTTTCAGGGAGAGAATCAATGAGCTCACCAGCCAATGTATCCGGA
>JBASWW010000025.1:0-21639 GCA_049276675.1 Fimbriimonadaceae bacterium
TGGCCGAGCCCGTAGGCCAGGAACGCCGCCGCGCCGGTGACCCGGAACACATGCAGGTAATCCCCACCGCGGCCCATCGCATACCATCCGACATAAGCCACGAATGTTCCCACGAGCAGGTAGTACAGCAGCATGAGCATCAGGTTCTTACCGAAATTGACTCCGCCGCTCACGATCGACATGAAGCCGTTCGGCCCCTTTTCCACCTTCGCGAGGTAGTCCGGGTCCTTCATGTTCGCCATGCTTCCGCACCAGGGAAACATGTAAAAGCCCGGTGCTACGCCCTCGAGCGCGGCGTTGAACTTCGCCTCATCCGGCAGACGCTTGTATTCGCCCTTATGAAAAGGCAGGGCCATGTGCATGATCGCACTGGCTAACCAGATAATCACTGCCGATACAAGGATCGGCATCCAAAGCATAGACAGAAACTCCATTTTAGCCTCCTGCTAGCCTCAGAGACGTAATAAGAATGCAAAAGACAGCGCCGATCGGAAACATTGCCGGTCTCTCAAGGAGTAAAACCAGACAAGCACCATGGATTTCTTCACTCCACGATTTACTCGCCGCACATTCTTCGCCGGCCTCGCCACAGGAGCTGCGTCCCTGGCTGCTGCCAGGCTGTTTTCGGAAGAACGAATGCGCTGGATCGAGAGCGGCGCATACGCCGACGAGCTCACGAAGACGCCATGGCAGACCGAAGGGCCGTTCTTTCCGGACAAACTCCCCCTCGACACCGACAACGATCTGCTCATCATCGGCAAGAACACGACGCCTGCACTAGGCGAGGTCACCCATCTGAGCGGCCGCATCCTCAATGTCAAGGGCGAGCCGATTAGGGACGTCACGATCGAAATCTGGCAGGTTGACCACCAAGGCGCCTATATCCATACAGGCAGCGACAATCGCGCTCTGCTCGACAAGAACTTCCAGGGTTACGGCCGCTTCGAGACGGGGTCAAAGGGCGAATACAAGTTTCGAACCATCAAGCCCGTCGCCTACCCTGGCCGCACGCCACACATTCACGTCAAGGTAAGAAAGGGGAGCCGCGAGCTTCTCACGACCCAGTGCTATGTCAAGGGCGACCCGCAGAACGACCGAGACGGCATCATTCGCAGCATCCGCGACCCAAAGGCTCGAGCATCGGTCATCGTGCCGTTCGAGAAGATCCAGGGTTCCAAGGCAGGAGAGCTAAAGGCCAATTTCGACATCGTCCTTGGCCTCACACCTGAGGATAATCACCAATCGCAATGAGGGCGCCGGTTGATCGTCCCCGCGGCTCCTAGTGCTGATCCCTACGCCTTGGTCCCGATCACCTCGATATATTCCGCTTCCACACGTGTCGCTCCATCGGTCGCGATGTTGTTTCGGGTCCACAGCTCAATCAGGTCGTCCCTGAGCGCCTTTGCTCCAGCTTCGTCCAGCGAGCCGTGGGCCTTCTTGGTCGGGCCGTAGTATTCGATGAAGAAGTCAACGACCTCGGCTGGCGGGAACGGATACGCGAACGGATAGAGCCTTGTCGTGATGTTCAGTTCAGAAACGCCCGTACCCAAGCGCTCGCGCACTTTGGCCTCATCGCCCCAAAGCAGAGGCGAAGGGAAAATCGGCGGCGGCGGCACATGCTTGCCGATGACCTTGAACATCTGCCCGATGTGGCCAGCGGGTGTCCAATTCCCCATGATGATGTTGCCTCCCGGTCTGGTGACGCGGACCATTTCCGCAGCAACGAGTTCCGGTCTGGGCGCGAACATTGAACCGATCAGGCTCATCGTGACATCGAACGACGCGTCTGGGAAGGGAAGCGATTCCGCATCTCCTTGGCGAATTTCGATGTCGAGCCCCTCTGCCCTGGCTCGCGCATTTGCTTGATCCACCAGATTTTGGGCAAGGTCGAGGCCGGTCACGTCGATGCCCTGTTTGGCGGCAGGAATTGTTAGCTGGCCCGCGCCGCATCCGACGTCGAGCAATTTTGTCCCAGGGGAGATCCCCAGGCGACTGAAGAACTCAAGCGCGCCTGGCTCGAGGTATTTGGCGAACACGCCGTAGTCGCCTGCTTCCCAGGTCGCCTTGAGGCGAGTCTTCAGGGCCTCCATTTCGGGGGCCATTGATGTTGACATAGTGCTCATTTGGCACCTCCTTTCGGCCCATCCTACCAGGTTGTGAACCGCTGGTTCACCCTCTCTGGGGCGATTTGGTGCCGGCCCATTTCTTCAAAAACGGAATAACCTTGGCGGCGTCGTGATGGTCGCCGGTTTCAAGCTCGCCTGTATCCTGCGAGTGGAGCAGCTTGCCGTTCTTGTCAAGCACAAACAAGTGCGGGTAGCCCTTGATCGGGGGGTACTTGGACAGCACCGCCTCGTTTTTGTTCTCCGGGCTAAAGTTGACCTTCACCACGATGTAGCGCTCCTTTAGGATCTTGGCCGCCTCCTTGTTTGTCAGGAAGAACTCGTCGAGCTTCTTGCACCAGCCACACCATTCGCCGCCGACATCGAGCATCACGCGCTTATTCTGCTTCTTGGCAACCGCGATTGCCTCTTTGATGTCCTTCGCTGCGTCGCGCTTGGGATCGAACTTTGGGGGCGCAGCCTCTTGCACGATTCCGAAGGCAGAAACAGCAAGGGCGACAAAAGCGAGTACAAGCTTCATTGCTTTATTATGCAAGTCTGTGCCGGCTACGGCGCGGGAACCAAACGAATTATCTTGTCAGGGCTGTTGAGCGCGACGTAGATGAACCCATCCGGTCCGACCGCGACCTCCCGTACGCGTCCCATCCCGTATACCAACTCCTCGCGCTCGACGAGCTTTCCATCCTTCGTCCGAATCCGATCTAGGTTTGCCCCGCTCAAGCCGCCTGCGAGAATGTCGCCATTCCATTTCGGAAAAGCGGAACCGCGCATGACGTCCATCCCGCTGACCCCAATCGAAGGCAGCCAGCGGAATATCGGCATGGTGAAGTCCTGCCCCGGCTTTGGCCATGGCACGCGAAATGGCGCATCGTTGTAATTGATGCTAAAGGCCACAACCGGCCATCCGTAATTCGCGCCCTTCTTGATCTCGTTAACCTCATCCCCGCCACGAGGTCCGTGCTCCGTGACCCAAAGCCTGCCGTCCAGCCCCATCACCATGCCCTGCTGATTGCGATGCCCATAGCTCCAGATGCCTTTTATCGCGTCCGCTTTGCTTGCGAATGGATTGTCCGACGGAATCGTGCCGTCCTCTTTCACGCGGAAAATCTTGCCAAATGGATTCGTGAGTTCCTGCGCAAGCATGTTGCCGCCGCGCTCCCCTACCGCGAAGTAGACGAAGCCCTTCCCGTCAAAGACGATGCGGCTCCCGAAGTGCTGCCCGGCGCCAGTATAAAACTTCTGATCGGCTTCCCAGATGGTCTGCTGGCTCGTCCAGGCGGCCGCATTCTTGCCGATTTTGAGCTTGCCGCGGACGATCTTGGTCATCGCGCCGCCAGACTTGCCCGGTTCAGAATAAGCGAGGTAGATCCAGCCGTTCCTCTTGTAATCGGGATGGACGGCGACCTCCATCAGGCCCCCTTGCCCCTGTTCGCGGCTCTCGGGCAACCCCGAGACCTGGAGACCAAGATTCCCCTTTTGCGCGAGGTAGATGAAGCCGGGCCGGTTGGTGATGAGCATCTGGCCGTCGGGGAGCCAATCGATCGCCCAGGGAGTTTCGAGACCAAGCCCCGCCTCGATGACGGTCTCAATCTTGTAGTTCTGGAGCTTTGACTTGTAGACGCCGTTCGTCGCTTTGGGCGAGCCGTTCTTGGCCCGCAGCGCCTTCGCTTGAAGCTCGCGGATGTGAACGACCTGCCCCCAAACCTGCTCATCCGACATCGTTTGGCCGTAGGCGTCCATTCCCATATCGGGGACCCCGTTCTTAATTGCGTCGAAGAAGGGCTTGTCGTATTTCTGGTCGAATTTATCCTCAGTGAGAAGGGTCCGCGTGCCCCCGCCGCCGCCCTCCCCATCCTGCCCGTGGCACTTTGCGCAGGTCTCGATGTAGGTTTGTGTTACGCTGATCCCGCGCTGCAGAACTGGCGGGCCCGACGGTTCAATCCTTTCGGAAGCCACGATGCACGAAATGCCCGCGATGAGGGCGGAAACCACGACTGTTAAAGTTTTGGCCACGTTCAATTCTTCTCCAAGCTACGGATGAGCTCTTTGCCCGAGCGCTTTAATCACCCAGCCAACTCTAGTCTACTCCCCGTCCTCAGTGGACCTGAAAGGGACGACTGTTGCTCGAAGGGTACTGACGGGCCACAGCTGCGCACAGTTTGCGGAACCTCTCTCGCCCTGCCGCGATGGCCTTCGCCGCACTGAGAATGACCCTTCCCCCGCCGATCCTTGCCGGGTGGAACCTTGCCGACTTGAGCGCTGTGCCGCTGAAAGCCATCTCCAAAAGGCCGGTGTCGGCAGGCAGCGGCGAAAGGAGGTTGCCCATCGAATAGAGAATCGGCTTCCCTCGATAGATCTCCGCTCCCTGCAGCACGTGCGGATGGTGGCCCCAAACCAGGTCGGCCCCTCCGTCGATGAACGCCCTCGCGAGCGAAACCTGAAACCTGGTCGGAATGTTTTGCCTTTCGATACCCCAATGGAGCCCCGCGATCACAAAGTCGCTTTCATTGCGGGCGCGTCCGACCCAGCTGCGGATCTTGCGCTTCACTGCCTGTCCCACCGTGCCGCCGTTGCTGTTGATCACGGCAATGCCAGCCGTCGTCGGGGTTGCCGGCGTGCAGACGGCCAGCGAGCCTTGATTCATGAAGGCGAGCGCGCTTATCATGCCCACTTTTATGCCGTTCGGGAGGGTGAACACTGCCGGGCGATAGGCTTCGCGGCTCGTGATCCCCGCGCCGGCGTAGGAAATTCCCTGCCGGTCGAGGACTCCAATCATTTGCTTCAGTCCGCCTGCTTGAAAGTCCATCGCGTGGTTGTTGCCGAGGCTCACGATATCGAACCCCGCGCCCTTGATGCCCGCTCCGTGACCGGGATCGCCCTTGAGGACAAACTGGCTGCGGCTCCTGATCGCGGCCGCCGACTTTCTTGTTGTCCGGGTGTTTAGGTTCGTGAGGGGTATTTCCAAGTTCGCGATGGCAATATCGACGGGCCGCGTTACGGCCGCGATCGAGCGGAACGGCCTTGCCGAGACGGGTACGCCGTTCGTCATGATGTCACCCCCGGCGACGAGCGTCCAGGAGGATTGCGCCAGGGCGAGGGCTAAGAGCATGCGCTAAGATTATATGCCTTGCCCGCACTCTTGAAGTTCAGGTAAGCACCGATTAGAGATTGGAAGGCAATTGTGCTTGATTGCTGGATTGCTGGCTTGCTCGATTATTCGAGACCTTTGCGTTCCTTGGCGTCGTAGCGTCTTTGCGTGAACGTCCTGGACGCCTGATCGCCCAACCGCCTGATCGCCTGGACATCCGAAGTTTCGGACACCTATCCCCCGAGGTAAAGGATCGACCTCCTGATTCCGATCTCGCGGAAAAACGTGATGTCATCGTGGTCGCCCATCGGAAACTCATCTATCCCAAGCGCGCGGTAGCCCACATGGAACAGGTTGTCGCGCTCGCCTTGTCCTCCATCCACCCATCGGTATGCCCAGATGATGTCGCCTCCAAACCAGGCTGCCGCAGGCGCCGATCGGGTCTGCGTCCACTCATCGTAAAACCGCTTCACCAGCCATCCGCCTCGCACGGATTTGTCGGCAATCTGCTGGGCCACGTACGTGCATCCCCAGGGACTTTCCTTCGTGGTGTAGCCTCGAGCAAAGAAATAGATGCGCCCTGCGGGCCCCGCTTCCTTCGAGGCATCAAAGAGCACGGTTGCCCGGCCCGTCCCGCGCGAACCTCCCGCTTCGCCCTCGATCCATTCCGCGCTCTTCTCGATGAGCCTGCCGTTGATTTCCTTATAGCGGCGAATTTGCCAGCGCGAGGGGCGGTTCTTGTCCTGATCCTCCGCCGCGCCAAGGATGATCTCGTCCCTGATCGTGTCCACAGCCATGCCGACCGGTATCGTGCTTCGCCGCAGCAGTTGGCGTTCGGGGGAGAGTTTCATGCCTCCGTCGAGGGTGTGGTAGGCGACCGCTCCCGTTGCCGAGTTCCAGAGAAATAGATAGACACGATTCCTGTACAGTCCCACGCTCGGCACCTCCACTCGGTCGGTACGCCCTATCGGAGAAGTCTCAAGCCGCTTGCCCTTGACCTTGGCCATCATGATGCGGGCAGTTCCCGGTGCCATCTGTTGACTTCGACTAGGAAAGAAGATATAGATCGAGCCATCCTTGCTCACCGCAACCGGGTCTCCCGCCAACTGCTCGCCAATGTTGAGCGTGGTCGGTTCCTTCCACTTGAATGGCCTCTCAAGCTCGCGCAGCCAAAGTTCTCCTGGCTTTTCCGGGCTGATCGTCGGATCGCTCTTAACGTCGCCCGGCAGCTTGTGGGTGCCATAGACCGCCCACGCCTTCCCCTGGTGGGTAAAAAGCCAGGGAGAGGTCATGATCTTGCCAATCTCGTCCCTCCGGCCGGCGTTCGTCGAGTAGGAGTAGTTGATGTCGGCCCGCACGTTCTTCTCGCCAAATACCCCGTTCCAATTCCAGTCGATCAAGGTCGTGTCTCCATTCGGCTTGAGCCGAAATCGATAAGGTCCCTTTTCTAGGAAACTGACTTTCTCGTAGGGCAGCGGAAGGGTCTCGTCGAGCTTGCTCTCGTTCAAGACGAAATCCTTGAACCGTCCATCGCTGTACCGGATCTTGTTGCCGTCATCCTCCAGGCTATAGCTGTACGCATAGCTCATGAGGCTCGTGTAGATGGGGCATAGTCCAGCCTGCCAAAACCCTTCGTGGTCCATACCAATCTGGTGCCCGAACTCATGAAGGAACACCGCCCATAGCGCATTGACGCCGCACGTTCCGGCATCTCCCATCTGATCGGCTTGGCCGCCTCCTCCTGGGGTGATCTGCATCCAGTGGACGATCCCCTTCCACTTTGCTGGACGAAACTTGTCCCGATTGACCCACCAGGGGTTGGGGTGGTCGGCCGGCTGGACAGGATCGAGATAGATAGGATGAAAGGAGAAGCCCTTGCTTCCGTCGGGATTCGGGCTCTCCAATTCGGCATAGGTCTTCTTGACCCGCTCCATTTCCTTCCTGACCGTTGCCTCATCCACATTGCTGTAGCGGGAGATCAGGCTCATCACATCCGTTCGGCGGGGATTGCAGCCAAGAGCTTTGAAATCGAGTTCGCGGAAGGCGCCTGTTTCCCAACCGTCGAGTAAGCCATCGCCGTCCGTGTCAGGGTTGAGCGGATCGGTCCTGTACCCAGCTTCTTGCTGGTTCGACAGGCCGTCGGAGTCGGAGTCTGATTCGCCTGCTGTGACCTGCCGCTCGATCGTGATGTCGAGGCCCTTATGCCGCTCGTCTGAATAGCGATAATTCAGATGGTCGAGATCGCCGTCCGCGTCCATGTCCGCCGAGAGCCGGATGGTTCTTTCCTTTCGAAAGACCACAGATGGGACGCCGGATGTGGGCAATTTATCCACTTGCGTGGGGGTGATTTGGCGATCCTTGGCGATGCGAAAGGCGAGCCGGTCGCGCTGCGACCAGACCACGATTGCGCCCTCAATGATCGCCATTGACGGCTCTCTGAGCTTCTTCGGCAGCTTCGCCCATTCCGGCTCGCTCTTGAATTTTCCGCCTGCAAAACTGCCCGCGAGCTGGATTGTGTCTCCGTCAAAGAGCCCTGCCACATCCGCCCCGGGCTTGCCATCGATTTCGCCGGCCGCGGCCGCCTGGCAATCCTTGCCCCAGGGGTTGAGCGCCTGGAAAGGCACACCCGGCTTCTGGCCCTTGACGTTTAACGAAACATCAATGATCGAGCCGCCAGGCAGGTAGACGCAGATCAGATCGGCGTAGCCGTCAGCATCGACGTCGCCGACGAGCGGGATTCTGGGCGGAGCGGCGAAGCCGGATGCCCAGAGCACGGGAGGCGCGAACACGGGAGCCTGGGCGAAGCCGAGCGCAGCGAGAAGGACAATCACCTCTTTATTCTGCGCTAGAACCTGAGATTCGTTCCGCTGAGTCGACGCTGGGTCTCGCGCTTCAATTGGTCCGCCGGAAGGTCGGCCCGCCCCTTGGCGTTAGCCGAGAAGGGCACAAGAATCGTGACGCGCCGATTGGACTCGGCGAGAGGGTTCGACGGATCCTTGAGCCGGGTCGCGGCATATCCATGCACACCGGCTAATTGGCTTTCATCGACTCCGGATGAGCAAAGCGCACGCCGGACGCTCGCCGCCCGGTCCTGGCTCAGGTCCCAGTTGTTATAGCCGGAGCCGCCGTAAGGCATTGCATCGGTGTGGCCCTCGATCGCGATGAGCCGCCCTGTCCTGGCGATGACGGGGGCGATCCGTGCAATGAGCTTTGCTCCCGCCTGCTTGAGGGTTGCCTTGCCCGAATCAAAAAATGTCGAGTGCTGCTTCTCCAAGAGCTCGATGCGCAGCCCCTCGGATGTCACTGTGGTTTGGACCTGCGCGGCGAGCTTCGAGAGATCCGTATCGGCCTTGAGCGCCGCTCCAACTTCCTTGCCGATCGCCCGGATCTTCTCTTCGTCCTCCTTGCGGGGATCGCTCCCGGGTGTCATCGTCTGTCCTGGCTTCATGGAGAGCGGTGGGTTGATGCTCTGGACCATGTTGAGCTTGGTGCGGGGCGGGTTCTGGGAAAATCCAACCGGATCGTTGAAATAAGCGGCGATAATCGACTTGTCCTGCTCAGACATGCCGACGATCCACATGACCATGAAGAACGCCATCATCGCGGTAACGAAGTCGGCATAGGCAACCTTCCACGCGCCGCCGTGACGCCCATGTCCGTGGACCTTCTTCTTCTTAATGATAATAGGTCGATCGTTCATGCGGCGGCTTTCTCCTTGACGGATTTCTCCATCTCCGTGAATCCGGGCCTAATTGAGGGCTCGATGTTGCGGCGGGCGAATTCGACGCACGTAATGGGAGACTCCCCTCGGGCAAACGAGAAAAGTGCATATCGGATGCTGTTGAGATACTGGCTTCCGCCCTGCATGCGAAGCTCCATGGCGCGGGCGATGGGTCCGAACACGCCATAGCCGAGCAGCACTCCGACGAAGGTTCCTACCAGGGCGGCTGCAACCGCTTCTCCAATTACCTCTGGGCCCTCCTTCATGTGGCCCATCGTGATGATGACGCCAAGTACGGCGGCAACGATGCCAAATCCAGGCATGGCGTCGCCGACGGTTGCGACCGCATCCACGGGTACCCGCTCCTCCTGATGGGCGATATCGAGATCGAGCTCCATCATTTCGGAGAGATCGTGGGGACCGACCGCGCCGGTCAGGATCACTTTCATCGTGTCGCAGAAAAAGGCGGAGGCGTGATGGTTCTGAAGGAAAGCGGGGTATTTGCCGATGATCTCGCTTTTGGCGGGCTCTTCGATGTGGCCCTCCAAGCCGAGAAGTCCCTCCTTCCGGGCAACATTGAAGAGCTGATACATCATCTTGAGCAGGTCTAGGTAGGCTTGCTTCGTATAGGGGGTTGGCTTTAGGAGGCTGGTAACGGTCTTGATTGCAGCCTTAGCATTGGCGAGGCCGTTCGCGGCAACGAACGAGCCGATTCCCGCGCCGGCGATAATGATAAACTCATTGACCTGGATGAGCACGGCAATATTGCCCTTGCTCATCACAAAGCCCGCGACTGTAGCCGCCAGCACAAGCCCAACGCCGATCAGAACAAACATCCGCCCCCTGGAGAAAACCGCCCAAGCTTAATTACCGGTCTCCCGGCTCTTTCTGGTTATCGGTGGAATCACGCGCACTCGCGAGAGCGTCGGTTGAATGTCGGCGATTGAATTGTGAAGAGGAATCGGGTAAGATGAGTACGAAAGTGGCGATTGTCCATGATTTGAGCAGAGCATCGGCTTATGGAGAGCCAGTGTTGGGGCTGCCCGTGGCGAGTGTGCGTCGCGTATGCCTGCTTGATTCCCACACTGTGAACCAGATCGCCGCCGGGGAAGTGGTGGAGCGGCCCGCGTCGGTGGTGAAGGAACTTGTCGAGAATGCGCTCGACGCGGGCGCGAGGCGGATCGAGGTCGAGCTTGTCGATAGCGGCAAATCGCTTATCCGGGTGAGCGACGACGGATGCGGGATGGGCTCGGAAGATGCGATGGCCTGTCTTCAGCGCCACGCCACGAGCAAGATTTCGGCCGTGGACGATCTCGGGTCTGTTGGCACTTTGGGATTTCGAGGTGAGGCGCTCCCTTCGATTGCATCGGTCTCGCGAATGACGCTGTCCACTGGGGACTCAGACGGCCTCCGCTCGCTTTTGGCGATCGAAGGGGGCCATGTTTCAGCTCCTCGTGGAGCGGGCGGTCCGCGGGGCACCGAGGTACGGGTCGAGGATTTGTTCTTCAATACGCCTGCGCGGCTCAAGTTCCTGAAGTCGGAAAGCACGGAGCTGGCAGCGTGCCTCGAGCACCTTTCCAAGTATGGGATCGGCTATCCGGAGGTCGCGTTCAGGGTCACCCACAATGGCCAGCTGGCGATGGAGACGAGCGGGTCGGGGGATTTGCTCCAGGCTTTAGCTGAGGTCTGGGGGCGGGATATGGCCCGCTCACTTGCCGAGGTCGATTCGGACTCAGCGGGGATCCGGGTGTTTGGTTTCGTGAGTCCCCCTCACGTCACGCGCCCGACGCGGGCTTACCAATACCTCTATGTCAATGGCCGCCCCGTACGTTCTCGGACGCTGATGGCTTCGCTCGATCAGGCTTTCCGGGACCTCACTCCGGAGCGTCGCTATCCGGTGGTGGCCCTGAAGCTGGAGGTGGATCCGGGAAAGGTCGACGTCAACGTCTCGCCGACCAAGAGTGAGGTCAAGTTCCAGCACGAGGGGCAGGCGTTCGATGCGGTGCGCTATTCGGTGCGCGCGGCCCTGATGGAGCATGGGATGATGCCTTCCGCGTCGGGAGTCGCGGCCGCCAACGAGGCGCTTCTCGGTTCGCAGGCACCGGGTACCGCGAATTGGGCTCTGGGGGATCGCCACTGGGCTCTTGGCGCTCCTTCGGCAGGGGGCTCGAATGTGGGATTTGGGGCCAGCCTGGGCTTGGTGGAGTCTGGGATTGCCACCGCTTCCTCACCGCACGCCGAGTGTCCGCCATTCTCCCAATCCCTCAATCACCCCTTCGGCCCAGCATCGGAGCGCCAACCTTTCTCCGATCTGCTCGATGGGCTTCGCGTAATCGGTCAGGCGATGAGCACGTTCATCATCGTAGAGACCTCGCATGGGATCGCGGTGATCGACCAGCATGTCGCCCACGAGCGCGTGCTCTATGAATATCTATGCGGGCTCAAGGGGCCCACATCGATCGAAAGACAGGCGCTGCTTGTGCCCGAAACGCTGCACGTCGACAAGCGGGCGGCGGTACTGCTGCGCGAAAAGCTCGACGAGGTGATCTCGGTTGGCTTCGACATCGAGCCGTTTGGCGGAGAGAGCTTCCTTGTGCGCTCCGCTCCGGCAGCGCTCCGGGGCAAGAATCCGCTCAAAGTTCTCCAGGATCTGATCGACGAGCTTGTGGATGCAGCGGTCACCCGGCGTCTGGTGCCGACCCGGGAGCAAATATGGATTATGAGTTCGTGCAAGATGGCGGTCAAGGCGGGCGATCCCTTGACCCACGCTGAGATGGAAAAGCTGATCATCGATCTTGCGACGACCGAGAATCCCTACCTTTGCCCCCACGGTCGCCCGATCACAGTCACGCTGGGCAAGGGCGAGCTCTTGAGGAAGTTTGGCAGGTCGTGAGGAGCGTTGAGCGTCGCGCGTCGGGCGCCAAGGACAAAGTGCTCCCTGGCTCCTTGCAGTCTGGTCTTTGTTTCGGACTTTCACGCCTCACGGTGGACGCTCTACGCCCATGACCGTCCTTGGCATCGACCCCGGATTTGAGCGCATCGGCTATGGCGCGGTTGCGCGGGAGGGATCGCGGCTGGCGCTAATCGAACACGGGCTGATCACCACGCTAAAAGGACCACTGCCCGATCGCCTGCTGCAGTTGCATGAGCAAGTGGGAGGGCTTATTGAGCGTATTCGTCCGGATGCACTCGCGATCGAGCGGCTGCTTTTTTCAGTGAACCGCAAGACCGCCTTGGACGTGGCCAAGGCCCTCGGCTGCATCCTATTGGCAGGATCGCAGAGAGGCTATCTATGGGCTGAGTATGCGCCGTCTGAAATCAAGCTGGCTGTCGTGGGCAACGGCGCCGCCGAAAAGAAACAGGTCGAGTACATGGTGATGAAGCTGCTCGGCCTTCATGATGCGCCAAAGCCCGACGACGTGGCCGACGCACTGGCGATCGCTCTGTGCCATGCGCTGAGGGGGGAGGCGTTTAAGCGTTGAGTGAGTGTTGGGCCTTGGGCGTCGCCTACAACGTCTCCGTCACTTTGGCGATATGCTCCGGATGGTCCGGGTCCAGACCGCGCGCCCGGGCGCAAAGCAACGCGAGCCACTGGGCGAAAAAGGCGTCCCAAATCGGCGCGCACGGTCCTTCGAGGCAGCTCGGAGCAACCACCACTTCCGCTCCCTGATCGCCGAGAAAAGGCAGCGGCTCCCCGAATACCACAGCCGCTGTGCCATGCCGAGCCAAAGCGCGCGGGCCATGCTCGAAGTCCGCGGATGAATACGCCTTGCAGGGAAGCAGCGCGCATTCCATGAGTTTGAGCGCGGTTTCCTGAGCGGTGGCAAACGAGTAGCCGCGCGCAAGCGAGAAAAGGATCGAGGATCGAAGCAGCGCCCCGACCCCCGATTCCGCAGCCAGGCGGGACTCTGCAAGCCAAACATCGCCGGGAATCGTGGGGGCGGGAAGGTCGGCTCCGAGCGCACGCACCAGTTCATACAGTGCGAGCAGGGAAGCCGTGTAGGTCTTGGTCGCCGCCACCGAGCGCTCGAGTCCGGCTTGGAGCAATAGGGTGCTCTCGGCGGCTTGACTGACGCGCGAGCCCGCTGTGTTCGTGATCGCCAGAGTGGTGTGCCCGTCCTCGCGCAGCGCCCCCAGCACCTCCGCCACATCGGGTGAAGCGCCGCTTTGGGAGATTCCGATGGCAAGCGTCTTAGGATAACGCAGGCGCTTTCCATATCTGGTCAAAACCGACGGCGCAGCCAGGGATACGGGGATGCCGAGATGGATTTCGATGAGGTAGCGGGCATAGAGCGCGCCGTGGTCGGACGATCCTCGGGCGACGAGAAGAGCGAGGTCAAAGCGTGAAGACCCGAGCATTTCCCTAAATTGCCTGAGATAGGATGCGGCGCCACGGGCGAGGATGGCGGGCTGCTCGCGAATCTCCAGCTCCATATGTGCCCCGAGCATGGGGGGAGTTTACTTTGAGACACGGAGAAGGGGAGCCGGGGAGTGGTGAAGGAAGGTACGCTCCCAGCGTGAGCCTAGGCGCGTTCCAGGAGATGCTTGTTCGCGTCGCAAGGGAGCCGGATTGCGATGCCGCGCTCGATCTGCTTACCCAATCCGCAATCGAGCTGGCGGGCGGGCGCAACGCGATGATCGCGCGCATGAACGATGCGGAGGGCAGATTGGAGCTCAAGCACGGGGCTGGGCCGGAGTGGAGCCAGGCCGAGACCGACATCAGCCTCTCGATCGGCACCAAGGAAGGGATCGTCTCTTACGTCGCGGCTACCGGCGCCACCGTCCTGTCGGGCAATGTCCGCGAAGAGCCGCGCTACAAGAATCTTTTCGGAACGACGAGGAGCGAGGTTGCGGTGCCGATCAGCGGCGAGGGCGGTCGCCTTCGTGCCGTGCTCAACGTTGAATCGGATCGACTCGACGCATTCGAGGAGGAGCACCGCATCGCGTGCGAGGCGATCGCATCGGTCGCAGCAATGGTGATCGATCGACAAGACGGCGTGGCTCGCGAAGAGGCCCTAGTTCAGGTCGGGCTGGCTCTCGACACCGCGCTTACTGAGGAGGACCTGATCTCTCAGGTCATGCGGGTAGCGGGTGAGGTTCTTCGATTCCAGGCGTGCTCGATTTTCCTGCTCGAGCGGGAGACGGATACCTTCGTGCTTCGCGGCTCGGTGGGAAGGCTAAAGGACCAGATCGGAGAATTGCGGTACAAGCGGGGCGAGGGCTGCACCGGCTGGGTTTGCGAATGCGGTGAGCTGGTGAATCTCGACAACCCGATGGGCGACCCTCGGTGGCGGGGCAAATATGTCGAGTTTCCGAGTGAGGAGATCGCCCACTTTCTCGCGGTGCCGGTCGTGTCGAGAGGGAAGTGCATCGGAGCGATCCGGGTCATCCGCCGCGTGACAGAGAACCCGTATCTGGACAACCGCTTCACAGAAAGCGATATTCGGGTTCTGCAGAGCATCGCGGAGCAGGTGGGAACGGGCCTCGAAAACATTCGCAACGTCGAGAAGATGGTGCGGAGCGAACGGATGATTGCCTGGGGAGAGCTGAGCGCCAAGAGCAGCCATATGATCGGCAACCGGGTCTTTGCGCTCAAGGGCGACGTCAACGAGCTGGGACACCTTGTGAAGGAGCCCGAGCCAGAGATCGAGGAGCTAAGGGCCATCCAGAAGAGCCTTTGGAAGAACGTGATGCGAGTCGAGGAAATTCTCCAAGACTTCCGCGACTTCCTCACGGCAACCCAGATCAAGCGAGAGCCGGCCGACCTGAATGCGATCGTCAAGGAGACTGTCGAAGAGGTGTTCCCGCGCAGGGGGAAAGTGGCGCTCGAACTCGAATTCGCAGACGGTCTGCCTCTGGTCATGATGGATTCCGCAAAAATCGGCCGCGCGATTTCCGAGTTGATCGAAAACTCGATGCACTACATCGATAAGGGCCGGCTTCGAGTTGCGACCGGGCTCGCCGAAGAGGCCGACCGCCGCCTTGGACGGGCGCCAGCGGGCAAGAGATACGTGAAAATCGAGATCGAGGACACGGGCCCGGGCGTGGTCGACGAACAAAAGGAGCAGATCTTCCAGCCCTTTTATAGTGGCCGCGTGAAGGGCATGGGGCTCGGTCTTTCCATCGTAAAGGGAATTGTGGACGCGCACGGCGGAGGGGTCTTCGAGGCAGGTGAAGTGGGAAATGGGGCCAAGTTCGTGATTCTGCTTCCCGTGTCGGAACGTCCGTAACACAGGGCCCGCGCGGGTACCTTCAGGATTACCCTATGACCATCGGAATTGCACTCGCTTTCGCGCTGCTGAGCTATGCGGGCCAGGACCTGGCGACGTATACCAACAACGATCTCAACATCACCTTTCGGTATCCCAAGAGCTGGAAGGTCGTGAAAAAGAAGGGTTATGAAGCAACGTTTACGATTCCAATCGAGGGCGGCAATCCGGCTACCCTCGATCTTAATGGCGTAGTGTTCTACAGTGCCGTGGATCAGTGGGAAAGCTCTCAAACCGCGTTCGCCAAAACGCAAAAGCAAGAGGTAATCCGTCAATGGCGAGAGGATCTGCTCGGAGTGCCGTGGCTGACCATTCGGACGGAGTGGAAAGAAGGTGACGTCGCAAGAACCCGTATGAGCGGACTCATGTACGCAGCGATCCGCAAGAAGGCGCTGTACCACCTGGTTGCTGACAGCGCGACTTTCGACAAGGCCGAAGAGCAGTTGCGCGGGGCATTTGCGACCCTTGCCATGCTCGATGGCAAGGTGCCGTTGCCGGAGGACCCGACCCGCGAGAAGCTTCCCGAGGAGCTCAAGCCGAATCTGATTCCGATTGTCATTAGAGATAGGCGGGCCACGGACTTCATCAAGTCGCCGGTTAAGATTCTGACGAAATCGGCTGGGCTCGACGTCGCGCTCCATCTTCCGGCGGGTTGGACGTCCGAACGATTCGACGCCGAGACCGTCCTGCTCAAGCGACCGGGCGTTTCGGGCGTCGTGAGGGTCAAGGTTCTGTCCACTTTGGACTCCGATCCGGCGGAGCGGGCCCTGATCAAAGCTTCCGCTGAGAGTGGAAAGCTGTTCAGGTCGGTCGAAAAGCGCGAAGATCGCCGCATTCCTGCCAATAGGGCGGGAGCCCGAGTGTGGACCACTTGGCGCGCGGGGCCAAGCGGCGAAGGGACGATCGTGATCACTGAGGCAGTGGGGGCGACGAAGGACTTCTACTGGCTGCTGAGCGGTCAATGGGGAAGCGAGCAGGCCTACCGCAAGGACGCCAAGGCCATCGAAACGCTGATCCAGGAGATGAGCGTCGAACTGCCGTCGTGATCGTAGCGTTTAGCACATCAAGCCCGCTTGCGAGCGTCGCGATCATTGCGATGGACGGCCGGGTTTTGGGCAGCGCTGAAGAGGATGCGCCGATGCGGGCTTCCGGTGCGTGCACTTCAGCTTTGCTTCGACTCTTGGCGGAGGGCGGGCACTCGCTGCGAGAAGTCGAGGGTTATGCAGCCGACCTTGGCCCGGGCAGCTTCACGGGGGTGCGAGTGGGCGTGACCTTGGCAAAGACGCTTGCGTGGGCCCATGGCAAGAAGGCGGCGGGACTGTCCAGCTTTGACCTGATCGACCCTGCGAGCACAGTGGCGGTCCCGAGTAAAAAAGGTGAGTGGTTCATAAGGCAGCCGGGCCGAGATCCGGTTCGTAAGAGCGATCTGCCAGGGGGGCTGTTGGGCTATGGCTTTCCGGATGGCCACACCTATCCAGCGGCTGCCCGCTTTGGCGCGCAGCTGCACAATCTGGTATGGCAAGAAGCGGCGGGATTGATGCCTCTTTATCTCATTGAACCGAGTATCTCCAAGCCGAAGGTGGCTTTTGCCTAGCGGAATCGCTGCCTCGCTGCCCGCTTGGAAGAAGGTGTCCCTTCGCCCCTATACGACGCTCAAAGCAGGGGGAGCTGCAGAGCTATTCATGGCCCCCCGCACATCTTCGGAGTTCGCAGATAGTGCGGCCCAGGCCCATCGATCCGGCGCCCGCGCGACCATCTTAGGCTTTGGAAGCAATATTCTTCCCTCGGACGACGGGGTGCCCGGAATCGTGCTGCTCAACCTTGCAAGGCGCATCGAGATCGGTCCGGGGGGAGAAGTTGTTGCAGATACTGGCTGCAGTTTCCAAGACCTATTTCTCAAGACGACGCAAGCGGGGTTAAGTGGGCTCGAATACGCGGTGGGCATTCCCGGAACCCTCGGCGGAGCCCTGGTCAGCAATGCGGGCGCTTACCGGAGCTGCGTGTCGGAGTTCATCACGGAGTTGGAAGTCGTACACAATGGGCGCCGCGAATGGGTCGAGCCCGGTTTCATGGAGTTTTCTTATCGCGACTCGATCCTGCGCCGCCCGGATCCGCCCCAGTGCGCGGTGGTCAGGGTGCGGTTCCAACTTCCGAGCAGAGACAGGAGAACCTCCTACGACGAGGCGCGCGAATATCAGCGGCAGCGCATTGCAAAGCAGCCGGCACAGGCTAGCGCGGGCAGTTTCTTCAAGAACGTCAGCAACGCCGACCTTGCCGCCTCTTTGGAAACCTTGCCTGAAGCCCTGAAGCTAAAAGGGATCGTGCCGGCTGGCTACCTCATCGAGGCTTGCGGACTGAAGGGGTTCGACAGGGGAGGGGCCATGTTTGGCGAGAGACATGCGAATTTCATCCTCAATGTCCGCGGGGCAACCGCAACCGCCATCCGCGACCTCGCCCAGATCGGAAAGCGCAGGGTCAGCGAGAAATTTGCGGTGGAGCTCGAGGAGGAGGTGCTCTACCTTGGAGACTGGTCCCGTTACGGGAGCGTCTAAAGGGGTCGCATTCATCCGGTAAACTACAGCCCTCGACCGCTCCAATGGGCAAAAAGCCCAAGCACAGGATTTGACAATTTGAGAAACAGCCCGAATGGCGCCCGAAGAGCGCGCCCGGCCCGAAGAAAAGCAGCCGAAAGCTCTCTTACATCGTATCGAAACGGCAGCCCCAGCGTCGACATCATCGTCGATGTCTCGAACCGGGAGACCCGCATCGCCTTGCTCGAAGACGGCAAGCTGATGGAGTTCCGGGTCGAGCGTGAGGAGCGCGTCGTCGGCAGCATCTTTAAGGGCATCGTTCAAAACGTGCTTCCCGGCATGGACGCGGCCTTCGTAGACATTGGCCTCGAGCGCAACGCCTTCCTGTATGTCGCCGATATCCTCCCCGACGACCCGACCGACAACAGCCCCGCCTCGCTCAAGCGCAGCGAACTGCGGAGGCGAAAAATCAAGGACCTCCTCAAGGCCGGGCAGGAGGTTATGGTGCAGGTCACGAAGGGGCCGCGTGGCACCAAGGGCGCCCGTGTGTCCACGAGAATCGCCCTTCCGGGGCGCTATCTGGTCCTGATGCCGGAAGGAACCCACGTCGGAGTAAGCCGGAAGATCGAGGATCGGGCGGAGCGGGAGCGGCTTCGCAAGCTCGGGGACAGAATCCAGCCCGAGGGTTTTGGCCTTATTCTCAGAACAGAATGCGAGGGCCGGACGGAGGCCGAGCTGAGGGCCGATATCTCGTTCCTTCAGCAGGAATGGGCGCAAGTTTTGAAAATGGCGAAGAAGACGCGGGCGCCGGCTTCGCTCCATCGCGATCAGACCCTCCTATACCGCACTGTCCGCGATCTATTCGGAGATGAAATCCACCGCATGGTGATCGACGACCCCGATGAGTATGAGAAGGTTCATCTCGTGGCCAGCATCGTCGCCCCAGGCATGCGCGACAAAATCGAGCTTTACGATGGCGATGTGCCCATTTTCGACTACTTCAACATCGAAAGAGAGCTGGAGCGGCTGCTTCAGCACAAGGTTGAGCTAAGGTCCGGCGGGTACCTCGTCATCGACGAAATGGAGGCGCTGACCGCGATCGATATCAACACCGGCAAGCAGGTCGGCGGCAGCTCGCTCAGCGACACCATCCTCAAGGCGAACATGGAGGCCTCCGACGAGGTACTCCGCCAGCTAAGGCTCCGCGACATGGGCGGAATCATTGTCATCGACTTCATCGATATGGAGTCCGCCGACGACCGCAAAAAGCTCCTGGGCCACTTTACGGAGGAGCTCGCTAGGGACCGCGCCCGGACCCGGGTGGGCCGGATTTCCAGCCTCGGCCTCATTGAGATCACACGCAAGCGAACGGCCGAGTCCGTCACCGAAGCGCTCAGCGACATCTGCCCGATGTGCCTGGGCCAAGGCCGGATTTCATCGAAGGAAACGGTGAGCCTCTGGGTGGAGCGCGATATGTGGCGGCGCATCAACGACCCCGGCAATGCGTTCCTCATCGAGTGCCATCCCTCCGTCGTGGAGGCTCTCATCGGCGCGGATGGCGAAAATGTCGAGGAACTCGAGCACGAGATGCGCAGGGGAATCTATATCCGCGCAAACTTCGACATGGACTATGAGGAGTACGAGATCAATTCGGGCACGATTGAGGAATGCGACCGCGCTCATATGGGGTTCCGCCGAGCCCAGGTCCTCGAATGCAATGTGCGGCGCTCCGCCTTCGAAAACTCCAACAAGGTTGTCGGCTGGACGGACGGCGGCTACTACATCGAGCTGATCGACGCGTCCGAGCACGTCGGTCATCGCGCCAAGGTTGTGCTGCAAGACATCCGGAGGTCGTTTGCGGTCGCGGATGTGATCCTGCCAGGAGTCGCTGCGCCCGCAAGATCGCTCGCTTAGTTCACTTCCCGAAGACCTTCCGGCCGCCCACATACACCGCGACCGGCTTCATTTCGCTCCATTCGGCATAACGGTCGAATGGGGAGCGGTCGAGAACAACGAAATCGGCGAGCAGTCCAGGGGCGATGCGGCCAATCTGGTTCTCCATGAACATGGCATAGGCGCCGCCGCTCGTATAGGCGCGCAGGGCATCGGCGACGGTCAGGTTTTCCTGCGTTTGCCAGGTGCGGGTATTGGGTGTTGGGTACTGGGCATTGGGGAGAATCCTTCCAGTCACGGCAGCCTCCATTCCGAGGAAAGGATTGCTGCTGACCACCGGCCAATCGGAGCCGAACGCGAGCACCGCGCCCTCGTCGAGGAGCCACTTGAATGCATAGCTGGAGCGCGAACGGGCCTCCCCGATGTAGCCCTCGGCATAGCGGCCATCGTCGGCCTTATGATAGGGCTGCATGGAGGCAATGACGCCGAGCCGGCCGAAGCGCGCGATGTCCCCGGGCAGGAGATGCTGGGCATGCTCGGACCTGTTCCTGGCGGTTTTCAGGTTCGGATAAGTCTGAAAGAGCTGGTTCAAAAGGATATTGTTCGCCTCGTCGCCGATGGCGTGGGCGATGGTCTGGAAACCCGATTTCTGGGCCGCCATAGCGTTCCTCTTGAATGTCCCGTTCATAGCGATGGGCATCGGAAGACCGCGCCAGTCGGGCTTGTCAGGAGGATTGCCCAGGAAGGGCTCGCGCATGTAGGCGGTGCGCGATCCGAGGCTGCCGTCGAAGTAAGCCTTGAAGCCGCGAACCCTCACCTCCGGCTCCCCCGCTTTGGGGATGAGGGGTGCCCACGAGCTGTTAAATTCCTTGGCGAGCTTCGAGGCACCTTCCCAGTCATCGGCCGTTGGGTAGAGAGAAAACCGAACCGACAGGCTGTCCTTGGCAAGAGCATAAACGCCGAGATCGCTGATCGGCCCGATGTCGCTTACCGCCGTGATCCCCATGCTGTTCGCATGCGCCATCGCCTTCTTCAGCGCGGCCACCTTGTCCTGGAGGCTGACCGGCGGGATATGGCGCGACACCAACGACATCGCCGTCTCTCTCAATATCCCCGTCGGATTGCCCTGAGCGTCCCTGTCAATCACGCCGCCCTCCGGAGCATGTGTATTCTTGCCGATCCTTGCAAGGGCGAGCGCGGCGGAATTGACGAGAGCGGAGTGCCCATCCATGCGCGAGAGATAAACCGGACGATCGCCCGTCACGGCATCTATCCAATCCTTCGTCGGCTGCTCCTGCACCGCCCAGCTCTCGACCGTCCACCGCCCTCCCAGGAGCCACTTTCCCGCAGGCAGAGTCTTGGCCCTGTCCTCGACACGCTTGACGAACTCAGCTTTGCTCTTCACATCCCGAAGCTGAAGCTGCGAGAGGTTCAGACCGCCGCTGAGCATGTGGCAATGCGAGTCGATCAGGCCGGGAATGACCACCAACCCATCGACATCCAGCCGCACCGTCTTCGGGCCGATGTAGCTGGGATTCGGATCGCCGACATAGACAAACTTGCCCCTCGAGACGGCCGCAAACCGCGCGAAGCCGGTCCGCCCGTCGCTCCATATCCGGGCATCCTCGATGACCAGGTCGGCAGGGGCGATGGCAGTGAGCAGAAGGAGAGAGAGCATGGCTTATTCTAGATCGCTTTTCCCCTCCCCCGGTTCGTTCCTCACCGACCCCTCCCCGCGCACAGGCATCGCGGAGAGGGGGCTTTCAGACCTTCCACCCCCAAATCTGATCCCACGCCGCCATCCAATCCGAAGCCCGGCTCATCACTGTCAAAGGATCCACGATCTCCACCCCCTCGCGGCCCCGAAACCAGTCCGCAGCCTCTGTTCCGCCAAGCTCGATCGTTATGGTCGTGGGCTTGGCGGGGACGTAAGGCTGCACCGGACCCCTCACCCCCTGCCCCCTCTCCCCGCCATTCATCGGGGAGAGGGGGTTCAAGGCCGATAGAGCAGCAC
>JBASWW010000026.1:0-59494 GCA_049276675.1 Fimbriimonadaceae bacterium
TCTACTTTCAGGGAGAGAATCAATGAGCTCACCAGCCAATGTATCCGGAATCATCAGGGACGGCATCCGGTACGTCCCCCTTCGCAGCGTCGTCGAGCAGTTGGGAGGTTCGATCGAATGGAACAACCAGACCAAGGCGGCCACGTTCACGGTCCGCAACGTCACCGGGCAAATCTATGCGGATAGCCAGAGCTTTACCGCGAACGGCCAGACGCACAGCCTCACAGGCACGACTTTTGTTGAGAACGGAACCCTCCATGTGCCTGTGGACGCGCTGACCGATATCGGGCTGACCACCAGCTAGACAAGGGTAATTCCTGAATCGAGACGAGGCGCCATAAGCGGATCGCACCGTTGGTTCACGGTCGTCCAATAGAACAGTATGAGTTTAAGCGTAGCGTCGAAAGTGTCGAAGTCCACGGGCTTTCGCACGTAGCTGTTCGCGCGCAGGTCATAAGCTTTCCTAAGATCGGGCTCTTCATTCGATGAGGAGAAGACGATAACGGGAACGTTTTTTGTGCGTTCCACGCTGCGGAGCTTGTCCAGCACCTCGAATCCATCCATCCGCGGGAGTTTGAGATCGAGCAGTACAAGGTCAGGAACTGGCTCTTGGTCGTCCAGGAGCATGACGCAAGCTTGCTCGCCATCACGCGCAACCCGTGTCTCCGCCGAGATTTCAGATTGGCGAATCGCCCGCAGAGTGAGTTTTTCGCAGTCGGCGTCGTCTTCGACTACCAGGATCAGTGACTTCATGAGTTCATGATGCGGCATGGCGACTCGTCGCCGGAAGTGCCATTTATTCTTGCGGAAATCTGCGCAAGCATTCCTTAGAACGCTTTTCTCCAGATTCAAATACGTCTGCATAAAAGCAAGCCTGCCAATAAGCGTACAAGTTTTTCTATACACTTCGCGTATCATAAAACGGCAAGGAGATGAAGACAGATCTTTCCCCGCGCGAGATGAAAGTTCTTGAGTTGGCCTCTGAGGGCTATACGGACGATATGATCGCTCAGGAGCTGAGCATTGAGACCGGAACAGTCAATAGCTACTGGGTGCGGATTCGAGGGAAAAGGGGCCATTTCAGCCGGACGGAATTGGTCGCACGCTTTGTGAGAGGCAGCGCGGCTGCCGGGCACGCCCAGGCGATGTCGGATGCGTCGGACATATCTGATCGGGCAGCAATTGATGCCGCCACCACACACAAAAGAGAGCTGGATGCGGCACATGTCGAAATCGAGCGTCTCAAGAAGCTGCTGAAGAAAAAAAGCCTCTCTACCTAATGGCCCTTCTCGGGCTCCATGTCGGTGTAGACGTCGTCGTACACCTCTGACGGATCGGGGAAGGGGGCTTTGTCGGCCTCTTCATAAGTCTTCTGCGCCCGATCCTCTTCCTCGGCGTCGATGGCTTCCATCTTCTCGTCGCTCATGAGCTTGTAGTTCCTCATGTAGTTTTCGAGGAGCTTGATCGGGTCGCGCTCGCGGGCCTTTTCGACCTCTTCGGGGGTGCGATAGAGGGACTGGTCGTTGTCGGCCGCGCCATGTCCCGCGAAGCGGTAGCACATGGCCTCGACCACGTATGGCTTCTGCTCCTTTCGGACCCATTCGACTATCCGCTCGGCGTCCTTTTTGACCTGCAGCACGTCCATTCCGTCCAGTCTTTCGTGCTTGATTCCGAAGGCGGCGCCGCGCTTGTGGAGCTCGGGGTCGGCGGCGTGGTATTCGAGCCGAGTGCCCATCGCGAACTCATTGTTTTCGATGATGAAGATGATCGGGAGGTCCCAGAGGCCGGCCATGTTGAGGGTTTCGAAGAAGACTCCGGCATTGGCGGCCCCGTCTCCGAGATAGCAGAGGGTGACGCGGTCCTCGCCCCTATATTTGGCGGCGAGCGCGAGGCCGCCACCGAGGGCGGTGTGTCCTCCGACGATGCCCCAGCCTCCGAAGAAGCCTCTTTTGATGTCGTAGAGGTGCATGGAGCCACCCTTGCCTTTGGACATTCCGGTGCGTCGGCCCATGATCTCAGCCATCACCTGGACTGGGTCGGTGCCGAGGACGAGGGCGTGGCCGTGGTCCCGGTAGGCGGCGATGACGTAGTCGTAGCCTTTTTTGATGCTATTGAGCCATCCGACGACGAGGGGCTCCATACCGATGTAGACATGGAGGTATCCGCCCGCCTTTCCGGCTCGGAAGGCCTGGTTGGACCTTTCTTCGAAGTGGCGTATGAAGACCATTTCGCGGTAGAAGGCCTCGCATTCTGCGGCGGAGTATTCGGATTGGAGCTGAGCTTGCTTGGCCATGTGCTGTCTTCCGGGGACCCCTCTCCATTTTCCGGATGCCTTGTGCCGGCAAATGGGGAGGGCTGGTGAGGGGCAATTCCCTTTCGCTGCTCCTTTGAAGCGACGTTAGGTTATACCTTTCCGCGACTCAAAGAGATGAGAAGCCTAATCTGGCGCAATGACGGCATAGAAAGCGGCTATACCACCGGTTGGAGGTATGCCGAAGCCAGTCACGTAAAGCTTGCCCTCAATGTGTTCGATCCCCGAAACGTAAGTCAGCTTGCCCGAAAACGGGACTCCCGCCTGCTTCAGGACATCGCTCAGCTCTTGCAACCCGAAGGACTTGTTCCAGACATAGGCCACTCCGCGCGAGGCACCGCCGATAAACATGCCGTCTCCAGACACGCAGAAGGCTTCGTTCAATCCCGGAATCCGCTGCATGCCATCTTCACGAGTCCAGTAGAAGGCGTCAAACTTGAGCTGCATGTTTCTCATCATGCCGACAACAACCGATCCGTCCTGGGACACATCGTGGGCTTCGCTGCCTCTGGTCCCGGGCAGACGGCCAAGGATCTCGGGGGCTCCGTCCTTGACCCATCGGCAGGCATATAGCCCCCCGTCAAAGCGCCCCGCGCCCACGATCGTCGTGCCATCTCCCGAGATGCCATTTGCGCTGTAGGCAAAGCCCGGAAGCATGACCATGCCCGTCTTTCGAGTCCATCGATAGGCGTTGCCAGCACTCGATCCCACAATGATCGATCCATCGTCCGAGACGTCGTCGGCGTAGCTGCTGCCTTCGCCGAGCGGGGTGAGGATCTCCGTGCCGACTTTTTTCGTCCAGCGATACGCCTCGGACCCCCCTCCGCCTCTTAACGCACTGCCTACGACGACCGAGCCGTCTCGCGATACCGCCATCGCGCCATAAATTCCTCTTCCCCCAGGGATATCCCGAAATGTGGTCATGCCAGAGAGCCTGTTCCATGCATAGCCCGCCCCTTGAGGGCCATTGATCCGGGCCTCGCCCACAACCGTCGAGCCATCACTCGAAAGCGCCATGCCCCTAAAGCTATCGTCAATCCAAACAAGGTAGCCGCCTGCGTAGGCTTGAACGGCGGTTGCTGCCAAAGAGAGAATTGTGATTGTTGAACGCATTTGCTGTGCACCTCCAGAGCTAACTATGGGACGCAGGGTCCCCACGGCATCGTTCTACATTTTACATTTGGTCACTTAGCCGCATACCTCATTGCTGCCACAAAGAAGGCTCGCGCTGCGCTGGCTTGGTCGATGAGGCGGAAGGGCTTGTATCCATCCTTCGGGGGAATGTCTTGCCAGTTCGGGCCGTAGTGTCCTGCCGAGTCGCGATTGAGTCTGCGCATGGTTATCAAACCAGACATAAGTCGTTCCCGGGGTGTTAGGCCGTCAAAGTCCGAGGAGAATAGCTTCAGGTTTTCGAACAAGAGGTGTGCAAACGGGGAGGCATCGCGAAGAATCAACGTGGAAGGATCGCGCCATTTCTTCAAGGCGGCATCCGACCAATCCCTCGCCGAGTAGTATGGCGAGCGGATCTCGGGGGCAAAATCGAAGCACTTTTGATACTCGAGAGCCGCCCTGATCATCAGGGCCGTGTTGTATGACCACTTCGTAGGATCGACCTTTCCCTGCAGATTGATCGAGTCCGAGAATAGCTGTGTCTTCTGATCGAGCAGCTTGGAGATGGTCCAATCATATATTCGAGCACCCTTTGCCTTATATCCCCGGTGCTTGAATTGATAGAGTCGGAATGCTGCCGCGGCCGCCGGGGCATTCGAACATGTGTTCTTCGACTTCTTTTCGTTCTCCCGCCAATAGATCCCCCCGCCGAGCTTCTCGTCCCATCCGCTCCAGACGAATTTGAACGCCTCCTCCGCCCACTTCAGGTATTTCTTGTCGCCAAGCACTTCGTACGTTTCGATGAGAGCCAGGCACATCCAGGCATTGTCGTCGTAATAGCGGTCTTTTGGCTTGGGCACCGGGAGGACGTCGTAGCCCGGAACCGGCCCGGCTTTGTTCCAATAGACTCGCGTTGCGTCGGCATACTCGCGCAGCCACGCTTTGTATTTCGGCTCGACCCTTGCGCCCGCGGCGAGCGCGGAAAGCATCACGCCGGCGGGCCAGTTGAAGGACGCTTTCTTGGCGCTGCTGTCTTCCGCATAGAGCCTGGTTTCGGGCAGATAGAGCTCACGGCGAATCTGATCGAGGGTTTCGCTTCCCCACTGCTTGAAGTTTGCCTGGTTCACGGATAGGACCAATAGGACGGATAACATCTATGCCTCCGCCAGTTCGGCCGTCGGCCCCTGCGGTGTGCCTTCCATTTGGGAAACGCATGCGGCGATGGTCATGTCTCCGGTCACGTTCAGCACCGTCCTGCTCATGTCAAGTATGCGATCGATGCCGAGGCAGATGCCGATGGCCTCGCCCGGAATGCCGAACCCTATCAAGATGATCGCGATCATCGGCCACGCTCCTCCCGGCACTCCTGCGGTGCCTATTCCGGCCACTATCGCGAGACCCATGACCGTCAGCTGCTGGCCAAAGTCGAGATTCACCCCAAAGAATTGAGCCAGGAACAGAATCGTGATGCCTTCGAACAGCGCGGTGCCGTTTTGATTCGCGGTCGCGCCGACGGTCAGCACGAACGAGCTGATGTTCTTGGGCAGGCCGACTTCAGTGGTCGCGGCGTCGAGCGCGACCGGCAGGGTGGCATTGCTCGAACTCGTGGCAAAGGCGGTCATCATCGTTCGCCGCATCTGTCGGAAGAATTGCAACGGGCTGCGCTTGGCGATGAACTTCAGGACAAGCGAATAGACAACGAACTGGTGGAAGGCCAGTGCCACCAGGACGATCACCACGTATTTGGCAAGCGCAGCTATGGCGCCAACCCCGAGCAGGGCGACGGTTCCGAACATAAGTGCGGCAACCCCAATCGGGGCAATCGCCATGGCAAAATCGATGATCTTGAGGCTCACCGCAAAGATCCCGTCCAGGAACGCTTTAACCGGCATAGCCCGTTCAGGCTCGATCATCGCGAGCGCGATCCCGAAGATCAGGGCAAAGAACATGAACGGCAGCAGCCCGCCTTCGAGCGCCCGCACGGCTTCTTCAAGAGGATTCTTGGGCACTACCTCCAGTATCTTGTCGCCCACGGTTTTGGAGCGGTTCTCTTCAGCCGTCTTGACGTTTTTCTCGATGTCCTTGGACGATTTCTTGGCATAGACCTCGGTCAGCTTCGTACGGGTGGCGGCGTCGATTCCATCCCCAGGCCGGAAGGTGTTAACCATGAAGAGTCCGAGCAGCACCGCGATGCCCGAAAGAATGACGGTCATCCCAAGCGCGCGCAGCCCGACCCTTCCGATCTTGCGCACGTCCCCAATCTCGGCGACGCCGAGTACCAGCGCCGAGAAGAGCAGCGGCACCACGATCATGAAGATCAGCCGCAGGAAGAGCTGGCCCGCCGGGTGGGTGACGTTTTTGACGAATGCATTAAGGCCCTGGTCCTCGGCGCCGAGCCAAAACTGGGCAATCGTCCCGGCAATGACGCCGATGATCAGGCCAATGAATATCTTGGTATGAAGAGGAAGGCCGCGTCGCTCTGCTTGCATCTTGCTAGCATAGACGACGCGGCCCTAGGTTAAGCGCTACTGCCTGACCGTGACCTTCATCTGATCCCACGAGACCCGGAACGGCGGAACGATGATCGGCGCGGTCGGATAGGTTCGGAAACGGACCTCGATGCGGCCCGTGCCGTTGACGTAATTTGCACCGGATATTCCGTTGATCGTTGAGACCTGCTCGGTCGCGCTCAGGTTGATCGTTCCCACCGATATCCACTGGCCATTGGTCCAGTTTTTCAGCTGAATCTCGGCTCGGGCAGGTCCCTTTGGCGAGCGCGCTTCGAACTTGAGATCGATGAAATTGGCGGGAAGGTTCGTCGTTTCGAATGCCACCACCCCAATTTGGCCAAGCCCCGTCTGTGGGCCGGAATCGGTTGTCAGCAATGACTGGTCATCGGAGTGCCGGAGTGCGGTAAGTGGCCCGGAAGAGACTCCGCGCTCCATCGTCAGGCTCAGAGGAACGGCGCCTTGCCCGATGGCCTCGGTGAGATCGACCATGAACATGCCGTTAGACATATCTGAGATGACCGCGTTGCCGCTCGGGAACACATAGGTGCCCCATGCGCCGCTGTAGCTGTAGCCCGATCCATTGTAGGTGTCGAAGTATCCGACCTCGGACATCTGGAGCGGGTTCACCGCGTTGTAGACACGAATGCCTGCTCGGTACGCCGCCAGAATCAAGAATCCGTCCTTGAGGCGGGAGTTGTGGTCGATCGAGTTAATGTCGTTTGTAAACTTGCCCAAGTAGACAGGGTTCGACAGGTTCTGCACGTCGAAAATGTGGGTGCTGCAGTCCGCGACCATGCCATCTCCTTCGTCGAATTCATCATTGACGAGAAGATATTTGAAGTCCGGTGTGAGGGAGGCGCTGTGGCAATAGGTTCCGTCAGGCAAATATTGGTTCGTTCCCTTCACGACTGGGTTTGATTTGTCGGTCACGTCCAGGATCGTCAAGTCGTTCCGGCCGCATTGGGCAAAAACGATTTCTTTGCCTGCGTAAGGAGTGCCTTCCGGATAGGTGACGGCCAGGCTATCATGGACGTACCGACCGTTCCACCGGCCGACTTCGACCGGTGCTGTCGGATTCGAAATGTCGAGGAACACGAGCCCTCGGTTCGATCCGTTAAGGTAAAGCGTCTTGCTGGCCGGATTGACCTGGATCGTGTGCACGGTCGAGAGGCCGTTACCTGTGTAGGTTGAGACCAGGTTGGCTGTTCCGCCGTCTGCCTGCCGCAAATCGACGATCTGCATCCCGTTGCCGTCCGAGTCGGTCACGAAATATCCATAGCCATCGTTGACCACGTTCTCATGCCAGAGCGAAGAAACCCCGGGGATGCTCGTAAGGATCTGGGGGCTCTGAGGATTCGTCACGTCGACGATCAGAGTGCCGTTTCGAACTCCGACCACGGCGTATTCTCTGCCATTTGGCGAAACAAACCCCGTGCATCCGGCCCCCGAAGAGGGGTTGTTTGGCATCTGATTGAGCGGGATGAAGCTCTTGAACTGGATGCCCTTTTTTGGATATTGAGCCATCGATGCGGCAGCAAGGGCCATAATGGCTGTGGCGAGAACGAGCCTAGAAGCAGTCTGCATTTTGAGTTTCCCTCTGGAGACGGCATGAACCCCCATACCGTAATTCATTGACCCGATTAGTGTAACAGAAAGTTCTCCGGTCTCCAAGCTCGCTGCTTCAAAACCACAAGAAACGCGTAGGAGAATATATGCCACGTATGCTCAAAGCAATGCTCTTGATCTCGATGCTTGTCACAAGCGCCCTGGGCCTATCACAAGAGACGCCGCCATCGATCCAACTGCTCCTTCCGAAGAGCGGAATGGCCGGCGCTAAGGTCAAGGGGACGGTTCGCATTACGTTCGAGCCCGGCCTCCATGCCTATCAGAATCCGCCGACAAAGGACTACATGATCCCCGTGACCATCACATCTCGGTCCAAGGGGTTCGTAGTGAAGCCCCGTTATCCAATCGGGGAAATGATCTTGTTCGCAGGTGAAATGGTGGCCGCCTACTCAGGAACCGTCGATATTCCCATCGTGGTTACCCTACCGAAATCAGCCGGCACGAGCGCGTTCAAGGTCGAGGTTGGCTACCAACAATGCACGAAGGAGATTTGCTTCAAAGCGGAGTCCGTGACCCTTTCAACCAAAATTCAAATCAAGAAGCCCGCGAAAAAGTGAAGGTCGGCCCGCTCTCCCTTGGGGGTTCACAGATCGCCATCATCGCTGGGCCGTGCCTCGCGGAGTCGGAAGAGCTATGCCTTCAAGTTGCTACCCACATGGCCAAGCTCTGCGAGCGCCTGGGATTCAGCTACATCTTCAAAGCATCCTTCGATAAGGCGAACCGATCGTCGCTCAGCACGGGCAGGGGCGCCGGCATCCATGCCGGCCTGGCGATCTTGGCAAGGGTGAAAACTGAGATCGGCTGCCCCGTAACCACTGACATTCACCTCCCTGATCAGGCGGAGCTGGTAGCGACGGTGGCCGATCTGCTTCAAGTGCCTGCTTTCCTGTGCCGCCAGACCGACCTGCTCCAAGCCTGCGCGGGCACCGGCAAGCCCGTAAACGTAAAGAAGGGCCAATTCCTCGCGCCTTGGGACACGAAGAACATTGTGGAGAAGCTCCAATCCTTCGGTGCGGCAGGAATCATGCTCACCGAGCGTGGAACGTCCTTTGGCTACAACGCTCTGGTCGTCGATATGCCTGGACTGGAAGCCATGCGCGCGTTCGGAGTACCCATTTGCTTCGATGCCACCCATTCCGCCCAGCGCCCCGGCAGCGCAGGCACCCAGACCGGGGGCGCGCGGGAAACGATTCCCGCAATGACGCGCGCCGCCGTTGCGGTTGGCATAGACGCCTTGTTCTTCGAAGTCCATCCCGATCCTGAGAACGCAATGTCGGATTCGGCGACCCAATGGCCCCTAGATCAAGCAGAAAGCCTGCTCAGGCAAGTTAAGGCAATCCGCGACTCGCTACCGGCTCTGCGTCCCCTGCGCTAAAAGCCTCCCTTCCCTGCCGGAGAAACCGCACAAACTCCTCCTCGTCGTTGGTCGAGCCTTGAAAAACTTTAAGTGTTTCGCCGTCTGGGCTCTGAATCACATAAACAGGCAGCGAAACCGACTGGGTCAGCTTTTGCAAGAGGTCGCGATTCAGCTTGTCCTCGGGGGTTTTTCGGTCCGTATAAAGCTTAGCCCTCGCGAACTGGGAAAGCTCGTTGACCACAGCCTTTCGAGGGAACATATTGTTCTCCATGTCACGGCAATTGGTGCACGTCACGCCGGTGAAGTCTATGAAGAGCGCTTTGCCCTCGCTCTTTGCCTGAGCCAGGGCTTCCTTGTATGTGGGCACCCAAGTGAGCTTATCGGCACTGATGCCGCTTTTTTCCTTGCCGGGATAGGGCACCGGGGGCAGAAATGCCGACAGCTTGCCGAGCGATGCTCCTTGGAGGCCCGCAAGACACAGCACTCCCGCTGCGAGTGTCGCCACCGCAAAGCCTCGCCTCAACCAACCCACTCGCAAAGGGCCGTCCTCGTGCCCTAGCCGGAGCCAGCCCAGGAGGTACAGCCCTGCGATGAACGCGATCGCCGCCCATATCGCAAGAAAAACGGGCTGCGTAATGAAGCCGAGCTGCCACACAAGGTCCGCATTCGAGAGGAATTTCAGCGCCGCTGCAATCTCGACGAAGCCCAGGAATGCTTTGGCGGTCGCAAGCCAAGAACCTGATTTAGGCAGCTTGGACAGAGCCTGCGGGAACAGGGCGAGCAGAAAGAAGGGCAGGGAGAAGGCCGTGCTGAAAGCGATCATTCCCGCTATGGGAAATAGGAAGTCGCCGGTGGTGGCCGCTCCCGCGAGAATGGTACCGACAAACGGCACGGTGCAGGTGAAGCTGGTCAGGGTGAAAACGATTCCCATGACCATCGGCGCGACGATGGACTTCGACCGCGACTGTCGATTGAGCTTGTTGAGCCATGCTGCCGGAACCGTTATCTCAAACATGCCGAACAGGTTCATCGAGAGCACGATAAACATGAGCACAAGGAAGACGTTCACCCAAGGATTGGCAGCGAGGTCCTGTACGCCGAATGCGCCGAACAAGAGCGTGACGATCAGGCCCAGAGCGGTGAAGCTGGCGATGATGCCCAGGCAATAGGCTGCCGCGCCACCGTAATTCGCCTTGCGCTCTGCGCCCGACGACTTTGAAAAGAAGCTGACCGTAATCGGCACCATCGGGAAGACGCATGGTGTGAGCAGTGCCGCCAATCCAAGCGTGAAAGCGAGAAGGAGAAACGGGAGCAGGCCCTTGGACTTGGCATTGGCGACGTTGCTCGCAAAGTCGTCGGTCGAGGCGGAGCCCTTGGTTTGCGGATCAGGCTTGCCGGCTGAGGGGTTTTCAGGCTGGTCGGGCACGCTGAGCACTGGAGCAACGCGGTCCGGCCGGGCCTCTCCCTCAGCTACCTTGAACTTGACCGGGAAAACTTGATCGCTGGGGATCTCGCATATCCTTTCGTTGCAGATCTGCCATTGGATTCGCACCTTGGCTTCGGCATCTCCCGGCGACGCTGTGATTTTGACCGGGATCGCGAACACAGCCTTTCCGGTGTGATATTCGACCTGCTTGCTGAAGTTCTTGTCGAACTTCGTATGCGGCTTTGGTCCGATGCTTCCGCCCTGCCCTTCGAGAGCAGCACCCTTTATGAGATCAAACTGGGCGTTTCTTGGCGCGCCGCCTTCATCCCTCAGGCCGTACAGCCACCAGCCTTCGCCGATATCAACCTTGAGCAGCACCTGCGCCGACTCGCCCTGCCGCACATCTGACGGGATCAATTCCACCGACCATTTGGCAGCACTCTTTTGGCTGAAGACGATGGCCGACAGCGACAGGATCAGAGCAGAAAGCAGAACGGACCAGATACGCATGCGTTGCAACATCTTAATGTACGTTCCAGATCATAAGTTCCGTCAGCGCCGTTGGGCCAGATATACGGCCTCGATCCGCTCCGCCATCTTCGCGACCGTGTACTCGGCGGCATGAATTCGGCGAGCATTTTCGCCCATTCTGCGGGCCCGGTCTGTGTTCGCAGCCAGTTCCATCATGGCTCCGGCGAGTGCCTTGGAGTTCCCTTTTTCGACGAGGAGCCCAGTTCTACCCTGCTCGACCATCTCAGGCAACCCGCCGACGTTCGAAAGAATCACCGACTTACCGGCCGACATCGCCTCAAGAACGGCAAACGGAAAAGCTTCCTCCCAAAGACTGGGCACTGCGACGGCGTCCACAGAAGCCAGTGCCGAGGCAACATCGGGCGTGAAGCCTTGGAAATGCACGTTCGGAGGGGCCAGCGCCCTTAGATCAGCACTTGAAGGCCCGTCTCCGTAAACATTGACCCTCAACGTCGCTGGAACCGAACGCGCCGCATCGAGCAAGACTTGCACTCCCTTTTCTGGAACCAGGCGCCCAAAGTATCCAACCCGAAAAATGTCGTCCACCATAACCCGCTGAGCCGGAATGTCGATCGGCGGGCACCCCGCCTTGGCAACCGTAACAAAGGCTTCGGAAATTCCGCTCTCGATAAGCCTTTGGCGGGCGGCATCGGACACTGCAATTATATGGTCGAACAGCTTCGTGTATCTCGTGACCTTCGTTTTGCTCCATTTCAGAACAAGGTGCCGGGTCATTATGATCAAAGGCTGCTTCCGCATTCGGGCGGCCATCGCGGGGATTACGAAGTCCGGACTGAAATGGACGTGCACGACGTCGTAGCGCTTGCGGAAGAGCCGGAGAAACGCCGGCAGCTTCCCGAATCGGAACTGCCCCTTCAGAGAAAGGTGCTCCTTGCGGTGAGCGGCCCTTTCATCAATCGGAGACTTTAAAGGACAGACAACAGTGACCTCATGCCCCCGCGCTGCAAGACCATCGCTCAGATAAACGACATATCGCTCGATGCCTCCCCAATCAAAAAGCGAGCTTCCAACCTGCAGGACCTTAAGCGCCACGCTTCACCGGCTCACAGGTGCGCATCGAGCCAATCCCTGTTTTCATCCACCATCGAAGGGTGCCAGTCATGGCCCCAATCGTACTCGCGGAGCAGCTTCTCGCCTGGGAGTGCCTCATATATTGCTCGCACGCTTCCAGGCTTCGCCGCAGGATCCTTAAGTCCAAGTGAGACTCGAGCGGGCACTTTGCACCGGCTCGCCAAATTGACGGTGTCGAAGTAAGAGAGAGTGTTATAGATTTGCTCCCTGGCCATGGAGCCTTCGGGGGCATAGTCGGTCAATTCCTTGGTGGGATAACGATGAACCGGCTTGGATAAGACTTCTCGGAATCCGCCGAGAAAGGGCATGTCCGCGCAAACCGCCTTGGTGACGTTGCTCCAGCCCGCGATCCAAATGGACATCCCCGCTCCCTGGCTCATTCCCATCGATCCGATCCGGTTCTCGTCCACCTCGGCTTGCGCCCTGAGCACCCGCAGCGCGATCATCGCGTCCTGTGCCATCCGCCGGAACACCCACGTTCGCGGAGATTCAACCCCCTCTGTGAAATACCCTCGTTCCTTCAGATAGGCCTCTTCATGGAAGGCGTCGTGGCCGAAGAAATTGAAGCTCATCGAAGCATAGCCGGCCCGCGTGCCATAGCGGTCGGGCAGCATGGATTCCCGGCCATAGGGCGGAAGCCATAGAAAGCCTTTTAGCCGCCTCGCCCCATCGGGATAGGCCAGCCAACCATAAAGTGTGCGCTCCATCCCGCGAAACTCGAGGCGCTCCACCCTAAAGCCTGGAAAATCGAAGTCGTTGGTTCCAGACCGCCTGAAATCCAGGGGACGAGCGTTGGCCTCCGCAGCAGTCTCTGACCAGAAGCAGTCGAAATCCTCAGGTATCGCCAGGCTCATGCTCCAACGGCGCGCTGCTGGGCCTCGACATGAAGCCCGGTTGTCATGAGCCAAGCTGTTGCCCGCTGGATCTCTTCGATTGGCCCTTCCAGCTCGACCTGCGCCCATCCGTAATCGGTGTCAATGTTAGCCTTCTTGATGTTCACGCGGACATTGAAGTCGCGCGCAATCCGCCATATCCAAGGCTCAGCCACCGCGTCCTTACCGGCAGTAATGTTCAGGTCCACGCGATCCATCTGCTCGATTCTACCGCTCTAAAGGATGAACGACGCGTATAATCCAGCTAGCGATGGATCGAGTCTTGATCTTCGACACAACTCTACGCGACGGCGAGCAAAGCCCTGGCGTGAATCTCCATATGCAGGAGAAGCTTGAGATCGCGCAACAGCTCGTTGAGCTTGGCGTGGACATCATTGAAGCTGGCTTCCCAATCAGTTCGCCCGGCGATTTCGAATCCGTCAACACTCTGAGCAAGCAAATCAAAGGCGTGACGATTTGCGGCCTCACGAGAGCTCGCGACAAGGACATCGAGGTTGCCGCCGAGGCTCTCCAACCCGCAGAGAGGAAGCGCATCCACACCGGGCTGGGTGTCAGCGACAACCACCTGGAACACAAGCTGAAGATGACCAGGGATCAGGCGCTGGAGGTTGGTGTCAACGCCGTGAAAAAAGCCCGCCAATACACCGACGACATCGAATACTTCATGGAGGACTCCGGCCGGGCAGACCGGCAGTATGTGTACCGGGTCGTCGAGAGCGTTATCGCCGCTGGCGCGACCACCATAAACGTCCCCGACACCACCGGGTACACGTTCCCCCTCGAATACCACGATCTCATCAAGGGCATTCGCGAAAGCGTGCCGAACAGCGATAAGGCCGTATTCTCCTGCCATTGCCACAACGACCTCGGAATGGCGACAGCCAACACCTTGGCCGGGGTTCTCGGAGGCGCCAGGCAGGTCGAGGTTACCGTGAACGGTATCGGCGAGCGCGCAGGCAATACGTCGCTCGAAGAGGTCGTCATGGCGCTCTATATCCGCAAGGATTACTTCGGACTTGAGACCAGGATCGATACGCGCAAGCTGCTCCCCGTCAGCCGGCTGGTTAGCAGGCTCACGGGCATGGTCGTGCAAAGGAACAAGGCGGTGGTCGGCGCAAACGCCTACGCGCATTCGAGCGGCATCCATCAAGATGGCGTCCTCAAGGAGCGATCCACCTACGAGATCATCGCCCCCGAGCTTGTCGGCGCAGAAAAGAGCGAGATCATCCTCACCGCCAGGTCTGGCCGCCATGGCCTCAAGCACCGCCTCGCCGAACTCGGCTTCAGCTTCACCGACGAAAAGTTCGAGCGCATCTACGACGAATTCATTCGCCTCGCCGACAGCAAGAACGAGGTCGATGAGGACGATCTGCGCCTTCTCGTCGGCTGATCCGGCAAAACCCTTAGGCTACTTCGCGACGGCGAAGCGGATGACTTCCTCGACCTGCATCTCATGGCCGGATTGCCAGCGACGGTCAAACTCCGCGTCTCCCAAAACCAATCTCGCGCGAACCACGGTGATCAGCTCGGACTTAAGGTCGTAGGTTGGCGCCGCGCTCCCGGACACCTCCCGCGCAAGCTCGGCCGCCCCAACGAGAACGGCTGAGCGATCGAAGTCTCCCATGCCGCCGGCCATCTCGGCAAGCTGCTTGAGAGTGTCGCCAAAGTTCCTCGTGTCGCGCAGCCTGTAGTAAATCCAGAGGGCGTCCTCGAGGCGGCTCTGGGCCTTGTCTAGGCTTCCAAGCTTCCGGTATGCGACGCCATAGTTATAGGCGACGTGGCCCATGAGCCAAGCATCGCCAAGCTGCTCGGCAAGGTCTCCGGCCTCTCTCAAAGGCGTGAGCGCGGCTTCCGGTCGGGAAAGATCAAGGCTCATTGCGGCAAGGTTGATGAGCATAGAGGCGAGCTTGTTTGGATCACCGACCTGCCGCATCTTTGGCACCGCTTCCTGCATCACTTCATACGCCTCGATAATCCGGTCGGCATTCCTAAGGAAGGTCGCCAAGTTCACGCAGCCGCTCGCCTCAGCATCGTGGTGGCCGAGACGACGAGCATGGCCGATCACCCCTTGCTGCACCGCAATCGCGCGGTCATGCTCCCCCTTCATATCGAGCAGGAGTGCGGCGCTGTTCCAAACCCGAAGACCCATGATCGTATCTGGCTCCGGGTCTCTGTCCAGTGCGAGTTGGGTCCACTCAATACCCTCGTCTATGTATGCCCTCACGAACCAGAAGCGGGCCAGGACCCCCACCATGCGAATCAGCAGGCTTTTGTCATGGACCGGCTTTGAGGCTTCGATGAGGGCGGCGCGGATATTAGGGCGGGAGCGATCGAGCCGGTCGAACCATTCGTTCTGCGACTCTGAATAGAGGTTTGGGCGGATGGCATCGAGCACCTCGGCGTGCCACACCATGTGGCGCCGGCGCAGCTCAGGCTCCTCGTCTCCCATCGATTGGCTCGGCGGCTTGATTACACACAAGCAACTTTCCCCCTCAGGATGAGGGCGGCCAAGAATCCTTCTCCTTTGCAGCTCTGCGATGGCCCGGAGGACCGCTGCATCATCGAGCGGCGCGAACGCGCACACCTCCACCGCAGCCTCCGAACTGAAAGAATCCTCGAAGACGGCGAGGCGGCGATGCAGCAGCTTTGCGTTTTCCGACACGATGCCCAGTCTATCCTCCAATTGCATGCCCTCGTCTTGCCATGGAACATAGACGAGCGGAAAGGCCCGTCCGCCGTATAATCAGGAAAGAGAGAACATCATGGACACCTTCCCAATCCGCCGAGTCGACCACATCCGACACTACGTCAACAACGCCCGACAGTCCGCCTACTACTACCAGCACGTCTTCGGCTTCTCGATTACCGGCTTCGATGGACTCGAAACCGGCCAGAAGCACGAGGTCGACTACTTCCTCGAACAAAACGATATCAGGCTGATCTTTTCAGCGCCCGTCCGCCCCGGCCACCCATTCCAGAGCCTCATTAGCCAGCATGGCGACTTCGTCCAGGACATCGCCTTCGAAGTCGACGACGTCGATTGGTCCTACAAGACCGCCACCAGCAGAGGGGCAGAATCCGCCTATGAGCCCAAAACCCTCGAAGACGACTTTGGCAAAGTACGCGTCGCCGGAATCAAAACCTACGGCGACGTCATCCACACCCTCGTCAACCGCGACGGCTACAAAGGCCACTACTTCCCCGGCTTCCGAAAAGAAAACCAGCCCGGCGACGACATCGGCATCCTCGAGATCGACCACTGCGTCGGCAATGTCGAGCTCGGCAAGATGAACTATTGGGTCAAGTGGTACGAAGACGTCCTCGGCTTCACCAATATCCTCACCTTCGACGACAAGGACATCTCCACCGACTACACCGCCCTCATGTCCAAGGTCATGTCGTCCGGCAACGGCCGCGTCAAATTCCCCATCAACGAGCCCGCGGGCGGCCTCAAAAAGAGCCAGATCGACGAGTATCTCGAATTCCACGGCGGCCCCGGCGTCCAGCACGTCGCCCTCCGCACCGACGACATCGTCCACACCGTCACCCGCCTCAAAAACCGCGGCCTCGACTTTCTCAAAGTGCCCAAGACCTACTATGAGATGCTCCCCTCTCGCGTCGGGCAGATAGAAGAAAACATAGACGAGCTGGCCGAGCTGGGCATCCTCGTGGACCGGGACGACGAGGGCTACCTCCTCCAGATCTTCTCCAAGCCCACCACCGACCGCCCGACCCTCTTCTACGAGATCATCCACCGCAAGGGGGCGAAGTCCTTCGGGAAGGGCAATTTCAAGGCCCTGTTCGAGGCCATCGAACGGGAGCAGGCATTGCGGGGGACGCTGTAGCCGATAAGGAACAATGCAGGTAAGGATGTGCTTCGGCGTCTGAAAGATGAAGGCTGGACCGTCTCAAGTACCAAGGGCAGCCATCGACAGCTAACCCATGAAACCAAGCCGGGCACGGTCACCGTCTCCGGTCATGAGAGCCAAGACGCGCATCCGAAGACGTTGCGGAGTGTTTGGAGACAGGCTGGCCTGGAGGATGAGAGTTGAAAGAGTACGCGGTTGTATTTGAGCGAGGAGAGCGGAACTGGTCGGCATATGTGCCCGATCTTCCCGGTTGCGTTGCGGCGGCTGACACCCGTGCGGGGATCGAGCAGCTGATCCGTGAGGCGATCGAGTTCCATATCGAAGGGCTCCGACTCCAAGGCGATCCCGTGCCCGAGCCCGTTTCAGAAGCGCAGAACGTGCGGGTGTCGGCATAGTGGTCGAGGCGATCGAAAGGGAGCAAGCATTGCGGGGGACGCTGTAGCGGGTCAGAAAGCGCGGGCGCGGGTAATTCAAGCCTTGGAGCGCGACCAAGCCGCTGAAGAATACGCAAGGATTATGGAGCCGGTGATGTCCGGCGACATCGCTGCCCTGGGGGAGCTCGCGCTCACTGAAGAGGGGTTTCCAGCCGGAGAGGACCCGTGGCTCCATCGGCATTGGCTTACGAACGCGATCGATTGCGGGAGCGCAAAGGTCGTTCGTTGGATGCTGCAAAAAGGAGCTTCACCCGTATTTGCTGACGGCGAGGGATATACGTCCCTACATTCGGCCATCGAGCGCGAAGAGGCGGATAAGTACGAGATCATGACGATGCTGATCGAGTTCGGCGCCGACCTAAACGCTCACGGCGTGAATGACTGGACGCCCGCGCATCTGGCCGCGGCCCGCGATGACGTGGAAGCTCTACGAATCCTTAATGCCGCTAATGCCGACTTTTCGATAAGAACGCGCATCGACTCGCACCTAACACCGCTCGAAGAAGCGCGATTACTCGGACATTCGCCGGAGGCCGTGGCATATCTTAAGGGCTTGGCCAACCAAGCCCGCGAATAGATACTGCCGCCTCCGCCCCTGCAGGATGGGGCTTGCGCTTTCGATGCCTCAGGAGTACGCTCACTGCTACCTATCACCCACGTCCCCGACCAGCTCTTGAGGCTTAGCTGCGGTCGTAGCCGAGTTTGCATCGCGCCACGTCTCGTCGCCGCCTCGATGCCAACTTTCCGAGCCTTTGACGTGGAGGGTAAGAGTCCTTATCCAAGCTCGCGCCCTTCTACCCCCCACGTCCGGATTGGCCAGGTCGCTAGTCCGGCGGTGATTGAGACGCGGAGGCCTGAAAAGGCCTTCGAGCTCCCTTAAGATGAAGTAAAAGTCGGCATCTAGCATCCGAAATCGTAAAGAGAACCCCCACATTGATAATTAGGTTGTCTTTCATGAAGTGCAGGGCGGAGTATCTAACAATTTGGATGCCATAGATCATAATTATGATGCCCTAGCTCGCAATTAGGAAAGCAAAACCGCGACATAGGGACGGAGGTGGAACTAAAGGTGCGAAAAGATTGGCTCAACCCTGAACCGGCGGCGGGATGCGACCAGGCGGATCAGTTCATCACCGCGCTCAACAATCCCGGAGGACAGGCCGCGAGTGGCCTGACGGCCGGGAACTTCGCGACCCTCGCCGGCCTTGTCGCTACCCTGCGCGCGAGCACGGACGACAAGCTCGTACAGGAGGGCATTTACCGGGCCGCCGTGGCGAAGGAACGGGCGGACCATCGCCTATTCAAAGGGCAGTTCCGGACCTTCTACCGCATGGCCAACAACAACATCAACATGACCGACGCCATTCGCGGAGCAGCCGGACTGACCATCAGAGACACCGAGCCCAGCCCCCGGGCCATGCCCAAGGTGACCGACCTGGCAGCGGTGGGAAGACCGAGCGGGAACAACTTCCTCGACTGGAGCGCGGCGGGCGGAGTCGGGGTTACCTGGCAGGTTGAGACGGCGCCTTCGGAGGGCGGCCCCTGGACGATCGTGGGCACGACCTCTCGGACGGACTTCGTGCACGAGGGGGCAGGTGCGGGGGTGGCGCGGAGGTATCGCGTGGTCCCGAAACGCGGCGCGCGCTCGGGCGAGCCAAGCAACGTGGCCGCCGTGTATTAGGCGAACTGGCGTAGCCCTGTGAGCAGGCGCGGCGCCTACTTCGCTTTCTCTCTAGGGCGATAGTTTCCCCCGCCCTGCTCGATCGGAACAATGGCGATCTGGCCGTCCGGTTCCAGAACGGCCCATTTGATGCCATCGAGCGATTCCACTCCCGACTTGCGCGCCTCTTCCAGGATCTCATCGGGCGTCACCCTTTCCCGATTGAGCACATCTTCAAAGATGATGCCCTTGTGCACAAGCACAGCTTCTGAATCCGTGACGATCCTTTGCACCGGCTTGAAACGGTGGGACAAGAGCGACGTGATGAAAACGAGACTGAGAATGGTGGCGACGCCTAGCAGCCCGTTCGTTATGGAGCGATCATTCTGATTTAATGTGGTCGAGACGATTTCTGGGATCATCAAGAGGACCACGAACTCGTGCGGCGAAAGCTGGCCGAACTCGCGCTTGCCGATGATCCGCATGCCAAAGAGAACGAAGAGATAGATGATTCCGATGCGAAGGACGGTATCCATAGACTACGGAAGAACGAAGGTGGAGAATCTGACCGATGCCGGCCCAGCGATGACTTCGGCATTCTGCGATCCCGTGCGCAGGGACTGCATCTGCATCTCTACTATCCGGCTTTCACCCGCCGCAACCGATTCGAATTCGAAGACCACATGCTTGGCATCAATCTCCTTGGGCTCGGGCGCGAATGTCACATTTTCGAAGGCGTCGGCATATTGCCTGCTCACTTTGACTGCCAGCTTCTGAATCTCGGCTCCAGTGCCGTTCCGGACCGTGATTCGCAGGGCCTCCAACGGGCGATGCCGGAAACGCGAAGGGTAAACGACGTCGAGGGAGTATCCGCCGGACTCGGATTGAACTCTGGCGGCGCTCGTGTCAAAGAGGCCAAGAAGGCCCAGAACTGGAATCAACATCAAAACGGGAACGCCGATCGCCTGCAGCGGTGCGAATCTTATTCGCCTGCCAATCTCCGGCGTCGGCGGTAATTCGGGCGGATTCTGCCCCTTGCATGTTTCGGCCATGTCTCCCTTGGCCGTCTGGCTCAGCGGCCCACTCATGCGACGACGTTCGATGATCGCTTGTTCATGGGACTTCCCGCTTGCAGAGTCCAGTATCGGAGATTTACCGTCACAGCGGGCTGTGACGATTCTGTGATATGCGCTCCTGCATCATCTTCCCATCAGGCAGCCGCTTCGGGGCTTGCCGAGGGAAAACATGAAAACAAAGACCCTTTTGACAACCCTGGCGGCCGCCGCTGCCATTTTCTCGCAGGCCCAGGTTACACTGACCAGCCGGCTCTCGACCCTCGAATACGACTATCTGTATGGATGGCATGGGGACGTGGTTCAGGACCGGTTCAGCTCAAGCAGCTCCGACCTTCTTGCTAGCGATTCGATGGCTTCCTACTTCTACAGCGACTCCTGGAGCGGAGGATACGGCTGGTGGGCCTTTGTCGAGGAAACGATGGATAACAGCTACTCGATTTCGGGCGAGCTCGATGACGTAAGGGCGATATCCGGCGCGGGGACGACCCAAATCGAGGCCGGCTGCGATCAGGAGTCGCTCTCTCAGATGCGATCTTACAATGGCGTGACATTTAACTTCTCGGTCGCAAGGGAGCAGCGCTACGTGCTTACCGGCACCCTCGATTGGGCAGGATATGCGCTCGATCCGGGCAACCAGACGCAGCTAAGGATCGAGCGCTGGAACGGCGCGTGGTGGGACATTGTGTACTGGACGCCCACAATGCCGGACGGCCGTGGCGCTTTTAGCACGCGCGGAATCTTGCCCCCAGGCGAATACCGCATCTGGTGCAACCTGTTGGAAAGAGCTTTCGGCAACGAAACCAAGGAGCAGAGCTACTCGTTTGTGCTGAGCTTCATCAAGCGGCCGATCCCCTTGCCCCGTGTCGGCGGCTAACCCGGAGGACCGACCGCGCCACTGGTCCGGCACACAGCATCACGGAACGGGGATCCCGAAGGGATCTTAGAAATTTGCCGCGTGGTCGAAGACCCGGGGGTTGTTTGGCCAGCCAGTTGCACCCTGGAAGGTGCCAGCGCCTTGGGTCGAGGCTCGTCGATTCTGGCACCCCGCTGGGGTGCTTGGCGCACCGCTTTCCATTCCCCGGGTCTCCGGGAGTCGACCCGGGGCTAATGTCTCTCACCCCGTCGGGGTGGGGTCCGCGCTGACCTGGCTTGCCTCGCCTCCTCGATTGCCCGACTCCATTCCGAACCAGCCTGACACGCTTTCTCATCAATCCGAACGGCTTCCCAAACCGACCCGAAGAGCTTCCGAACCGACTTCGGACGGTCTTCGGGTGAGTTCGGTAGCGAGGCAAGTCACTTCGGAGGGTTCTCCGCATCACGCGAGAGTTTCGCCTTTCGTCGTTTGCCAATTAAGTATTGATCTGGGTCGGTGATGCCTAGTGCCACCTTGGACCAGTTCTCGATATTCATTGCCTCGCCTGCTTCCAAGTCCCGGAAGAGCGCGCTCAAGAAGATTCCCCTCGGCGCTTTCATTACTCGGGACTGCATTCCCCGCACTACAGGGCGGAGCTTGACCAAGTTGCGGTTCTTGGGGTCGCTCGTGAGAACGTGCTGCATCATTCCCTGCTGGCTCGTGGCTGTGAACACCACCTGCGGCTCTTCAATCCACTGATAACCGGTTTCCTCTAGGGAAGCCCAGACATTGACAATGAGTCGAAAGTGATCCTCCGTTGCTTCCGAGAGGGTTCCAATGGGCAGATCAATGAAGACGATTAAATCGTGGTAGCCATTTTTGCGCTTGTCATGCTGGGCAGCCGCAGCTCGAATTGCTTTGGCCACAGCGTTAATAAGTTTGTGAAGCTGTGCGTAGTGCTTTCGGATGTTCTTGCACTCAATGGCGACCTCGGTCGGCTTGTTACTGTTTATGAACCTGACCTTGAAGATCAGATCGGGCCTGTTGTGGTCGTCCCCCTCGATATTGGTAAAGGCTGGCATGAAAGCTGAAAGCATCAAGGCAACCTGGCCCTCATAGCAGATGTCTGGAATCTTCTTAAGGTCGCACTTCACATCGCCTTGCCTCGTGATCTTGTCGACAATAACATCGCAAATCGCGGTAAACCGCTCCAATGGGAGGTCACGTTCCGCGTTCAAGAATTGAAGCAAAGCAATGAGGGCATCCATCTGCGGCTCTGTGCAGCAAATCGTCTCGCCCTGCGCCTCAGGCATCCGGTAAAGATCAGCACAAGCGGGCCAATCCCTGAGATGAGGGTGTCTATTGACCAACCATTCGAGCCTGGGTGCTGAGACCTCACTCAACGTCAGTTTGGTTCGGTCCTCAGGCTGCTCTGACATGCTGATATTCTCGGACGAGATCACCCCTTAACCGGGACCGGCTGCCCAGCCTTGCCCAGCATGTGGGGGAAGAGCTCGATCGTGGCCTCCGTGGGGGCGAAGGAGGACGGGATCGTGAAGCCGCCCTCCGGCGAATTCATCGTCACCACCGTCTCCGTGACCTGGCTGCCGCGCGAGAGCTTGATCGCGAACCTTAACCTATAGGGATCGGCGGTGCCGGTCTGGCGGACGATCACGTGGGTTGTAAACGCGGATTGTGGAGGGACCGGCTCCGTCCGGTCCGCGCTTTCGGACGCGACGGAGCGCGTCCCTCCAAACATGGCCTCCGTAGATAGGGACGCGACGGAGCGCGTCCCTCCAAACATGGCTTCCGTGGATAGAGACGCGACGGAGCGCGTCCCTCCAAACATGGCCTCCGTGGATAGGGACGCGACGGAGCGCGTCCCTCCCCGCGCCAAGGTGGCCTTCAGCACGGAGACGGTCGGAAACGATGCGCTGTTGATCCATTGGCTCCAGAACCAGCCGAGCTGCTTTCCGCTCGCCTTTTCGAAGGGCGCGCGCAGGTCGGCCCAGAGCGTATCCTTGCCCCTGCGCTCCGTCACCAAAGCCCGCAGCCCGGCATAGATGGCGTCGAGGCCGATCTCGGCGGCGAGCATATTCATGACGTAGGCGCCCCGGAAGTAGGTGGCCGAGCCATAGTCCCACGCGATGTCCATCTTGCTGAGGGGAACATTCAGCCCGGCGGTGCGGAATCCGTTTTGGAGGGACTGGTCGGCGTTTTTTAAGAAGAGCACGCTGTCAACGTATTGGGTGACGCCCTCATTCCAGGTGTCGCGGGTGTAGGCGCTGGGGGCGAGGCCTCCGAAGTAGGTGTGGCCCATCTCGTGGCTGGTCGCCCAGTTCGTGATCTCGGGGGCGAGGATGGTGTAGCTGTAGCTTTCGATTCCGTAATAGCCGATGCCGTCGAAGACCTCGTAGCTCTGGAAGGGGAAGGGCCCGAGCTTGTCGTCGAAGAATCGGCAGAAGTCAATCATGCGCTGAACGTCTGCTTCGGCCCTTGCCTTGTTGACGGTGATGTGATACGCGCGGAAGGTGCGGCCCATGTCGGTGCCTTGGGCGGCGAGCTTGTAGGCTCCGGCTGTGACCTTGGGATAGGAGATGGGGATGTCGCACTTGAAGCTCGCGATCTGCTCGCCCTCTTTTGCCGGGAGGGGTGAGAAGCCGGCCTGCTCCTGGGACATCATATTGCCTTCGGAGCGGATGATCCACTCCTTCGGGCCTTTGATTCTTGTCGTCGTGGTGAAGGGGAGCCGGCCAAGCACGGGGACCCAGTATGCGGTGAGATAGGCGACCTGGTCGGTGATCTTGTCGTGGTTTGGCTTGTCCACGATGCCTCCGTAGTCGACGCGGAGAGTCTTCAGGGGCTCTTTCGACCAGTAAATCAGGAGCCCGCCCGCTCTGAGGATATCTCCGTTCTTGGGCTGGGGGACGGCTTGGTCGGTGGCTTCAACGACGTTGAGGCGCTTATCTCCAGCGAAGGCGCGGCTGACGGAGTAGATGTCGTTGAGGCGAAATAGGGGTGCGGCAGGGGCGTTGGTAGGCTGCAGGGTGAGGATGGCGGAGACCCGGGCGCGCTTTTCGGATGGGACGAGCGCGACATCTAAGCTGGCATGCTGGATCTTATGTGAGCTTGGCGCCCATTCGGGGATCTCTTTGCCGAGCTTCCACCCGGACTCGGTTTTGAGGATCGGATAGACGGTGTCGTGGTCCTGCTCGATTTCCTGGAAAGTGTGGAAGACGGCCCAGTAGCTGCCTTGGTCCTCCCAGCCTGGCGGAGTAGGGATGACCTTGACGCCAAGCTTGGAGAGTCCCCCGCCTCCCGCCGCCATCTTCAGGAGATAGTCGGCATCGCCCGGACGCGCGAATAGCCCCCGAACTCTGGGTTCGCCACCCGACCCGACGGCGAGCCGGATCTGATCGAGGGCCTGCTTGGCATCGATCTGCGCAGGCTGAAGGAGGAGTAGCGAGGCGGGAAAGAGGAGCAAGGTGTTCACGTTATTGGGTTAGACGCTCCGCAAGGGCTTGGTTATGCGTAAGAATGTGTGGGATGCAGGAGCTCGACCCACGAAAGCAGTCCTTGCTGAAGGCGATCATCATCGAATACGTGAGCGCGGCTGAGCCCGTGGCGAGCGAGATGCTGGTTCAAAAATATGACCTCGGCGTCAAATCCGCAACGATCCGCAACGAGATGGCGGAGATGTCCGAGATGGGCTTTCTCGAGCAGCCTCATACCAGCGCGGGTCGCATCCCATCCGATCGGGGGTATCGCTTCTATGTCGATCGCCTAATCACGCGAGCCGAGCCAACAGCCTCCGAGAAGCATAAGCTGCAGGCGGCTTCCGAAGACGGAGAGGCCCTGCAGGAGCTTCTGCGCGACACCACCCGGACGCTTAGCCGGCTCACTCACCAGTTCTCGGCGGCGGCCATCGTTCGGGACGGGGCGCTCACCATCCGCAACACGATCATCAGCGCGCTCGGGCCACACCAAGCCCTGCTCGTGGTGGTCCTCAACAATGGACATGTTGAGAACAGAATGATCGAATGCCCGCCTGGACTGACGCTCACGGAGGTGGGCCAGGCCAACGAGGCGCTGAACTCTGCAACCACCGGCAAGGCGCTCGGCACCGTCCTAAGAGGCAGGGCGCCGGCGATGCCACAGCCCGCTGCGGAGAAGCTCATGGCGTCCGTCTGGCATGCTCTGCGAGCGATCGCCAAGGAGATCACGCGCGGCACGATTATCACCGAGGGCGAGGAGTTCATTTTCGCTCAGCCAGAATTCCAGCGTGACGTGGCCGCCTTGACCATGCTGCTCGACCACCTCAAGGAATCCGACCTGCTGCATGAGGCAGCGGCGGATCAAACTCAGGCTGTGAGCATCGGCAGAGAGAACCGGCACGAGCATCTGCACTCACTTTCGCTTGTCCGGCAAAGCTTTTTTGTGGGCGAAAACGAGGCTGGCTGGATCGCGATTGTCGGCCCCACCCGGATGGCGTATGAACACGGCATTCCACTTGTTGGATTCACCGCAAGAGCCTTGAGCAGATCTCTGACGCGATTCTTTGGATAGTTTTGCGAAATACTGCCGACAATCGGCTATAGGTCGTTCGTTTTCTCATATGTGATCGCAAAGTTGCGGAGTCTCAAATGGGTAGTACCGAAGGGAATATGCTTATGATCGCTCATGATCGATTGCTGGAGAGGCTCCAGGTGTTCGCGGGCAGCTTTGACAAGCGCGCTGCTCTTGAAGTTTGCGCGGACGACGAGCTGAGCGGCCAGACAGTGGAGGCGCTGCTTGAGCAACTGTGTGAGTCGGGTGCCCTGAGGCAGGTCTCGGATCGATATCAGCTGATTGAGGCTCGACCGAGCGCGCGACTGGATGAACCGGATCTACTGCCGTGGAGAAAAGCGCACGCCTATTGGTACCTGGCATTCATTGAGGGCCTCCAGGACTCCGGCTTGGGCACTCAGGAGGCGACGCTTGAGCAGATTGATGCCGAGCACGCCAATATCGTGCGGGCTCTTGACTTTAGCTTTGCCTATCGCTTCGATGCCGACCTGAGCCTGAGACTCTGCATCGCCGCCTTTCGCTTTTGGTTCATTCGTGGCCACTTTTCGGAGGGTATCGAATACACGCTCAGGTCGCTGAGCCGAGTTCCGGGGCGGCAGGATGATCTCAAATTCAAGGCGCTTTCGCGGGCGGGGAGCCTGCTGGAGGCCACTGGCGACCTTGAGCGTGCGCTGGTCGCGACCCGTCAGGCCCGCGACTCGGCCCGTGATCTTGGCGATATGGCTGCGGCAGCGGGGGCCGGCGGCAACTTGGCGACCATCCTGCGCGACCTCGGTCAGCTTCCTGAAGCGCTCACCGAGCTAGGTGAGGCGGTCAACACTCTGCGGGGGCTGAATGACGACAGAAAATTGGTTCCTGCCTTGTGCAACTTCGCAGCTATGAAAATTGAAGCTGGAGACCTTGAAGAAGTTCCGGATCTGCTCCAGGAGTGCGATAATCTCGTCTCGGTTGGCCGCGTGGAATGGGCATTCAGCTATCTTCAGTTCAATTACGGCGAATATTACCGCGCGTCCGGTATGCGTGCCGAGGCGACCGGTAGATACCGCGAGGCCCTGCTGGCTTGCAACAAGCTTGGCGACATGCGGGTAAGGGAAATGGTCTTGCGCCGACTGGGCGAGCTAGCGGCCGAAACGCAACGGTTTGAAACGGCGGCCAAGCTCTTTGGGGCGGCAGAGATTGCCCGCGACCAATGCCATTGCGCCATCCCACCGGTGGAGACCAATCAAGCGATCGTCGCGATCAGCGACGTCAGAGCAGCTTTGGGCGAAGATGCGTTCGAGCGCGCCTGGCATGACGGCCGGGATATGGAATTTTCAGAAGCGTCTCGCCTCGCTTCTCTCCTGAATTGAAGCTGGATACCTAGTACACTTTCGGGCTTCTCAGTTTTTTTGCCTACAAGCTGTGATTTGTGCTGCACAATGCAAACCTATTATGAGAAAACTAAAGATGCTGTTTGCAGTTGCTGCGGTCGCAGCTTTCGCCATTTGCTGGGCATGGTCCACGAATTCCGCATTCGCCTCCAAAGGACGGGCCGGTGGTTACATGCCGATCGAGATTGTACAGCTGACAGGGAACAACTCGAGTGGATCGAGCAATTCCTACCGAATCACGCTGAATGGAACGACAGACGTGGACCAGCCTGTCTCGATCTTCGTCACCTCTGCAGGCGTCTACACGAACATGCCGTCGTCAGCGACCGTGCTGGCCGGGCAGAGCAGTGTGGATGTTACGGCAACCGTATCGAGCAATCCGCCAGCGGCCTGGAGAATCGTCGCCGCTTGCAATGGCACGGCCGCCATGAGCCCAGAGTATTCGCCGCCACCCGCGAGCGAGTAGCTCAATCGGCAAGAATGAGGCTCCGTGCCACCCGGCACGGAGCCTTCTTATTTACTCGGGAGATTCTGTGGGGCCTCCTCCGCCAGCGCCGTCGATCTTCTTGGCGTCGTCTGGCACCATTGCCTTCGACTCGACCTTCGTCCCAGCCTCGGGCTCTGGTGGCGAGGGCGCGCAGCCAGCGATGAGAGCGGCCGCCATTAGCGCCGCGATAACCGTCTTGAATATCATTGATGCACCTCCATGCACGCAGTTGAGTGTCCTGGCCAAAGCGCAGGGTTCAAAATTGGCGGAAAGGTGGTGGATCGTGAAGGACTCGAACCTTCGACCCGCTGATTAAGAGTCAGCTGCTCTACCAACTGAGCTAACGATCCACGGCAGTTCAAGAAGATACCACGTTCTGTGCCCTAATTCGGCCTTGTTCGGCTGTGTAGACTGCATCGAATGGCGTTTGTGGTTCGGCTAGCGTGCAGGGGGGATGAGGAAGGCATCGCCGACACCATTCGCTCGGTCTACGATGAATTCGGTTTCACGTGGGAGGCCGAGGGCTACCACGCAGACCTCTATGATATTCAGGCCCACTACCTCGACCTGGGCCACGCCTTTTGGGTGGCCGAGGCCGAGGGCGAGATAGTTGGAACCACCGCCTTGGAGCTTTTTGACCCGATAGCCGGCCATTTAGGGGCACGTGTCTGGATGGGCAGCAACTTCAGAATCGGAGGGACGGATTGCGCTTTGCAGAGGCTCTATGTCAGGTCGAAGGTCCGAAACAGCGGCATCGGCACTAGGCTCTTTCTCGAAACGCTTGGTGCAGCACGCGAGGCGGGCCGGACCGCAATGGAGATCTGGAGCGACAAGAGATTCGTCGACGCCCACCGGCTCTACAGCAAGCATGGCGCGGAATTGGTTGGGGATCGCATTTGCAGCGACCCCGATCAAGCTCCTGAATGGGGCCTTGTTTTGAGGCTTGCTTGATATCGGGCCGAGCCCATACCAAAAAAAGGCCCACGCCAATGCGCGGGCCGTTGCTGTCTATTGGAGGTCCGGTCAGTAAACTGTTTAGCCGCCGCCGCCCTTGGGAGGGCCACCCTTGCCGCCAGGGGCTCCAGGTCCGCCTCGCTTGGAGCGCATTTCCTTCCTCATTGCCTCAAGCTTCTTCTCTTGCTCCGGCGTAAGGATTTCCTTCAATGCCTTCATATGCGCTTCCATGATCGGCTTAAACTTCTCGCGCATCCCTTGTCGATCGCCCGGGGCGCCACCCTTGCCCATTAGGGCTCTCATCTTCTCTTGAGTCGACTTCTGAAGCGCTTCGACCTTCTTCTTCTGGTCGGCCGTGAGGTTCAGCTTGGTCATGAACTCTTGGTTCATCTTGCCGCGCTTGAAGCCACGCCCTTCCTGGCCCTTCTGCTGCCCGACGCCGCCACCCTTGGGGCCAGCGCCCTGGGCAAATAGACCGGCGCTGAGGGCCAATGTCAGTGCGAAAACTGTGAAAACTGTGAAAATTCTCTTCATCCTGTTTGCTCCTAGCATGGGTTGCGAAAGAAATGACGCACCGAGCCGCGAGATGTTCAGTGCGTCACGTGGCTGATAGAACAGTTGCTTGCGACTTCTCGATCAGTTCCTGAATCGCTTCATCCTTAGCTCCGCCGAACTCCTTCACCGAACCTATGAACGTCAGCTTGCCAGCATTAAGAAAGGCGATGCGATCGGCGGTGCGAAAAACCGAGGAGACGTCGTGGCTAACAATCAGGGAGGTCACTTTCAGCTCATTGCGTAGCGACACGATGAGGGAGTCGATCGTAAATGCGGTGATGGGGTCAAGGCCGGTCGTCGGCTCATCGTAAAGCATGACCTGGGGTCGCAAGGCAAGAGCACGTGCAATGCCTACCCGTTTGCGCATGCCGCCGCTGAGCTCGCTGGGCATCAGCGCCTCCGAACCTTCGAGCCCGACGCGGGACAAGGCATCCACAACCAGCTTATCCTCTTCCCCTCGCTCGATCGTGTGCCACCGGCTGGGCCCAAAGAGCACGTTCTCCCGGACGTTTAGGTAGTCAAAAAGGGCCGAAGACTGGAACACCAGCCCCATCTTCCTGCGTGCCTCCTCCGGCTGTTCGTTGACGTTTATGCCCGCCACCGTAACTTCGCCCTGGGTTGGCCGCAAAAGGCCCGTGATGCAACGCAGAAGCGTGGTCTTACCGCCTCCGCTCGTCCCCATGATCGCAACGATCTCACCTTCGGCGATTTCAAGGTCGATGTCTCGCAGGACAACCTTGTCGCCGAACGAATGGGTGAGGCCGCGAACGGAGACCATGCTGCGAGTATAACCGTCCCTGGCCTCAACGGGGCTGGTGTGCTGAGCGCCTCAATTCAGACGGACTGATTGAAAAGCGCTGCGAGAAAGCGCGGCTAAAGTGCGAGAGGCCGGCAAAGCCGACCGCGCTCGCTGCGCCGCTGACTGATATTTCTTGGTCTGTAAGCAGTTGGCGGGCCTTCTCCAGCCTCAGTGCTACCAGGTATTTGTGGAATGGCTGGCCCGTGGCCTGGCGGAACAGATGCCGAAAATGGGATGTGCTGAGCCCGACCTCGGCGGCGACCCGCTCGTCCGAGAGGTCCTTCGCGAAATTTCGGTCAACGATCTCGAGAGCGCGGTCCACGAGCCGGCTCGTTGGGTTGGCGGCGACGCCGAGGACGTGGCTGACGATTTGCTCAACCCGCGACCTCACATACCCGGCGAATTCGGCGCCCGTCTGCAGCCGCTCGAGATCGCGCGCAGAGTCCAATTGAACCCGGTGCATTTCACGCGAGCCGCCCATCTCGATCGTGGCCGCGCACACCACGGCCAAGAAGGTCAGGGCTTCGCCTCGGGCCTCATCGATATCCTGCGCCTGCGAAACGGCCGCTTCCAACTGGGCGAGCGCGCGATTTAACTTGAGCCTATCGCCGACGCGGATGACTGAAGCCAGCTCGGCGAGCGAAACGCCGCCGCTTGACGCCTTGAATGGGCAGCCCGGCTCCTGCTGATATTCAAAAATAGCATCAAAGACGCCGAACGATGAAGGACTGCCGAGATCGAGAAATCTCAATCTGTTCGCGCTGATTCCGGGAGGCACGTCGATAGTGAGCAAATCCACCCGGGCCTGTCGTCCGCCGATATCGCATTTTCCGATCGTCTCAATGCTCGTGCCATCACCTAGAACCAAGGAGACCTCCCGCTGGTCGAATGCATCCGAGTAGTGGCATCCCCCAATGAGTCTTTGGCAGAACTGGCAATCGGTATCGTCCCGTAGCTGAATGCTCGCACCGACGCGCCCACTGTCCGACTCCCGGAACCATTCTGCAAAGACTCCCACGACCTGCACCCGGAGAAGGCGGCCCGCAGACTCAGGTAAGGCAATCTCGAGCGAAGATGGCCTCGCGTTCGCGGGGTGGCCAGCAGGGCCGCCACGGCTTTGCCATGCAGGAGCCATCGTCAGAGGCATCCCACGGGTCTCAGCATCCGGAGTCCAAGTTACGCCCGCACTCGGCCGCGAGATCTCTCCCTTGATGAGAACCGTCGTTCTACGGACGCCCATGGCTAGTTCAGCTCGACCGTGTAGTGGGGAAGGTGGCCGAACAGGTTCGAACGGATTCCCTTCACGCGAGGGCTGATCAGCTCGGCGTCCCTTTGGAAATAGATGGGCACCCACGGCGCGTCTTGCAGCACCAGGTCCTCCGCCTGTGCATAGAGCTGCAGTCTTTTGGGCTGATCCATGATCGAATCTGCTTCTTGGCATAAAGCGTCAAATTGCTTGTTGCTGTAGTCCATGCGGTTCTCCGGCCCGAAGGGCGGATCTTCGCTGTAGGTTCCCAGCATCATGCTGAGAAAGTTCTGCGGATCGAGATAGTCCGCTGCCCAGCGCATATGGAACAGCCCGATCTTCCACTTGAGCCGCATATCGAGGTAGGTTCCCCACTCGATCGGATTGACGCTGACTTTCAGGCCCAAATTGTTCTGCAGGTCGCTCGCGACGGCTTCCGCGACGTCTTGGTAGTCCTTGGCTCCCATCCGGACATCGACCTGCATCTCAGGCATGCCCTTTCCGCCAGGGTAGCCGGCCTGGGCTAACACCCGTTTAGCTTCAGCCGGATCGAATTTGATTGTGTTTGCGTTCTGTCGGTGGCCCGGGACGCCAGGGGGGATGATGCCATTGGCAATTTGAACGTGGCCCTGGAGAACGTCCTTGACGATCCTCTCCTTGTTAATCGCCATCGCAATCGCCCGCCGCACCAGCCGATTCTTTAAGACCGGGTAGACACGCGAATTCATTCCAACATAGAAAATAGAAGGTCTTGGAAAGAACTGGAGTTGAGAACTGACCTTGTCGTCTGCCTGAATTGCAGGAACGTCCTGTCGCTCCAGCTGAATCAGGTCCGACTGTCCGCCCAAATACTTGTTAAGCCGAGCTTGCGAGTCGCGAATCACGGGCCGCTCGATGCCTGCCAGCTTGGGCGCGCCGAGGTGGTAACCGGGGTTGGCCTTGAGCACAGTGATCGTGCCTTCTTCATATCGGTCGGCCATGAACGGCCCTGTGCCGACCATCTCGGCCACGTTCTTGATCTTCTCCGTAGCCGCGACCTTTTCCGTGTCCACTACCCAGCTTACGGGATAACAAAGCTTGCCAAGGAAGTAGGGCCGGGGCTTGTCGATCGTGATCTCAAGCACGTACTTATCCTTCACCTGGATTCCGGTTATTTCAGCTGGCCCGGCATCGGTCGGCTTCTTGTTGACCCTCTCCTTGAGTCCGACGATGTCGGAGAGATAGCTCAAGATAGTAGGGCTCTGGTATTCAGGGGTTGCGTTTCGCTCAATGGTCTTTTTGAAGTCCTCAGCGGTCAGCTCTCTTCCCGAATGAAATTTCACGCCCTGCTTGATGTTGAACGTATACACGGTGCCGTCCTCGGAGACCGTCCAATCTTGGGCCAATACGCCCTTGATCGCGTTGGTCTCATCGTATGCGACGAGGCCCTCGAAAACCTGCTGGAGAAGGTCGATCGTGTCGCCGTCTTCAACCGCGCCGGGGTCCAGGGTGGTGGGATTCTGGCGGATCGCGTACCGGAAGATGTTTTCCTTTCCCTGGTTGGCGGTTTCGGAGAAGTTGCCCTTCCCGCATCCGGCGACAAAAACCGCGGCCAAGATGAATAGAAAGCTGATGAGCTTCATAACACCTATTCTAGCTTACAGGACACGATTCGTTCGCTCAGGCGTTAGCCTCTGCGGGATCCCGCCCTCTAAGCTCGTTGAGACAGGACTCCAGGCTGGGCAGCGGCATGTCGGCGACATGCCTCCAAAACGGATAGAGCGCCAATAGGCACTCTGGGGCCAGTTTCAGGTTTGGCGGCGGCTCGGCTAACTGAGCAGTCTTTGAAAGGCCATATAGGACCTCTGCCCGCGCTTGAAAGCCATCAAGCAGCATCCCGACATGCTCCTGCGCCACATACCCTCCAGCCGCCGGCGACAAAAAGGGCATAGCTTCGGAGACCGCCGACCCCGTCTGAACGCACTCGCCAAATTGGGGCAGGAATCCGCTGAGGCGCAACAGGGCGAGCTGGCACCACACAAAGGCGACCTCCGGCTTCGCATGCGCCTCCAAGGCATGGAGCGACTGGCCGAGCAGCTCATAGGCATCGGGCAGGGGCTCATGCCACGGCAGCATGGCCTCGTTCAGCTCAAGCATAGCGAGGCCATAGGACAGGCGATCGTAATCGGCCCGCAACCCGCGGAACGACGATTGAGGCTGCGCCTGGGTGATGAACATGCTGCGCTTCCCCGGGGCAAGCAGCAGAATCGTCGACATGAGCGGCTCGGAAGATCCGGCTAGTCTGGAGCCAGCCTTGCGGGCACCCTTTGCGACCGCATCGATCTTGCCTTCTTCGCGGGTCAAAAGGGTGAGGCGCCGGTCGCTCTCTCCAGCATCCCGGCGCCTCAGCACGATGGCATGCACAGTTTTGGATTCCACCTCAGCCGCCGCCGAAGACTCTTAGAACGGAATCGCGGAACCACTCGATCCAAACGAAATACATTCGGTCAATCAGAAGAGTGAACCGCATCATGACGGTCGAGCCGAAGATCGCGCCAAAGCCGATCATGAGCAGCCAGCGGCCACTCGTGGTCATGCCTCGCATAAATCCGCTCTTGATCTCGAAGCTGAACAGGAAGTAGCTAAGGACCGCGAGCAGCGTGAATACGAAGATCAGATTGCTCAGCGCCTCAGACGGGTAGAGGTTTGCATTGATGGCGGCGGTCGCTTCTGGAGATAACCCGGTGGTTCCCGGCACGAACATGGCATCGAAGTTCGTCGGGATCACCGTCTTCATGCTGTCTCGGATTTGGGGTCCATAGGTTCTCCACCAGATTTCGACCTGTTGGCCGGACCACAACCCAAGGATGATTCCGATAGGAACTCGGCTCATCCAGTTGTGCTTCTGCGAATACACGAAGTAGCCCATAAAGCCAAAGAACCCCAGGAATATCCAGGGCCAATAGCCCGGCGTGGCGGGAACGGACTCCGTGCCGGTGGTTCCTGTCATCTTGAGCCACCAAGACGAGTAGAGCGTGCCCGTCCAGATCGCGACGAGCGCCCATCCACCGGCCAGCCCTAGGAAAACATGCTCCCAAAAGCGATAGAACTTGTTCTCGCGATAGAGAACGCTATACAGGCCCACTGTCGCGGCAACTCCAAGCGTCAGCTTCCAAAAATCGTAATTCACGAAGAAGACCTCCGCCTAGCCAGGAACATACCGACGTTGCCAAGGACAACAGCAATGATCATGAGGGTCAGAACGACGTGAAGGGTTGGGTAGTAGCCCATGCCCTTGCCGACATTGGCCATGCCTTTGAATGCAGGCTCAGCTTCCATCATGGTTTCCAGGTCGTAGACGCCCTTCAATCCGCCCGATAGCCCTTTGATCTGGTTCGAAGCGTAGAAGACGGTCGATTCCGGAACCATGACGCCGGTGACCATTGCGACCATTTTGACCTTCGTGTTAAGCCGCTCGATCGCAACATTGAAAGAGCTGGACGCGGTTACTATGACGAGTAGCGGGAAGTCTTCGACCTTGCGGTAGTTCTTGAGAACTGGCGAGTCGATGATTTTCGACCCTCCGGAGATGCGCGACTCAAAAGCTTTGCGCATGTCGGTACCAAGGGCCTGGTTCAACCCTTCCGCGTTCGGGAAGTAGCCCGCGTTCACATAGTCGCGGCCGAGAACATAGTCCGCCTTCTCGAGCTCATTGAGCCGCCGCACGGTATCACCGGCGACCGTTGGAGATTGCGAATCGATTCCGTAGAGAACGAACTTGACCTTCTTACGCATAAGGATCTTGACCAGCGCCTCAAACATGCCGCTGCTCTCGCCCCGCGTGGACTTTGTCCAGTCCGTCTCGATGAGAACGGTTTCGCCTTCTTTGAGCGCCATGACCGCGTCGTAGAAGTCCCGTGTTGCCTTGAGGGTTTCGCCCGGAACGGACAACTTGAAGAATTGTGGAATGGTCGCGCAGAGGATCAGCACGAGATACAGCGTCTGCCGGCTCACCGACTGCAGGCGTTCGCCGACTGTCTTTTTGATAACGGGTTCGGGGGCAGCCATTAGCTCCTAACACCTCCACGCTCTAGGCTCAACCATAGTCTCAGACCCATCGCAAGGGCGCCGATGCCGATGCCGAACTGGATGGCTCTCAAGCTCGGTGTTTGGACGTTATCTCTCAGCCAACCAGAAATCGACGTCAATTTAAGGTTGTTCAGGAAATTGCCGGGATCCTTGTCGGTCCAACCGTTGATGATCTCGCCCCACTGGTACTCGACCGCGCCCATCAGGCTGACCATCACGATGAGCGCGGTGGCGAGCAAGATGGTTGCTTCGATCGATCTAATTCTGAACGCCCGATAGGCTGCCGATAGGATGTAGAACGCGATGACCGAGAAGAACGCGGCATCCATCTCCTGAAGCAATCCATCAAAGAGCAGGTCCCTCCCATATTGCCAGTAGCTCCAAAATTGCCGATCTACCAGCTTAGGACCATTGACCGGATCGAGGCCCATTTGCCAGTCGACCAATCCGATGATCGCGATGGCGAACAAGCAGATCAGCAGCATCATGCTGAAGAACCAGTCCTTCTGCTTCTTGATCAGCCGCGCGCCATGGATACGCAGCAATGAGAAGATTCCCAAACCGAGCAGGAACCCGGTCAAAATATTGGAGACTTCGCCAACGCTTGTGATCACATCTTCGAGGTAAAAGGCGCCTGATTCGAGGAAGTCACGTGGAATCTCCCCTTCACCCTTGCCAGGATTCGGCGCGGGCCAGAAATACTTGGCGACGAAGATGAGGCCCGCCACAAACGTGAAGACCCCGACGATGTACTTTCGCGCCCGAGTCGGGGCGTTTATGAACAGAACGATCATCGCAATTCCCATCGCTGCCCCGATCGCAAGCCTGAGGTACAGCTCGGTGGTGCCGCTGTTCGCGCGCCACATGGTGGGCTCGAGCAGTTGTCCAAGGTATTGCATCACTTTCCACCCTCCGCCATTGGCGTCTCAGGCTCCCGTATCTCACGAGGAATATCGCGGAGCGTCACTTTATAGCCATCACCCTCGGCAACGAGAAAATCTCTAAAGACCCTGCCGTTAACGGTCGCGCTGTACCATACACCCTCGACGTCGTCGATATAGGAGAGCGCGTCGCCGGGCACCACTGGAACGCCAAGTTCCTGCGAGCGTGTGGTCACATACGCTTCAGTCGAACCAAAAGGAATATTTACTACAACACCAGGCGGCGGGCTCTCCGGAGTAAGCAATTTGAAAAACATGAGCTCGCTCGGACTCTTTCGACGAGGCGTGTCCAAAGGAGTCGTTAGTCCGTCGACCTTTGCGGTGGTCTGCATATTCGCCATGAGGTCCACGGAGTTGCCGAGAAACCCGGCCATGATGGAAAGGGCCACCAAGACCTTGCACCAATCCTGACCGATGAGGCTGCCAACTAACACAGGCTCCCTTGTCAGGTAAGCGCTCGCCGCGTAGAACTCGTCGCCGATCAGAACGTAGTCGCAGGCGGCGATGAAGAAGGGGGTCTGCGTGTTTTGGGTAGACGAAGCAACCTGAATAGCTCCGATCGAGTTGGCGGTCTCTGCGAAAATCAGCGACTCAGCGAAGAACTCGCCCATGAAGAACGAGGCGGCCGTCTTCTCACGAAGGATTATTCCCGATACGCCCGCTGCAAAAGCGAACTGCCTATCGCTGACGAACTGCACCGAGTCCGCGTGCATCTGTTCGATCATGCCTTCGGACTGATAGACATCCCGAATGATCTCCTGCGCCAGCGTATATACGGCCGCATCTCCGCAGCAAAGCCGGATGGGGGTCGAGAACCGTGCCGCGGTCTTGGTGATATAGGCAAAAATGTTCACTGCCTGCATCGAGATCGCGTTGAGAGCGCCGAGCCCTGGAACCATGAGGACGGGCCTTCCCATCTCGGTCGAACGGCCAATCGCTTCATCGATCGCGTTCAGGCCCGCGATGCGCCGAATGTAGAGATTCTGGTTGGATTTGGCGCGTGCGATGTTGAACAAGATAAAGAACACGAGAACGCTCGTGAACAAGACCCCGACCCACCCCGTGTCGTAGTACTGCATTAAGCCTCCGCACCCTCCTGCTTCGTTTCGTCGATCTCCAATTCTTGCAGCAGGCGTTCGATATTATCACGCTTTGCCAACAGCTTGGAATAGCTGTTGACATTATCGAACCCTAGAAATGGGACGAGGAAGGGCGAGAAAACGATTGTCGCCTGGCTTGCGAGGAACGAAAGAGGCTTGTGCATTTCAAGCATGAGGATCGCCGGCGCCTTCATCTTCCGCTTGTTGATCTCGTGCGCAGCTTTGCGGATCAGATCCTGTGTCTGCTCCTCCGTCAGTTCCTCCGTCCACAAATCTGACATCTTTGTCCGCGAAACCTCTTAGCGCTTCGATTACCTGCTCGCGATTTCCTGCAAACCGCAAATATACTCCGCGAAACGGCCCAAGCCTGCTCGATTCGGCCAAGGGTGATATCTTAGCCCCATCCGCATCCAGCAAGATCCTCTTAACATTGCTCCATTCTATCGAGGAGACGCTCAATCCGCACTTTAGGCCGCAGCCCTTCGCGTCAACACGATACTTCACCGGAAGCCAATAGTCGGTCGTCGCGGCAAGAATGATGAGCACACCGAGAGCGGCAAATGCAATCGAGTTCATCAGTATGAGCCCCGCCGCAGCCGCAATGAGCGCAACTCCAGCAACCACCCACGTCTTCCAAGGTTCCTTGTCGCTTAGACGTACCGACCAAGTGACGGATTCGGTTCCGGCGATTGCGGATTGCGGATTGCGGATTTCGGATTTAGGATCAGCGGTCATGTTCTAGGCTGCCTCTATCCGAAATTCGAAGTCCAAAATCGGATCAGCGCCACTCGTCGAACAGCGTGCTGACGGACTCGTTCAGGTGTATCCTCTTAATCGCTTCGCCGATGAGCGGAGCTGAGGGAAGCACGGTCAGCTTGGGAATCATCTTTTCAGAACCGATCGGAATCGTATCCATCGTGATCACCTTGGAAACGACGCTGTCCTGAAGCCTTTGCGGAGCATTGCCGCTGAACACCGCGTGCGTACAACTCGCTACGACCTCGGTCGCACCCCGCTTGAGCAGCGCTTCAGCACCCATAATGATTGAGCCACCCGTATCGATCATGTCGTCGATCATCACGCATTTCTTGCCCTCGACGTCGCCGATGATTTCGACGATATCTACCTTGTTGGGCTCTGGCCTCCTCTTGGCGACGATGCCGATTGGGGAGTTCAGCATCTCGGCCAATGCCCGCGCCCGTCCAACACCGGCAACATCCGGGCTAACCACGACGACGTCCTCCTCGCGATAGCCCTGCTCGATCATATACCGTCCGATGATCGGCCCCGCATATAGGTGGTCCACTGGGACCTCGAAGAAGCCCATTATCTGCTCAGCATGAAGGTCCGTGCAGACCACGCGATGGGCGCCCGCTTTCTGGATCAGGTCGGCCACGAGCCTCGCCGTGATCGGCTCCCGCGGCTTGACTTTCTTGTCTTGCCGCGCGTAGCCGAAGTAGGGCATGACGACGGAAATCCGACGGGCAGAGGCACGACGAAAGGCGTCGAGCATTATCAGCAGCTCCATCAGCGTGTCGTTGGCGGGCGCGCATGTGGGCTGGATAAGGAACACGTCGTTGCCGCGCGCACTCTCATCCACCATGATCCGGATTTCGCCGTCGCTGAACTTAGTGGAGGTCAGCCGTCCGAGGTCTATCTCCATGTAGTCGGCAACACGCAGGGCAAGGTCGCGATTCGCGTTCCCTGCAAACAGCTTCATGCCGGCTAATTTGCCGTTGATTCTTTTTCCGCTTTCTTTTTCTGTCGCCACTGTGCTGCCCACTCTTCCTTCACCTCTTGCCGTCCACGTCCTACCCCGAGCGCGTCTGCCGGAACGTCCCTATTGATCACGCTGCCCGCCGCGATCATGGCTCCCTCTCCAATTGTAACGGGTGCGACCAGTGTGGAGTTGGATCCGACGAATGCATTCTCGCCAATCTCAGTGCGATTCTTTGAAAAGCCATCGTAATTGCACGTGATCGTGCCCGCGCCGATGTTTGTTCTGGCACCCACCGTCGAATCGCCGATGTAGCTCAAGTGAGCAGCGGACGCTTTCTCGCCGAGCTCGGAATTCTTCACTTCGACGTAATTTCCAACCCTGGCGCCAGCGCCGATGATCGAGCCCCTGCGCAGATGGGCAAAAGGCCCGCACCGCGAGCCCTCCCGCATGACCGCGTGGTCGAGCTTGCTCATTAAAATCGTGCAGGAGTCGGCGATCTCACAGTCGTTGATGTCCGACGATGGCCCGATCGAACAGTGACTGCCAATTGTCGTGAGACCCTGAATGCTCGTCATTGGCTCGATTGTCGTCTCGGGGCCTATTTCGACGTCGGGGCCGATAAAGGTCGTGGACGGGTCGATTATCGAAACGCCGGCGAGCGCATGCCTTTTGAGAGTTCTCTGGCGCAGGGCGGCGGCAGCTTTTGCCAGTTGCCAACGATCATTGACCCCCATGAAAATCTCGCTTTCCGGAAAGAGGCAGGCTTCGAGGGTTTGCCCTTCGGCGGCGCAAATCGCAATGAGGTCGGTGAGGTAGTACTCCCCCTGAGCGTTTTGATTGTCCAACCGAGGCAAGAGCTGGCTCAATACCTCCGCCTCGAAGCAATAGACGCCGGTGTTGACCTCGTCGAGCGCCAGCTCGATCTGCTTGGCATCCTTGTCCTCGACGATGCTTTGAAGCGCGCCGCTCGAATCCCGCACGATGCGCCCATAACCTTGGGGCTCTGCAATCCTGACGCTTGCCACCGTGCATTTGGCCCCGGATTCTCGATGCCGCCGAACCAACTCTATGAGGACCTCCCCGGTTAGGAGAGGGGCATCGCCCGGCACGATCAGGACCTGGCCGGAAAAGCCCTGCAGGAAAGGAGAAGCCATCATGGCCGCGTGCCCGGTGCCGAGCTGCTGCTCCTGAACCGCGAAGTCGTAGTCCTCGCCAAGGGTTTGCCGCATGAGCTCGCGTCCATGGCCGATAACGACGATGGGCCGCGCCACGCCAGCTTCCCGCATCGCGCGCCCTATGTGCTCCACCATGGGCAGGCCGCAAATCTCGAAAAGCCCCTTAGGACGGTCGGACTTCATCCGAGTGCCTTTGCCTGCGGCGAGTATGATTCCTGCGATCTGGGGCATGGCTGGGGGGGCGAAAGCGTTATATTGTGCCACAGTCCCTGCGGCAAAATAGGCCATGGCTCTACACGTGCTCGATCATCCGCTCTCTCAGCACCTTGTGGCCAGCCTGCGCGACAAGTCAACTCAACCCCAGCGATTCCGGCAGCTGACCAAAAACCTTACGACGCTCCTCGTTCTCGAAGCGACAAAGGGCCTGAGGTTGGTTGATTCCTCGGTGGAGACACCCCTTGAATATGCCCAGGCGAAGCGGCTCGGACAGAGTGTTGCCGCCGTGCCGGTCCTGCGCGCAGGGCTAGGCATGCTCGAGCCGGTAACGGAACTGTTTCCTGAGGTCGCAGTTGGCTATATCGGCCTGGAAAGGAGCGAGGACACCGCGATCGCCCACAGCTACTACAGCAAGCTGCCCCAGCTCGAAGCAACGTTCACTCTCTGCCTGGACCCCATGCTTGCAACGGGGGGTTCGGCTTCGCAGGCTCTTTCTTTCATCAAGGCAAAGGGAGCCGATCGCGTGGTCATGGTCTGCATCGTGGCCGCCCCTGAGGGTGTGTCCCGCATCCAGCAAGATCACCCGGACGTCGACATTTTCACCAGCGCGCTCGACCGAGAGCTCGACCACCGCAAATACATCCTGCCCGGTCTCGGCGATTTCGGCGACCGGTTGTATGGGACCCAATAGCGATTCCCCATTTCCCCGTTTCCCATTATCCTTGCGGGTCCGAAGTCCCGATTTCACATGGAAGATGCTCTCTACGCCCTAGCGGAGGAACTAAACCATGGTCGTACCTGCGTCTTTACGTCATAGCATGCTTGCCCGCAGAGTCCACCTAAGCACCCTCGTGCTCGTAACGATCGCCCTGTTCGATCTGTTCACGACCGTCCTTATGCTGAACGTCGGTTTCGGAGAGAGCAATCCGATCTTCAGCCCGCTCGTCGATCTTGGGTTTCCCATCTTCGTCTCGATGAAGCTCGTGTTCCTTGTGGGACCGGTTTTCTTGCTCGAATATGCTCGCTTAAAGCATCCGATAAGCGCCGAGCAGGGCACATGGATCGCCGCCGGATTTTACGGCATGCTCTATATCATCCACCTCGTGCGGTATTTGATTTAGAGAGACTTAGCCCTTACACTGAAATGGATCGGTAGGTGATCCGAATCTAAGAAAAAAGCCCAAGAGGCGGTTGGCTCCTGGGCTATTTCTATCCCTGAGTTAACAGGTCTACTTGCGTCGGCGGCGAGCGACGAGCGCTGCGAGTCCGGCGCCGATAGCGATCATCGTTCCGGGCTCAGGCACCGTGACGATGTCGAGCTGGTTGATCGCATAGGCGTAAGGTCCACCCATGTCGGCAATCTCCACAGCTCTGATCCCGAGCCGCAAGCCACGTTCGTGAACGTTGCGCCAAACTGACCCCAATCGATGAAGTCGTCGCCGCCCAAGGCGCCACGAGAAAAGACCTGTTGACCGAACGCCGACGAAGTCGCGACGGCCGCCAAGCTGACAAGTAAGATTCGTTTCATGTTCCTTGCCTCTATTTCAGCCGAAGTGGCTGTAGCCTCCATAATTCGCCACATTTGATCTCTCGCGGGGGATTAAAAGATCAATGCCGCACAATTACCAGTTGTTCAAATCAATACCGATAACTATCCGGCTTATATGGCCCCTCGACGGGTACCTGGATATAGGCGGCCTGCTCCTGGGTAAGCGTGGTCAGCTCCGCGTCGAGCTTGCCTAGCTGGAGCCTGGCGACCTTCTCATCGAGGTGTTTCGGCAGCACGTAGACCCCAGGCGCGTATTCCCCGCGCTTCGTCCAGAGCTCGATTTGGGCGAGAACCTGATTTGCGAAGCTGCTTGACATGACGTAGGACGGGTGCCCGGTTCCGCAGCCGAGGTTCACGAGCCGGCCCTTTGCGAGGAGGATGATGCGCTTGCCGTCGGGGAAGATGACGTGATCCACCTGCGGCTTGATCTCCTCCCAGGCGTACTTTTCGAGCGAGGCGACATCGATTTCGTTGTCGAAATGGCCGATGTTGCAGACGATGGCGTTGTTTTTCATCCTCGCCATGTGGTCGTGGGCTATGACGTGGTAGTTGCCGGTCGCGCTGACGAAGATGTCTGCCTTGTCGGCCGCGTACTCCATCGTCACGATTTTGTATCCTTCCATGGCGGCCTGCAGCGCGTTGATGGGGTCGATCTCGGTGACCCATACCTGGGCGCTGAGGCTCTTCAGAGCCTGCGCACAGCCCTTTCCGACGTCGCCATAGCCGCAGACAACCGCGATCTTGCCCGCGATCATGACGTCGGTTGCGCGCTTGATTCCGTCGAGGAGGGACTCTCGGCATCCGTATAGGTTGTCGAATTTGGACTTCGTGACGGAGTCGTTTACGTTGAATGCGGGGAACGGGAGTGCGCCCTCCTTTTGGAGCTGATAGAGCCTCTTGACGCCCGTCGTTGTCTCTTCGCTGACGCCTCGGATGCCGGCTTTTATCCTCCCATAGCCGCCGGGTGGCTCTTCCCGGCGATCCGCCTGAGAAGTGATGCGCTGCCTGATCGCAGCAAACAGCACCCTCTCCTCTTCGCTCGCCGGGTTATCGAGCACTGACGGTTCCTGCTCTGCGCGGGCGCCGATCAGCACGAGCATGGTGGCATCTCCGCCGTCGTCGAGGATCATGTTTGGCGTGCCGCCGTCGGCCCATTCGAAAATGCGGTGGGTGAACTCCCAATACTCTTCCAGACTCTCACCCTTGAAGGCGAAAACGGGGATGCCGCGCTCTGCCATGGCGGCGGCGGCATGGTCCTGGGTGCTGTAGATGTTGCAGCTCGCCCAGCGGACTTCGGCGCCAAGATCAACGAGGGTTTCAATGAGGACCGCCGTCTGGATGGTCATGTGGAGAGATCCAGCAACACGGGCTCCATGTAGCGGCTTGCTCGCGGCATATTCCTGGCGGATAGCCATGAGGCCGGGCATCTCGGTCTCAGCGATGGCGATCTCCCTGCGCCCCCATGCGGCGAGTCCCAGGTCTGCAACTTCGAAATCGGTCTTGATCGGATTGGTGACGGTGCTCATGCTTTTCTCCTGATGGCCCGCGACGAAAAAGCGCCCGCGAGCCGTTTAGCCCACGAGCGCCGTTGCCTTCCCAGCCGCTGAGCCTGGTCCGTCTGGAAAGTGTTGGGTGTTGCGCCATGAGTGTTAGGAGGAACATCCTCTCAATACTCACTACTCAACGCTTGGCACTTGCCCGGATCGCAGCGCTCCTCAGCGGCTCCTTGATTATATCCCTACTTGCCAAATTCGAAGGACATGAGATCGACCGAAGCCGCCCCGCCAAAGCTGAGCGCCGGCCCAAAGAATCGCAGCCGTGCCCGGATGACCTGGTTTTGACGGTCAACAAATCGGGAGACGTAGCCCCTAGTCATTTGCACGTGCGTTTGGTCGCCGAGCTTCTTGCGCAAGGCCGTGCCGACAGTCTCCCACACGTCGTTCTCAAAGTCGTACAGTTCGATCTTCATCGAATACTGGCTCTTTGAAACGGCCGCCTCGATGGTCGCCTCAATGTAGGACAGGTGCTTTGCCGGAGCCGGCGCCTCGACCACGATCTCGGCAATATAACTCGCGGGATCGTTTTCGGTCAGAAGTTGGAACGTCAGGCGCTGATCGTCTGAGCTTGCCAGGAGCCAAGGAGACGGGTCCTCGCTCTCCCCCTCGGTGCTGATCACCTGGCTCGGCGTTGCGGTTCCCAAGGATTGTGTGACGAGGACATATTTTGAGACCGAGGGAACGCCCGCGTCATTGACGATGTGGGCCATGTAATAGCCGGGGGGCGCCTCAAACTTGGTTGGAGCCGTCACCGTTAGCCGGCCTGGCTGCTTTGTAAAGGTCAGCGGCACGTACATCGTGGACATATCGAGCCCGTGTGTAACAGCGCCGAGCTTGACGAGGCTGACTGTTGCGATCGAAGCTGCCTGCGGTGTCCGAATCGTGAATGTGCCGTCATTGCGTAGGACATCGGCCATCGCGGTGATCGTTGGCCGCGGGCCCTTGAAGAGGTAGGGAGGCGAGAAGATCTGCCCGTTCAGCTGGTCGGGATTGTCCACGTCGTCGCGCCCATTCTTGCCTCCCCCAGCCGTCCAAACCCTCCCGTCGGCCATAAGCGTAGAGGTCGAGTGGTAAATCCGTCCAATTGCAAGGTCGGCCATCGGCGAAAAAGTCTCAGTGTCCGGGTCCCACATTTCGGGCGTGAGGACCGCGGTGGCAAGCTTGTTAAAGTACGTCGAGCCTCCGTTGATCAGCACCTTGCCATCAGGCAAGGGGACCGAGCAGTGATCGATACGGCCCGCGACCATGGGCGCGACGTCCCGCCATTCCGGATTCGGCAGGTTGAGATCCATGACGGCGGCTCGCGGGGTCATCTCCTCTGAAATGATGCCGCGCGGCGTGCCTCCCGACTTCATGAGCTTTCCCGGGCGGTAGCTCACGGACGAACCGCCCATGAAGATCACCGAGTAGCTGCCGAATTGCTCCCAGGAGTCCAGCAGGTCGATATCGGTCCATTTCACATTCGTTCGGGCCTTGCCTGCAAGAGCGACCTTTCCATTTGGAAGCTGGTAAAGGCCGGGATAGAGCTCCGAAAAGGCTTGGAGCGAGTTCAACGTGGTCCAGTTCTGGGTCTCTGGATCGTAAACCTCCGGGATCTGGCTGTATACCGGCATGCCCTCCGCATCTTCCCACATGCTTCCGCTATGGGTCAGGACCTTGCCATTCGAGAGCAGCGTCGTGGTCGGATACCACCTCGGATAAGCCATGTTCCCGACGCGCTTCCAGGTCTCCGTGTAAGGATTAAAAATCAGGCTGTCGGTAATCCCAAAGTTGTCCAGGATGTGCCCGCCATTGATGAGCAGAGTGCCGTCGGAGAGGAACGTATGCCCAGCGCAAAAAATGTCAACCCCCAACGATTCGATCGTTTGGAAGGTGTTGGTCTTGGGATCCCATAGTGTCGCGACATCGCCCAGAGGCGCCCGTCCGAAGATCAAATACTTCCCCGTCGGCAAGTGGGCAACATGAACCGCGACAAGCGGCACCTGCATCAGGCTCGACCATTGGCCCCTCAGTTCCGGTTGAGCCATCGCCGGCCTGGGGAACGAGAGCATTGCAATTCCCGCAAGGAGCGTCCTCATTATCGAGGAAATGAGTCCGGCACGAAGATGTGGCGTCAGCATAATGTTGCTCCCCCGATTTGGGAGTCTACTTTCCGAATCCGAAGGACATCATGTCCACTTTGGCTTGACCAGCTACCGTCAAGTCCGGACTGAAAAAACGAGCTCGGGCACGCACTTTCTGCGCCGTCCGATCAACGAAACGGGAGACGTATCCCTTTACCGTCACAGATGCGGTCCGTTCCCCCCGCTTGTTCACTGTGGCTCCGACGTTTTCCCAGACATCATTTTCGAAGTCATACAAGTCCAGTTTGACCGAATAGCCCCTGGCCTCGAGGCTCGCCTCAATCGAATACTTGATGAACGAAATGTGCTTGGAGGGCGCGGGTGCCTCAACCACCAGATCGGCAACGGCCAAGTAGGGGCTGCTGCTATTGATGATATCGATCCTCAGCCACTGATCATCCGAGAATTCGAGCAAGGCGGGCGAGGAGTCGGGGGAGCCGCCATAGGTGCTTAGGACGGTGTCCGGCTTGGTCGTTGGCAGTTGTTGGGTAACGAGCAGATATTTCGATACGGAAGGAACCCCAGCCCCATTCACGACTGAGAGCATGTAGTAGCCCGGTGGAGCTTCGAACTTTGTAGGAGCGACCACGTTCAACTTTCCCGACTCCCTGGTAAAGCTCAGCGGGATGTAATAAGCCGACATATCAAGTCCGTGAGTGACTGCTCCAAGGCGAATCAAGCTGACTTTGGCAATGGATGAGGCTTGGGGCGTTACGACCGTGAAACTTTGACTGTTGATTGTGACTTCGGGGATGGATGAGATGACCGGCCTGGCTCCCTTGAACAGATAGGGGGGCGAGAAGATTTCTCCGTTGAGCTGATCTGGATTGGGTTGGACGTTCCGCCCGTTTGAGCCGCCGCCAGCCGAAAGCACGCGGCCATCCGCCATAAGGATCCCGGTCGAGTGATACGAACGACCGATCGCCTGGGGCGCCATGATCGAGAGCGTCTCGGAAATTGGGTCCCATAACTCAGGCGAAAGAACTGACTCCGCAAGGTTCGCATAAATACGCGAGCCGCCCGTGATCAAGACATTTCCGTCCGGCAACGGCACCGTGCAGTGGTCTTTGCGCGGCTCTGCCATAGGCGCGGTCTCGCGCCATGTTGCGTCGGGCTGGGTCAGATCGAGCACCGAGACCTTTCTTGCTTCATCGGCGTCGGCGTTCTTCGTGCCCCCGGATTTCATAATCATGCCCGGCCGGTAGCTCGTCGAGGAGCCGCCCATGCCAACCCAGGAAAAGGTGCCGTGGGATTCCCACCAGTTCAGCAATTCGCTGTCGGTCTCCACCCAATTGGTGCGCCCCTTGCCGGCGATGACCAGCCTGCCGTCAGGGAGCTGATACATTCCGGGGTAATAGGCGGCGTAATTCCTCAAATTTGGCAGCGTCGTCCACTGCTGGGTCTCCGGATCATAGAGTTCGGGAATCTCGCACATCACAGGCCCGTTCGCATCGCGCCACATGCTGCCGCTATGCGTGATCACCTTGCCGGATGAGAGGATGGTCGTCGTCGGATACCAGCGCGGGTAGGCCATGTTTCCCACCCGTTTCCAGGTCTCGGTATAGGGGTTGAAAATTAGCGTGTCGCGGATGCCGTAATCGTCAGCTATGTGCCCGCCATTGACGAGGAGAGTGCCGTCCGAGAGGAACGTGTGCCCAGCGCAGAAAATGTCCACCCCCAGTGATCCGATGGTTCGGAATGTGTTGGTCTTGGGGTCCCAGAGGGTCGCAATGTCTCCGAGGGGTGCCCGCCCGAATATCAGGTACTTGCCGGTTGGCAGGTGGGCGACGTGAATCGCCACAAGCGGAACCGGAAAGACACCCGACCACTGGCCAACAACCTCGGGTTGGGACCAGCCCACTCGAGGCAGGCATAACAGGCCAAACAACACACCAAACAGTAGTCGCAACGCACGCACGCGCCCATCTTACAACAGTCAAAGCCTGGGAATCCTGCAAAACTTGCCAGTTCTTTCTTGCAGTCTGCGGCCGGGGGCTTGATCGTATAATTCGTGGGATGGTCGCTGCTTTACTTTTTCCCGTTTTGCTCGGCGGTTTTTCAGCCCCAGCGGTTCAAGAAGATCGCCCTAAGCTCCCCCAGGGTCCGATTTCCATCCGAACCGCGATCATTTTGGATGGCAAGAAGGCGCCTCTGATCTCCGCGGGCAAAGCGGCCGCGGTGCTCCTCTTCGTCAACGTGGATTGCCCGATCGCCAATCGCTACGCCCCGGACATTGCCAACCTGCGCCGCAGCTTTGCGAAAAAAGGAGTCGAGATTTTCCACGTCTACTCCGATTCAAGCCTGACCAAACGGGCGATCCAGCGCCATCAGAAAGACTTTAGCCTGGGCGGAACCGCGGTGTGGGACAAAGACCTCGCGCTGGCAAAGGCGGTCGGTGCCCAAGCGACCCCGGAGGCGGTGGTTCTCGATAAGGACCGCAGAATCCGGTATCGGGGCCGGATTGATTCAGGCTATCAGCCGCATTCCAAGGAGCGCATCGCAAGGCCTGTGCGCAAGGATCTTGAGCTCGCCCTGACGCAGCTTTTGGCGGGGAAGAAAATCGTCTTGCCCAGCACAGAGGTTGTAGGGTGCCGGCTCGCGGGCGCCTGATGATTGGCCGGTGGCTCTTAGCTTTCGGAGCGCTCGCTCTCGCCGCGCTCGCTCTTAGCCTGTCTGGAGGACAAGAGGGGTTCATTCCGCAGCCGGTGGGCTCGATCAATTACACTCGGCACATCGCAAAAATCATCGGCCGGAGCTGCACGCCGTGCCATTTCGAAGGAGGCGCATCGCCGTTCGCGCTCGATAGCTATGCTCGGGTCAAGCGGCGCGGCGCGGAAGTGGTGCAGCTCATCATGTCCGGCCATATGCCGCCGTGCAATGCGAAGTCGGACTTCGGTGATTTCTGCACGACCCCGATGCCGAGCCAGCGGGAGCGCTTCATGGTGAAGCAGTGGCATGAGGAAGGGAGCAGGGTCGGGCCGGGCAAGCTCCTTCCGCCCAGAGCCCCCGCATTGAAAAGCTGGCCCATGGGAAAGCCCGACCGTATCCTGACGATCACCGGCACAGCCGCGCCCGCTTCCGGAGCGGTCCAGTGGAAGTCCTTCCCTCTTCCGGCGTTGGGCAAAAAGGCGTTTGCTATGGGGGGCTTCGACGTGCAGGTGGATGCGCCGCTCGCGGTGCGCTCAGTCTCGCTGTGGATGGCCGAAAAAGATGAGTGGCTCGGAACATGGATGCCCGGCTACCGCAAGCCCATTTTTCCCCACGCCAAACTTGATCGCAGCCTCCGGCAGGTCGCGCCCCCGCCCCAGATCGCTCGCGAGATCCATGCGGGTGCCAGCCTCAAAGCCGTCCTCAGAATTCATCCAACCGGGCGGAAAGAAAGCATCACCGTCCGCATCGGCCTTTACCGTGCAAAGGCGGAAATCGAGGCGAGGGGCATGGTTCTAGAATCGGGCCGCTTCACGATCGCAGCCGGCGACCCGACCTTCCAGATCAAGACCTCGATGACGATGAGCCAGGACACGAGAGTATACGCCCTCGCGCCCGAGCTCAGGATGTTCGGCGAGGCCGTGGAGGTTGCGGCGGTGCTCCCCAACGGGGGGCGCAAGGTGCTGCTGGAAATCCCGATATGGAATCCGAATTGGACGGGCGGCTACTGGTTCGCCGAGCCGGTTTCTTTGCCCAAGGGAACTGTTCTGCGGGCAAAGTTCCGGCTCAACAACTCGGTGACGAACCTGCGCCTGAAGCAGCCTGCCGTCCTTGTGGTTTCAGGACCCGGCCCGGATCAGCCGTCCGCGCGGCTCGACCTGATCGTCTCAGACGGTTAAGTGCCGCGACGAATCACGTGGCCGCCCCGTTCTCCGGTCATCTTGCCCCGTTTCAGAACCCGTCTCCCGTTTACAAAGACATCGACGACGCCCACGGCAAGCGATGTCGGGCGCGCTGGCGTTGCCGTGTCGCGTATGGTCTTGGGATCGAAGACGACAATATCCGCCGTCATACCCTTCTTGATTAGTCCGCGATTCCCTAACTTGAACCTTCGTGCGGGCAGAGATGTCATCTTTCTGATAGCTTCCTGAAGGGATAGCACCTTGAGGTCCCGCACATAACGGCCAAGGATGCGGGGAAAGGCCCCGGCTCCTCTCGGATGTGAGCCGCCGATGGAGCCGTCCGAGCAAAACATCACCTTCGGATGCCGAATGAAGGCCTGCAAATCCCTTTCGGTCATGGAGGTGCACACGATGCTCTCGCTGCCTTTGCCATCCTTGGTCCTATCGATGATTTCCATGATCAGGGACACCGCATCCTTGCCGGTCATATCCGAAATCTGGGCGAGTGTCCTACCTTCCCAGGTTGGATCTGGCGTAAATCTTGTGAGCCTGACATTCGACCCACCGCCCACGTCGCGCAGTCCATCCTCCCACACCTTTCGATCTCCCCAATCCCGACTATTGGTCAGTACGCGAATGGTTGATTGCCAAAACAGATAAGGGTATACGTCTGCGTTGACCTCGAGTCCGGCACCGCTGGCTCGGTCTATGAAATCCAAGCCATCGCCAGCCTTGCCCCAAAGTCGCGAGACCGCCATCTTGATGTGGCTGATCTGTGCTGGGAGCCTGGCCTTGCGCGCAATGTCGGCCACCTCGGCAAACGAGTCGAACACGCCATTTGTCTCATCCCGCACGTGGCTGATGTACATGCCGCCGTGTCGGGACGCCACTCTTGCCAGTGCTACAAGCTCTACTGTAGAGGCAAAGTAGCCCGGGTTGTATTCCAGGCCGGTTGAGAGCCCCAGCGCCCCCGCCTTCATGTCGTCCTCGACGAGCGTTGCCATCCGCAGGATCTCATCTTGCTTGGCGACCCGTTCAAAGCCTTTGCCCATCACTCTTTCACGAATGCCCGCATGTCCGGAGAAGATTGCGAAATTAATTGAGGGCTTCGCCTGCATGATGCCTCGCACTTGGTTGCGAACCGGCTTCGACCATCCCCCGTCTTGCCCAACAACCGCCGTCGTGATGCCCTGCCGCACTTGGCTCTCTGCATCGGGATGCTGCCTGATTCCCTCATCAGCGTGGCTGTGAGCGTCGATAAACCCTGGCGCAACTACTAGCCTTCGTGCGCGGACGATGGTCTCGCCCTTCCGCGGAGTCAGGACTCCCACTGCAACTATTCGATCGCCTTGCACCCGGATGTCGGCAAGACGCGGCTTTGCTCCAGAGCCGTCATAGAGGATTCCACCCTGAATAAGGGTCGATGAGGATGCCACCACGCTAGCGGCAAACAGGCATAGCATACAGTCGACTATGGCACGCTTCGGCCTAAAACTTCGGCGGGCGGAGGCCCTGGAGACGCATGAGGAGCGCGATCTGGCCGGCGTGGTAGGACTCGTGCTCGAAGACGTGGTGGATGGCCCAGCGGACGGTTCCGGGGGTATCGAGCCCTTGGATTCCCTCGAACATTTTCTGCTCTATAGGCTGCTCGAGGTCTTCGGGCGTGAGGGGATCGAAGAAGTTTTCGGAGAGCATACGCACGGATTCGTAGACGCTGAGGAGGGCTCCAACATCGGCGAGAGGCGGCTTCTTCACCATGAATTCGGGTCTCTTGCGGCAGACCTTTTGGAGCCACCACTGCTCGGTGTCGGCCATATGCCATAGGGTTTCGCCTATCGGCATGTGGTCTCCAGCGCTCCATTCGAGCTGCTCCGAGGTGAGCTTTTCGATGGCGGGCTTGAGGACGCTCCAGGTTTGATGGCGATAGGGAAAGAGCTCTTCGACGATCATTTCTCTATTGTCGCACCTGGCCCCTAACTTGGTGCGGCTCGCGGCTCTGCATTTTCACGCCAAGACGCAGAGACGCCAAGGAACGCAAAATAGCTGGCACCCGACTTTGCACGACCTTACGAGGCTTTGCTACTTTGCGGCTAGGAGTGAACCCTACATTCCATGCCAAGAACGCAGATTCACCAATTCTCCGTTTCACCCTCTGCCCGCTCCCTTCTGTCCCTGGAACCGTAAACTAAAAGGAGATGTGCGCCAGATTCACGCTGCGAGCAGGGCCGGAGGTGGTCACGGACCTTTTCCAACTGGACGAAATTCCGGAGATGCCCGCGCGCTACAATATCGCTCCGACTCAGTCGGTGCTCGGAATTGTGTCGGGGCGGCATCCGAAATGGCTTCGCTGGGGGCTTGTTCCCCCTTGGGCGAAGGACCCTTCGATGGGCCACAAGCTCATCAATGCGCGAGCCGAGAACCTCGCGGAGCGACCGTCTTTCAGAAACGCCTTCGCCCGCCGCCGGTGCCTGATCCCTGCGGATGGCTTCTATGAATGGACGGCGGTTGAGATTGGAGGTGGCGCGGTCCAGGAGGGGCTCTTCGAAGAGTCAGATCTCCCTGCGGCTTCTGAGCCCGTAAAGGCATTGAAGAAGCCCAAAACCCGCCGCCAGCCCTACTACTTGGGCCTTCAGGATTTTTCGGTCTTCGCCTTTGCCGGGCTGTGGGAGTTTTGGAAGGGCGCCGGTGGAGAGCCGCTCGAAACCTGCACGATAATTACGACCGAGCCGAACGCGCTGGTGCGGCCGATGCACGATCGGATGCCGGTGATCCTTCGGCCCAATGACCACGATCTGTGGTTGGACCGTTCGATCGAAAGCCCTGATGTTCTCTTGCCTTTGCTCCGCCCGTTCCCGGCCGAGGAGATGGCGGCTTATGCGGTGGACACAATTGTGAACAGCGCCTTGAACGAGACGCCCTCGTGCGTTTCTCCAGCCGAGGCTGCCCCTCCCGGCGGCTACCAGGAAGCAAACGAAATGAGGGGAGGGAGCGTAGTCTGAAGTGATGCGGCTGCGATATTGGCTCCTGATCATCGGCGCGATCATCCTTCTGGGCGCCATCCAGCAAAGACCCGATCCCGATTGCCAAACGGGACTATGCGACCCGCAGTTCCTCTCCACGCCCTTGGTCGAAGGTAAGAAAGCCTCCAATCTGCTACCATAAGGTAGGCCCGGTGAGCCTGGAGCAACCCTTTGGCAATCGATACAAGCGACTTTCGGAACGGCATGCACATGTACCTCGACGGCGAGGTCTACACCATCATCGAATTCCAACACGTGAAGCCCGGCAAGGGCGGCGCCTTCGTCCGCACCAAGCTTCGCAAGGTGAAGACCGGCGGGACGCTAGAGAAAACTTTCCGCTCCGGTGAGCGCGTCGAACCTGCGTTCGTCGAGAAAAACAAAATGCAGTTTCTCTACCGGCAGGGCTCCCAGCTGGTTCTTATGGACCTTGATTCCTATGAGCAATTGCCGGTTGAGGAAGCGACGATCGGCGACCAGGCCAAGTACCTCAAGGAGGACATGGAGATCATCTGCCTGGTGGCTGCGGGCGAGGTGATGGGATATGAATTGCCGAACTTTGTCGAGCTGGAGGTCACTCAAACGGACCCGCCCCATCGAGGCGACACCGTGAGCAGCGGGAGCACGAAGCCGGCCACGCTCGAGACCGGCGCTCAGATACTCGTGCCCTTCCATATCGTCGAAGGCGACCTCGTCAAGGTGGACACCCGCTCCGATACGTACCTCGAGCGCGTCAAGAAATAGCGAGAACACATGAGACAGCAGCCGCAAGAGCAGCCTTCGGTTCAACCGACCTATCAGGAGAATCGGGGAGTCGAAGACGCCTTTCGCGGGGTGCTCGACAGCATTTCGAGAACGCTTTTCTGGGGAGGCATAGGCGGGACGATTCTCGGCATCGGCCTCCTCTTGTATGCCTTCATCACGTTCAGCCGAGGTGAAGCCGCTCCTGCCCAGGCTTTGGCAAACGTCGACATCTTCTCGAAGATCGAAGTCGCCGGCCTGATTGCCCTTCTCTTGGCAACGACCTGGATGTGGTGGGGCGAGGAAACCCTGGGGATCCTGCAGCTTGGCTTCGGCGCGGCCCTCTACTTCGCGCCGCTTTTCGTTCCAAACATTTTTGGCGGCGTCGAGAACGAGGTCACCAAGCGTGCGCTCGAAGCGCTGCAGCTAGGAGGCCAGGTCTTTGGCGGGCTTGCAGTGATCGTCCTCGCGGCCGACATTTTGACCCGCGTGCGCCAAAGGTCGCTGCAGGGCTCCAAGGCGGACCAACTTCGATACGGCAAGGGCGTCAAGGAAGAGCGCGATATACAAAACGTATTCCTCGGCAAGTGCTGGCAGCTTCCCTTCTGCCGCAAGTTCGTCCGTGAGCGCTGCCCGATCTACCACTCGCGCCGAACCTGCTGGCGCGAACGGGTCGGCTGCATGTGCGAAGAAGAGGTCATCCGCGGCGCAATGGAGAACAAGCCCATCCCCAAAGATATGGTGATGGCGGTCAAATACATCCCCTACAACAATCGCATCAGCGCAAATCAAAAGGCGGAGCGGTGCCGCCAGTGCGTGATCTACAACGAGCACCAGAAGCATAAGTACAGGCTGATGCTGCCCGTATCGATCGCTGCATTTGCGGGCGTGTACATCATGTTCCGCGATCCGCTGCTCGATGCCACCGCCACCATGATCCGCAACCTCGACAAGATCGTCGCGGGCGCCACATGGCGGCAGGGGGATACGGCCTTCGTGCGAACCGGCATCTTCGAGGAGATTCTGCTCGGGGCATTCGTGATCGTAGCCTTTGCCTACGCGATGAAGCTGCTCGAGTTCCTGATCTTTAAGCTTAAAGTCTAGGGGCGTTGAGCGTAAAGCGTAAAGCGTGAAGGTTCGAAGGGAGGAGCTCTCAACGCTCCATAATCTCCCCATGGCCGTTCTTGGCGCACCCATCGTAATTGACGGCTCCCATGGCGAAGGCGGGGGTGCGCTACTTCGGACCGCCCTCCAGATGGCCGCCATCACCCAGCAGCCCCTCCGCATGGTCAATATCCGGACCGGAACCAAGAACCCCGGCCTCACCGCTGAAGACATCACCCTCCTCAAGGCCCTCGCGCTGTCCTCCAATGCCGAGGTGCTCGGAGGTACCGTCGGCGAGCAGAGCCTGAGCTTCCTTCCGACCCGCCACGCAAAGGGCCTCAATGAAAAGCTCGATATCGAGGAAGCCTATGACGGACCGGGAGTCGCGAGCGCTCTCGTCGTGCTCAATGCGATGGTCCCGATCATGGCCCGCGCCGGCGTCTATTCCAAGCTCCTGGCGATCGGCGAAACCTACGGCAACAACGTCCTCAGCTACGATTACTTTGCCAATGTCACAGCCCAGGCCTACCGCCGCATGGGGATCTATCTTTTCCCGGAAATCCCTCTCGCAGGATTCGGGCGCAATTCGCGCGGCGAAGTCAGGCTGGAGATAGAGCCGAGCGCCATTGCCGGGCTCGAATGGGATAAGCGCGGCAAGCTTCTCGCCGTCCGGGCCGTGATCGCGACGGGCGAGCTATCGGAGCAGGTCGGAGAGCGCGGGATCGCCCACCTCGCGCGGCTCGCCTATCACGCCAAGCTCGAGCTGGAAACCGACGCCGTGCAGGTCCGCTCGAAGTCCACGGGCGCGTTCGTGACGGTGTGGTCCGAGTTCGAAAACGGCCTTATCGGAGCGACCGCGATGGGGCAAAGGGGGGTCCGAATCGAGGCGGTCGCCCAGAACGCTTTCGAGCAATTCTTTATCTGGCACAAGACCGACGCCACGCTCGACCCGTTCCTCGCCGACCAGATCCTTGTGGCAGCGGCGATCGCTGAGGGCGAGACGTCCTTCCGCGTCCCCGATCTCACCCGCCGCTTCCTTTCGAAGGTCTGGGTGATCAAGCAATTCCTTCCGATCCACCTCACCGTGCGGGGCAAGGAAGGCGAGCCCGGAATTGTGAGCATCAAGCGCTGATGTACAATCCTAATCCCGTCGTGCTGGGTCCTCGAACCGCAATGAATCAAGGAACATGCGTCCGCGTGTTGCCATATCTCGCTCTGATGTCGTGGCATAGACAAGGATGATCACCGTGTCGTCATCCTGGATCACGGCCCTTATCATCGCGGAGGCCGTATCAATAGCGCGGCGCGGCAGGGTCGATACCTCGACTCCCTTGCGGCCCTGGACGGAAATGTTGCGGGATGGACCCGGCGACCCCACCTTAGCCAAGGCTTCGCCGACCCAGGATAGATTCCACTTCTCCGTGTACCAGCCAGGGAAATCAGAATCGCCGCGTTTATTACGTCGAGCTACGGTCACCATGAACGCGTCCGTCCAAGACTCATGGACATAGACGAGGCCATCCGATTCCAGCCTTGAATCTCCATTCGGTTGTCTTGTGAAAGCTGGTCTTCCTGGCATCAAGACCCGAACGCTGGAGTTTTTCGGGCGTACCGAGACCCAGTTTTCCGAATAGCGCAGAGTCATCGCATCCTGCAGCTTTCGCTCCTTGGCTGACTGGATTTGACGGAGCCGCTCCGTGAACGCACTCCAGTCTGGACGCCCCATGATGGTGCCGCCGGACCTCTGCGCCAAAGAGGGCTGGCAGAGCACGATCAGAAGGGCAAGGATGATTCGGACGCCCATTAGCTAAGAGACAGGCGCAGAAGATTGAAGCGTTCTCTGCCAAGTTGCCCAGATTGCCCAGACGAGGATCTAGAAAGTATGTGATTATTTGGGCAAAAAGGCGCGATCCGGCCGCCATTTCTTGCAATCAAGCCAGGACTTGCTCGTGACTATGGCGAAGGGGAACTCAGTTTCCGAGAGCTGCTATGGCGATTGTCGGATCACCGGTACTCAGGCCGAAAAGGATGCCTCCTGGATGGAATGCCACTTTCCATACTTGCCCAACATCATCGTCATAACGCGCGAGCAATGACCCCTTGACGCTCCACAATGATATTTGGATCTTATCTGCGCTACGTGTGCGTACCGTCGAAGTCAAAAGACGGGTTCCGTCAGGAGAGAAGGAGGCGGCGTTCACAAAGCCATCATGTAACATTGGGGGGCCCACGTAAACGCCGTCAGATAGTCGCAGGAATCTGACTGACCTGTCCGCAGTGAAAACCGCTAAAAGTGTCGAATCAGGCGAAAGCGCGAGTCCTCTTCCGACTCTCCCGTAGTCCCGCAAACGCTGCTGAGTCGCGTAGTTCCACAGGGAAAGGCGGGTACTGGTAGAGACCAGCAACTTGTTTCTCTGAGGTAGGTAAGCAACGAATATTGGGGGACTGTCTTCAGGCAGCCTTGCAATGAGCTTGCCAGAGTAGAGACTCCGCACTACAGTTCCGTAAAACTCCGGACTCTCCGTGGAATAGCCTAGGCCAACTGCAAAGGTTTTTTGCCCAGGGTCAATATCAATGGTGTTCGCAAACAAGTCGTCCGTTGCGAACGCACCGCGTACTCTGAAGGTGCCCAGCTTTTTTTCGTAGAGCCGATATGTTGATGGGCTTCCTCCGTCGCCATCCACGGACAGCACCAAATCTGACCGAGCTGAGTTGGCAACAAGCTGTGCAGGATTGGAATCCTCAAACAACACTTTCCCTGTGGCTGAATCGAATATCCGAGTGTCTTCGCCCACAACGGCCATACCATTGCCTCCCGAAACAAACGCGAAGTCCCATGCGAATCCGGAAAACTTGCCGAAGGATCTCAGCGGCGCGCCCGAGGGAAGCTCGCCAACTATTGCCTTACGTGGGTTCCCAAAGTAGCGCTTTCCGCTTGGATGCACTTCGACGATACCCATTGCCGGGGCTGCGTTGGAAGTTTGGTAGCTCCAATCGGCCACGCGGTAAGTGGTCATAGGGCGCGCATATTCTCTAGGGAAGACATAAAGGTGGTCCCCCTTAGTGGAAAAAGCTAGAGAACTGCTCTGGTATGTGGGGGTGTGCGCAGTATAAACCAGGGATCCGTCAGCCATCGAAAGAACCCGCAATCGAGTTGCGGAATGGAATGCCAGCAGCCGACCGTCAGGGGAGAAAGCTGGTCTCGTCTGCCCGTTGTAATGTTCTTCTTGCCACTTAGGAACCGACTCGCCGATGTCAAGGCGTGCCGTCCCATAGCCGTTGTTAGTCGTGTAACTGACGATTATCTCACGGCCGCTAGGACTGAAGGAAAGCCAATCGCCTCCCCGCACCGCCCCAAACTGGCGCAGATCAACTTCATAAAACAAGTCTTGGAGTGTCCTGTAAACACGAAGAACTCCAGAACTGGTCAGCAGAGCGAGGTAGTTACCGTCAGGCGAAAATGAGAGGCCCCACGGACGATCCGAAACAAACCAGAGGACTTGTCTTGACTTCACGCTGAAAATGTAAGTGCCGTACTGCGAGCCCACGGCAAGGTAATCGCCTTTGGGGCTAAACGACAGGGGGCCAGGATTAAATGGGGCGCTTAAGATGCTCTGAAGGCTTTCGGATTCCGAATCCCAGATCGCAATCGTGTCAAAGGTGCTCCTCAAGGCAAGCAACCGGCCGTTGAGAGACATCACAAGGGATCCTGCCTCAACCTCGAATGGCAAGCGCCATTGGTAGTCAGGGCGCAACTGAGCAAAGGTTTGCCTGGCGAATACCCCTATCAGCACAATGATGGCTGTCGATAGCAGTCTCAAACCCTTCCCAATGGACTTTTTGATCACCATATTGTTCGCCTTGTGATGGAGTTCATGGTAGCACAGAATGTTTTCTAGCTCGAAAAATGGGCAAGGCAGCGTGAATGCAGCTCTTAGACAGCGTCCCGCTGAAACCAAGCCGACGCAAAAACTCAATGGACTACCTTCCTACAGAATCCGCGGTGCGGGGAGGGGAGGTGGTGCCGAGGGCTTTGCTGAGCGTTCCGATCTTTGATGCGGGGCCGACCAGAATGAGCGACATGCTCCCCGGCTTGAAGTATGTCCTTGCCACGCGGTTGACCTGGGCGAGCGTCACCTCTTTCAGCCGCGACAGATACTTCGCCAGATGGTCTTGCGGCAGGCCGTACAGCTCCCCGAAAGCAAGCTGGCCTGCAAGCGATTCCGGTGTTTGCACGCTGGCCGCGAAGGTTCCGATCAGATAGCCCTTCACCCGCCTGATCTCATCTTGCGTGAATCCCTTCTCGGCCGCCCGAGTCAGCACGCCCCGCACCGAGCGGAACATTTCGAGCGTTGTCTCCACCTTCGTGAATGTGCTGATCCGGAATGCGCCGCCAAACTTCATCTCGAGAAACGAACTGTTGATGTCGTAGGTGAGCCCCTTGTTCACCCGGACCTCCTCGATGAGCCGGGAGCTGAAGCCGCCCCCGAGGGCCGCCGATGCGACCTGCGCGGCAAAGAAGTCCGGGCTCGTCATCGAGATGCCGCTGCGGACGAAGCGGAACTGGGTCTGGGCAGCGTCGGGATCATCCACGAGGATAACTTGCGGCTTGGGGTTCGTGACTTTAGGGATCTGAGCCCTCTCTCCATTTTCCGGATGCCTTGTGCCGGCAAATGGGGAGGGGGTTGGGGGAGGGGAAAGAGGCTTCCAATCTCCAAGAACCTTCTCCACCTTCGCCCGCATGGGGGCCGTCTTGAAGTCCCCGACCACGGCAACGATCAAGTTCTTCGGGTTGATGTTGCTTTGATAAGAGCCCAGGATATCGTCCCTCGTGAGGGATTTGAGGCTGGTCTGGGTGGCGAATCGGCCGTACGGATGCCCGGCGAAGACGGTTTCGAGCGCGACCCTTTCGGCCAGCCCCTCCGGGTCCTCGGGCAGGGTTTGGAGGTCGGTGATCTTGAGCGCTCTTCTCCGGTCAATTTCGGCCTGTGGGAATGTTGGCCGCCGCAGAACGTCGGCGAAAAGGTCGAGCGCCTTGTCGGAATCCTTGGCGAGGCAGTCGAGGCTTGCGGAAACATAGTCGGCGCCCGAGCTTGCGGATAGTGACGCGCCGAGGAAGTCAATCTGCTCCTGCAGCTCGCTCGCCCCCATCTTCTGGGTGCCCTGGGTGAGCAGATTGGCCATGAGGGAGGCCGCGCCCTCTTTTCCCTTCGGCGCGAGCGTGCCGCCCCCGCGGAACACGGCGCGGATGGAGAGGGTCGGCGCCCGGCGGTATTCCATAAGGATCACGCGGATGCCGTTGGCGAGGGTAGTGCGGGTGACTTTTGGGAGTCCGAGGGTTTGTCCCTTGCCCGGGCTGGATTTTCTCCACCTTCCAGCAGAGGAAACCCGATTTCCGGAGGGACCCGCTCCGTCGGGTCCACGCGATGGGGACCCGGCCCGATGATCGGAAGGACCCGCTCCGTCGGGTCCACGCGATGGGGACCCGACCCGATTATCGGAGGGACCCGCTCCGTCGGGTCCAGGCGATGGGGACCCGACCCGATGAACGGAGGGACCCGCTCCGTCGGGTCCAGGCGATGGGGATCCGGCCCGATGATCGGAGGGACCCGCTCCGTCGGGTCCCCAC
>JBASWW010000027.1:0-46550 GCA_049276675.1 Fimbriimonadaceae bacterium
GGAGGAGGGCTCGACGAAGGTCATGACGGCCATCCACCAGATCCGGCGCACCACTCCGGGCGGAATCGGGGCGATGCGCAGGCTCGCCCGCAGCTCGGATGTCTCGGTGCGCGAGGAGGCGATCGAGAAGCTTGGGGACGCCCATGTCAGCCTAGCAGCGGACGAAGTGATGCGCGCACTCCACGATCCATCGCCGCGCATCCGGCGTCAGGCGGCGAGCTCTTTGTCCAAAATGGGCGACCCCCGTGCGGTTCGGGCTTTGATTCATCAGCTCGAGGACCATCCCGACCTGGTCGAGGAGGAGACGGTCGAGGCTCTTGGGGACCTGGAAGATGCGAGCGCCGTTCCCGTTCTGGTCAAGCTGCTCCAGAGCCCACGGTCCATTCTTCGACGGGCGGCGGCGCGGTCTTTGGGCTGCATCGGCGATCCATCGGCGGTCGAGCCCTTGGTGAAGGCGGCATCTGAGCCGGGCGACCCGGATGTTCGGCGGGCCAGTTTGCAGGCGCTGCGCATCCTCGGGGCCGACGGCGCGCACCAGGTCATCGCCGATGCGCTTTTCGATCCGAATCCGTCAGTGCGGATTGCGGCTGCAGAGGCGGCATCCGAGCTCGAACTGACGTTTACGGAGCCCTATTTGCGCCAGTCGCTCAGCTACTACAACGACGAGGCATCGAGCGAGGTGGCCTATGCGCTCGGCTCCGTAGGCTCCATCGATAACATTCCGCTTATCCTTCAGCGGGCACAGGAATGCGTTTCGATGATCACTCGGCGTCGCTGCCTGCTCGGCGTTGCCAGACTGCTTGGAATCGAGCAGCAGGTCTACCGTCTATTTCTGCTTGAGGGCATGGCTCGCGACGGGGCGCTGCTCGAATTGCTCAAGCCGCTCGTGCGTTCGAGCCACAAGCTCAGAATAGCGCTCCAGAACTATTCCGACGGCGACGAGAAAGGAGCTCTGGAGGCTTTAGCCCATGGCAGGCTAGCGGGTGAGCTCAAAGTCTTGGCCGAGCAGCCGGTTGACGAGCTGTTCCTTGTTGCCGCCGTGCTGTTCGCATCCCACCACCTAGAAGGCAATGAAGGCCCCCGATAGCGTGAAGCCAATCGAGGGCCTGAGCTGATCTTACGGGGCCCAGTTGATCTGGAGCTGAGCGAGATCGATCTTCACTTGGAAGCCAAACGGCACCTTCAGCCGCTTGGGCGTGTGGGCACGGAATATCGCCCGGACCTCGCCATTGGGGCCGACGAACCGCGCAAGATTCGTCGTGATCGTGTAGTTCTTGGTCGTGTCCGTTGCAGTGAGCGGCTGCGCCTTGACGAATTGCCACGCGTTCGTGTTGTAGTTCCAGAACCAGACCATGCCAGTGGCTCCATACACCGCGCTCGCTTCGACTTTCAATTTGATCGCCTGGAGCAGATTTGCTGGCTTATCGAGGACGTAAGAAGTCTCGATGCCGGCCGCAAGGCCGATCGAAGTGTCCACCGTGCTCGCGATGTATTTGGCATCGTCCGTCACAAGGATGTCACCCAAGTTGCCGCTTACATATTGTCCGGCAAAAAGCGCGACCGTGAGGGCATCGTAGCCGATGCTCAAAGGCGGAGCGTGGAGGTTCTTGGCGCCGAATCCCTGCTCGATCTCAGTGTAGTGCGGCGTACCATCCGTGATGTCCCCGTTGTCATCGTCGAGGGTAAGCACGTCGATGGTGATCGCGGGCGTGATTCCGTTCGGCCTCAAAAGGATGCTGTTCAGGTACCAGCTTCGGGTTAGCGTTATCGCCGGACCATCTCCGATCGTACTCTTCAAAGCGACATTGGTCAGCCAGAACGCTCCGCTGATGACGTTGCCGCAATCGTGGGGCGCCCCGTTACACGGGTAATTGAATCCATTGATCGCGCTTCGGAGCGGGCCCGTGTTGGGTCCGGAGAAATCTTCGCCGGTATTGGGCTGATTGGTCAGCATGACCGCCGTCGTGTCCGCCATGCCTTCGTGATAATCGCCGGAAGCGCCCGGATGGCCGCTGGCGACGATGTGGTGGCCGTACTCATGGTAGACCACGGTCGAGTAGGCGGTGTTGGGACAGCTATTCGCGCCTGCGGAAACGAAGAAGTTGATGCTGTCGCCGGCATAGAACGCATTGCACGTGCTGTCAATGTTGACGTTCGCGGTCATCTGGACATCTATCCCAGGATAGGTGTTGTTGATTCCCTTGGCAAAGTCGTGCACGAGCTCGGTGTGACGGAGGGCGTTTACCTGCGATGTGGCGAACTCCGTCGGAGCCGTGTTAAAGAAGAAGTTCGCGGGTCCAGGAGGAGTTACGTTAAGCGAGAGTGCGAGAGCCGTACCCTGTTCAGGGACGACATTCACCCACCGGCCGCGCATATCGCCGGTGACCGTCACCTGGGAATTGCCGCCGTTCGAGATTACAAAGTCGCCGAGTGAATTCGAATAGGCGAAGTTTCCTCCGGTGATCGCGACGCGGAGCCCGGCTACAGCCATCTGCACGGGCGCATTGGTCGAGTTGTCAGGCTTGAGCCCTGGCGAGGCCACTCCCTGCACACTGCCCGCCACATCAATCGTGTAGATCAGATTGCGCCACTCGAGGATCCTTCCGGAGTTGGCATCCACAAACGCCCGAAACTTCTTCGGCTTCGCCTTTGTCACGTTGTCGGCAACCATGCTCCAAGCCAGATAAGTGTCGGTTTTGCCTCGGTAGACGACCAACTCGGGGCTGCCCATCGCGCGCAGTGAGCGATCGGCCTTCTTGACCACGTTTGCAGCTTGGGCGCGTGTTACGCGCGGGCTCGTGGGGATGCCTTCGATTTCCTTTACATTCGAGCTTGCGAGAACGGCCGGATACCCTTGCTCGTTCTTGACGAGCACGGTCAAGTTTCCACCGTCCACGGGGACGCCTCGGAGCTTCTGATTAAAATAAACTGCCGTGAACTTGCCGTTCATGACGTCCTGGGTTCGATCGAATTCGAACATCGCATCGCCAGGATTGAAGGCGGCTCCATAGGTCGAAACGAATCGGCCCGCTGTATCGACAGGAGACTCGCCACGGGCAAACGGCTTGCCGTAGATGCGCGAGATTTCTTCACCGGCCATATAAAACTGGACTCCGGGAACTTTGCTCTCGAGAAGCTCGATCGCTTCCGCAGAACTCACTGGGCGTTTCTCGGATGATTGGCCAATGGCGATAATGGCGGCAAAAGGCAGACCGACTGCAAAGAATGGAAGAATTAGGCGACGCATGGGGATGTTGTACCTCCAAATTTAGACGGGTTCCGGAGGCCATTTCAGCCGAAATGATCAGCGAAAACCAAGTATTTCTATCAGGCATTGCCCACCTGTTAAGGTAACTAGGGCACGATGGAGCTTGGCCACCACAATGAACCACCCCTCTCGGAGCAGACATGAACATTGCGGGATAAGTCTAGCCTTATGATTTAGGCCGAGCCAGTATTCCATCCTTACCAACCTTCCCCAGACGGTAATCTAAGCCTAATGGAAGACGTCGTCATTCTCTCCGGTGTACGGACTCCGATCGGAGCATTTTCAGGCTCCCTTTCTGGTCTGAGCGCGCCCCAGCTCGGCGGCATAGCGATCAGGGAAGCGGTCAAGCGGTCGGGAATCGATCCGGGAGAGATCGACGAGGTCATGATGGGCTGCGTGCTTCAGGGTGGGCTTGGACAAGCTCCTGCAAGACAAGCCTCCTTTGCAGGCGGGCTTCCCAAGAGCGTCCCCTGTACGACGATCAACAAGGTCTGTGGCTCCGGCATGAAGACGGTCATGCTTGGCGCGCAGGCCATCAAGCTTGGGGATTCCAAGATTTTCCTCGCTGGCGGCATGGAGTCGATGTCGAACGCCCCCTACGCACTCGACAAGGCGCGCACCGGCTACCGCATGGGGCACGGTCAGATCCTCGACCTCATGATCCACGATGGACTCTGGGACCCCTACAACAACGTCCACATGGGCAATTGCGGTGACTGCACGGCTGCTGAGTTCGAAGTCTCGCGCGAGAAGCTCGACGAGTTTGCGGTCGAGAGCTATCGGCGCGCCAACGAGGCTCAAAAGGCGGGCCGATTTGACGACGAGATCGTGCCGGTGGAGATTCCCCAGCGCAAGGGCGATCCCCTAGTTGTCTCCTTAGATGAGGAGCCCAGCAAGGGCGGCGACCCAGCCAAGATGGCCTCCCTTCGGCCTGCCTTTGGCAAGGAGGGCGTCACAACCGCCGGCAACGCGAGCTCCCTCGACGACGGCGGCGCGGCCCTAGTGATGACCTCGGCATCGGAGGCATCGAAGCGCGGATTGAAGCCGATCGCTCGCGTCGTTGCCTACGCGTCACACGCCCAGGACCCGCAATGGTTCACGACGGCTCCTGCTTTCGCGATTGAGAAAGTGCTTGCCAAGGCAGGGCTGGCAGTGGGTGACATCGATCTCTTCGAGGTGAATGAAGCGTTCTCGGTGGTTGCGATAGTCGTGGCGGACAAGGTCGGCATCTCCCGCGACAAGCTCAATGTCAATGGCGGCGCAGTTGCTCTAGGTCATCCGATCGGCATGTCCGGCTCGCGCCTGATCCTCACCGCGATGCACGAGCTGCGCAGGCGTGGCGGGCGGTATGCGGTCTGCACGCCCTGTATTGGGGGCGGCGAATCCACGGGGGTTGTGATCGAGGCCATGTAGCAGAACCGAAATGAACCAGAGAAGGCGCAGATGAGCGCAGATAGCAGGAGAATGAATCTGAGGGCGCCGGTTGATTCGTCCCGGCGGAAGAGACAGACTACCTGCTGCTTTCCTGGAGACGTTCCCACGCGGTCGTCGATCTTGCCGATCGAGATTTCCACGTCATAGTGCCAGTTCTTGCAGACTATCGTCGCCGCCCGGCTATTGCAGACTCTGCCCGGGAGCAAGATCTGGTTCAACCTGCGCGATATGTGGTTTCTGAATCTTAGGCGAGTCTACGGCACGGGAACTGCCGTCTGAATCCTCGTCCCCGTGAAGATTCTGTTCGTCTCCGCCGAAGTCGCCCCGTTCGCCAAGGTAGGCGGACTGGCTGATGTTGCCGGGTCGCTTCCAAGGGCTCTGAGCGACCTCGGCCATGATATCCGCATCGCGATGCCCGCCTACAGGATGGTTCTCGACGACCCCCGGTGGCATGTCACGCCGCTCACGCAAATCCACGTCCAGATAAGGGAACACTGTAGTGAAGAAGCGGGCATTCGTGAAACGAACCTGGCCAGCATCCCCGTGTATCTGGTCGGCCCTGAGCAGTTCAGCAAGTGTGATCGCAGCGAGACCATCTACAGCCCGGACGTCGAGGCCTATATTCTCTTCGCGCACGCTGTCCTCCAGCTATGCGCTGATCAAGACTGGCTTCCGGATATCGTTCACTGCAATGATTGGCAAACCGGCCTCATACCCGTCCTGATGCGGGAGAAGGCCGGATGGAACTCTGCAGCCATCTATACGATCCACAACCTCGCCTATCAGGGTGAATTCGAACCAGAGCTGATCCATCGCACAGGGTTGCCAGAGGACCTGTTCGACATGCACCGGCTGGAAACCTATGGTCAGTTCAATTTCCTCAAAGCGGGCTGCGCGTATGCCGATCAGGTGAACACGGTCAGCCCGACCTATTCCCGCGAAATCCAAACACCCCAATACGGCTGCCGGCTAGAAGGGCTCATGGCTCATCTCTCTCGGGCGGGCAGGCTCCGAGGGATTCTGAATGGGATTGATCTCGATGCCTTCAATCCAGAAACCGATCCCGATATCGCGTCAAATTTCAGCGCGCAAGACCCGAGAGGAAAGACTCAATGCAGGGCGGCCCTTCTTAAGGACCTTGGCCTCGAGGACGACCAAGGGAACCCAATCATGAGCGTCGTGAGCCGCCTCAGCAGCCAAAAGGGGATTGATCTCATCCTCGACATCGCCGAAGATGTCCTGAGCCTCCCCGGGACGCTGATCATCCAGGGTCTCGGCGATCCGGGCATTGCCGAAAGGCTACGTGTCCTTCAAGCAGCCCATCCATCCAAGGTCTGCTTTATCGAGCGATTCGACGAAATCCTGGCACGGCGAATTTACGCAGGCTCCGATATGTTCCTCATGCCGTCCGCCTTTGAGCCCTGTGGGCTCGGCCAGATGATCGCCCACCGCTACGGCACGATCCCCATTGCAAGACATACTGGGGGCCTGGCCGATACGGTGTTCGAACCTGAGAATGGCTTCGTATTCCAGCTTAACGAGGCAGGCGAGCTTCTTTTAGCCACCGAGCGGGCCTGCAAAGCATTCCGCTCAGAAGTCTGGCCCACGCTGGTTCAGCGCGCCATGCGGACCGATCATGGCTGGAGCAGCAGCACAAGGGAATACGAAGCGATGTATGCCCAGGCGATCGAGGCGAGGCAAGCAGCCCGGGCTGCCTCTTAGGTCGCGGGCGCCTCATACTGCTTAACATTCAGCGCTATCCGCGCATTCCTCTTTAACCCCTCGTGTCCCGCGCGGCGAACCGCTGAGCCTCGGGTCAAAGAATCCCACCCTTCATAAGGCAGCTCGGATAGCACCTCCGCCGAGGGCCAGGGCTGGGTAGCCAAGAGGTCCGGCTCAGTAGTCGCGACTCCTCGAAGTGGCTGCGAAGGACGCGGCTCGTTGAATGGGCAGACCTCCTGGCACACGTCGCAGCCGAAGACCCAGCCCGCAGTATCCAGAGCGGGGTCAATCTCGCCCCGATGCTCGATCGTGAGGTAGCTGATACATCGCCGGGCATCAACCTGCCATCGCTTCTCGTCCAAGACGATCGCGCCCGTCGGGCAGGCGTCGACGCATCTGGTGCATGTTCCACACCCGCCCACCGCGGCTTGATCCGGGTTCAGATCCAATGTTGTAAGCAGCAGGCCGATGAAGAACCAGCTTCCCCGCTTGCTGTCGATCAGCATCGTGTTCTTGCCGTACCAGCCCAGACCGGCAGCCTGTGCAAAGTCACGCTCCATGATTGGGGCCGAATCCACGCATGCCCGGTGCCTTGCCTCCGGATGGAGTTCCGTCAGCCAAGCTGACAGCCGCCGCAGCTTCCCACGCAGAACGCGATGGTAGTCCCGTCCCAGCGCATAGCGGGCAATGCGGGGCCGATCGTCCGTACCTTGGGCCTTCTCCAATTCTCCGTGTCGCCGTTTCTCTTCTGGCATGGATGGCTGATAGTAGTTCAGCGTAACCGCTATCACGGACCGAGCGCCCGGGAGCAGCTTCTCGGGATGCTCTTTGAGCGGCAGATGCTGCCGCAGGTAGCCCATCGTCCCATGGAAGCCCCTATCGAGCCAGCGGGCATAGGCTTCGTAGTGCTCGGGTTGAGAGGCCGCGCAGACCCCACACTGATCGAACCCAAGCTCAATCGCCTTTTGTTTGATCAGCGCCGTATCGAAGGAAGCACTATTCATCAAGCTTCACAAATAGATTGCGCCACTGCTCCACGCTGAGCTCCTGGGGCCGAATCCGGGCATCCAGACCCATTTCCACGATAGCAGAAGCCGCAACCTCTCTCCCGGCGCCCCGAAAGGCCGCGAGATTGTTCGCCAGGGTCTTTCTAGGCTGGGTGAATCCCACCCGTACCATCTCGAACAGCGAAGGCGAATCCGAAGTGTCGTTCGGCTCGAAGAGGAGCACGGAGCTGTCCACCTTCGGAGGCGGGAGAAACGCGCCTGCGGGCACGCTGGCTACTTTGGAGATCGCAAACTGTGCCTGCAAGAACACCGACAACGAACCCCGCGAGGAATCGCCTGCCGGCGCGGTGATCCGCTGAGCAACCTCCCTTTGCATCATCAGCACAGCCCTGCTGAAATGATGGCGGGCCGAGGCGATCCTGGTGAGCAGCGCGCCGGTGATGTAATAAGGGAGATTCGATACCACCCCTCTCGGCGCGGGCAGATCAGCTAGCAATGATTCAAAGTCAGCCTCTAGCGCGTCCAGCTTTAATATGCGGGCCCTGGGCGCCGACTCACGCAAAGCCTCGATCATCCGATCGTCCAGCTCCAGCGCGATAGTCTCGGCGACCTCCGAGAGCGGCCCGGTCAGCACCCCCGGCCCCGGCCCGATCTCGAGAACACCTCTTGTGCCGGCTGCGACCGTAGCCGACACAATCGCACGAACCGCCGATGAGGAGCAGAGGAAGTGCTGCCCCAAACCCTTGCGGGCGCTCAATCCATGCTTCTGGATGAACGCCCGCAGAGTTCCAGGATCGCTGAGATCGGCCCTTGCGCCACTTTGCGCCTCTCCGACTTTGCGCGAACCCGATGAGCCGGAAGAGCTCAAGGCTTCGCCAAGATATGCACCTTTACCGTCTTTCGCCCGAAGCGCAATGCCTCCGCGCGGCTGTTCATGCAAAGGTCGATCCGGTTCCCCTTGATCGCGCCCCCCGTGTCCGAGGCGATCGCAAACCCATAGCCCTCCACGAAGACCATCGTGCCAAGCGGAATTACGCGACGGTCCACCGCCACGTGGCCGAACTTGACATACATGCCCAGAGCGCCACGGCCGGTCGTTCCCGGCAAGGTCTGCTGGCTCGTGTCATAGGCGCTCGCCTTCATAGTGAGCACCTTGGACCTTCGGAAACGGCTTCGGCTAGGCGTCTCATACCCTGAGCGGCCGATGCGAAAAACCGTGTGCTGCGGCTCGATATAAACCTTCGAGACCAATGTCTTGCCCACGGGCTTGCCGTCCTTTAAGGTCAATTTGTAAACCCTCTTGACCTCCCCTTCGCGCCCGTCCTGAACCTTCCTGATCTGCCCTCTGCGAACCAGTCGGCTCAACTCATAAATTGTCTTGTGTGGCACCTTCTTGGTTACCACACGCGTTGCGGTCCTTTCAGCGTTAACCGACTGTCCTGCGATTGCAGGCCCCGCCATCATGGCGACAGCCAGAAAAAAAACTCCATTCACGCGCATAGGAACACCTCCTTCTGCGTTTGTTTGGGATGAGGGAATAAGTTACTCGCTCTTGCGAGCCGTGCGCAACCTGAAAGAGCCGCGCCTATCCCCAGCCAAAGGAGATTATCGGCAGATATTGGCCATATCCTAGCTTTCTCTTTCGCGGAAAATCATTTGAAATCATTGAAAATCGCGCTTTCAGACTCCACGGGGACGCTACTCCGAGCTGCAACTGCGGCTATTTCTTGCTCAGAAACTCGAGCGCCCGTCTCAGATATAGGTCCTCGCCCTTCTCGTCAAACTCCTTTGACAGCGCAATATCGGGAGAAACGCCTTTTCGCTCAAGTGTTTGCCCGTCCGTGAAAACCTCCACCATAGGAATCTCGAGGATGGACCATTCATTCAGGCGTCCCGGAGATGTGCCAAGGACATGCCCGGCGGTGGTGGAGCCGATCAGGGTCGCCCGCTTGCTCTTTTTCATGATGTAGCTAAACACTTCTTTAGCGCTGCGTGAGCCTTCGTTCGTGAGCAGGACAAGGGGTTTCTGATAGCCGAAAAGCTGCCGGTTGGTGAAGTCGCCCATCTTCCAATCAAGCCGAACGTCGGGCCGGAAGAATGGATCGCCAAAGCCCTCGGGCCGCCCGCCAAAGCCATCCCGGATGTCGAGGATCATCGCGTCGGTGTCCTTGAGCTTGCCGTAGATTAGCCCGTGCAGAGCGTCGCGCATTTGGTTGCTCGCCATCGTCCAAAGGTGCACGTAGCCGATCTTCTTGCCTTGGTGCTCGATGATCCTGGCGCTGTCACGGGTGGCGTCGAGGAACATATCTTGAGGCGGGCCCTTCTTGACCTCCACCTCCTTCTCCCCCGAGCTCGCGCCCCTTCGGAACGTGATCTTGACAGACTTGCCCACCTGGCTTTGCAGGGAATCGACCGGTGTAAACGGCTTGCCATTTATTAGCGTGATAAGGTCGCCCTTCATGAGCCCAGCCTTTTCGGCTGACGAGCCGTTCAAGACCATTTGGACGGTATAGCCGTCGGGCAGCTTCTTGAACCATGCGCCGAACTGTGGCAGCTCCTCTTTGCCGCCGCCCAGCGAATCCATTAGGTAATAGCCCTGATCCGACGGAGTGAAGAGATCGAAGTGCGAATCGCCAAACTCGTCGATCATGCGGTTGACCGCCTCGCTGAAGCTCTCTCGGGTTTTGGCCGCCTTGGCCGCCGGCGCGTATTTGGCGAGGAGCCGGTCCATCAGCTCCTTCTTGCTCTTGCGAGCGTAATATCGGGCGGAAATAGCGCTTTGGACCGCGTCCCAAGACTTGACGTAGTCCTCGGCCGGCTTGACGGACGAGGCGGTTTGAGCGAGGCTTATGGAGATCAGCAGGGAAAGGGCATTCACGAGGTCTTATACTTCGCATCGGGCCTTACGGTTCCGCCGATGGACCTATCCTTTACGTGGCCAGCGTCGCCCCGATTCGCTTTCTCACCTACTCATAATGAATCCGTGCTCGCGCTCCTCGAAACCAGCATCCCCGGATTGCCGCCGCCACGAAAGGGGAAGGTGCGCGAGGTGTACGATCTTGGCGACTGCCTGCTGATCGTCGCCACGGATCGCATTTCCGCTTTCGATGTGATCATGGCGAATGGCATTCCCGATAAAGGACGGGTGCTGAACCAGATGAGCGCCTTTTGGTTTGAGAAGCTGACCAAGTCCGACCCGTCCCACCGGTCCGACATGTCCGGCAAGGTCTGCACCGGACATTTGATCACCATCGACGATGATGAGATCGCCACGAAAATCGGACATCACGATGGATTGAAAGGACGTTCGATGCTTGCACGCAAGGCTAAGCCGCTGACCATCGAATGTGTGGCCCGCGGGTACCTGTCAGGCTCGCTATGGAAGGAGTATCGCGATCAGGGGGGGCACATTCACGGGCTCGACCTTCCCGCCGGTCTGCGGGAAAGCGATCGCCTGCCGGAGCCGATCTTCTCGCCCGCAACCAAAGCAGAGGAGGGCCACGACGAGAACATCTCCTTCGAGACCGCAGCGAACATGGCCGGCCGCGATAATGCCGTATTGGCGCGAACCTGGACCCTGGCACTTTACCGACGGGCTGCCGAGTACGCGCTGTCGAAGGGGCTGATACTTGCCGACACCAAGTTTGAATTTGGCGAGACCGACGACGGGCTGATCCTCATTGACGAGGCTCTAACGCCGGACTCGTCGCGCTATTGGGATGCCTCGCAATATGAGCCCGGCGGTCCACAGCCAAGCTATGACAAGCAGTTCGTGCGCGACTATTTAGAGAGTATCGGATGGGATAAGCGCCCGCCCGGGCCGACATTGCCAGATGAGGTGGTTCAGAACACGAGGGCCAAGTATCTGGAAGCTTACGAGCGGATCACGGATACTCGCATCGCCGCATTCGAGCAATGAAAATGGAACTTGGGAACCGGGTCGACGAATGCAACGATGAAAGCGTCAACCTCACGCGGGTGAAGCACAACCTCACGCTCAGCCAACGCAACGCTACGAATATCTGTGCAAAGCTGCTCAGCATTGCTGCCCGAGGAGAGCAGTCAAGGTGGTTTGAGCAAGACAATTACCGGCGGGAACTGGCCGAGCTTTACGAACTGACAAGGCTGCTAGCCCAAGCTACGGAATGATGTGCCCGAGCTTGGTCTTCTTGGTTTCGAGGTACTTTTCCCGCTTGATCTCCGCCCCTGCGAGGATCGGAACGTGCTCCACTATCTCTAGCCCATAGCCGATCAAACCCGACACCTTTTTCGGGTTGTTCGTCATGAGCCGCAGCTTGTGCAGCCCGAGGTCGGCGAGGACCTGGGCGCCGAGTCCGTAGTCGCGCAGGTCGGCTTTGAATCCGAGCGCCGTGTTCGCCTCCACCGTGTCCATTCCGCCATCCTGCAGCTCGTAGGCTTTGAGCTTGTTGATCAGCCCGATGCCGCGGCCCTCCTGAGCGATGTAGAGCACCACGCCCCGGCCCTCCTTTTCGATCATTTCGAGGGACATGGCAAGCTGGTCGCCGCAGTCGCATCTGAGTGAGCCAAGAAGATCGCCGGTGAGACACGAGGAGTGGACGCGCACAAGCACCGGCTCCTCGGTGCAGACATCGCCCTTTACGATCGCGACGTAGGGATGCGGCTCGACGCTCGCTTCATAGCCATAGAGGGTGAACGTGCCGTATTTTGTAGGGAAATCAATGGGGCCGGCTGCGCGCCTGACCAGCTTCTCGTTTTTGCGGCGGTAGGCGATGAGGTCGGCGATGGTAACGATCCTGAGGTTGTGCTTCTCGGCGAATTCGAAAAGGCCATGTTCCCTCTCCCCCTGCCCCCTCTCCCCCGGGGCGGGAGAGGGGGTTCCGGAGAGCCTCATCATCGTTCCGTCCTCGTTGAGGATCTCGCAGCCCACTCCCACGGGCTTGAAGCCGGCAAGCTCGCAAAGGTCGACGATTGCCTCGGTGTGGCCGGCGCGGTGGAGTACGCCGCCCTTCTCCGCCCTTAACGGGATGATGTGGCCGGGGCGGGCGAGGTCGTCAGGCTTCGCGTTCGGGTCGCAGAAGACCTCGACGGTTCTTGCCCGGTCCTGGGCTGAGACGCCGGTTGTCGTCCCGTGAATCGCATCCACGGTTTCGGCCATCGCGGTGCCGTGGCGCGCCGTGTTCTGCTTCGTCATCATCGGGATCTGGAGCTCGGCAAGGCGCTCGGCGGTGGTCGGGATGAATGGCACGCCACCGCCATGCTTGATCATGAAGTTCATCGCCTCGGGCGTGCACGCCTCTCCCGCCATGACGAGATCGCCCTCGTTCTCGCGGTCGGGGTCGTCGACCACGACGATCATCCTGCCCCGCTTGAGGTCCTCCAATGCTTCTTCGATGGTGGAAAACTGCATCTGACTAGATTCTACGAGATGTGGCTTGACTCCATGCTATGGTGCGTCGTGCTGCGCTAAACGCGTAACTACGCTCGAGTCGTCATACCCAATTACCCACCGGGATCGTCGATTAACGATTGAAGTCGGGCACCCAGCTCACTGGGAAGTTTGGGCACCCATTCTTGATCGATCAGGCCCACCTCCAGCATGTCGCGGAGGTGGGTTCTGTCCTTATCTCGAAAAGCAGTCAGCTTAATGCTGACAAGCGCGCTGAGGGATAAAACTTTGAATCCAGCTGCCTGATCCGAATCCGTCACATCCGGATTGGCGGCAAGTTCGTGTTCGCGCACCAGCTCGTTGGCGAAAGTGATGTGCACGGAGTCGCGCGCCTTGGCATCCGGTCCATCGAGAAAGACGTCGAGCCCGGCCATATGCCGGTACACGAACCCCTCCGCTTCCAGAACCTCCCTGGCTCGATCCAGGTCCTCACGCCGAAGGAGAACGTCAACATCGCGTGTGTTCCGCACTGCCGCTTCGTCGACGGTGGTCACCCAAGCTGCGACGGCATTCCCGCCCGCGATGGCATACGGTACGCCGGCACGCTCAAAAGCGGCAACCGCACGCAGCAATCTTTCACGAACCTTCTCCACGGCTCGCACCATTCTATCCAAGGAGATGGCGTCGGCCGAAATCACGCTAAAAGTTATCCGCGGCCCGATAAGCGTCGATCAGGGCCCGCTCGCCTTCCTTGCCGCCCCTGCTGATTCCATGCTCCATGCCCAGAACGCCCTGGAAGCCCTTAGAGTGAATGTGGCGAAAGATATTGCGGTAGTTCATCTCTCCCGTGCCAGGCTCATTGCGGCCCGGATTGTCGCCGATCTGGAAAGCAGCGATCTCGCTCCAGCCACGATCTATGTTGGGAATGATATTCCCTTCATGAATCTGCGTGTGATACATGTCGTTCAGAATCTTGCATGATGGGCTGTTTACCGCCCGGCAGATCTCGAAGGCTTGAGAAACCCTGGTCAAGAGCATATTCGGATGGTCGCGGAAATTCAGCGGCTCCAGTACCATGATCAGTCCATGCGGTTCGAATATCTCGGCCCCTCTTCGCAAGAGATCAATCACATTGGCGGTTTGGTAGCCCAGGTCCATCCGCAACTCAACCGAGCCCGGCACGACCGTCATCCATTTCGCATTGACCCGCTTCGCGACCTCGACCGATTCCTTGCACTCCGCCACAAACTTCTCGTGGTCCTCTTTCTTGCCCGCCGGGATGCCGTTCCCCCACGCGGTCGAGCCATTTGCCACGAAGACGCCCATCGTAATCTTGAGGTCGGTCATCGCTTTGGCGATGCGCTCCTGGTCGCCGACCGAGAAGCCCTTCATCCCATTCTCTTCCCAGCCCCGGAACCCCTCATCGGCCGCGAACTTGAGCTGATCCACTGGGTCCTTCCCGGCGTGGTTTTCGAACATCCCGAAATGTGGTCCATATTTGAGCTTGAAAGCTCCCTTTTGGGGGGTTCCGATCTCGTTGGTGGCCGCCGAAATGGATGGCACGGCGAGGGTGGCGCCCGCCGCGAGTCCTGTTTTCAACATATCTCTGCGCGTCATTAGATCAACCTCGTCCTGCCCGGCATGGCGACCGGGGGAACTTCCACGGGCCCGAACCCGAACTCACCGGGCACGAGCTTCTCCTGCGAATTGAGCGCCGCATCCCACGAGACCTCCTGCCCGGTGTAGGCGGCCATCCGCCCCATGATCGCGGTCAGTGTGCTCTCAGCGACCTGTCGTCCTTCGTTCAACGGCTTTCCGGAAGCGATCGCCTCATGGAGGTGGCGATGCTCTTCGACATAAGGATTCGGACGGTTTCCCTCGAATTGCCAATTCTTGGCGCCCTTGATCCAGGTGTTCGCGTTTGAAGTGCCCTTCGAGCCGACAAGGTGCTCGGAAACCCTGCTCGCCGTGCCGTCTATCTGCCGGCACATGCTCACCATTTTCACCCCGTTGCCATACTCGTACTCGGTTGCGAAGTGGTCATAAATGTGGCCATATGCAGGCTCGGTACGGACCTGACGGCCGGCGAGGCTAATCGCGCGCACCGGATGCCCGCGCATCGCCCAGTTGCAGACATCGAGGTTGTGCACATGCTGCTCGACGATGTGGTCGCCGGACAGCCAGGCAAAATATAGCCAGTTGCGAAGCTGCCATTCCATCTCGGAAAATTCGGCCTTCTTGGGCACCATCCAAAGCCCGCCCTGATTCCAGTAGGCGTAGCAAGCGACGATATCGCCCATTTCCCCAGCGTGTACCCGTTTCATCGCCTCGCGGTAGGCAACGTCGTGTCGGCGCTGGGTTCCCGCAACGATGGACAGCTTCTTGGAGGCCGCCAAATCGGACGAAGCCATGACCGAGCGAATACCAGGGGCGTCAGTCGCAACGGGCTTTTCCGTGAAAATATGCTTGCCTGCTTCCACGGCGGCGGCGATGTGGATTGGGCGGAATCCCGGTGGGGTCGCCAAAATGACCACATCGCACTCGGTTGCGAGCACCTTCTTGTAGGCTTCGAAGCCGGAGAACGAGCGGCTGGCACTAGCACGGAACCGCTGTCCAAGCTGCTCTTCAAGGCCCTTTCGTGAGCTCTGCAGGCGATCCTCGAAAACGTCACCCATCGACCAGATCACGGCCGACGGATTCGCGGTGGCCGCGTCTACGGCGGCCCCACTCCCTCTGCCGCCGCACCCGATCACGCCTATCCGCAGAATCTCAGGACCGGATGCAAAGACGCCGGCGGGAAAGGCGGCTGCCGCTGCGGTGGCTGCCGAGCGGGCGATGAAATCCCGACGCGAAAGACCCTCATTTCTCTTCATAATTCTAGGATAGCGCTATTTGGCCTCATAAACGACCGGAACTTGCACAATTGGTGCCCCCAATCCACCAAGGATTCGCCAGCGGTAACCTAGAATCCGCATGAAAAGAATCGCTGTCTGGACGGGTTTGGCATTGGCACTTGGCATTTCGGGAGGCGGTACGGCCGCTGAGCAACCAGGTGGCAAGAGACGCACGATCCTCGTATTTTCCAAGACCGCAGGCTTTCGCCATGATTCGATTCCGGCCGCCCAAGATGCGGTACGGGCCATCGCCAAGGAGCGTGGCTGGGGCGTGCTGATCACCGAGGACCCGGCTTGGTTCACTCCGAAGCGTCTCGAGTCGTTCGACACGGTAGTCTTCTTGCTGACAACTGGAGATGCCCTTGATGATGGGCAGCAGCAGGCGATGGAGGGCTTCATTCGCAAGGGCGGCGGCTACGTCGGGGTCCACGCAGCCAGCGATACCGAATACGAATGGGCATGGTATGGCCGGTTAGTTGGCGCCTATTTTGCCAGCCATCCTGCGGTCCAGGAAGCCACGATCAACATCGAAGACACCAAACACCCCTCGACAAGCTTCCTGCCGAACTCCTGGAAGAGGCGCGACGAATGGTATGACTTCAAGGTCAACCCCCGCCCCAATGTGAGGGTTCTTGCATCCCTTGACGAATCCACCTATCAAAACGGGAAAATGGGCAAGGACCACCCAATAATGTGGTGTCAGGAGATATACGGAGGGCGCAGCTGGTACACGGGGCTGGGCCACACGGTGGAGTCCTACAGCGAGCCGATGTTCCTGCGAATGCTCGGCGAAGGGATCGAGTGGGCAAGCCAGAAAAGCAGGCGAAAGTAGCTAAACGGTTGTCGCAGGTTCAAGACTCAGTAGGCGATTGGGCCGTACTTGACGTATAAACTGATATCGAATTGGTGATTAGCGCTTGAAAAAACTCCTCCTCTGGGGTCTGCCTGTCGTCTTGCTCGGCGGCCTCGTTGCCTGGCGTTTCACGACCAAGAAGGACGAGGCTGGGCAGCCGGGCGCGATGGGTCAGCGGCCGGGCGGCGGGGGTGCCCCAGCTGGCGGCGGTGGTGCAGGTGGAGGGGGCCGTGGCGGAGGGGGCGGTCCTGCGGCTGTCGAGCTTGCAACGGCGGGCCCCAAGATTGTGATCGAAAGCCTCGACAGCGTGGGCACAGTGGAGTCGCCGCAACGGGTGCTGATCTCCCCGAAGACTTCCGGCAGGATCGAGTATCTCCAGGTCCGCGAGGGCGACGTCGTCCAGCCCGGCCAAGTGCTTGTGAGAATCGATCCAAGTGAGGTGCAGGCGGCAGTTTTTCAGCAGCAGGCGAATGTTGCCGAGGCGACGAGCCGGCTCGCCCAGGCGCAACTTGGCCGTGGCCCGACCGAAGTGGGCATCTCGGGCGAGATCGCCCAGCAAAGGGCGGCACTGTCGAGCGCACAGGCGGATTACAACCAGGTGCGCCGGAATTACGATGCCCAGATCACTTCCGCTCAAGCCGGAGTAGACGATGCCAAGGCAAAGGTGAACTCAGCGGAGTCGCTCGCTCAAAACGCGCAGAGCGAATTGAAAAAGCAAGAGGCAAGCCTAAAGAATGCGGAGGCAAGGCTCGCCCGGATCGAAAATCTGTACCGGCAGGGGTTCATAGCGGCGCAGGATGTGGACGACGCAAAGACGGCTGTCGAGGTTCAGCGCGGATCGGTCGCCGTGGCCAGTGGCCAGGTGGCATCGTCAAAGTCCGCAATTCGCTCCGCCGAAGCCCAGAAGAGTTCCGCCGATCAGCAGCTTTCCATCGCCAAGCGGAAGGGTCAGGCCGATGTCGAAGCAGCAAGGGCCAGAGTAACCCAGGCGAAGGCTGCGCTCAGCGTCGCCACCGCCAATCGCTCCCAGAATCCGGCTTTCGCCCAAAACATTGCCGCACTCCAAGCCTCCGTCCGGGCGGCTCAGGCTCAGCTCGGCCAAGCTCAGGCGAGGCTGGCGGATACCGTCTTGCGATCCCCGATTCAGGGAACGGTCACTGCACGGACCGCCGACCCGGGCTCGCTCGGCAGCCCCGGTACGCCGGTCGTGACGGTCCAGTATCTCGATTGGGTCTACGTGACCGCTTCGCTTTCGATCGATCAGGCGGGTGCCATCCGTAAAGGACAGCAAGCGAGCGTGAAGCTGGATGCGCTGCCAGGCAGAACCTTCACGGGCTCAGTCTCGAACATCAACCCGGCAGCTGATGTCGAGAGCCGCCAATTTGGCATCAAGGTTAGATTGGCGAATCCCGGCCAGGTTCTGAGGCCGGGAATGTTTGGCAGGGTGTCCTTCGTGATGCGGCGGGTCGATGCCCCGGTTGCCGTGCCACGCGAGGCGGTTAAGACAGGCCCCGAGGGCGAAACTGTGACCGTGATCGATAAGGATATGACGGCACGGGTACGGCCGGTCAAGCTGGGCGTTCAAGATGCAACCCATGTCCAGGTTCTCAGCGGAGTGGCGCGCGGTGAGAAGGTCGTTGTGCTCTCCTTTATGCCGTTGCGAGAAGGCCAGAAGATCAGTCCTCCCGGTGGTAGTGGAAGAGGAGGCCGGCCATGAATATCGCCAAAGCATCCGTCACCCGGCCCGTCGCCGTCACCATGCGGATCGCCGCCCTCGTCCTCCTTGGCGCGATCTGCTTCTATCGCCTCCCCGTCGATCTGCTTCCCAAGGTCGAGATCCCGACCGTCTCGGTCAGCGTCAGCTGGCCCAACACCCCGCCCGAGGAGATGGAATCGCAGATCACGCGGCCCCTCGAGCAGGTTTTGTCCACCGTTCCCGGCTTGGACATGGTGTCCTCGACCTCGAGCTTGGGAAGCTCCAATGTCAGGATCCAATTCCAATATGGCGTGGACATGGACGTGGCGTCCATCGACGTCATGCAGCAGGTCCAGCGCGCAAAGCGGCGATTCCCCGATGACCCGGCAATATCCGAGCCGAGCGTCTTCAAGTTCGATCCCGCCCAGATTCCAATTCTGTCCTATGGCATCTCCGGTCCAAAGGACTTGATCAAGCTCCGCGCGCTCATGATAGACCAGATCAGCCCGATCATCGAGTCAGCGGGCGGGGTCGCCCAGGTCAATATCAATGGCGGCCAGGACCGGGCGATCATGGTCGATGTGGACTCGAACAAGCTTCAGGCGCTCGGGCTTTCGATCGCCGACGTCTCCCGGCGCATCGGAGAAGAAAACATCAGCCTGCCCGCGGGAATCGCCAGGGAAGGCAACACTGAATTCACGATTCGCAGCCGAGGCAATTTCAAAACCCTTGATGACCTGCGCAAGGTGCCGCTTGCAAGCGTCAATGGCCGTTTGATTAGTTTGGACCAGGTCGCGACAGTGCGGGACTCCAGCCAGGAGGTGCGTTCATACACCCGAATGCAGGGAGTGCCCTCGCTGAATATGAGCGTCAGCAAGCAGGCCGAGGCGAACACGATCGAGACCGCGGCGAATGTGAAGGCGAAGGTTGCGGATATCCAGAAGCGCTATCCGAACCTCAAGTTTGGCCTCGCCTACGATCAATCTCAGTTCATCGAAAACTCGATCGCCGATCTCCAAGAAACGGCGATCATCGGTGGCGTGCTTGCCATCCTGATTATCACCTTCTTTCTCCGCAACCTGCGCAGCACCTTTGTGGTCGCTCTTTCCATCCCGATCTCCGTAATCTCAACCTTCGTTCTTCTGTATTTCGGCGGTTTCACGCTCAATACAATCACTCTGAGTGCGCTTGCCCTCGCGGTCGGATTGATCGTGGACGACGCGATCGTTGTGCTGGAGAACATCTACCGACACATTGAACGGGACAAGAAGCGGGCAGCCGAGGCTGCGGTGAGCGGTGCGCAGGAGATCATGTCCGCGGTGTTCGCGAGCACATTCACGGTCATGATCGTCTTCCTACCCTTACTTCTTATCAAGGGCCAAGCTGGGCAAGTATTTACCCAATTCGCGCTCGTGGTCGTCTTCTCGCTTGCCGTCTCATTGCTGGATGCGGTGACGGTTGTGCCAATGCTCGCCTCGCGGATGGTCAAAGAGCAAGAGGTCATCGAGGAAGCCCATCCTGAGATGCGATTCGGACGCAAGGTGGGCCCAATTACAAGGCTATTCGATCGCTTCGGCGCTTGGTTCTCTGCCCTCGACCGCTCGTATCGTAATGGATTGATTTGGAGCCTGAAGCACCGCTACAGCATCGTGGCCATCGCGCTTTCATCCTTGCTGGCTGCCTGGCTGCTGTGGCCGAGCGTTGGCAAAGAGCAGCTGCCAAAGACCGACAACGGCGACATGAACGTGCGCGTAAAGCTGCCGATCGGCACCGCTTTGGCCCAGACATACGAGACCATGCTCAAGGTCGAAAAGATCGTCCTCGCCGATCCCGACGTGGAGAATGCGATTGTCAGCGCCGGAGCTGGGGGCTTTGGTGGTGGAGGCGGCGGTGGCAATTCTCCAAATGAAGGCTCGGTGTCCATTAGACTAAAAGCCGATCGCAAGATGAAGACCGACGACGTGGTCAAGCGTCTTCAGAAGAATCTCGCTTCCGTGCCCGGGGCCCGGGCGCAAGTCAGCTCACGCGATATCGTTTCCAATATTCTGGGTGGCGGGCAAAACCAGGGAGTCTCCGTCGAAATCTACGGCCAGAATCTGTCGGAATTGACCCAAGTAGCGAAGACGGTTCAGGAAACGCTCACCGACGTCCCCGGGCTACAGAACGTGGACGTCGCCGTGCAAGAGGCTGCGCCAGAGCTTCAGTGGCGGGTTGATCGGCAGAAGGCGCAGACGCTGGGAGTCACCTTCCAGCAGGTTGCCCAGACCCTTTCCGCAAGCACCAACGGCCGCCTGTCCACCTACTTCCAAGAGGACGACCTGCAGTATCCGATCTACGTGCAGACGCCTGAGAATCAACGCAAGACGATCTCCGATCTCGCGAAGCTGCCTGTAATTGGGACCGAGGACCGCGCATCCCCCATCCTCGTTGGGCAAATCGCAAGCCCGGAACAAGGGGTCGGGCCGAATCAGATAAACCGCAACAACCGGCAGCGATATATCAGCGTCGGTGGCCGCATCGAGGACCGGGCCGAAAGCGAGGTGCAGGCTGACGTGGCAGCCGCCTTGGATAAGGTCGAATTTCCAGAAGGCACGTACTGGTCATTCAGCCAGCAGCAGCTTAGACGGGACAAGGAATTCGGAGGGCTTCTGCTAGCCGTGATCCTTGCCATTTGCCTTATTTATATGCTGCTCGCTTCTCAGTTCGAATCTTTTGTCTACCCCCTCGTCGTGCTTTGCTCGGTGCCTCTCTGCGCGATCGGGCTCGTTCTCGCGCTGTTTATCACGGATCGCGCTTTCGGGCTGACCGCCTTTATCGGACTGCTGATGCTCATGGGGATCGTCGTGAAGAACGGCATTTTGCTCGTGGACTACACGAATCAGCTCCGCTCAAGAGGGATGCCTCGCGACGAGGCAATCCTCACCGCAGGCCCGACCCGCCTTCGTCCGATCCTGATGACGACCCTCTCCGCTTCTCTGGGCATGTTGCCCCTTGCGATCGGTTTGGGCAGCGGATCGGAGATGTACACCCCACTGGCTACGGCGGTGATCGGCGGCCTAATTACTTCGTCGCTGCTGACCCTTTTCGTCGTGCCTACCGTTTACACCCTATTCGACGACCTGATCCGTCGCTTCCATAAGGACGACCGCGATCTGAGCCGGTCGCTGATGGAGCCGAGCATCGCGGCAATCGAAAAATCGCCGGAGCCGGTTGGAAAGGACGGGGCGTAACAAGCCCGAAGGAGAACGATTGAAGAGAGGCATCATCGCGCTGACCCTTATCCCCGGCTTCGCCCTAGCCCAAACGCCGCCCATCAAGCCGCAGACGCCGGACGTGAAGGTCCCGCCGCAGATCGAGCTGCCTGGGCCGACGCATCCGGAGGCGAGCGGCAAGGCCCTGAGCGCCGCGGAAGCCGTAGCCATCGCCCTCCGCAATCAGCCCGATCTAGTTATCGCCCAAGCCGATCTCCGAGCCGCCCAGGGCCGAACGCAGCAGGCTCGATCTGGCCTCTACCCCCAGCTTGGATTCTCCGGCAGATTCTCCGAGATCGAGCAGATCCGGGGCGCTTCCGGCGGTGGATTCGCCAGCCCAATCCGGTTCTCGACTACTCTTACCCTCAGCCAGCTGTTGTTCGACTTTGAAAGGACGAGGGACACGGTGCGCCAGCAGTCAGCTCTCGAAAAGGCGAGCCGTCAGGCCATCACACGCTCGAGACAGGACATCACCCTAGCCGTCAAGAGGGCGTTCTACAACTACTACCAGAACGTGCGGTTGATCGGCGTGGCGGAAGCTAACGTCGTGAATCGGCAGCGGCAACTCGATTTGGCCAACGCACTTGTGAACTCCGGCCTTGGCCCACCCGGAGACCTGGTTCGGGCAAAGACCAATCTCGCCGATGCCGTCATAGCGCTCAGTAATGCACGCAACGCCGCCGCCAATTCACGCGTACTCCTGGCCGACCTGATGGGGATCGACCCGCGAACCCCGATCAGCCCGGCAGAGTCCATTGAACCCGACTCCGCCGTCGACATCACCGGCCTTGTCCGCACGGCGCTCGATCAGCGGCCAGAGATCAAGGAGGCTCAGGAGAGGTGGGCGGCCGCAAGATACGGAGTCTCTGTGGCCAACAAGACCAATGTGCCGCGGGTTGACCTGACGGCGGATCACACTGGCAGGGGTGCCGATGACCCGCTACAGACTCAGACCGCGACCTTCGGCATCAACGTTCGATGGACCTTCGGAGACGGCGGCCTCACGGCTGGCCGCAAGAAGGAGGCGCGCGCCAATGAGGACATCGCGAGGGCTCGCCTTCTCGACACCTCCCAACTAGTGATCTCTGAAGTCAGTCAGGCATACCTGGACCTCCGCCACTCCGGGGAAAGGGTGGAGACCGCGCAGGTGCAGGTTGCAAACGCCCGCGAGCTCGTAAGGATATCGGAGGGGCGCTATCGAGGCGAGATCGGCCAATTCCTCGAGGTCACGGACGCACAGAATTCGCTCGTCGCGGCGGAGAGGAATCTCCTGCAGGCCGAGAGCGATGTGCAGCGGGCGCGGGCTGCTCTGGCAAGAGCGATAGGCGGCTAGCCGAGACTGCCGAACTGCTGCAAAGCGACGCCGGACCCGCTCACGGCCTGCGGCAGTTCGCGGCCGAGCCGATTCATCGGACCCCAAACCGCAATTCGGCGGTCACGCAAGCGAGCGCCCTTCCCCTCCCCGCACATACACTGCTGTAAAAAGGTTTACCAAAGAAAGAGGCCGGGGTCACTTGCGTGACTCCGGCCTTGTGCCAGAAAGAGAAGGTCTCTTACTTGGCTGCGCGTCGGCGACGAAGCAGGGCGAGGGCGCCCACGCCGAGAGCGATCATGGATGCAGGCTCCGGAACCGTGCTGATGTTGTCGAACTGGAACCAGTTCAAGCCCTGGCTGCTGTCGTTGCCATCATAGATGCGAACGCTCTTGACGGCCGACAGGCCGACCGCGTACGTCATCAGATTGCTGCTGTCGGTCATGTTGAACTGCACCGTCGTGGTCGAGTTATCCGCATGGGTTCCCTCGAGCAAAATGGTCAGCGAGTTGCCCGCACTGCGGAACACGTCAGCCACGTCGATCGAGACGACGTTGAAAAGTCCACCGCCGATCTGGGTCATCATGACCTCGTCGTTGTTGTAGTTCGCGAAGAGAGCGACCGACCCGGTGTAGGGCGCGCCGATGTCCGCGGTCCATGAAGCGAGCTCAGCGCCGCTGCCATTCGGGAAGACCGAATCGAACTGGTAGCCGCCCGACTGCACGGATGGACCATACAGCGTGTAGCCGCTGGTGCCGTTGTTGTTGAGGTCCTCGAAGTTGACCAAGTGAGTCGCAAACGCCGCCGGGCCGATTGCGAGAACTCCCGCGAGGATCAGTGTTTTTAGATTATTCATATGCTCCTTCCTGCGCCACTGATAGGTGGCCACTGACACTTTATCACACGTTGCGCGCCATTCCAAGTGTTTGCAACGGGCATTGTTACCAGGTTTTTCAAAGCCCCAAACCATTTCGCCGTCAAGATGGAGGGACCTGCTCCGTCAGGTCCACTCGGGGCCGGCAACTCGTGCCAAGCCTCAGAGCCTGCGCAAGAATCCGTTGATGCACCATGTTGCGTTGTAGCCGAAGAAGTCGCAGTAAGAAGCGTCCACTACGTATTCGCCTTTGTGAGCTGACAGGAAGGCAGCGAGTGCAAGCCTAGGCCCTTCTGCCGTCGCCCCATCCTCGATTACAAAATAGTCGCCACTTGCCATGTGGACATGGAAATATTCAAGCACAGCTTTCGAGGTCTCGAGAGTGTGGTCGGCATCCTCGATCACGAGCCATGGCCTGGGGCTGGAGGCGAGCAGTTCGGGAGGAAACGCGATTTCGGGCTCGCGTCCGGAGCCCGCGAGAAACGTAATATCAGGATCCTGGATTGCCGTGACCTTGACGATATCTAGCGAGGTCACGTGGCTCTGGATGCCGAATGTCCTGAGGGTGTCCGCCATCCAAAGGGCACTCGCCCCATTATAGGAGCCGATCTCGAAGATGGACGCCGGCCTGAGGTTCCACAGAAGGAGCGGATAGAGGAGAGGGCAAAGTCGAAAGGATTCTTGATCAGGGCGTGGCCACGGTAGGTGTAGCGATGGGAAGCGGCTTCGATCGGCCTGAGAACATCGGGTTTGATAACCGACGCCCATTGCCTCTCGGCGTTGACAGTCTCCTCCCCGGCGCGGATGGCGTCTTGAATCGAGCGGAGGAGTTGAGCGGCTTCGGGAGTCTGCTCCTCAGCGGCTGCGGATCGCGCCTCATGGAGCCGTCCCAGCCCGGCCAGGCACTGCGCCCGGAGGACATGTACCCCCGGGATATTTCGCTTGATAGCGGCTGCCTCTTCTGCCAGCCGAAGCGCGGAAAGAGTGTTCATGGCGTCGGCTGCAGCCATGGCTCTTTGGAATAGCTCCTCGGCACTTTGATGATTAGGTGGCATAGTGCGGGTATGGGTCTCGTCGGCGGTGCTCATTCCAAGTATGTCAGCCCTCGGGCCAGACCGCGCTGCGATTCAGAAGCAATATGACAAGTATGCCAAAGCGGATGTGAGCAACGACGTCAAGTGAAGCTGGAGTCAACGGCCACGCTTGGCCAGCACCCATAGCACCGGAGACCACCATGAACGCAATCGCCGGGACAAACAGCCCGGCTAAGGTACATCGACGATTCTCGTTGATTCCAGCGCTCGGCAATCGCCGGGACGAACAACCCCGGCGGCTACGGGTCATGGACGACTCAGAGCCGCACCTCGACCCTACGGGCCGAGCGGATCACAACCGGGCCGATGAGGCCGGATTCGAGCAAAGGCGAATCCTTGTTCCAGAACCGCCAGGTAGTGAAGGTGAATCTCCCCGTCTTCGGCCGCGGCTCGCCCTTCACAAGCCACTGGGGCCAAGCCTTGAGGGAAGCGCCGTTCCATTCGACATCGGGCGGAAGCTGCTCGTCGCCGATGATGCGGTTCGGCCAAAGGTTGGTCACCTTTATCTCAAGCCTGTTCTTGCCCGGCAATACCGCTTTCCCGATGTCCACCGCGAACGGCTCCTTCCAAAGAACGCCGAGCGCCTTGCCGTTCAGCTTGACCGTTGCGAAATTCTTGACCTTGCCGAGGTCGAGGACGATCGTTCGGTCCTTGCCAATAACTCCCGGACCCACCGAGAATTCGCGGGAGTAGTTCGCCGAACCGGAGAAATAGCGCACGCCGGGGTTGGCATGGTCGGGCCATGAGATAAGCCTTGGAAGCTTAACGGATAGCGGCGCGCCCCAGCCTGGCGGAAACCTGAGATCCCAAGGGCCGCCGAGAGCCAGAATCACCGGAGACTCTTTGACGAGGATCTTGATCTGCCTCCCTCGCGAAGTTGCCCCGACATAGCTCCCGGGCTTCCAGGGGGTCAGTGTGTACCGGCTGCCTGCGAGCGCGATCTCGAATCCCGCAGGCTTGACTGGGGGCAGATCCTCGAGGACGAGCGTTTCGTTTTCATTGACCATCTTGGACTTCGGCTTGCCGTCCACCAGATAGTCGATCCGGAGCCGCTTTACGACGTTCACCACCGGATCGCCGAACAGCCCGTTCGTCGCCGGTATCTCGAATTGTCCTTGCTTGACGAGCTGTGCGACGATTGCGGTCACGTCCGCGCCTCGGCCATCCGCCGTTTCGTAGCGAGCGCTCTTGATCGCGATCTGAGGAACCTTTGGCATGGATTGCTTGGCCCGGACTGGTGCAAAACTCGTCAGGTGATCCACCTTGGGCTTGCCCCGAAAGACGACAAACACCGACTCAGCTGGCCCAAGGCGGAGGGGGACGACCGTTCGGCCCTTCTCCTCGCGGTAGACCGCTGCCGGCTCAATGACTCCACTGTCCGCCCGCCAAAACTCCGGCGCCTTGCCCTTGATGCGAAACGTAACGTCAGCCTCGGTGGGCTGATACTGCTGGTTCGAGACGAAGTAGACGTCCGCACCATCGATCTTCCGGTGGATATAAACGAGCTTCGAGCCGCCGGTCAGGCTTCTATACTCGAAGTCGGGCGCAATCTCCAGTCGCTCAAATACCTCTGCCAACGTCGCGCCCCAGAAAACGGTGCCCTTTCCAAGATCGCGCACTCCCGCCTTGCCGATTTCACCAATGCCCCAAACCTCGTCCGCAATGCGCTTCACCTCCGCATCGCCCTTCGGAGAGTCGGCCAGGCTTGGCGACATCGTTGGCTTCGGGCCCACCACAACCGCGCCTGCCCGCACTAGCTCCGCGATTCGCGCAACCATCTTCGAGGTCATAAACCTACTCTCCGGCAGCACGAGCACTGAGTAGCTCATGCCGTCGGGCAGCAAGAGCCGGCCGTTGCGCACCCGCAGCCGTTCCAGAATCACCGTGGCATCCGCGCCATCGTAGTCGTAGCCGGCGGGCATGGCGGGCTTTAGGCTGGGCCGGTAGGGCAAATCGACGGGAGCTCCCTCGCCATAGAAGTACAGAGCGTCGGCAACGAACTTGCCCCGCTGAAGCAGAAATTGGCACCTGGCGACGTACTTCAGCCAAGTCGCAGCCTCCGTCCACCATGTCTGGGTGCGCTCCAAATGAGTCCCCCACGGACCCATCGTCATGCCCGGCTTGAGGTTCATCCAGGGCTGATGGGCATAGCGATGGAAGATGTAGCGGTTGATGCCGTTTGTGAAAACCAGGTCGCCCAGGGCTTTTGCCGTATAAGGCTCTTCGAGCCATTTGCCGCGCACGTCGTCTGCCGTGAAGGCTTCCGCGCCAACCACCGGCCGCCCATATACGTGGCCGACCGACGAGGCCAGCTTGGTCGTTTCCAGGGTCCCGCCGCCAATCCAAAACTCTCCCATCGGAATGTCCGACTTGCCCCCAACCTGGATGTTGTCGAAGCCTCCATTCCCATAGGGCTCGGTCGAAAACTGCAAGCCGGCTTTGCGGGAAAGCTCGCCGAAATAGCCGTAATAGTTGTCCGCGAAGAGGTCTGCGATGGTCCTTCGAAAGTCCCAAAGAAAGCGCTCGGTGTCCTCCTTGCTTTCGATGAGCAGGCCGGCGATCGTCGGAAGATACGGGAGCGGATCATAGCCTCTCCGGCGCTGAAATTCCTCGCGAAACCTCGGGGTCCAATTCTGACCGCCCACCTCATAGCTGTCGACGAGGGCATTGTTGAGTACTTTGCCAGCTAGCGGCCCGGCGTCGGCGATCACCTTAGCCATCATGCCTGCCCAAAAGGCATCGAGCGCCTCACGGCTCAGCTTGTCGACCTCCAGCCCGTCCCCCTCCGGCGGCGCAGGGTGGTTGTTCTTGCCGGTAGGGACATGGCCCATGCGCAGGATCGTCCAATCGCCTTCCGGTACATCCCAGGTCAGCCGTCCGTCCGCTTCGAGCTTGCTCGTGAGGTTCACGAGTCCGTCTTTGGGAATGGCGAGACCGGCAGGAGTTGGCGTCAGGTTCGGTTCCAAGCCGTCCATCCTATGGACCCCGCTTTTGCCGAGAAGCTGCGGGTCCGCCTTCCCCGCATCGCCCTCGGCGGGCGTCCGGAATCCGAACACGGCTATGTCGCGGTAATAGGGGACGCTCGCGTACACAAAGGGTGCCTTGGCAGGAGGCAGGATCTCCGAAAACCGAGCAGGTCCGCGAACCTTCCGCTCAGACCACGCGACTACCTGCATCGCGTTCTCCGGCGCTACCCACGGTCCGCCGGAGCTGGACCAGCCCGCGCAATTGTGGATGCACAGCTCGATACCCAGCCTGCCCGCCTCCTTGATTGCAAAGGTTGTCAGCTCGCGCCAAAGGGGGCTCATGTAGCCTGCTGGGCCGGGTGGAATGCCCTGCGAAACCGTGAACATCTGCGCGCCGCCGATGCCGACCTTCTTCATCGCCTCCAGGTCGGCGGTGATGCCTTCCTTCGTGACGTTGCCGTCCATCCAGTGCCACCAAGTGTGCGGCTTTGCCGAAGCGGGCGGATTGCGAAAGCCCTCCGCCAGTGAGTCCACATAGCCGGGCTTGGGGGCGGGGCTCGATGAAACGATCGCGAGAAGCAAGGATGCCAACAACATCGGTTCCTCCGGGTCAAGCTGGATTATTGCACTCAGCCGGGTATCGGCGTTGCCGGGTCAATAAGTCGAATATATGCAATAATCTATGTGAGACTTGTTTGTTTCAGCTCAGGCCGGGGTCAGCACGAATAAGCCGTCAAGCAGCGAGCAAACCCTGGAAATCGATGCCCGTTGGGACTCGGGAACTGCCGGAATATGCCGACCGTCCAAGAGCCTAAACTCTGGGGAGAGATTAATGGACTTGACTCAAAACAACAATGGCCGGATGCACGGGCCACTTAGACAAATCGCCCTTCTTGGGAGCTATTTGCCTCGCCAGTGCGGCATCGCTACCTTCACAGCTGACCTAGCTCGGGCCATTGCCGATACCGATCACGAACTGACCGTCGACGCTATCGCGATGAGCGACCGGGACTACGTCTACCCCGACCGGGTTATGTATGAGATCAGGGATTCAGACCTGGCCTCCTACGTGCCCGCCGCCGACTACGTCAATCGGCATGGATACGACGTGCTTTCCGTGCAGCATGAATATGGCCTCTTTGGCGGAGACGCCGGCTCCTACCTGATGAGCTTCGTACGCGAAGCGAAGATGCCAACCGTCACGACCCTCCATACCGTGCTGCGCGAGCCGTCGGCAGCCCAAAAGAAGGTCATGGATGAGCTGCTCCAGCTGTCCGAGCGCGTGGTCGTGATGACCCAGCGAGCGGTGAGCCTGCTCGGCGAGGTGCACGACGTGTGCCCCGACAAGATAGACCTCATCCCCCACGGCATTCCTCTCATCGAGGAATCGGCGGGCAAGGAACTCAGAAGCAAGCTCGATATCGAGGGCCCGATGATACTCACGTTCGGCCTGCTCTCCCTCGACAAGGGCGTTCAATACGTCATCCAAGCGATGCCGAAGATCGTGGAACAGCATCCCGGTGCAACTTACGTCGTGGTCGGAGCCACCCATCCACATGTCCGCGCCTCAGCCGGAGAATCCTATCGAGAGAGTCTTGTCGCGCTCGCAAAGGAACTTGGCGTTTCAAACAATGTCCGCTTTGTCGACCGGTTCGTCTCCACCGAAGAGCTGGTCGAATACCTTGCGGCGATGGACATCTATGTCACTCCCTATCTCAATCCAAAGCAGATCACGTCGGGAACACTCGCCTACGCGGTCGGCGCCGGCAAGGCCGTAATCTCCACACCCTACACATACGCCGAGGAGCTACTCGATGAAGGGAGGGGGTTGCTCGTGCCGTTCCGTGACCCGGAGGCCATTGCCGACGCCGTCCTCGCGATCCAAAGCGATCCCAAGATGCGGCAGGAAATTGGGCAAAGGGCCGCCGCATTCGGAAAGAAAATGCTTTGGCCCGAGGTCGGTAAGCAATACCTTGCCACTTTCGCAAAAGCCAAGCTGGACAGCGACGAGCGCCTGGGAAAAATATTCAAGCAGCCGACCGTTGCGACCCAATCAGCGCTCATTCTGCCAGACATCAAGCTCGATCATCTCTATTGCCTTAGCGACGATACCGGCATCCTCCAGCACGCCACCTTCACGACCCCCAACCGGTCCGAGGGCTACTGCGTTGACGACAATGCCCGCGCGCTCCTGTTCACGGCCTACCTCGATTCGCCCGAAGTCGCGCTGCTCCAAAGCCGATACTTGAGCTTCGTCGCAGATGCGTACAACCCGGCAAATGGTCGGTTCCGAAACTTCATGAGCTATGGCCGGCACTGGCTCGAATCCGAGGGCTCGGAGGACTCGCATGGCCGGTCGCTTTGGGCGCTTGGCGCGATCGTCAAGCGCTGCAAGGATCGAGGCCGCCGCGAGGCAGCCAAATCCGTTTTCGAAAAAAGCGCGCACGCCCTCTTCGCCACGACGAGCCCGCGGACATGGGCCTATGGCGTCCTCGCCGCAGAGAACTACCTCCAAGGCTTCCCCCACGAGTACATGGTCCAAATTCTCAAGCAGGAAATGGCTGGCCGGCTCCTGCGCCTATATGCCGCTAACCGCAGCGATGACTGGCTCTGGTTCGAGCAGAGCCTCGCCTATTGCAATGCGCGCCTTCCGCAGGCGCTAATCGTCGCCGGAGAAGCGCACCAAAATCGGCACATGCTCGAAGCCGGGCTCGAATCGCTGGCCTGGCTCATGAAGCTGCAAACCGGTCCGGACGGGGTGTTCGCACCAATCGGCTCGAACGGCTTCTATGTCCGAGGCGAGCACCGGAACTTCTTCGACCAGCAGCCCGTGGAGGCGTCCTCGTCGACATCGGCGTGCCTCACCGCACTTCGAGTGACGGGCAACGCCCTCTGGCTGGAAGAAGCGCACCGCGCCTTCCGCTGGTTCCTCGGCGAGAATATGCTCGGTCAGCCCCTCTACGACAAAGCGACGGGCGGGTGCTTCGACGGACTTCATCCCAAGCGGGTTAACCGGAATCAGGGAGCAGAATCGACACTTTCCTGGCTATGCGCGGTCGCTGAACTCCGTGACATGGGCTCCCTCGCGGTGGTCCAGCCTGCCATCGCTGTGAAGACCAGCTAGAGGCGGTTGCCACGCGGGATACTGCCGAAGGCTGATGTCTTCACATACGACCCTTCCCCCGTAGAATTACCTGTTCATAAGCCACAAACCGACGCATTGAGCTATCCAAGCCTCTTATAATACAGATATGCGCCTAACAACCTTGCGCGTGGCCGTTCTGGCCGCCACCCTTCTTCTTGTCGGACCCGTCCTCGCCCAGGGCGGCAAGTCCAGCGGGGTCATCAAGCCGATCCGGATCGAGCGAAACATCAAGCCCGTCAAGGAATCCACCCTCGACGTGTTCCCGCAAATTCAGGAAACCTTCCATAACGTTGAGCGGGAGGCTGCAGAAAACCTGCCTCCGCCCATCAGGATTGATTCGACGGGAGATAACACGTTGCCCGTCGGCGGGGTCGGCGATTTCATTCGTGGAAGGACGGACAAGCTCTTCCCAGGCATGGGCGCCACGGGCTGGGTGCCCCCGGATCCCAATATCGGTGTAGGACCCAACAACATAGTCCAGGTCGTGAACTGCAGCGTCGCCTTTTTCAATAAGAACACCGGGCAGAAGACATTCCAGCAAGAGATCAACGGCGCCAATGGATTCTTTGGCTCGGTCGGCGCGACGGATTTTGTCTTTGATCCGAAAGCTTTCTACGATCCGGTCAGCCAAAGGTTTTTTATCATGGGGCTGGAGCTCAAGGACGACGCCAATAACAAGATTTCCAAGCTTTGCATCGCCGTCTCGGACGACAACGACCCAGCCGGCACTTGGTACAAGTATCGAGTCGAAGCCAAGCTCACGGTTGGACAGAACCTGTACTGGATGGACTATCCGAGCTACGCATCGAACAAGGATGCGGTCGCCGTTTGCGGCAATATGTTCGCGTTCAGCGGCAGCGGTGGCTGGGGCGGCATCGAATTCGTGGTCATCAAGAAGGCGCCGATGCTTCTCGGACAAGCGACAACCGCGACGATTCTTAGAGACGCCAACAGCGGCTCCGGGCAGGTTGGGCAGAGTGTCGAGAGCGGAATTGACAGGATATATGGAGCGGCGGTGGCATCAAACTCATCGCTCCGGATCTACGCGATGAAGGACCTCGACACCACGCCGACGCTGGTATTCACTGGCGTTTCGGTGCCTTCATTTACACCCCTTGCCAGGGATGCAATCAGCACCAACAACCGAACCTTCTGGACAGTGGACAGCAGGCTCTTCAACCTGGTCTATCGCAACGGCAGGCTGTACACGACCCATCACACATCGGTCAGCAATTCAGACAATCGAAACATGGTGCGCTGGTATGAGATTTCGACCAACAACTGGCCAATCTCGGGCTCCCCCACCGTGTTTCAAACCGGAACAGTTCCCGGTACCGCTGGGGTGGATACGTTTTTCCCAGCGATTAATGTGAACGGCGCTCGCGATATTTCGATCGTCTTCTCGCGGAGCAGCACGAGCATCACCGCCGACATGATGATCGCCTCGCGCAAAGCCACCGATCCTCCCGGCGTAATGGGCGTGCCGCAGGTCCTGATGAGCAGCCAAAACGCCAATTACGGCGGTCCCGGCTCCAACAGGTGGGGAGATTTCTTTTCCGTGCAGGTAGATGTTGACGACAACAAATTCTGGGGAGTCAGCATGGTCGGGGATGCCAATGGCGCATGGCAGACCCATATCCTCTCTTGGCAGGTCAGTTCGGCTGCGTTGCCTGAATACGACGCGACGACTGTCTCTGTCTATACGGGGCAATACCAGGCAGGCGACGTTACCTCTATCCACGACTCGGACGACGCCTATTACGATGTACGGTCGGCGAACATCTTTGGCCAAGGTGCGGTCGTCGCGATCGAGGCTTCCTTCACGCTCGACAAGCCAGGCTCAATGCTTCGAGGGCTCATCATCAAGGCCGAGGGCCAGGGGAAAACGGGCTGCACCAGCATGGCCTATCTCTGGAACTGGAATACCAACGCATTCGAGCACGTCAAGTCGTTCCCAATGGGAGGAACCGATACGGTCAACTTGTATCCGGCTGGGGGAGACCTCACGCGCTTCGTGAGCGCAAACAAGCAGGTGCGAGCTATTTTCCGGTCGCTCCTGCCTGGGAGGATCGGCGCGTCGAACCTCGGATATAGGATGAGGACGGATCTATTCCAAATCCTGGCCGACTGGCAGCCATAGTGGAACCGGCGGAGGATGCGCGTAGCCGGCCCGCCTCGAATGTGGCTAGCTTGACTATGAAATGTCCTGGTCAGCCTGTCGCGAGCGCGACATCCTGCCCAGCACTCGGTTCACGGTAGTCGTCTCGGGCATTTTCATTAGCCGTGTCAGCCCGTAATACATCCAGGCGCCAAGGAGGCCCAGACCGAAAACCTGGAAGACCAACGGGAAGGTTCCAGAAGTGAACTCTTGCGGCCAAAGGAGCAGCCCGCCGTAAACAGCGCTCGCCGCCAACACAGCGGCGATCGACCCCCGCATGAAGGTCAGAGCCACGCTTTCGAGGTCCAAACCGCCAGCCTGACGGCGGATCGCAAGCATGAGCATGACCACCATTACCGTCGCCGCAATCGAGCTCGCAAGCGGAAGCGCCCGATAGCCCAGCGAAGTCTCTCGAAGTACGAGCACCAGGCCAACGAACAGCGCTGTCGTCACGGTGCCAAGAATGATCGGCGTCCTTGTGCTTTGGATCGAGAAAAACCCTCGCATCAAAACCGGATGCAGGCACCATGCGAAGATGCCGAGCGAGAACATGCGAAGGCAGTCCGCCGTTTCGAGCGTATCCAGATGGGTGAATTTGCCCCGCTCGAAGGCGAGCTGGACGATCTGCGGCGAGAGCACGAACATCAGCGCCGAAATCGGCAAGGTGATGTAGAGGACAGTGCGCAGGGTGGCGGCCAATTGGAGCCGGTATTGGTCCATGCGGTCCTGCGCGAAAAACTGGGTCAGGGCCGGGAATACGGCGATTGCGAGAGATTGGCCGAACACCCCAAGCGGCGCCTGCATCAGCTTGTTGGAATAGTCGAGCGCGGTGACGATCCCGGCCTCATATGCGGTGCCAAAGCCGCGCATGATCATCGCATACACGCCCGGAAGAGATAGACCAAGGATGACGGGAAGCATCAGGCGAAACACCTTGCGTACCGCCTCGTCCTTAATATCCAGAGAGGGCCGGAAGTCCGCTCCGAGCTTTCGCAGCGCGAAGAGCGGAATAACAAGATTGCCGATCGAAGCGCCGATCAGAGCGCCCCAGGACATGCCCATGACGCCAGGCACCACAAAGTTCGAGAGCACGAGCGCTCCGAATATGATGCCGAGATTGTAGATATTCGGGGCAAGCCCAGGCACCGAAAAGACCTGGCGCGAATAGAGCGTGCCGAACATGATCCCGCCAATGAAGAATGCGAACTGGGCGGGCAGCAGAATCCGGCTCATCTGGGCAATGAGTGGGAGCTGCTCGGCGGGCGCATTGGGCGCAAAGAGCCGCATCATCGGCTCGGCGAAAATAAAAGCGATCACGACGAACGCGGTGACCGCAATGGACATCACCGTCACAACCACGCTGAATAGCTTCCAGGCTTGCCGCTCGCGGCCCGTATGGAGAAACTCGCTGAAGACCGGGATGAAGGCCGAGCTGAGCGCGCCGCCCGCGATCAGGAAGAACAGAAGATCGGGAAGCTGGAAAGAGAGGACGTAGGCGTCGGTTTCGGCGCCCTGGCCGAACTTCCAGGCCATGATCATGTCCCGTACGATCCCGAGCACGCGGCTCAGAAGCAGGCTCAGCATCATGATGACGCCTGCCTTTGCCACGTTGGGAAGCTTGTGGGACACCAAGGCCATTAAACCTCAGCGGAGCAAGAACGAACCGCCGAGTCTAGTTCAGCCCTTGAGGCCGTAAGACCTTCCGCCTACAGTGCGCGGTCGATCAATGCGGCGATCTGCGGCTTCGGGAGTGCGCCCACCATCTGGTCGACCACTTTGCCCCCCTTGAAGACAAGCAGCGCAGGAATGCTCATGACCCCGTACTTCATCGCCAGATCGCCCTCTTGATCGACGTTGATCTTGACGACCTTTGCCCTGCCCTCATATTCCGTGGCGAGCTCTTCGATGGCCGGCCCGATCGCCTTGCACGGCCCGCACCACTCTGCCCAAAAATCCACGAGGACCGGGACTTCGGAATTCAAAACTGTCTGCTCAAAATCTGTCGATGAAACTGCCAATCCTGCTGCCATTGATCTATTTGACTCCTGCTTAGTTCTACGCAAAGGTATACCCGGATGATGCTCAGGCGACCTCTTCTTTCGCGCCGCCCGTGACCAACTTGTCAAAGGCCGCGTCATATTCAGTTAGAAAAGGACGACCTACTCAGGAGGGGTTAGCAAATTTGAACATGAACACCATTCGAACGACTCTAGCGGTAGCCGCGCTCATCTCGTGCGCAGCGATTTCACAGGCTCAAGCGAAAAAGAGCGTAGCCGAGACCAAGCTGGTTGGCATCAAGCTCTACGACAGCGGAACCCGTGTTGTGCAGATGTATGGCACGCCGGACGACATCCAGTCCGTTAACTTTGGCGGCACGGCGGTTGGCCCTGCTGGCGGAGGTCGCGGCACCGGTGCTCCAGGCGCGGGCGGCCCGACATTTGGCCGGCCGGGCGGAGGCGCTGGCGGTGGCGGTGGCAGTGTTGGCGAAGCGCTTTGGATGGGTAAGGGCTTCAGCTTTGAGAACGATATTCTTATGAGAGCCCAAAAAGGCGGACCGGATGGCGCGGGCCCTGGCCTCAGCCAAAGCGGCCCCCAGCTTGGAGGTCCAGCCGGCGCTGGTGGCGGCGGGGCACGACCGGGCCCCGGCAGTGCAGGCGGTGGTGCCGGCATGAGCTCTGGCCGCGTCACAATCACGCGCTGGATCTATAATCGAGGCGGAAGCCGCTACGGCTTCGTCCTCGACGGTCAAAACCGGGTCGTCCAGATCGAGGCGATCGGCCTGCAGAACAGAGCCGTGCGAACCCGCAAGGGCGTCGGCTTCGGAGCAACTTTTGCCGAGCTGATTAAGAAATATCAGAAGCCCGATGCTTACGAGCTCAACGGCGACCAGATCATCGTTCGCTTCCTCTCCCGACACAAGGTCGCGTTCAGACTTTCCCGACTGGGCCTCGATAAGCCACATGTGGTCACCGGTATCGTCGTGGCCGCCGGCAAGGGCTAAACTAAATGCGTGGCCGACGAACGCGATGAGATCCGCAGCCGGGTCGATATTGTAGAGCTCGTCGGCCAAAAGGTCGTCCTCAAGAAAACTGGGAAAAACTGGAAGGGCCTTTGTCCGTTTCACGCGGACAAGCGCCCTTCTTTTGATGTCAGCCAGCTGACCCAGCGCTTTACGTGCTGGTCCTGCGGGGAAAAAGGCGACATCTTTGACTGGGTCATGAAAACCGAGAACGTCGAGTTCGCGGAGGCCATTCAGATCCTTGCCAAGCGTGCCGGTATCGAGCTTCGGAACAGAAAGCCCGAGGACAAATCGGCCAAGCTCAGCCAGCAGGCGGCCATGGAGGAGGCCCTCGGCTTCTTCAAGAATGCCTTATCGAAGTCCACGGATGCTAGGGCCTACTGCGATGGGCGAGGGCTGGACGAGGAGGTCCGCTCGACCTGGGAGATCGGCTATGCTCCGGACGTCGGAGACGCACTTGCGAGCCAGCTCCAAAGAAGAGGATTCTCGCTGCAGGTATGCAAAGGCCTTTTCCTGGTCGATCAGGACACCTCGGGGGGCTTTTACGACAAGTTCCGCGGCCGCTTGATGTTTCCGATCCGGGATGAGCGTGGCGAGCTTGTGGCCTTTGGCGGCAGGCTCCTGGGCGATGGCCATCCGAAATACATCAACAGCAGCGACACGCCTCTCTACCGGAAGAGCAAAGTTCTCTACGGACTCAATAAAGCACGCGACCCCTTGAGCAAAGCCCGGCGAGCCGTTCTGGTCGAGGGCTATCTGGACGTGATCGCGTGCCACCGAGCGGGTGTGCAAACCGCGATAGCCTCCCTGGGAACCGCGATGTCAGACGACCAAGCGCGACTGCTCCGCCGATGGTGCGACGAGGTGGCCATCCTTTACGACAGCGATGCAGCCGGGCAAAAGGCGGCGGCCAGAGCCGCGGAAATGCTGGTCGCCGAAAGCCTCCGCGTAAGGGTTGCGCTGATGCCCGATGGAGAGGATCCCGACACCCTGCTCCGCAACGCCGGCCCGGAGGCCGTCCAGCAGGCCGTAGAAAGAGGCATCAGCCCGCTGGACTACAAGCTGCAGGCCATAGAAAATCGGCTGACCCCGGACAAGGACGAGTTTTGGACCGAGACCGTCGCGGCACTCGCGGGAGCCCTCACCCCAATCGAGCTCGATTCCCACCTCGAAAGATTGGCGGCGAAATACCCTGGCACGAAGGACCGGCTACATGCCCAGAAGATGCTTCGAAACTGGGTCATCCAGATCCGACGGAACACACAGAGAAGACCGGTGGAAGCAACGCCGACCGCCATCGTTCCCATCAAGCCCCCACGCGCCCAGCTTCAATCCGGAGAGGCGATCCTATTGAAAGCCCTCCTCAGCGAGGATCTGTGCCCGGAAGCCTGGACAGCCCTGCAAGAGCCCGACATCCTTATCACTCCCGCGGCCATCGAGCTCATCACGGCAATGAAGAGCCAATTCGGCGAAAGTGGTCCAAAAGGACCACCCGGCCAGTGGCTTGCTCATGTCCAGTCCGAGTCCATGCTCGACCTCCTGCTCGACGTCGAATCTCGCGAGGATCCCCTCACCCAAAAATTCGTCTCAGAGGCGGCGGATTGGCTTCGCCGCAAGCGCGAAGAGAGGCAGACGCAAAGCCTCAAGCAGAATGAAATGGACAATGACTACCTGCAGTTCATACAGGATCGGCTTCGGTCCCTCAATCCTGACGACCGCGACCCAAAAACCAAGTAAATCGCATTATTACGAAATTCTTCTTGGTTTTCGGCGAATCCTTTGATATAGTGTCAGGTGATCTCGTAAAAGGAAGATCAAGTTGCAAGCCGGTTCGAGGGATTTGGGAGCATGAGCGTGGGTTCTCATACAGTACCTATGAAGGTCGACGGGCCAGCGCGCCAGCGCGACAGCTTTTCGGGCGACCTGCAAGCGCACCTCGACGACTCCGTGCGGCAGTGGCTTCAGCAAATCGGCCGGATCTCCTTGCTGACATCAGAACAGGAAATCGTTCTCGCCCGGTTGGCGCAGGAGGGTTGCGAGGAGTGCCGCCGAATCATGACGGAGGCAAATCTTAGGCTCGTAGTGAGCATTGCCAAGCGCTTCGTCGGCCGGGGTCTCTCCATGCAGGACCTCATCCAAGAGGGAAACATCGGCCTCATGCGCGCGGTGGCTAAGTTCGACTACCGCAAGGGTTTCCGGTTTAGCACTTATGCGACCTGGTGGATTCGGCAAGGAATCTCGCGGGCGATCGGCGATCATGCCCGCACGATTCGCGTCCCCGTTCATACGCAAGAGGCTATGGCCCGCTTTATGAAAAAGGCTGCTGAACTGCACAACTCCCTCGGGCGAGAAGCCACCGACGAAGAAATCGCCCAGGCTCTGGGAGTCAATGTCGACCGGGTGCGAGAGTCTCTGCGGGCCATGCACGATCCCCTATCCTTGGAAACTCCCGTCGGCGAACATGAAGACGCCGCCGTGGGTGACTTCTTGGAAGATGGGGGCTCGGAAAGCGCCATTGATGCGGCGATTCGCTCCCATCTTCGCGATCGGATAGATGCCGTGCTGGGAACTCTTGCCGGGACGGAGCAGGAAGTGATTTCTATGCGGTTCGGCCTGATCGACGGCCGGATTTACACGCTTGAGGAAATCGCTGAGTTCTATGCGATCTCCCGCGAAAGTGTGCGGCAGATCGAACAGAAGGCTCTCAGAAAACTCAAGCAGCCGTCAAGAAAGCTCCGGCTGAGCGAAGTATTGGACGATTGGGCCAACCCCTGAAACTTGAGCCATCAGTTTCCGTCTGACCACCATAGAACGGTACACTGCTCGCTCGATGGCGGTCGCAATTTTGGCGGTCGGCGCTCTGTTGGCGTTGGCGCAGCAGCCGCTTTCCGACGAGACCTTCAGCGTCAGTTCGGATCGCATTTCCGGCAATCGAAGAGATGGCGTGGTCATCTACGCCGGCAACGTCCTTGTCACTTACGGGGTTACCCGGATCAGAGCCGACAAGGTCACCGTCTTCTTTGAATCGGGTGAGCTCAGGGACCCGATCCTCGCAGCTTTCTGGACCGCAAGCCAGTTGATTCCAGCAGCGAGGTTCCCCTCCTTTGAGGGGGGCGGAGACTTTGCACTCGCTACACGGCGAGGCATCGCAGAAGGGAATGTCGCACTGACCGACCCTGACGGCACCATGAAAGCCGACCTTCTGGAATTCAATTGGGACCTTAAAATTGGGCGCGCAACGAATGTGGATGCCGATGTCGCGGGGGTCAAGATCAAGGCGCGCGAGGCAAGGATTTCGCCGGGCCGGTACGAGCTGATCGACGCTTCGGGCACAAGTTGCCCTGAGCTTTATACGCTCCGAACTCGCCGAGTAGTGGTCATTCCGGCTGACAAAGTGGTCATCGAGCGCCCGCGCATTTCCGTTGGTCCGCTTTCCCTTCCCCAACTGCCAAATCAGACCTACTCGCTCGATCAGCGGGTGACGGGGCTCCGGCTTCCCAGCGTTTCTTTTCGCCGTGGAAGCGGATTCGGTCTTACATGGAACAGCGGCATCCTCCTCGACAGCAAGACGGCGCTCACCGCTGGGATGAATGCCTTTCCCGGCGCCCTGCCAAGTTATGGCCTTGAAATCGCGCGCAGCTCGATCGAGCCAACAAGGGCCACGGGGCTGATCAGTCCTCGCTCCGAGCTCACCGAGCGGTTCAGCTATGGTTATCTCGAGAACGTGACAGTCGGCTCCCCGGAGGCCGAGCGCCGATATCTCTCGGCGGCGAGGGACACGCTCAGCCTGGGCTCTTACTGGAATCAGGGCGCCCAATCGCTCACCGGGGACACAAGATTTAGCAAGCTCGCCGAGGTCGCTTATGAGCGTGGAGGGTCGCATGGAGATATTGATGGGGTTGCCCAGATCCGGGCTCATCGAATCAAGGAGAACGACGGACCCTTCCAGAATCGGTTGGTAGCGCAAATCGCGGTCGGGCTAAGACCCGCCGAGATTTTGCCCGGTCTATCAACCTTGGTTCGGCTCAATCTCCAGGGATATAGGAACGAGGACTCCTTCTACGGCTGGGGCAGGGTCCAGACCGGGCTCGTCTTCGATGCGGGCAAGCTGCGAATCGGCGCCGCCTACCTCTTTGGCGGGGAAACAGGCACTGCCGCATTCAGCGCCGACCGCCTATACTCGGCCAATGCCTTCCACGTGAGGGGCGACCTCGACCTCGGAGCAACCAAAATCAGCGTGCTTGCAAAGTACGATTTCGACCGGCGCAGGTGGTTCGACCACGAGTATTCGATCAGCCAAACGATTGGATGCCTCGAGCCATACGTTCTCTGGCGCCAGTTTCCGAGCGACTACCGTTTCGGTGTCCGGCTCCGGGTGGACGCCTTCCTGGATTTGCTCCGGAAAAGGGAGTTTTCGCGGAAGCAAGAAGCCGCCGGCAAAGGCTAGGCGGCGGAGGCCGGCTTGCAGGAAGTGATCCTTTCAAGCTGAATGTGGCCGACATCTGTCGAGAGACAGGCGCCGTAAAGAGGGATGAATCCTGCGTCATAGATTCGAATCAGCCGAGATAGATCCTCGCCATTCCGGTCCTTCCAGGTGACGCTCGCCTCTTGGCCGATTAGACTTCTTGCGTGCTTGAGCTCCATCCAAAACCTACCCCTGTTAAGGGTTCCAGGCTGCCTGTTCTTAAGGGCAGGTAAAAGTGCCAAAGTTTGGATATGCCATTCCGGCTCGACCAAGTCCAGTGCCGCAACTTCGAGATTTCGTCGCGACGTGAATGGATGCTGCCGAACGGTATAGGCGGCTACGCGATGGGGACCGTTTCCGGCGCGAACACGAGGCGTTACCACGGACATCTGGTGGCGGCGATTCCGCCTCCGATCTCCCGGACTGTCCTGCTTGCAAGCATCGAGGCCTTCGCGGATGCAGGGCGCGGCATGGTCCCCTTGTCGACAAATCAATACGCCGGTGCCATTCACCCGGAAGGCTTCCTCGGACTGACCGGCTTTGAAGTTGGGAAAGAAGCGGTCTGGACCCATGAATCCTTCGGAGTACGGATCGAGAAGAGGATCAGCATGCCGCCCGGCGCCAATGCGTGTCGCATCGAATACGTCAATGTCGGCCCAGCTCCCTTCTCCCTCACGCTTGGGCCACTCGTGTGCCACAAATTCTATCACCACACTTTCAGGCACTCCGAGACTTATCCCGAAAGCCTCTCGGTTACGAAAGACCGGACGGAGTTGAGCGACTCCGGTATCCCGCTCATTCTTGAGCATACCGGAGCCACTGCGAAGCCTTTGAAGGAGTGGTACTACCGGATCGAGCACCTCCGAGACTATGAGCGCGGCCTCGATGCTTACCAGGACCTCTTCTGCCCTTGCGAGTTGGTTTACGAGTTAGCCCCTGGGGAGCGGGCAGTTCTAATCGCGGAGGCGCCCGGTCCAGGCATCTCAATGCCGGTCGGGCAGCATCAAGGCGGCAACACTCTTGGCTCAATCCTTTTGGAAGCTGCCAATCCGTATCTGGTCACCGATGGCAAGCGCAACACGATCTTGGCAGGCTATCCCTGGTTTACCGATTGGGGCCGGGACACGATGATCGCTCTGCCTGGAATTTGCCTGACGACGGGAAGGTGGAGCGAAGCCAAAGCGATCCTACTGGACGCCATCTCCCAGATGAAGGGGGGCTTGATTCCCAACCGCAACTGCGAAGGCGAAGGGCCGGAATACAACACTGCCGACGCAACCCTTTGGATGGCCCATTCGGCGCACCGGGCACTGGAGCATCAGTGGGATATTGACCTGGCTGTGAACTGCGCAGACGCTCTTCAGGAGGTCTTCCGATTTCACCTGGAAGGGACCAGGCATGGAATACAACTGGACCCCCGCGATGGCCTGCTGAGGCAAGGGGAGGGCGAAGCTCAGCTCACCTGGATGGACGCCAAGGTCGATGGCGTGCCGATAACGCCCAGGCACGGCAAGGCGATCGAGATCAATGGACTATGGATCCATGCACTGCGAGTCATGGAATGGCTCGCCAAGCGCCTCGAGCGCGACTCGAAAGACTATTCGCAAATGGCCGAACAGGCGACCCTATCATTCGAATCCACGTTCTGGCGCGAGGACCTGGGGCATTACCTCGATGTTGCCGAGCCCGACGACCCCAGCTTGCGACCCAACCAGGTAATCGCGATGTCCCTTCCGTTCGCTCCCTTCGACCCCGACCACGCAAAACGAGCCTTGGAAATTGTTGGCCGCAAGCTCCTGACCCCGTGCGGGCTGCGGACACTGTCGCCAGACGATCCTCGATATCGCGGACGGTTCGAGGGAGCGCTCCCGGAGCTCGATCGGGCTTACCATCAAGGCACCGCTTGGCCCTGGCTTCTCGGTCCGTATGTTACAGCTCTGGTCAAGTTCACCGGAGATCGGCCGGCGGCGCGGCGGATCATCCAACGGGCGAAGGAAATGCTTATGGAATACGGCCTTGGTGGAATTGCCGAAGTTTACGACGGGGACGTCCCACAGCGGCCCGGTGGATGTCCGTGGCAGGCATGGAGCAATGCCGAAATTCTACGGGCCTGGACTGAGGACCTGGGTGGCGTCTAGTCGTCGTCCTCATCGGAGGAGGACCCGCCACGGCCGATTCGGGCCCGGAGAATCAGACCGGACTCCTCCTCGATGGATGACTCCTCGGCCCGACGCTCTCTCCTCTTCTTCCACCGCGCAAACTCTCGGTCCGATTCTGGCACTCTGCTGCTGAAAGCTTCCACGGTGTGAAAAGCGATGCCAATGCCCCAGCCCAGGATCGGATAGATCGCCCAAAGATGCCCGTTCCAATTGAGGAGGTTGAGGCACAGCAAGAAGGTGTTCACGATGACGTAAGAGGCCAAGTGCTCCCAGTAACCGCGACGTCGCTCAGCCACGAATTCGCGTTTTTCCTCGGATCGCGTCTTCTCGCGCAGGTATTCCAGCTCGGCCTGAGCAAGCGCCTCATCCGAGATGCCCAGTTCCCGCGCGTTCATGAGCAGGGCCTCGCGGCCAGTCTGGCGAATCACATCGGCGCGGACAGCACGATTCAGAATCTCCTGGATGTCCTTCTCTTCGTATTCGTGCCGCATCGTCAGTTCATTGTAGTTCAACTGTTGCCCGAATACAAAAAGGGCGCAGGTCCATTGGGGACCTGCGCCTCTTTCCGCACCGCGTTACGAGCGGAAGCCCCCGACCAGCTTGATCTGGTCGATCCCATAGGTGAAATTCACCATTGGACGCACTCGCGGGGAACGGGATACCCGCGTGATCAACTGCACCTCGCCAGTGGATGAAACGTATTTCGAGACCGGGGAGATGGTCAGCGTGATCACTGAGTCATCGACCTTATACGGCTGGGCTCTATAGTAGTCATAGACTCCCGTTTGCCAGTTGTATAGCCAGATCATGTTGGTCGAGGTCGCGATAGCCTTCCCTTCCAAAACGAGCTTGAGCCAGATCATTTCATTCATCGGGTAAGTGACGTTCAGGGTCACCGCCGCCGCCGCCGCCGGACCGATGTTCGAGAATTGGCTCGTGATCTGGTAGCGAACATCGTCCGAAATCGCAACCGAACTCAGATCGCCATCGAAGATCCCGCCGTAGTACATCGAAATGCTCGTGGCAGGAAAGTCGAGGACGACTGGCGGTGCCACCTGCTCCAGCGCCTTTTTCGCGTTAACCCGACCCTTGGTGACGTAGTTGCCGACCGGATCAGCCGTGGACTCAAGGATGGTCCTTGCCTGAGGAGCCGTCAGCGTCGTACCGCCGCGGCTGAACATCAACGCTGCGACGCCGGCAGCCATCGGGCATGACATTGAAGTCCCGCTGGAGTTAGCGTAGCCACCACCCAGATAGGTCGACAAGATGTCCACTCCGGGAGCGGTGATCTCGACCCAGTCGCCGTAGGTGCTGAATCCAGCCTTATTGTCGTTCTGATCGGAAGCGGCGACCGCGACAACCGTGTTGTATCCGGCCGGATAATTCTTGCCAGTGCCCCCGTCATTTCCGGCTGACGCGAGGAGCAGGGTGCCCTTGTTGAAGGCGTAGATCATCGCGTCTTCTTCCGCCTGCGACGGGGGAGCTCCGCCGAAGCTCATCGAAGCAACCTTTGCACCGTTGTCCGCAGCGTACTTCACGGCCGCAATCACGACCGTGACGATCGCGTTAGGAAAGATCTTCAGCGGCATGACCCTACAGTTGAAAGCCGTGCCTGCAACACCCACTCCGTTGTTCGTGGCGGCTGCCACGATGCCAGCCGTATGCGTTCCGTGGCCGTCATAGTCCGACGGATCGCTATCGCCGTCCGAGAAGTCGTACCCGGGAACCAGTTTGCCTTGGAGATCAGGGTGAGTCAGATCGACGCCCGTATCGAGCACTGCTACCACCACCGCGGGAGAACCCTGATCCATGTCCCAGGCCAAGTCGGCCTTGACCTTCCTTGGTCCGTATTGGCTCGCCCACATTGGGTCGTTAGGCGTGAAATAGGGAATCCGAATGTAATTCGGCTCAGCGTTGGCGACGCCGCTAAAAGTCTTGAAGTGCTCAACGGCGCCCATTACCGGCACACCTTTCGGAAGGCGCACGACAGTCCAGCCAATGAACGAAATCTCGCTCTTGACCTTTGCCCCCAGGCTCTCGATGGAAACCGACTTCTGGAACGACACCCCAGGCCTGAATTTAACCAGGACCTCGTTTTTGACAAAATCGGACTGTGCGGAGGAAAGCCCCGCAATGCTCAATAGAGCAAAGATAAATACTTTTCGAATCATGATCATGCCTCTCAGCCAGGCGGAGGCCAGCCCAACAATAATGACGTGGCCTGCGCCCGTGCGATATTAGTATACGACGAACTTTCGCAAGACATGCATTTATCGCAAATCTGAGAACAGGGTCTACTCTTCGCGGTAGATGCCGTACGCATTCCACTCCGGATCCATGGCGATCCGGCAGCTCGCCATCTGGCCGACATGGTAGGCGTCGTGGCCCACGAGATAGTCATGAGCCGACTTGAGGGCCTTCTCGTCTTCTGAGGACACGGCCCGCGCCGTGGCGGTGTTTCTTGCGGCTACGAACTGAGCGTACAAACCTTCCCAGGATGGGTCCGGCTTAAAGCTGCCCCACTGAAACTCCTCTCCCCGTCCATGCGCGTCAAAGGCCATGTAGGCTTCGCACAGGTGGGCTAGGATTTCGCGTGGGCTCATCGCCGAAGGAATTGCCTTGAAGTCCTGCCCAGAAGCAGGGATGCCTTCGAAGACCTTGGAAAGCTGATAGCCAAGTTCGTCGACCTGGTGCCGAATAAGTTCGCTTGCTGTCATCGCCATCCAGTATTCCCCAAGCTGATGCACAATATCGGTCGTGGCGACGATCGAGCAGAACGGCTGGGCAGATTCGGCTGAGGCATGGATTCGCGCCGTTGATGAAGGCGATCCGAGCCGCTCGCTGATTCTCGATCCGCCGATGCTCGCCTTGTTCGAAGGCGCGGCCGGTGAATACGTTCTCGATGTGGGCTGTGGGGAAGGCCGTTTCTGCAGGATGCTCTCCACGCTTGGAATGCGCACGACCGGCATCGATCCCACTGGCCGGCTGCTCGAGGAGGCTCGGCTGCGGCATCCGGAGGGTGCTTATGTCGAGGGCTCGGCCGAGGACATGCCATTCGAGAGTGCATCGTTCGATCGGGTCGTGAGCTACGTGAGCCTGGTGGACATTCCCGACCACCGAGCGGCGATCCGTGAAATGGCCCGTGTGCTAAGGCCAGGTGGTTTGCTGGTGGTGGCCAATCTCAACAGCTTCGTGACCGCCCAGCCTTGGGGATGGATCAGGGACGAAGATGGATCGCCTATGCACTATCCGCTCGACGAATATGGCTTCGAGCACGCGGAGTGGGTGTCTTGGAAGGGCATCAAGATTCTGAATTGGCATCGTCCGCTCAGCGAGTACATGGCCGCCTTTCTCGCTGAAAACCTCATCCTCAAGAGCTACGCTGAGCCCCATCCGAGCGCAGACGCCCTGGCCCGAGACCCTTCGCTGCACAAGGACATCCGCGTACCACTCTTCAACATTGCGGTCTGGCGCAAACCCTAGCTATGGATGGCGACGAACTCACCCCTTGGCTTATCCGCTATGGCTACGAGCATGGCGCATTTCCGATGACGACCCAAGGCGACGAGATCGAGTGGTTTCAGCCCACAAGGCGAGCGCTCTTTCCCATGAGCGGGGTCCATGTTTCGGCGTCGCTGCGCAAGGTGCTGCGGCGCGGGGAGTTCGAGATCACTTTCGACCAGGCATTTGAGGAGGTCATGCGCGGGTGCCTGCGGCCGGATGAGAATTGGATCAGCGAGGAGATGATCCGGGTCTACACGCAGATCCATCACGAAGGGTGGGCGCATTCGTGCGAGGTCTGGAGCACTCCGGGAACCCCCTCTCCATTTTCCGGATGCATTGTGCCGGCAAATGGGGAGGGGGC
>JBASWW010000028.1:0-24973 GCA_049276675.1 Fimbriimonadaceae bacterium
TTCGATCTCCTTCAAAACCTTCAGGATTTGTTCCTGGCTGTATCTTCTTCCGCTCATATCCCGTCCTCCATTTTGGGAGGGACGAATCCTACGGTTCAACAGTGGTTCGTTTTTGGGGAACCTGTCATTCGCCCACCTTATTGTACAAGTCAAGTGAGATTCCTTTGTGGTTAGTACGACTAGCAGTTTTTAAGCTGAATGCACCGTCAGCGTTCCTCTTTATTGGCCTATCCATATATATCCTAGGCTTGGTGGCGTTCTCGCGTAGTATCCGATCTGGTGCTTCAACAAGCTTGCTCTTTGTAATCGCCTTCTTCCTTAGCTGGCTTACCCCGTTAATGGGTATATACTTAGATAGGTTCTCAGCTGACACGCTGGCTGACTGGTCCGCGGGCACGATAATTTTTAGCGGACTGCTCGCGTTCGCGCCGAACGCCTTGGTCCTGGCAGTCACTTCGCTTGTGGTGAGGCGAGCGCCATAGGTTCGCCAAATCGAACCTTGTCTTGACCTGTCCCAATAAGCATCCACCCTGGACCCCTAGGATCGCCTCCTCAGCCAGCATGGAATCCTTCCAGGACGGGCTCATCCCGTGCTCTAACGTATAGGCCACTTATGGGGCCCGTCGGGCGTATCAAGCATGGGCGGAACCTCCATGCAAGACGAAACCAGTGAACAAAGCGGGGGTCTCAGCGTCTTTTCCAGCATTCCGGACCCTTCAAAAATGAGCTTTGATGCCGCAAATGGCCTCGTCCCGTCCCCGACCGTGTCGCCTTCGAGTGCCGGTTTGGAGTTCGTGGACCTTACGGTGGTCAAGGCCGATCTCGCTGCCGTGGACCTCGCCCCTGGGGATTTCGCCCTAAAGAATCAGGTCCTTCCCGTCGGCACAGATGACGGCGTGCTGCTGGTCGCGATCGGCCATGCGTCCGCCCTTGCCGCAGTCGACGATCTCGGCATCCTGCTCAACATGCCCGTCCGGCCCGTTCTTGCCGATCCGCAGCTCATCCGGGAGCGCATCGAAGAGCGGTTCATGTCCGAGATTCTCTCGCAAATGCCCACCGACGAGGGCTCCTACGCCGAGATTGACGAGGCGACCGACCTTGCCGACCTCCAAAAGATGGCGGGCGAGACGGCAGTCGTCCAGATGGTGAACCTCATCTTCGCCCAGGCTGTGCGGGACGCCGCCAGCGACATCCACATCGAGCCGTACGAGCGCGATGTCAAGGTGCGCTACCGGATAGACGGCATGCTCCACGACATGATGAAGCCGCCGAAGAGGATGCACGCGGCGCTCGTTTCCCGCTTGAAAATCCTTGGCGAAATGAACATCGCCGAGCGCAGACTCCCCCAGGACGGCAGGATAAGAATCACGATCGCCGGGCGGCAGATAGACGTGCGTGTTTCGATCGTCCCAACCGTTTTCGGCGAGCGGGCGGTCATGAGAATTCTCGATAAAGGAACGGCGATGCTTGGCCTCGAAGAGCTCGGAATGCAGCCTGACACGCTCGCCAAGTTTCGTAAGCTGATCCATATTCCGCACGGCATCATCCTGGCCACTGGGCCAACAGGCTCTGGTAAATCAACCTCGCTGTATGCCGCCCTACAAGAGATATATTCGCCCACGACGAACATCCTGACCATCGAGGACCCGGTCGAATATCAGGTAGCGGGCATTGGCCAGATCCAGGTGCGCCCGCAGATCGGGCTCACCTTCGCAAATGGACTTCGCAGCATCGTTCGGCAGGACCCGGACGTTATCATGGTCGGAGAAATCCGCGACCACGAGACCGCCGAAATCGCCATCCATGCCGCGCTGACCGGCCACTTGGTTTTCAGCACGCTGCACACGAACGATGCGCCGGGAGCCGTCACCCGGCTTTTGGACATGGGCGTGGAGCCTTATCTTGCCGCTTCGTCATTGGTTGGCGTCATTGCCCAGCGGCTCGTTCGAAGGGTCTGCTCCAATTGTTCTGAGCCACATTCGCCAACAGAGGATGCGCTCAAGGCGATCGGCGTCACTTCCGACGACCTGCGCGCCAACCCCACTTTCCTGCGCGGCAAGGGATGCGACAAGTGTGCGAACACCGGCTTCCGCGGACGCCAGGGCCTTTATGAGCTTTTCTTCATTGACGAGCAGATCAAGCACATGACCGCAGAGCGCTCTCCTGCAAGCGTCATGAGGAGCCATGCAGTCGCTCATCAGGGAATGCGAACGCTGCTCGGTGAGGGCAAGATCGCCGTCCTGAACGGGCGAAGCACGCCTGAGGAAGTGCTGAGGGTTTGCCAGCGGGAGGAGTTCTAGGGATGGCGTTGGGGTGTTACGGTGACACGGCGTTATGGGAACCTCATTCGTCAACGATGCGGTCCTATCTCGGCGCACACAACAACGCAACAACGCAACACCGTAACACCGGGAGGGTCGCATGACCTCCTACGCCTACATTGCCCTAGAGCCTTCCGGACGCAAGAGAACGGGGGTGGTGGATGCCCCCGATAGAGATGCAGCCATCGCTACGATCACCGCGGACGGAAAATTCGTCGTCGAGATCAAGGAACAGGCCGCCGGCGTCGCCGCCAAGCGCGAAGGCTCTGCGACTTCGGGGACCGAGCAAAAACGGAAAGGCAAGGTCAGCCGGAGCGATCTGGCCCTGTTTACCAGGCGGCTGGCCGACCTCGCCGACGCCGGGCTGCCGTTAGATCGTGCGCTGCAGGTGGTGTCGGAGCAGTCGGAGAGCCAGATTCTATCGGAGGTCGCAGAGAGCGCCTTGGCGGATGTGCGATCGGGGTTACCCGTCTCACAGTCGCTGGCGAAATATCCGAAGTTCTTCCCTGGCGTGTACACGGAGACCCTGAAGGCAGGCGAGGCTAGTGGCCAATTTCCTCAGGTCGCGACCAGACTGGCCGACTTTCAGGAAAAAGAAGTGGCTCGTCGCAGCGTGATCGTCTCAGCTCTGATCTATCCGGCCATTCTCGCGTTCTTTGCGGTGTTTGTCGTGATCTTCCTCCTGACATTCGTGGTGCCGCGGCTATCCGGAGTTTTCGAGGACCTCGGCAGCGATCTGCCGGCGGCAACCCAGGCGCTTCTTGCCATCTCCGCCTTTCTGACCAAGAGCGGCTTGTATCTCATTGGCGGCGCAATCGCTGGCTTCCTGCTTTACCGGGCGTGGGCGGCGACGGAGCAGGGCGGCTACACGCGGGATGCCGTGCTGCTGCGATTACCCTTGGCAGGGCCGATCGTCGCCAAGTCGGTGGTTTCGCGGTTCGCTCGGGTGCTCAGCACGCTGGTCTATGGCGGCGTTCCCATCCTCGAGGCGCTGAGGCTATCCGGGATGGCAGCCGGCAACAGGGTGTTCGGCGTCAGCAGCACCAAGGTCGAGGAGGAGGTGCGCGAAGGCAAGCCGATCGCGGAGGCGATGCGCAATACCGGCGCCTTTCCTCCCGTTCTGACCCACATGGTCGCGATCGGAGAAGAGACTGGCGATCTCCCCAAGATGCTGACCCGCGTGGCGGACAGTCTGGATTTCGAAGTGGACAACGGCATGCGCCGGTTGACCGCAATGGTCGAGCCGATCATCATCCTCGTGATGGGGGTCGTCGTTGGTTTTGTTGTTCTTGCGGTTCTGCTGCCGATCTACCAGGCGCAGGACGTGGTGAAGTGAAGTGTTGAGGTGTTAATCGTAACAGATGATAAATCCAAAATCCAAAATCCAAAATCCGAAATCTCGAAGGGGCTTTACCCTTATCGAGCTTATGGTCGTCATCTTGATTCTGGCGATTCTCGCGGCTCTAATCATTCCGAGAGTGATCGGGAGAACCGACGATGCCAAGCGGCAGAGGGCGGTCAGCGATATGAAGACCCTTTCTATCGAACTGGATAAGTTCAAGATGGACACGGATCGGTATCCGCTCGCGGAAGAGGGCCTGGACGCCCTTCGCAGGCAGCCCACCGACGTCCAAAACTGGCGGGGTCCATACATCACCAAGGACGTGCCTCTCGATCCGTGGGGCGGCGAGTACGTCTACGACAGCGATGGGAGAACCTACACCTTGGTCTGCTACGGCGCTGACAAGGCCGAAGGCGGAGAGGGGAATGACGAGGACATCGTGGAGGGCGACGCTGAATAGAAGGGGCTTCACGCTGGTGGAATTGACAATGATCGTGGGAGTCCTCGCGATCATGGCCATCATCGTGGTGCCCCGGATTCAGGCCATGGAGGACGGCGCCGAATACCGACATTTCCGGCTCGGGGTTCGACGCATTGCCAATGAGGCTAAGACCCTTGCCGTCTCGCGCGGGGAGCCGGTATCGGTGGCGTATGACGAGACGGAGGGCGCGCTGAGCCTAATTGTCGAATCCCAGGATCAATCTATTGTCAATTTACAATCGCTTCCTCTTGGGACAGGGGTGGAAGCGGTCGAGTTTGTTGCCGAAAACGCGCAAAGCACGCCGAGTGAGTGGCGTCTTCGTTTCTATCCGGACGGACGCTCCGACGGCGGCGGCATTCTATTTCAATCAGCGAACCAGACGTTCTTCCTCGCGGCTGACACGAGCGGGAGGGTGCGGTTTGACGATGGCATTTTGCCCGACCTCTCGAGCGAGCGATGGTCTGCAGGGGACTATGAGCAGCGGCAGTAAAAGAGGATTTTCTCTTGTCGAGGCCCTGGTGGCAGTTGCCATCACGGGAGTGGGCGTCACGGCTGCTCTTGGGGGCTTGAAGGCTCTCGCGCAAGGTGACACGCGCGCTCGGCAGGTCGAGCTCATGCAGCGTCTCGCATTTGAGAAATATGAAGAGGTTGTCGCGACGGCCGAGTTCAAGTCCGCTCCGCTGACCGGCGATTTCAATGACCGCAATGTGCCGGGCTACACATTCCGCGTCGAAGCCGAGCCATCCGCTACCGAAAATCTCCAGATTGTGCGCGTCACGGTCGCTCAGGCAGATGACGCGGGCAAGCTCGAGGGACGGGCCACCGGGCTCGTTTTTGTGCCGCCCATCCCAGTCGAGGACGGACAATGAGGCGGCAGGCCGGCGTTACGCTGATCGAGCTAATGATATCCATGGTGATCGTCGTGATGGTCACGGGCGCCCTTGGGCGGGCACTGATCACCAGCTTTGAATTCGAGAAATCGTCTGAGGCGAGGCGCATCGAGCAGGAGCCGCGACGACGATTGGAGGAGAGGATCACCGCCATCCTGCGCGCGGCATTTGTTTCGACTGATCAAAACGACGCCTCCACCTACTTCATCGCAATCGCCTCGAGCGGGAACACTGCCGATGGGGCGGACGCCCTGGTGCTTACAACTCGAGGCGAGCGGGTGCCCAGCGCCCTCATGGCCTCCCAGGACGATTTTGAAACCAGCAACGCCCGATTTGGCCCCCAAGGCGGAATCGGCGAAGTCTCGCTGGCCCTCACCCCGATCGGCGCGGCAGCGGACCGGACGGGCCTATTCCTTCGTGTGCAGCGTCCGGCGGATGGCGATCCTACGCAGGGCGGCTTCGAGTCGGTCCTTGAAGAGCGAGTGACCGACATCCGGTTCCAGTTCTTCGACGGCACGACTTGGACGCCGGAGTGGGATACCGACCTGACCGCGCGCCGCATCCCTGCCGCCGTCCACGTCCGCTACACCCTCGAGGGCGAGCCGGAGCGGAACTTCATCGTGCGGCTTCCACTCAGCGACGTGACTCCTGAGAACCCGGTCGTTATTGGCGAGGAGGGCGCGCAATGAGGCGGGAACGCGGCGCCGTTCTCCTGGTTGCCCTTGCCGTTCTTTCGGCGCTCGTCGGGACGATGGCGGTGATCGCGTCCAACCAACGCGTCGCAATCAAGGCGCAGATCAACCGTGGCCAAGAGGTTCGGGCGAGGCTAGCTGCCGAAGCGGGAATCCAGCGAGCCCTCGCCGAGCTCCAGCTATACGTGGATGCGGGCCAGGTCAGCACAGCGACGCTGGCCGACGATTGGGCGATCCTGGGCACAGAGGGCGGCGAGAAGTTTGTTCTGCAGGCGAACTCTTACCGGATGCAGATCGTGGACGGCTCCTCGCTGATCAATATCAACACCGCATCGCAGGAGCAGCTCGAACGCATGCCACTTACAAGCGAGCAGATCGACTCTCTTCTCGATTGGCGGTCGGCTGAGCTCGAAGCAAGGCCCGAGGGCGCGAAGGACGAGTACTACAACAGCTTGGAGGTTCCGTACAACGCGAAGCTGCGCAGGTTTGATTCGCTCGATGAGCTGATTCTCGTAAAGGGCTTCACGGCGCGGGCGGTATTTGAGCCTCAAGAGGATGTTGAATTCGGCTCGTTCCTTGTGACCGGCCCGAACGGAGAGATCCCAGCGATAGCGGACGTCAGCGTAATAGACTCCCGATCGAGCAACGTGGGCGCGGACGGGCAGGCCAAGCTGAACGTGAACACCGCGTCCGCGCAGCAGATGGTCCAGCGCGGCATTCCGAACAACATCGCGACCGCGATCGTTCAGCGCCGCAATACTCAGGGAACATTCACCCAGCTTGGCGATGTGCTTCGGGTTCAGGGCGTGAATGCCCAGAATGCGGCAGCTATTGTTGACAATCTTTGGATCAGCGGCGCGACCACCGTGGAAGGCCGAATAAACGTCAATACCGCTTCGGAGCTCGTGCTCAGCACGCTGCCAGGCATGGAGCCGGATGTGGCCGCCGCAATCGTGGGTCGGCAAAACACCGCCGTACAGAGCCTGAGCGAGCTGCTAAGCATTCCCGGATTCGGTCTCGAAGTCCTTCAGCAAACGGTTGATCGGCTGACGACCGGGACGCAGGTCTTTTTGGTCCGCGTGATCGGGGTTGCGGGAGACACCCAGGTTGCTCTTCAGGCGACGCTGGTGATAGACGCCGAAGGACCGAACGTATTGAAGATTGAACGGATGCCTTTCGCAAATATGTGGGAGAGATGGGGCTGGGAGCAGGAAACCACCTCCGAGACGGTGATCAGCGAGAACTAATGAGCACAAAGACAGCCCAAAGCATCCCCGTCCTGGAGGTTTCGGCAGACTCTGCCGAAGCGTTCGACCCATCTACCAAGGCAATGCTGAAGGGCGAGACCGTTGCCGCAGTGGTATCTCAGCTCGGATCGCGGGAGGTCGCATTAAGCTTCTCCCGGCGCAGCGCCTTTATCCGGGCAGTCCGGCTGCCAGACGCGGCGAAGGGCGAGCTCGCCAAGATTCTTGCTGTTCAGATCGGGCAGTTCCTACCCGCGTCACTTGGAGAGCTTGCCTACGACTTTCGGCTCACGTCGGACAGGAATCACGAGGGACGCCTCGTGATAATCGGCTCGGTCAAGGGCGACATGCTGCGCTCGACCCTGGCTCAGCTGCGGCATGCCGGAGTAGGAGCCGAGATGGCGGTTCCGGCTGCTTTCGGCTCATGGGTGCTTGCGAGAGAGGAGGGCATCTCGAACTGCGCGGTGATCGAGCAGACCACAGAAGGGCTTGCCATCGATGTCATTCTGGACGGCGAATTGAGATACAGCCGCGTCGCTCCTCTGCCAAGATCGGAAGCTGAGGTTGCGGCTGAGGTGACGCGCACGTTCAGCGTGGCAGGAGTTTCCGATCTTCCGGTTTTTGCCATTGGGGGCCTGACTTACAAGGCGGCTCAATACGCCTCTGAGCAGTCCTCGCGCGAGGCGCTGGCGAGAACCGGGCTCGATTTGGGACTCTCTATCGAGCCACCCGAAGCAAAAAACTTGCGTGACCAAAGAAAGCAGTCTGCAAAGGCCCGTCTATCTCTGCTCTTCGCGGTGGGAGCCGTCGCGCTGGGCACGCTTGCCTACCTGGACTATTCCGAGGGCGCGCGGCAGGCCAATCTCGTCGAGCGCAAGTGGGCGACCAACATCTCGAAGGCAAAGAAAGAGGATTCTGCCGCCGCAGCAATTCTCGCCGAGCAGAAAGCGATCCAGTCCAAGCTCGATCTCGCATTCAGGCCCGCGCAGCGATTTACCGACATTCTCAAGACTGCCGGCAACTCGGCGCCCGCCGGAATCTGGCTGACCGGCATCTCGGCGGAGCGCGGACGGCCCTTGACCCTTAGAGGCACTGCCAAGGACAGCGAGGGGGTCGCCGCCTACCTCAGCATGCTCTCAGCTATGTCGAGATTCCGCGATGTGGACCTCGCGGTAGCGGCGAACGCCGTAATTGACGAGACCCCCGTGGTTCAGTTCTCCCTTGCCGCCCATGCGGTTGGGAATTTGCCTTTGGTCGAGGATAAGAAGAGCGCGAAAAGATGAACAAGACTCTAAAGCCTGAATCCCTGTGGAGCGTTGCTCTGGCCTTGTCGCTGGCACTGTTCGTGGGTGCCCTGATGCTCGTTTTCATGCCCAAGCCCGCGGCGGCCGCGGCCGGCAGGGAGAAGGCGGCGGAACTGCGAGGTATCCGAGAGATGACCATGCGGGCCCAACAGCTGTATTTGGAGATTGACGCATCGAACGAGCGTCTGATCTGGAATCAGGATGCCCAGACCATAGGAGCCAAAGCTCTCGAGATGGTCTCGCGCAAGGCAAGGGCCTTCGAGCTGAAGCTTTCCGCCTTCCGGCCGCAGCGAGAAACCGACGTGGGCGCGCTTCGGCAACTTCCCTTCCTCATCCTTGTCGAAGGCACGTACCCGAAGGTGGCCGCGTTCCTTTCTTCCTTGGAGCAGCCGTTGACCAAACTTGCCGTCAACGGGATCCAGATCGCATCGTCGGACGGCGCTTCAGACGGCGTAACCGCCAGCATAACCGTGATCGCCTTCATCAAGAAGTTATGAAGATTAGCCGCCCCATTCTATTTTTGCTGCTCGGAACGCTGGTTCTCGCTTACATTTTGGTGAGCGGCGATTCGGCCCCGAGCAGCGCATCCCGAGTCAAACCCAAGGCCAAGAAGAAGGCGTCCGCGCAGGGCGTCACCTGGTCTGAGGAAGATTACGAGGTCAATAAAGACGGGCAACGTTTTAAATTGGTGAACGAACCTCTGCGAAACGCGTTTAAGCCCCTGGTAACGCGTCGGCAGAACAATTTGTCCACCGGACCGGGTGGCATCTTGCTTGGGATAGCTGGCACGCCGGGCTGGGTCTATACGGGAATGGCGGAAGTCGATGGAATACCGCAAGCCTTGTTGGAGAATTCGATCACGCAAGACGGAGTATTTCTAAAGCAAGGTGAGAAGTGGAACGGGGCAGTGGTCCACCAGATAAAGCCCGATGAATTAGTATTCATGGACAAGACAGGAGTGCTTCAAAGAGTGGCGCTGGATGTGAACGAGACCACGCCGGGAGTATCGAGTCCAGGAGGATTCCAACCGGTGAACCCGCCACTGCGCGGCGTCATCGGCCAGGGCGGGATAGCGGTGCGCCCAGAGTCACCGGCAACGAGGCCCGGCAGCGGGCGTGATTTGGCAAGGAACCCGTCAGGGACGGAGCGGGGTACAGGAGTTGGAGATGAGAATTAAGAATCTCGCGTTATGCGTCATTGCTCTTCTGAGCACAACATTGTTCGCCCAGGACAATCCGTTCATGATGGGCGGCATGGGAGAGTCCAAACCACCTTGGCAGGAGTTCAAGCTCAACCCCAAGACCAAGGTCAAGCTCAGCTTCAAGAATTCGAGCATCGACATGGTGCTCGCGCTGTTCACGAAGCTCTCGGGCATCACAATCGTCAAGGACCCCAATCTGACAACCCCCTTCACGATCACGAGCGCAACTCCGGTCAGCCTCGATGAAGCCTTCAAGATCTTGAACACGACCCTGAGCCTCAAGAATTACGAGATCAAAAAGGACGGCAACCTCCTTGTCATTAAGCCCAAGCCCGCACAGGGAAGAGGCGGGGGACAAGGCGGATTCGGGTCGGGGATGTCCCCGGACGATATGCGCCGGGCGATGGAGAGCTTTGGCAGCAATCGAGAGGGCCAGCCCGAGCTCCGCGTGTACGACATCAAGTTCGCGAGCGCAGCTTCTGTTGCGCGGACGATCAATGACGTATTCCAGGGCCAGCAGGACCCATTCAGTCAGCTCATGCAGCAGATGGGCGGCGGGGGTAACCGCTTTGGTGGCGGAGGAGGCTTTGGTGGCAGGGGTGGCGGAGGCGGCGGCAGATTCAGTTTTCCGCAAGGTCTTGGCGGACGAGGGCAGACATCTTCAGTTCGCGCCTCATCCGACGACTACAGCAACACGGTGATCGTCAATGCCCCGGCTAAGACACACGGCCAGATCAAAGACCTGATCGATAAGATTGATACCAATACCGAACAGCCACTGAAGCCGCGGGTTTTCAAGCTCGAATATGCTGCGGCGGATGAGATCTCCTCGGTAATTCAGAATGTTCTCACAACCAACGCGCCACGTGGACGTGGTGCAGCCGGCACCCAGAATGTTCCCATCGAACAGCGGTTTCAAGCCGCATTTCGCCTTGGCAACGCGCAAGCAGCCTTTGGCAGCGTCGTCGCCGAACCGCGGACCAACTCGCTAGTTGTGACGGCCACCGAGGCCAACCTGACTCTGGTTGAAGCCGTCATCAAGGAACTCGACAAGGAGGTCACTTTTGAGAGTTCGACCTTCGTTGTGCCGCTCGCCAATGCGCGCGCCGATTCGGTTGCCCAGCTGCTTAATCAAGCTTTCGGCACACGCGGCGGAGGACAATTTGGCAATCGGGCGGGACAGGGCACCCAGAATAGAGCCAACCAGAATCGCCAGAATCCATTCCAGAACCGCCCCGGCGGCGGAGGGGGAGGAGGCGGTGGCGGTGGTGGCTTCGGCGGGCTGCAGAGCCGGGCGCCAGGATCGACCGTGCTCGCCCAGGATCAAAACAGCATGGCCCTCGATCTGATGGACGCCAATGCGGACGAAAGCGAACTGATGACCGAGATCGAAATCGCCCAAGGCTTCCAGTTCCAATTTGGCGGTGGGCAAAACCAGCAGAATCGTCGTCCGCAGAGCCAGATCATCGACCGGGACAGCCAAGGCCGCCTCATAAATGTGCGCGATCTTGCCGGCCAGGTCACGGTCATTCCCGATCCCAACACGAACAGTCTGATCATCGTGACCACACCCGGCAATGCGGCACTGATCCAAGGCATCTTGGAGCAACTGGACAGGATTCCCGAGCAGGTGATGATCGAGACGATCATCGTCGAAGCCACGCTCGACGCCTCTTCGAAATTGGGTGTGGAGTGGAACTTTACCAACAGCCGGCCGTTCGGCACCAAGGGTACGACGGGCTCGACCGGATCGGGATTCGGGCTGAATGTCCCAGGAGCCCAAGGCTTCAAATTCACACTCACAGGAGGCAGTCTGACGGCTTTCCTAAACGCGCTGAATACGGATCAGAAGTTTGAAGTGCTGTCCACGCCTCGGATATTCACCTCGAATAACGTCGAGGCATCGATCAACATCAGCCAGCGCGTGCCCTACATCGTCAGCCAGCGAGAAGACGCGAACGGCAATATCCTATTCAACTACGCGTTCGAAGATGTTGGCATCATTCTCACCGTGACCCCACGAATCACCGCCAAAGGCCAGGTCTCGATGGAGATCAACCAGCAGGCGAGCGAACTGCAGGGATTCACGACATTCAATGCGCCGATCATCAATCAGCGTGTTGCGGATACAACCGTGTCTGTAAAGGACGGCGAGACGATCATCCTTGGCGGAATCATCCGCAATACGGTCACAAGCACGGTCAAGAAGGTGCCTCTGCTGGGCGACATTCCCATCCTGGGCAACCTTTTCAAATCGACCGACAAGACCAAGAGCAAGACCGAACTGCTGGTGTTCCTCACTCCGCGCATCGTCAAGAGCCCAGAAGAGGCTCAGAAGCTGCGCGAGGAGCAGGAGAAGAAGCTCGGCGACGCGACAAAACGAATTCTGGGGGACAAGATCCCGCCGCCGCCCAAGGGTGGCAAACAGAATCCGCCACCCCCGACGGGCGGCGACAAAAAGAACGGAGGAGACTAGAAGGTGAAAAGCATTCTATTTAAGCTCGCGGCAGTGGCCGCGATTTCAGTCATGGTGTCCAGTGCCTTCGCCCAGGGTGGCGGCGGTGGTGGCGGGCGTGGTGGATTCGGCCAGGGCCGAATGGGTGGCGGGCAAGGCGAAATCGCGCTCGTCAACCGCAAGGACGTATCGGCCGAGCTCAAGATCACTCCTGATCAAAAGACGAAGCTCGAAGCGGCGATCCAGAAGATGCGCGACGACCAGCGAGCGGCTCGCGAAGCGGGAGGCGGCGGCAACTTCCAGGATATGACCGACTCGGAGCGCGCCAAGATGGCCGAGACGCGAATGGCGGCCGAAAAGAAGGCGCTCGAAAGCGTTCTAAGCAAGGAGCAGATGGACCGGCTTCGACAGCTGGTGATTCAGCGACTTGGCAACGGAGCGGTCAATCGGCCCGACGTTGCGAAGGAGCTTGGCGTTACCGAGGACCAGAAGAAGAAGCTGGCCGACCTGCAGACCAAGCAGCGCGAGGCCATGATGGCGCAATTCCAGAATGGCGGCTTCCAGGATATGAGCCAGGAAGAGCGACAGGCTGCAATGACGAAGATGCGCGAGAACATGGCCAAGCAGAATGAGATCATGAACACCGAGATCGGGAAGATCCTTACGAAGGAGCAGACCGACAAGCTCAAGGCGATGGGCGGAGCGGCGTTCAAATTCGATCCTGCGGAAGACAATGTGGGCCGGCGCGGCGGTGGCGGCGGCTAACCAAGCGTTGAGAGCGCTGAAGCGTTGAGCGTTGGGGCGAAGGTCTCAATTCTCAACGCTTTTTTGCTTAACGCCCGCTGATTTCAGGCGTCATATACAGAGTAGCCATGAGAGTTTTCATCCCCGTCTTCCTCGTCGCCCTTGCCTTCCCTTGCTTTGCCCAAACCCGTGCCGAAGAGGCGAAGGTCGCGGCCTACACGGCTGTTACCCTCGGCCCATGGGAGATCATCTACCGCGACGATGTCCAGGCTGATCTGGGGCTCGCTGCAGAAACGAGGGCCAAGCTCAAGGAGATCAAGAGCGAAACTTACGCCGAAAGCACAAAGATTTATCGGGAGACGCCAAAAGGCGAGGCACGTGACAAGATTCTTGCCCTGAACAAAGCCCAGCAAGAAAAGGTGCAGGGCCTCGTTACTCCGGAGCAAAAGGTTCGCATTCGGGAGATTCATCTTCAGCTCCTTGGCGGGGCGGCAGCGCTCGAACCGGAGGTCTCGGTGCAACTGGGGATCACAGATGAACAAAAGGTTAAGTTCGCCGCGATTCAGGAAAAGCGCAGAGCCGAGGCCAAGGCATTCCTAGAAAAGGTTCGGGCAAGACAGACCACTGTCAACAAAGGCATGGTGGAAATGACCAAGAAGAATCTTGAGTTCGACGACGAGCTGCGCAAAGTGCTGACTCCAGAGCAGACCGTTAAGCTCAAATCACTGCTTGGAAAGCCGTTTGTTCCAACCCCGATTCCCACCGGCAAAGGGGGCTAACACCCTCCCCCATCCAGGTATCTTACAACTCAGATATGCCCGAGGATTTTGAAGGCGAGAACGGACCGGAGAACCTGGATGAGCCGCCTTCGTTCTTCCCCTATGACGGAAACCTGCCACCGCGCGAACCGGGCGCGATGGGCGAGCTCATCGAGGTCAGCATCGAGGGCGTGTTCGCGGCCGAGAATGGGGGGAATATCTCCCGGTTCGTGCTGCTCTCCGATGGCGACCGAAAACTCCCAATCCTGATCGGCCCGTTTGAGGCGCAGGCCATCAGCCTTCCGCTCGAAGGCACCCAACCGGACCGGCCGATGAGCCATGACCTCGTTCGAAACATCATGGACCGCCTCGAAGTCACGCTGGATCGCGTGGTTATCGACGATCTGTGGAATACGATCTACTACGCCAAGCTCTACCTCAAGGGACCGAAGACCGAGGAACTGGAGATAGATGCGCGACCATCCGATGCGATCGCGCTCGCGGTGCGCTTCGACGCGCCGATCCTTGTAGCGGACGGCATTCTAGAAGCAGGCGGCGAAGAATGAGGCCAGGACTCTCGGCTATTGGTGAGGCGACTCCCATTCCCAGACACCCATACTGATCCCATGTCTCTCGCTAAGCGCGCCGCCGAACTTCGCGAACTGATCGAGCATCACAATTACCGCTACCACGTGCTCGATACTCCTGAAATCAGCGATTCGGAGTACGACAAGCTATTTCGGGAGCTCCAGAACCTCGAGCAGGAGCATCCCGACCTGCGGACGCCGGATAGCCCTACCCAGCGCGTGGGCGCCACGCCCGTAGCCCACTTTCCAGAGCACCGCCATCTCACCCCCATGCTGTCGCTCGACAACGCATTCGGGGAGGAGGAACTGCGGAAGTTCGACGAGCGCGTTCGCAAAGGGCTCGGCGTCGAGGGGCCGATCGAGTATTACGCGGAGCTGAAATTCGATGGACTCTCCGCCTCCCTGGTTTACGAGGGCGGCATCCTGCAGGTCGCGGCGACTCGCGGAGACGGCACGACGGGCGAAAACGTGACCCCCAATGCCAAAACCGTGCGCGGCATCCCTTTGAAACTGCGAAAGCACCCAGCACCTTCACTGCTGGAGGTCCGTGGCGAGGTGGTGATGCACAAGGACGTGTTCGAGGACATGAACCGAGTGCGAGCTGACAAGGGCGAGCAGGTCTACGCAAACCCGCGGAATGCCTCTGGCGGAAGTTTGCGGCAACTGGACAGCCGAGTCACCGCGCAGCGAAAGCTCAACTTCTACGCCTACGGCATCGGAGTCGCACGGCCGAACTGGCCCGCCGAAACGCAGATGGGCACACTCGCCGATCTGCAAGAACTGGGCTTTGCCATCCGCCCGGAGGCGGAGGTCCTGACCGGGCCAGACGAACTCGTGGACTACCTGCACGAATGGGAAGGCAAGCGGGCCGCCCTGCCATTCCAGATCGACGGCATCGTGATCAAGGTCAACCGGCTCGACTACCAGCAGGAGCTTGGAACCTCGAATCGCGGCCCAAGGTGGGCTATCGCATACAAATTTCCCGCTGAGCAGGCCTTTACGCGCATGATTCGGGTGCTGAACAGCGTGGGACGCACCGGGACGGTCACACCTGGCGCTGATCTCGAGCCGGTGAAGGTGGGCGGTGTGACGGTCACACGCGCGACGCTGCATAACTATGAAGATTTGTGGCGCAAGGATGTGCGGGAAGGCGACTGGGTGGTGGTGCAGCGCGCAGGGGACGTGATTCCGGAAGTGGTCGGGCCAATTCTTGAGCGGCGGGAGGGCAATCCTCCGATTCCTCAAGCGCCGATTCACTGCCCGGTTTGCGGTACCCCGCTCATTCAAGCCGAGGGCATGGTTGCGCTAAAGTGCCCAAACAAGGGATGCCCGGCCCAGATAGCGGAAAAGCTGTTTCACTTTGTTTCGCGGGGAGCGATGGACATCGAGGGGTTTGGCTGGAAACTCATTCTCCGACTTCTCGACGAGGGCATTCTGACGGACCTGCCAAGTATCTACCGGCTGAAGGATCTGCGCGAACAACTTGTCGCACTGGACCGAATGGGGGAACTGAGCGTGGACAACGTGCTCAAGGCCATCGAGGCATCCAAAACGAGGCCCCTCGACCGCTTTGTGTTCGGCCTCGGAATTCCGAATGTTGGCGACCGCACCGCGAAGGACCTGGCTCTCCACTTCCGCACGCTGGACGCCCTGCGCGGCGCCGACTACGACCAGCTTATTGCCGTACCGGAGATTGGCGCCAAAACGGCGGGCCAGATCGAGGAATGGCTGGCCGACGAGGAGAATCGCAAGCTAATCGAAGATTTGCTGGCGTCGGGAGTCAGCCCGGTCGAGCCTGAGGCGCCGGTCAGCGATCTCTTCGCAGGCCAGTCGATCGTCTTTACCGGCAAGCTGGAGCAGTTTACAAGGGAGGACGCCGAGGCGCTAGTGATGAAGCTTGGAGGAAAGGCCGCCGGTTCGGTCAGCAAGTCCACCTCGTTCGTAGTTGCCGGGCCGGGCGCGGGAAGCAAGCTCGCAAAGGCAGAGTCGCTAGGCGTCGAAGTGATCGACGAGCGGGCCTTTATTGAGAGGCTGGGAGAGCATGCCCACGAGCTTCACGCTCAGCTATCCGGCTGACGAATTCAACTTGGAGCGCTGCGTGAGGAGCGGCCAGGTCTTTCGCTGGCGCGATCTTGGCGATGGCTCATGGCTGGGGGTCGATGGCGAGCATTGGTTCCACGTTCGTGATCTTTCAGGCTGCTACGAGGTCGACACGAACGCATCTGAGGAGAACTTTCGATCGCTTTTCCAGCTGGACCGCGACTCGAAGCAGATCACGATGGCCATCCTCGACCGGGGCTCCGAACTGCGGCCGTACATGCAAAGCTTGCATGGCCTTCGCATAACCCGTCAATCCGATGCCTGGGAGACACTCTTCAGCTTCCTCTGCACGCCGAACAACCATATCTCCAGGATCACCAGGATGGTGCGAAAGCTAGCCGAATACGGCGAAGTGATAGGGGAGTGTTTTGGCCCGATTTACCGCTTTCCGCGCGCCGATCGAATTGCCGCGATTTCGGAACAGGAGCTGAGGGATCAAGGCTTTGGCTACCGGGCACGGAGCATCCCTCGCGCGGCAAAGGAAATTCTAGGCAAGCCGGACGGATGGCTGGAATCGCTCAAGCAAGCAGACTACGAAGAGGCGCATCGTGAACTATGCTCGCTCCGCGGCATCGGCCCCAAACTTGCCGACTGCATCGCTCTTTTTGGCCTCCACCACGGGCGGGCGGTTCCGATTGACACCCATATGTGGCAGGTCGCGACGAGGCTCTATTTCCCCGAATGGCAGGGCAAACCTCTGGCCGACAAGCGTTACAAGGAGTTTGGCGACTTCTTCCGCGGTCGATTCGGCGATCTCGCGGGGTGGGCACACCAGTATCTGTTCTATGAGAACGTGCTCAATTGGCGCTCCAGAAGGCCGGCAAACGTATAATCGCTAAGGTGAAGCAAGCTCCATATCTCTTCGGGATCCTGGCTATTCTCGGCATTGCGGCAGGCTGTATTGTCGTGCCCGCGCAGAATGTCATCCGGCATCCCGTGGATTTTGGTTGGCACGATCCTGAGTCGGTTGTCCAGGTGCAAGGCGCCCAGATCAACGAGAGCTCCGGAATCGCGGTCAGCGGCAAGGATAGCAGCACATTTTTCACCCACAACGACAGTGGCGACACAGCCAGATTCTTCAAGTTCAACTCCGGCGGCACATTGCTGGGCACCTTCACCCTAGCCGGCGCCACCGCCCTCGACTGGGAGGATATGGCGAGCGCAAAGGTTGGCGGCATCGACTACCTTTATTTCGGAGATATCGGCGACAACAACCTGGTCCGAAGCTCGATCAAGGTGTATCGGGTCAGCGAGCCAAGCGGATCGGGCGGGCCAATCGCCGACTTCGATACGTACACCCTCACCTATCCCGATGGGCCGCACAATGCCGAGGTCCTGATGGTGCATCCGCGCTCCGGCGACATCACGATCGTGACCAAGACCTCTAGCGAGCCCTCCAAGGTGTTCCGGGTTGCCGCCCCTCCTGCTTCCGGGAGCTATTCATTGACCCTTGTTGGCGTGATCAGCTTCCCCTCCAACCTCAGCCTGGGCAAATTGGCAACCGCCGGCGACATTTCGGCCGACGGCTTCCGGGTTGTGCTGCGAACCTACCTTGCCGCCTATGAGTACGCGGCTCCAAAGAAATTCGACGATTGGATGAAAAGTCAGCCAAGGTCGATTGCAACTCCGGCCGAAGCGCAAGGGGAGGCGATTTGTTTCTCGCGGGATGGAATGACGCTCTACACGACTTCGGAAGGAAGCCCGATGCCGCTCAACAAGATCCGTCGCAGGCGAAGTTAGGGAAAAATTGCGGCGATCTGCGCAAGAATTGCTCCCCCGCGCCGGAAACTGGAAAAGTCCTACGAGGCAGGAAACCATTCCGCGCTGTGCTTGCTCTCCCTCTGGCGGTTTCGGTTTCCTTTTTCATGCCCAGGCATCAGCCTCGGTGCACGGCATTAACGGGCAGGCCATAGAGCAGGCGAAAGACAATCTCGTCTTCATAGCTCATCACGATCGCGCCAAATTCGAATTCCTTGTACTCGCGTGTGCGCGGCTCGATCTGGACAAGCCCCTCGACTCGCCCGCTGGGGCTATTCTCCACCACAGGAATCAGCAGGTTGCCGTTAGCGAGCTTGTATGTCTTCATGAACCACCCCTTGCAGTTTGACTTCGACCTTGTTGTTTAGGAACAGGCAAATGCGCTGGTTTTCGCCTGAAACCTGAGAACCTTTCTTGGATTTTCGGGCCGATGCATTAAGTTAACAGCAAGTTACGACGAAATAGTTCGAAGTTTTGCACGCTTTTTTCCACATTATTGACTCTGTGCTGGGGATAACATCTTCGCAACAAATGTCGAGCCAAACCCTAAAGTTCTTTGTGAGGTTTCCGATCATCAGAATGCATGCGTTTTGCCCCAGTTTCTTTAGCCGCTCGATTAGCCTCCAGATGTACAGACAAGCTTTGGAGCGTATTGCAGCGCCACGTTCGCGAGCCATATGAGCGGGCGGTTCTCGAGTCGGCTGTCATGCTTTTCGGGCTTGCCTCAATTGATGCGCTCGTGAGCCCGCCCCCGGCCTTCCGGCTCTTGTACGTGGCCCCGGTTTGGATTGCTGCGCGCTCGCACGGGACCCGGGCCGGCCTCATTCTCGTTGGCTTGGCCACACTCGTGCTAACCATTCTCGACATTCAGCAGGGGCGAGCTGAGGGCATGGTGGGCGTTGCCAACCTGGCCCTGTACGGACTGATCCTTATGCTCCTTATGCTGAACATCGCACGGGTCGAGCATGGTATTCAAGCCTATGCACGAATGGCGGCGATTGATCCGCTCACCGGCGTCTACAATCGCCTCGCCCTCCAGGAAGCGGGCGCGAACCTCATCTCCTCTTGCCGGAAGGCGGGCCGGCCGCTCGTCCTCGCTGTGATCGACTGCGACAAATTCAAAGAGCTCAACGATCTATTCGGACATGCGTCCGGCGATGCCGTCCTAGTGGCCCTTGCGCGAACCCTGCGCCGCTCCGTTCGATCTCCGGGGGTGGTTGCACGAACTGGCGGCGACGAATTTGTCGCGATATTGCCGGGGCTGCATCTCGACGAGGCAGCACATGTAATGGAGCGGGTAGCTGTGGCGTTTCGGGAGCAGACGAGCTACCTTGGCCTTGAATGCTCGTTCAGCTACGGTCTGGCGCGACTTGAAATCCATGGGCAGGACCTTGCTTCCCTACTCGCCGCGGCTGACCGCCGCATGTACCTTGCCAAGTCCGCGGCCACGGACTGGGCGGATGTGGCCGTTGGAGCCTAAGCACTACCATTCCGGAGCCCGATCGTTCCAGTTCCGCACGTCCCCCTGTTCTCTCGCCAGAAGGAGCATCTGCAGATCGAGGTCGGCAATCGCGATGCCCTCTTCACCGCGCGCGGTTTCAGCGAGCACCGCGCTCTCGGGAAATGGCTCGATGCAGGGAGCCAGAATGGCGCTCGAGCCGAAGGATTGAGGCGCCGGCTCACGCCCGAGTGAACCCACCAGCGAGGAGTGGACCACGTATATCTGGTTTTCGATGGCCCGCGCATGGCACGACCATCGAACCCGCTGGAAGCCACGCTTTGTCTCAGTGAATGCGGGCACGCACTGGATGAGCACCCCACTCTCTGCCAGTTTCCTTCCGGATTCAGGGAATTCGCAGTCGTAGCAGATCGTGACGCCGAGCGGCGGATTGGCAGGCTCTAGGTGCTGTCCCCGGCCCAGCTTCCACACGTCCCGCTCGTAGCTGGTCAGCTTGACCTTGGGTTGGTATCGCGTCATCCCGTCTGGGAAGGCTGTAATCGAGACGTTGAGGACATCCCTTTCCCTGCGAAAATGGGACCCCGCGCAAAGAGTGAGACCGTGGCGCGCGGCAAGCTTCCCTGCTTCGAGCTCGAACTCTTCCGCGAACGCTGCGAGAAAGGTGGGGACATCCTCGGGCGGAAGCTCAGGGTCGAGCCCAAGGAGCTCCAGCACAGCCAGCTCCGGTAAAACGGCCAGCTCCGCGCCCTGCGCTGCGGCTTGCTCGACCAGCTCCGCGAGATGCTCGAAAAACCCATCGCGTCGCCGGATGTCTCGAATCCTCCAATTGATAGCCGCAACCCGCATGGCTAGAGCCTGATTCCCAGTACTTCCACAATCCTTTCCAAGTCGTCGTCGTCGAAAAAGGAAATCTCTAGCCGGCCGCCCTTTCCCGACTTCGCGAGCTCGACCGGGGCTCCGAGACGCATCGACAGGGCCTCTTCCAGCGCCTGGACCGAAACGTCTGCAAGAGGATCCTTCCGGGCCGATCGAGTTTGACTGCGGCGAGCAATTTCCTCGGTCTCGCGCACCGAAAGGCCCTTTGCAAGGACCAGGTCGAACGCTGCCAACTGCTGCGCAGGTGATCCAAAGCCGAGCAGGGCGCGTGCGTGCCCTTCCGAGATGCGATTGCTCTGGAGCCCTTCGAGGATGCGAGGCGGCAGGTGCATTAATCTGAGGGTGTTGGTTATGGCGACGCGCGATTTGCCGACTTTGCGAGCCACCTGCTGCTGGGTTAGTCCGAATTCGGCGGTCAGGCGATGGTACGCGTAAGCGCATTCGAGCGGCGAGATGTCCTCGCGCTGGATATTCTCGATCAGCGCGATTTCGAGCGACTTCTGTGAGCCGGCCTGACGGATAATCGCCGGGACCTTGACCAGGCCCGCCATCTTGGACGCACGGAGGCGGCGCTCGCCTGCGATCAGCTCATACCGCCCGGCTCCGATGGCGCGGACGATCAGGGGCTGCAAAACGCCAACCTCGCGGATCGATTCGGCAAGCTCGCGAAGGGCCTCGGCATTGAATCGTGCGCGAGGCTGGCGGGGATTGGCGATGATAGCGGAGACCTGGATTTGGGCGATCCGAGCATCGCTGGTTTCGACTGGACTCTCGCTAAATCCGGGCATGGCTCCTTCGTTTTACCGTGCCTGGACGTGCCTCATAATGGACATATGGACCCGGAAGCCCTCTACACCGAAGTCGTCGAAAAATACACACGGTACGTGAACCCCTATCTCGCCAAGCTCATGGCCTTTGCCGGCTTCGGCGTCGAGATGCGCGGCGAGGGTTGCTACATCTACGACCAGGATGGAAAGGCCTATCTCGACTGTCTGGGCGGATATGGCGTGTTCAGCCTGGGGCATCGGCATCCCAAGGTTATCGAAGCGGTCAAACGCCAACTCGACCAGATGCCTCTGAGCGGCAAGGCGTTCTTCAACAAGGTCACCGCAGACCTTGCCGAGAAACTGGCGGAGATCACCCCTGGCAATCTTCAATACACCTTCTTCAGCAATTCGGGCGCGGAGGCCGTGGAATGCGCCCTAAAGTTCGCAAAGTCCGCAACCGGAAGGCCCGGCATCGTTGCGACCGATGGGAGCTTTCACGGAAAGACCTTGGGTGGCCTTTCGGTGACCGGCCGTGAGAAGTATCGCAAGCCTTATGAGCCGCTCCTGCCCGGGCCGAGCTTCGTGCCCTATGGGGACTCAGCGGCAATGGCACAGGCGATCGATGGCCGGACGGCCTGCGTGATCGTTGAGCCCCTCCAGGGCGAGGGCGGGATACATATCCCCGAAGATGGCTATCTGCGGACGATCCGACAGGCTTGCGACCGCCATGGCGCCCTGCTGATCGCCGATGAAGTGCAGACGGGCCTGGGACGCACGGGCAAGATGTTCGGCTGCGACCACGAGGGCGTCACGCCCGATCTCATGCCGCTTGCCAAGTGCCTGGGCGGCGGCGTGATGCCGATTGGCGCGACTGTCGGGACAGAGCGGGTATGGGACGCCGTCTACAGCACAAATCCGCTCAGCCATACGAGCACGTTCGGCGGCAATCCGCTCGCCTGCGCGGCGGGGCTGGCTGCAATCCGGGTCATTGAGAACGAGGGCCTTGTCGAGCGTTCGGCCTCGATGGGTGATCGCCTGAAGGAAGGCCTCGAGCAGGTTCGGCTGACTCAGCCCGATCTTATCAGTGCCGTTCGCGGGCGCGGGCTGATGGTCGGGGTCGAGTTCGCGATGGACGAGGTAGGTGAGCTGACCATCGCGCAAATGCTCAAACGCGGGATGTGCGCGGCCTACACCCTGAACAACGCCCGTGTGATCCGGTTCGAGCCGCCACTCATTATCAGCCCCGAGCAAGTGGACTTTGCGGTTGAGACCTTCGCCGACGCCCTGTCGGAGACGGCAGAATTGCTGGCCACACTCGCCTAGACAGTTGTGATTCTTGCGGTAAACGGCGCAAGTTTCCCCTTTGGGTTTCGAATTGCCTGATAACTATCCGATGACTCAAATAGGAGATGGGATCGCTTCACTGTGCGTCCATAGAGTTGGTGTCTGGCCCCGATGCCGAACGCGTCTTGGCCGAATGCGCCAAACGGAATGCCTTTGCCCAGATCGGGCTCCCCGCGAGCGGCTACACAAGCGGGGCGCTCTGCTGGGAATACAGCGACGGCAGGCTAACTGTTGCTCTGGACGAGAACGCTGATTCGACCGCGCTGACGATCTTCGGCCTCTGCTCCTTGTTCATGGTGCACGAGAGCCTTGCGTACCTCGGGCTGGGCCGCCTGCTCTCCATCCGAAAGGGAGATACCGGAATCCTGCAGGCCGAGATCGTCGCCCCCACCGCCTTCTCGACCGCCGAGCCAAGAACCTCGGAGCGCGTTCCTGTGCCCATGGGCTGCGGGCTGGTCACGTTTGTCTATCACGCGGGCCGGCTCATCCGAGCGAAGCCGCTGAATGTCAGCCTTGGCGGCATGCTCATTGAGACATCATCGTCGCTAGATGGCGTGGAAGTAGGCTCGGTCGTGCAGCTTCAGGCTTCTTGGGACGGCATTTCGACAACGCTGCCCGCGCTGGTCAGATGGTGCGACGGCGCGAGCTACGGCCTCTTCTTCAACACGGTTGCCCATTTCGGCCAGCCAGGCAGCTGCCCAGAATTGGCCGCGATCGTCCAAAAGCTCCTCCTGCTAAAGCCAACCGGCCGTGTAGCCGCGTAGCCGTATGGCGGCCGACAGCCTGCCTCGGCTAAACTAATGGCCCAAGTGCCCATCCTCGAACGAGTCTACGCCGCGCCGGGGGGTGCGCCGCTTCGATACGATCTCTTCCGGCCCGCGTCGAGCCTGCCCGCGCCGCTTGTCGTGTGCATCCATGGCGGCGGCTGGATATCCGGCGCGCCGACGGACATGCACGAGATCGCCGTCGAGCTCACGAAGCACGGTTTCGCCGCGGCGTGCCCCGAGTATCGCCTTGCCCCGCTCCACCCGTATCCGGCCGCTATCGAGGACGTGCAGGAGTTTGTGCGGTTTGCCCGTGCCAACGCAGGCGAGCTGGGGATCGATCCTGACCGTGTCGCGAGCCTCGGCATCAGCGCAGGCGGCCATCTCGCATTGATGCTGGGCATGACGAATCCCGTCGCGCCGGGCCAGTGGCCACGAGAAGCGCGCTCGCAGGTGAACGCGGTGGTGGACATCTGCGGGATCACGGACGTCACTGCCCCTCATGAGAGCCATTTTGAGATCGCCCATTCGTTCCTGTTTCAGTTTATGGCGGTGCCTTTCGAGGGAAATGAGGAGGCTTTTCGCGAGGCCAGCCCTCTCCACCATGTTTCGCCCGACGACCCGCCCACGCTCGTCGTGCACGGCGTAGATGACGACGTAGTGAGCGTTCGGCAAAGCGACGCGCTGGTCCAGGCTCTCCGGGATGCGGGCGTCGATGTCGAATACCACCGGCTGCCCGGCGAACTGCACGCCTTCTCATTGGAGTCTTATCAGAACATCCTCCGCTGGACGATTGAATTCCTCAAGGACAAATTGGCTTAAATGGTTCTTGACAAGAACTACCCTCAAGACGCTCTCGACGCCGTGGACCTGCGCAGCGACACCGTGACGCGCCCGACCGAGCTCATGTTCGAGGCCATGAAATCGGCGCCATTGGGCGATGACGTTCTTGGCGACGATCCGACGGTGATGCGGCTGGAAGAGCTTGCTGCAGAGTTGCTGGGCAAAGAGGCCGCGCTGTTTGTGCCGAGCGGGACGATGGCCAATCAAGTGGCGATAGCTACTCATACGCGCCCCGGCGATGCGATCCTCGTCGAAGAATATGCCCATGTGGTCTCAAACGAGGGAGGGGCATCCGGCGCGATTTCCGGAGTGGTTACCTGGACGATTCCCTCCGAGCTAGGCGTGATGGACCCGGAGGAGATAGAAAAGCGGGTGCGTCGGCGCAATATCCATAGCCCAGGCACGACGCTGATCTGCATCGAAAACACCCATAACTGGAGCGGAGGCACGGTAGTCCCTCTGGAATCCATGGCGGAATACCGCGCGGTGGCAATCCATCATGGGCTGAGGATCCATCTCGATGGCGCACGGATCTTCAATGCCGCCCTCGCTCTCCACTGCGACCCCATGGAGATCGCCGCCCATGTCGACAGCGTGATGTTTTGCTTGAGCAAGGGGCTGCGCTCGCCGGTCGGTTCCGTGCTATGTGGGGCTCGCGACTTTATCGAGGAGGCGCGGTTTTGGCGCAAGCGGCTCGGTGGAGGCATGCGGCAGGCTGGATTGCTCGCCGCATGCGGAATAGTGTCGCTGACGAAATATGTCGCCAGGCTGGACGAGGATCATGCCCGGGCAAGGGAGCTCGCGATGCAGCTGCGCCAGGTGCGCGGATTCAAGGTGGATATGGCATCCGTGCAGACGAATATGGTGATGGTTGACTGCGACCAGCCCGCTGCCGAAGTGCAGAAACGGCTCAAGGCGCAAAAGGTGTGGGTTCTGCCGGTGTCTTCGCATCGGCTTCGACTCGTGCTCCATGCCGACATCGACGACAACAAGCTCGATCACGCCGTCGAGGCGTTTTGCCTGGCAGGCGCGTAGCCGCCGGG
>JBASWW010000029.1:0-37531 GCA_049276675.1 Fimbriimonadaceae bacterium
TCTCCCCCTGCCCCCTCTCCCCCGGGGCGGGAGAGGGGGTTCTGAAGTTCCCGCGCGGTTTGGTGCCCGCTGCTGGTTGTGACGCTCAGGACGATCTCATGATCGGGAAGCAGTTGGCGCAGCTCCCGCAGAATCGGAACGACGGCGACCACCTCTCCGACCGATACCGCATGAATCCAAATTCGCTCGCCGTCCTTCCGGGGCGTGAGCGGATAGTCGCCCTGCCGCTCCTTCCAGTTCGGCTGCTCCTTCCTGCGCTTGGCCTTGAGCAGCATCCAAGGCACCCAGATAGGGGCAAGGATGGTCATCAGGAAGTTGTAGAGGATGAACACGCTCTACCATTGTGGATTCGTCGTGCCGCTATAGGTCCAGTTCCGGGACGAAATCCGCTGGCAGCTGCACTTCGGTCAGCTTCCAAACCTTGGCGGGAATGAATAGGAATTTGTGCGCGTCCTCTTTCCTGAAGACCAGGACGACGCCGTTCACCGGAACGTCGAAAGACTTCTCGATCGGCCCAATCCCAACCGATCCCGCTATCTTCACGTCGGCCATCATTTGCGCCGAAGACCCTTCGACAGTAAGAATCTCGTTGGAGAATTTGATGTCAGGCTTGTTCTTGCGTATCTGCTCGGCAATCGCGGCCGGGCTGAGATTGACTATGCCGGCAATTTTAAACTGCGAGCTCAAGAGGTCGAGGACACCGCCGGGACGGCCTTCGCGGCTTAAATCAATGGATTCTTGCAGGGCGGTCCTGATCTGCTCCTCATCAGGGCGGGTATCCCTGGCCACCACGAACATGCCGCCGACAATCGCCGCCAGAGCCAGCATGATAAAGATCCAGACCTTCGTCTTTCCACTCATACTCTGATGACGTTTGCAACTGCCTTCACATCGTTTGCGATTTGCGCCTTTAGCTCGTCCAGCGTGTCAAATTGCCGTTCCTCGCGCAGCCTCGTGTGCAGATCGAGCTCGACGGACTGGCCATACAGCGATGCTCCGCCGTAGTCCAGCAGGTATGCCTCGATCGTCCTCGGGCCCCCACCCACCGCGGGTCTGACGCCCACGGATACCGCTGCAGGATAGCTTCCAAGGCTGGTTCTGCACACACCGGCATAGATCCCGTCGGCGGGAGTCACCTGGTTGAAGGATCGCGCGAGATTGATGGTGGGGAAGCCCAATTGGCGGCCGAGCCTCTGGCCCGCGACAACCACGCCTTCCACCGCAAACGGCCTTCCCAGCAGGCGCATCGCTTCATCCACTTGCCCTTCTGAAACGGCAAAGCGGATCGCGCTGCTGCTGACGCGCTTGCCGCCGATCTCGAAGGGCGGTATGGATTCGACCTCTAGGCGAGAAGCGAGCCACTCAGGGGTTCCCTTGCGATCCTTCCCAAAGGCAAAATCGTGGCCGACCACCACATCGCCGCACCGGATCGCCCCGATGAGGATCCTTTCGAGAAACAGCTCCGCGCTCGTTTGGCTAAGGTTCTCATCAAACGCGAGCACGAGGGTGACCGCCACACCGAGCGACTCAAACTGCCGCAGGTTGTGGGCAAGGGAAGCGATCGCCTGGGGACAGCCCTCTGGATGCAGGATTGCCGCCGGATGCCGGTCGAAAGTAATCAGTGCGCACGGCTGCTCCCGCTCGGCCGCGAGCCGAACCGCATGGGCGATCACCGCCTGATGCCCCAGGTGGACACCGTCAAAGGTTCCGATGCATCCCACGCACTGCGTCCACTCTGGAATCAGCCCATCTATGCCGAAGTGAACCTGCATAAAACGATATTTTACCGGTCTGCCTTTGCGCGGCTCTTGATGGCGAAAAGCCCAGCCTGAAGGAGGAACGAGGCGCCAAGCAGCTTCCAATCGAGCCAGCCCAGAGCCGGACGCAATTCTTCAGGGAGCTTGGTCAAGGGATTTCCCATTGAAATCGCAAGGACGGTGATGGCGACCATCAGCGAGGTGAACACGAGTGGAAGGGTCAGAAACGATCCGCGAGCCTGGGGGGAGACCAGATGGGGAGCGGCAAGGGCGAGAAAGCTGAAGAGGAGTGCTGCGGCGGCAGGGATCGAGCCTGCAACCGCAGCTCGAAGCACCTGGTCCTGCGAGGCGGTGAAGAAGGCATGCCCGGTGCCCACGAGCATCGCCGGGAAGAAAAGCAGAATCGAGTAGTCGGTGGCGAGGGTGAACCGTTTGACCATGCCTATTCGGGCACGTCTTCCGGCCTGACTTCCGAGGCGCTCTTGTTTTCGCCTTGGATCTGGTCATAGATCTCTTTGCGGTGTACGGAGACGTTCTTTGGCGCCCTGATGCCGAGGCGAATCTGTTCGCCTCGAACGTCGAGCACCACGACTTCCACGTCGTCGCCTATGACGATGCTTTGATTGACCTTTCTCGTGAGAACCAGCATGCCTTGAGCGCCCTCCATGGCTGGGCGTAGAAACTGGCTTTCGAAAGGACCTCTTAAGCGGCTATCGCTTCGTCCTTCTCGGCCGCCGGAAACACCCGATGCCTAATAGTATACGCATCGTCATCCAAAACCACCTGTTTCCCGCTCCGCGAGGCTGTATTCACCACTAATGGTGCAGCCAGATTGAGCGTCATGTCGTCGGGCCGGCCAGGTGGGATCGATACGGTTGCGAATACCACGACGTGCGCCTCATCGCTCAGAGCCAACTCTTCGGCGTCCTGATCGGAGACTTCCGGAGCGTAGTTTGGCAGATACGCGTTGGGGTTCACCACGAGAAACGCGGTGCAGCCATCGTCAAGCGACTGGAGCCACTGAAACGAGTGGCCTTGCTTGTGTTCGACCAACACGAACTCGCGAAGGAACGGGAAGCCGATGAGGCCACCGTCGAAGGTGATCACATCGTCTTGCGTGTAAGAGATTTCGCCGAAACGGGCGGTTTGTTTTTCCATGCCTTATCCTCTGATGAAGTCCATCAGGCTGAGCCCGTATCCCAAAGAGGCTGCTTGCAGCGCTGCCTGGTATGCCGTCTCCGCCTGCTTGTAGCCCACGATCGCCTCGGTGAGGTCCACATCCTCTATCCCCGAGATTCCGCCCGTGAGCTCTTCCGCCCTCCTGGCATGACTGCCGATCATTTCCTCGACCGACCGGAGCTTGACGCCTACGCGTCCCCGCTCCAAATTGAATGCATTCTGCTCGTCCTGAAGGCCGGGAATGCTCACCCCGCTCAGGCCGCCGATGTCGCCGCCCATCAGACGGGATTTCAGGTCTTCCAGTTCCTGAAAAGCGGAAACGAACTGGGCGCCCATAAGGCTGTTCACGGGCAGCGTGTCGCTTGGGCTTGTTTCCACGTTGATCGTGCCAGCGTCACCGCCGTAGATCAGACTCGACCCCGAGAGCGTGAATGGTTTGGCGTTGATTTTGTGACCGCCGAAAATGTAACTGCCGGATGCGCCCTGCGTGTTGGCGAGGTCGGCGAGCCGCCGCTGCAATTGGGAGACCTCATCGGCCATCGCATTGCGGCCAATCTGGTCGGTCGCTGAATTGGCCCCCCTTAGTGCCAATTCGTAGCCCTGCCGCATGATCGCCGCGGTTTCACCGAGCGCCTCTTCCGTGAAGCTCAGGAAGCCCTTTGCCATGCCGAGGTTCTGGCTGTATTGCTCGATGCCCGATCGCAGGCTCTTGTAGCCAAGCAGGGCGCGCGTCCCGACCGGATCATCGCTTGGTGCTTCGATCCTCTTGCCGGTCGAAATCTGGCGCTGAGCTTCGAACAGCCGTGCCTGGCTGGCCGCGATCTGGCTCGCAGATTTATCGAATTGGTATCCGGTGCTGATCCTCATGGCTTACCTGGCAGCATTACCTGCGCAGCATGTTAATTAAATCTTCGGTCACTTGGTCGAATACGGTCAGGGCTTTCGCTGCAGCTTGATAGCTTCGCTGGAACCGCATCATATACGCCATTTCGTCATCCAGCGAGACCCCGCTGATGCTCTGGCGCTGAAGATCGATTTGCTCGATGACCGCCGCCTGGGTGTCGCGCTGGCCCTCATAGAAGGCAATGTCCTGCCCTACGCCCGAAACGAGATCGGCATAGTACTGGGTAATACTGCGTCCCGCAAGGCCCACAACGGTCGTATCGTCCCGCAGCCTCGAGAGGGACAGAGCAAGCCCGCCGTCGCCCGCCTCCCCGCTCACGCCCGACGATATGTTGTTTGCATCGGCTTTTACTGCTGCATCCAGGTCGAAGTCTATTGCGCCCGTCTGCGGCAGCCCGTCATTGAAGAAGTTCATTCCAGTCGTGCCATTGGGATTCATGCCCGTCGCGTGAATCCCGTTGATCGAAGTCCGCATCGAGTTGGCGAGCGTATCGAGCTGGCCCTTTTGAGAGGCGATGTTGTTGAGAGTGTCGAACAGACCTTTCAGCTTGCCGGATCGGACGTCGTAGGTCAGCGTCCCGTCAGTGAGGGTCCCGGTGGCCGCGTCAAAAGTCTTCGGTATCGGATTCGAGCCGGTGCTGTCAACCAGCGTGAGCTGGTTCATGTACACCGAGATCGTGCCATCAGTCCCGTTATAGGTTTTGATGTCAATGATGCCCGCCAGCTGCTGGATCGCTTGGTCGCGCATGTCCATCAGGTCGTTCGGCAGGTCGCCGCTCGCGGTTCTTTGCCGAATGTCGCTGTTTAGCTGGGAAATCTTGCTTGTGAGGTCATCCACGGTTCGGAGCGTCATCCCGATCTCCGAAGTGAACTGCACCTCGGTCTGGGTAAGGCCCGCATAGACGCTGCGGACACGCTGGGTGAGCGAGGCGCCCGCGACCTGCACCATGTCTCTTGCACCCGGCGCTGCCGGATTCGAGGCGAAGGAGGACCATGCATTGAAGAATTTGTCGAGGGCGTTGGAGATTCCACTGTCGCCCGGCTCCGTGTAAATCGCCTGCACGCCGCTCAGCCCATCCGCGAGGGTCGAGAAACGACCCATGCCGGATGCCTCTCCCATGCGGCGCATTTCGAGAAACTGGTCCCGGATGCGGTTCACGCTGCCGATCGTGACGCCATTTCCAAGGCTGTATCGCCCGGCAATGCCGAGCATCGTCGTGCCTTCGAGCTGCGCGACCTCGGCCACTTGGCGCGAATAGCCTGGCGTATTCACGTTCGCGATGTTTTGGCCGGTGACGTCGAGTTGGCGCTGAAAGGCTCTCAGCGCACGCGATGCCAGATCAATGCCGAGAAATGGGCTGGGCATGGCTTTACGCCGCCTGGTCCACCAGCACCGCCGAATGCGGGGACGGCTGGTAAGGGCCTTGCGCCTCGTTCGCAGCTTTCGCGATCAGCGAGAGCGTGCCGTTCACGTACGTCATCTCGCTCTCGATGAGCTTGCGATTTTTGGCGATCACGTCCTGTACGTTGCGCGCAACCACGGTGATCCGGTTCGCCATGGACTGAACCTGCTGCGATTCTGCTTTTTCCAGCGCGGACGCCAAGCCTCGAAGATTGGGCTCGGTGCCACACTCTTCGGCCAGCTTGCATGCGCACGCCGCAGCCTTGTCGTCGATCGCCCTGATGGCATCGAGCAGACTGTCCAGTTCCGGCTGGATACGCTCGACGCGGGCGACATCCCTGAGCGTCAGGGCCGCGGTCTGCTCATGCAGGGATCGCAATAGCCGCTCGGAAGTCGACAGCCAGTCCCACCAAAGGGTTTGAAGTTCTCTTGTTTTCATGGTTTGTCCTTAGCTCGTTCGGAAATCGGTTGAGCCGCTATTGGAGCGGCCGCGTTCTTGATAATCTGCTGCGAAAGCCTCTGGTAGAGCGCCTTGCTGATGCCCATTGCTCCGGTGGCTCCGATCTTGTCGGCAAGCGCCTGGTCGAGCATGTCCTTGTAAATATCGCTGCCCGGGCCCTGCTCGGCAGAGCTGTTTTTGGGCACTCCGCGGCGCATCGCGGCGAGGAGGTCCTTGACGAACATCGCCTCGACGCCCTGCGCTGCCTTTCGAAGATCGTTCAGCTTTTGCTCGGTCCGATCCGATCCAACGCCCAACGCTCCCCGCCCAACGCCCCCTGCCTGCATTACTGCACCACGATCCTTGCCTTGAGGGCACCATTGCGCTTGAGCGCATCGAGAATCTGCATCAGGTCGCTAGGCGTCACCCTTAGCTCCTGAAGAATCTTGGTAAGGTCAGCTAGCGTGGCAGTGGGTGGCATGAGCGCGACCTGGGCCGTCGGTTCGTCGACCGTCACCTTCGTCTCATTCACGACCACCGGGTCTGCCTTGGTAAATGGCGCTGGCATCGCGACGATCGGAAATTGCTCAATCTGGATCTTCAGGCTGCCATGCACGATGGTCGCCGGGCCAAGCCGCACGTTGCCGCCGATCACCACCGTGCCCGTTCGGGGGTTGATCACCACGAGCGCCTGCGTGTCGGACCTAAAGCTGGTCTTTTCGATAAGCGAAATTGCTTGAACCGGGCTCAGGCCGACCGGGAGGGTGAGCTCCACGCTGCCGCCATCCAAAGCTGCTGCAAAGTATTCGGGGTACTTCGAATTGATCGCCTTGGCCATGCGTTCGGCGGTCGTGAAGTCGGCCTCGTTGAGCTCCAAATACATCTTTCCGCCAAAGACGAGGTCGGTAGGAACGCTTGCCTCTACAATCCCTCCGCCAGGAATGCGAGCGGCCGTCACATGGCCTTTCGAGACGGAATTGCCTCCGCTAGAAACCGCAAATCCGCCCACATCCAGCGGGCCCTGCGCGACCACAAATGCGGTCTTGCGATTTGCGCCAGGGAAGAGCGCGGTTTGGAGGAGGAAGCCACCCTTGAGGCTCTTCGAATCGCCGATCGAGGTGACGGTGATATCTATCGTATTGCCGGGGGCCGCGAACGGGGGCAGCTCGGCGGTTACCGCGACAGCCGCGATGTTTTTCGTGTTGAATTGCCGCTCATCAAAGGTCGTGCCGAAATCCTTCAGTGCATTCTGCATGAGGGTCATCGTGAACGGCGTTCTCTTGGTATCTCCCGTGCCTTCGAGCCCGATAACGAGCCCATAACCGTAAAGCTGGTTGGTGCGCACGCCACGAAACCTAGCCACATCCTTGATCCGGACCTCGACCCCGGTGTCTTCGGCTTCAGTTGCGAGTCTCTCCCGCTGCTCGTCGCGTTTGCGGAGGAGGTCGTCGCGTACTTGCTCCGGCGACTTTTGGGGCGGCGTGACCTTGCCCGTCTGCGCGAACACGCCGCTAAGTGCGGCCAGTATCGATGCGGTTGTATAGAACTTCATAAATCTAGACCTTTAGAAAAGCCAGTCGAGGATGCGCGTAATGATGCCGCGGCGCTGGCGATCGCTGATGATCCCCTTGCTCTCGGCCACGATCTGGGCGTCTGCAATCTTCTCGCTCAGGATTGTGTTGTCGCTTCGAATATCGTCTCGACGAAGAACCCCGCTCAGCTTGAATATCTGCCAATCGCGATTGACCTTTATGTCGCGCGTGCCCTCTACGACGAGGTTCCCGTTCTCGAGAACCTGGATGACCTTCACGCTCATGGCAGCGAGGAATTTGCCGGTGTGGGTCGTGTTGCCGCCGCCTGTGAAGTTGGAGTTTGCGCTGGTCGAGAGCGCAGGGATGAGCGACTGCAGCACGGGGCCGAGCCCCTTGAGCACGTTGTTGCCCGTGTCCTTGTTGGCCGAGGTCGTGGCGGCAAAGCTGGCTACCGAGGTTTCGCTAATGAGAATGGTGACAATGTCGCCCACTCCCCGCGCAATCCGATCTGTGAATGGATTCTTCGTGCCCTGCTCAAACAGTGATCCAGGATTGCCCTTCTGATCACCCTGCGAATGGGCCGCGGCAGTCGAAAGAACCAACACCGCAACACCGCAACACTTTAGCGCTGTGCTCATAGCGACACCTCCACAACACCCGCGGCCACAACTTTTCCCGTATGGGTCGTCTTGCGATCGGTTGTGACCTGCACTGTCTGGCCGAGGATCGCGCTGCTCTTCGCCTTGCCGGTGAGCTCGACGAACGCACCTGCGCTGCGGATCCGAATCTTTACTTCCTGGCCCTGTTTTACGCCTTGCGACGCATCCGCGTAGAGCTTGATCGTCCGGGTGATAAACAGCTTCCCATCCACCCGAATCGCAAGTGTCACGCCGAGCGTCGGAATGCTCTCCGAGTACGAGATCGGCGCGATGTTTAGCTCTCCTACCGGTGCCGCGATCTCGCGGATAACTTCCTTCTCGCTGAGCTCAACCTCGAATCCGAGCTGCTGCCGAATGTAAGTTTTTGCCGCTTCGACCAGCTGCTCGCCGGCGATCGTCTGCCCTTTGCGAACGACCCGTGCGTCGTCGGGGACAAGGATCGTGAGCTTGTCGGGCTTTTCGCCCGCTGCGAGGAGCCGCGTATTCAGGCTCTGGCGCGTGATGAGCCGGCGCAATCCGAGGATCGGTGTCTCGCCCAGGAAGACCTGCTTGAGCCTTTCGACGCTCGCCTTGTCGCCCTCGATGATGGCCACCTCGCCAAGCGTGATCCGGTCGTTCGTGACCTCCGAAAGAGGCTTGACGGTGATGACAGTTTGGAGCTTGGAGTTTGGAGTTTGTAGATTCTGCGCATGTCCACTAATGGCGAGCGCACCAACACCCAACACCCAACACCGTAACACCGGAACACCGTAACACCCAACACCCAACACCCAGCTCTTAATACTCTTCATAGCTACCTCTTAAGGTTGTTCAGCAGTGCAAGCATGTCATCAGCGGTTTGGATGGCCTTGGAGTTGATCTCATAGGCGCGCTGGGCCATAATCATCTTCACCATCTCCTCGACCACCTGCACGTTCGAGCCCTCGAGAAATCCCCCCTGAATGGCTCCTGCGCCGTCTTCCTCAGGCGGTCCCACCTGAGCCTCTCCGCTCGAGCCGCTTGCAATATATAGGTTCTGGCCGACCCGCTGAAGGCCGGCGGGATTTGGAAATCTCGCGATGTCAATTGCGGGCAGGATCGTCGGCTCGCTCTGGCCGGGAAGCATAAAGCTGATGCGGCCATCTCGTCCTACATTCACGCTGGTGGCGCGGGTGTCGATCTGGGTCTGAGGCTGAAGGATATAGCCGTCGCTGTTGACCAGCGTCCCATCTGCCGAAATCTTGAAGCTGCCGTCGCGGGTATAGGCGGTCGATCCGTCAGGGCGCAGCACTTGGAAAAAACCGTCGCCGTTGATCGCCATGTCCAGCGGATTGCCGGTCGACTGGAGTGGCCCCATCGTGAAGCTAGCGGCGGTCGCTGCGAATCTCGAACCGAGGCCGACCTGCTGCGCATCGCCTGCTTGGTTGGTGCCTCCGGCAGCCTTGAAGGTCTGATACATGAGGTCCTGGAATTCCGCCCGCATCTGTTTGAAAGCGGTCGTGTTGACATTCGCCAGGTTATTGGCGATCGTGTCCAGGTTGTATTGTTGGGCAACCATTCCGGCGCCCGCTGTTGTCAAAGCTCGCATCATGGCGGCGATATCTCCTTAAGTTAAGTGTTAAGTGTTAAGTGTTGAGCCTTAAGAACTGCTGAGCTGACTTAGTCCCCTCAACACTCAAGGCTTAACACTCATTACTTCCCCGTCGCCATCCTTGACCTGTTGCAGCGGATCATCCTGATCTGCCGCCATGCTTCCCCGGCCGAGGCCGAGGTCCAGCCTTATCGGTCTTGGAGGCTCTGTATGAGTCGTTGCGTCAGCTCGTCCTGCTGCGTAATGCTCTTCTGAGCCATCTCGAAGGAGCGGCTGACGCTTATCATTTGAATCATCGCCTCAATGGCGTTCACGTTTGAACCCTCGAGCGCGCCCGGATTGACCTCCGGTTCCTCCATTGCCTCGGCGGTCCCAATGAACAGACCTCCGCCTGACTTGGTGAACGTGCCGTCGAATACCCCGAGGCGGGCCACTTCCTGCCCGCCGGCCATGATTCGGCCGTCGGTTTGGATTGCCAGCTCACCCTTGGGCAGCTCGATCGGGTTCTTGCCGTCGTCGAGGACGGGATGGCCCTGCTTGGTCACCAGCCGCCGATCCTGATCGAGCTGAAAGGCGCCGTCCCGCGTGTAGCGGATTCCCTGAGGGGTCTCCACCGCGAACAGCCCTTTCTCCGATGGGATCGCCACGTCGAGCGGATTGCCCGTCGCTGCGATCGCACCCGGCTCGAAGATCGTGTACTCTGCAACCAATGCGGCGCCCGATCCAAGGGACCCGATGGATGCCCCGCGCCCGCCATTGAGCCGCATTTCGCGAACATAGGCGTCGCTAAACGCCAATTCGTCGCGCTTGAAGCCGTTGGTGGAGACGTTCGCCAGGTTGTTGGCGACGACGTCCAGCCATTTCTGGCCGGCGATCATCCCGGTGGCGGTTGCGTAAATCCCACGGTTCATCCCAACATCAGAATCGGCAGGCAATGTTGCGAGGATTAGTGCCGAAACTTCGCAATCGACTCTAGGTTTGGATGGAGCGAGCACGGAATGTGGAAAACTTTTGAAAACTCCGCGAACGATCTGAAACGTACCTGATGTCCTGCCCAATAGGAGCATCAGGAGCAAAAGATGGCAGGCGAAGGCGGTCGGCGTCCATATTGGCCAAGCAGACAGAACGGCAATCTGTCCAACGCCAGCCTGCATCTAGAAATCGGATCCACGACCTGCGTAACCTGTGGAGGCGGCGCAGCCCAAAGGCGCGTACCCTAGCCCCGACGATACCAAGCTCCACGGCCCACTTCTTATATACAACGGTCTCGCCACGCCCGATACCGACCTTGGCCGAGCCGATTATGTTTGGATAGCAGCCATGTTAGCCGCGGGCTTAGTACTTTGCACCGCTGCGTATGCGGTCTGTCTCGGCCTTGTAAAGGCTGAGGTGTTAGAGCAGCCACCATGACTTCTGTGATGTTGGCCAGCATACATGAGGATGAATCATTGGCTGCGGAATTGGGGGTATAATCGGACTCGCCAACTGCGATGGACTTTGCGACTGCATATTAAATAATCGTTGCGGTGGAGGGGGAGGAGCAGCCTCACCGCCGTCAATCATTCTTCCACCTATAGGATTTGGAGGGATACCTGGAGCAACGGGCGGCATAAGACATGAATAAAGGACTATCTCAGACCCATGATCGGTCTAGGGGTAGGTATGTGGGGGCAAGAGGGACGTGACTCCGTTCGGCGCACTTTCGATTTGGATGGAGGTATTGACCATCTCGCTATCTCTGCGAATACCATTTAGGCGGGTCGCTTTAGGTTACTGGTGTCTGGTCCTCTTGCTTGGCATTGCTGCTGAACTCATTTTCGGCCTAGACCAGGGATACAACTCAAAGCTACTATTGAAACTGGCTCTGTTACTTGCGGTTATGATCATTGCGAACGGTGTACGCTACTGTCTTGCTCCACGAAAATGAAGGATGCCTCGGGAGAAACGAGATACACGAGAGACGATGCGGGAAGGCTGACCAAGCTCGTCCAGGGTCCCGCAGGATTCACCGAGGGCACGAACGAGAATTACAAATTCGAAGCCACCTGGAACGCAGCCGGCCAGATCACCCAGAAGAAGGTGACGGTCAGGACGCTCGGTGCTAAGCAAGGGGACTACGCGTATCTTGACAACGGCGCCCTCGATACGGTCACAAACCCCGATTCCGAGGTCACAGACCACCAATGGCTCGACGATGGGCGCATCAAGAAGATCGTGCTCGCAAACGGCTGCACTAGGGAGCTCTTCTACCAGGATACGAACGACTCCCATGCTTACGTAGCCGGAAAGAACACCCATCTGAGGAAGACCCTCGACAAGAAGGCGAACGGCACCGTCATTTGTTCGTTCGCCTACGAGCTTGACGCTGCAGGAAACCGGCTCGGGGTCACCGACAAGGACGGCAAGTACACTAGCTACGGGCTCGATCCCGAATACCAGCTAAAGAGCGAGACCAAGTGGTCGGCCAAATCAGCCACCGCCACGAGAGAGCTCCAGTACGGCTATGGCTACGACCCTAACGGCAACCGCATCAAGCTCTTTGACGATGGGGTTCAGACTACCTCGACCTTCGGAGACAACAACGAGCAGCTGACCTTCGGCGCTACCAGCCTGACCTACGACCACTTCGGGAACACGACGGCTATCGGCAGCGACGCATTCACCTGGGATTTCGAGGGCCATATGCTTACCGCCACGCGCGGGAGCTCTATCGACACCCACGAATATAACGGAGACAGCGTCCGCATGCGGAGCAAGCTGAACAACGCTTCCGATTGGACGAACTTCATCAATGACCCGTTGGAATCCGCCTACCCCGCGATCCTCGCTGAGTACACACTTATCTCCGGCACCTTCACGATCAAGAGCGTCAACACTCACGGAATAGGCCTTGTCAACACTAACCGCGAAGGCACCAAGCGCTACTTCCACTTCGATGGCCTGGGATCGACTTGGGCGCTCACTGATGGCTCTGAGGTAGTTCAGGACACCTACAGCTGGTCCGCATTCGGCATTCAGGAAGCCAGCACAGGGTCTTCTGTAAATCCCTTCCGTTATGTTGGCCAGCTCGGTTATTACGATGAAACTGCACGAGGGAGCGCTCTCGGGCTTCGACTACTCGGGGTTCGCTATTACTCGCCTTCATTGGGTCGCTTCCTAAGCTGGGATCCTTTAGGGGAGGATGCGGAGCGATATGTCTACGGCGGCAATGAGCCAACACTATGCATAGATCCATTGGGTCTCTTCATACTGCCACTTCTAATCATTGGGGGCGCCATTCTGATAGGGGGTTGCGGGCGACAAAAGCCAAGGCTTCGCCCGGTCTGGTGCGACGAGGAAAAGCACGAGCAATGTGGGCAAATGTGCAAGTCCGTGCGCTCGAATGATCAATGGGATAGCTATTTGACGGATTGCTTAGCCTGTTGTCAGGAAATGTACCCGAAGTTACGCAAATGGTGCTTAGCGAATTGCAAGAAGCTTGGAGGAAATCAATTCTTAGGGCCATGCAAATGCAGCTAGAAAATAAGAGTTATGGCAATCATGTTCGACGCATCCGGGGCACTATTATGTTAGCGTTGATCGCGACGTTGTGTGGGTGTGGACGACAGGATGATCCGAGAAGCGAATGGATCAGAGTCGCCAGTCAAGCCATAAAGCAACGAGACGCGAAACGCCTTTCTATTGCGATCTTGGGCAAAGGCACTGTAGACGCCAAAACCCAGGAGGGAGACACCCTACTAGCCTTAGCACTGGATCAGGGAGATCCGAAGATCGTGCGAGCAGTGCTGAGCGCTGGCGCTAGTCCAAACATTCGGCTCAACAGAGGTTTTCCGCCGTTAAGCTGGGCAGCAAACAATTCTGACGTGGAATCCTGCAGGCTCCTCATGGAGGCAGGTGCATTCATCGAAGCTCAAGATCCCGAGACAGGCTGGACGGCGTTGCACACGGCCGCAAACCGCGGAAGCCTCGATATCTCGAAGTTATTGTTAAATGCGGGTGCCAATCCGAATCCTCGCTCTCATCAGAGGATTACACCGCTCATGCTCGCTGCTTTTAAGGGACACCTTGATGTTGTGCAGTTTCTCTTGGATCGAGGGGCAGATCCTAACCTGAAGAGTGATAAAGGTCGCACGGCGTATGATGCCGCGATCGATGCGTCGAAGCTCGAACTCAGGGCGAATGAACTTGATCGGGTGCGGCGGTTGCAGAAGATACTGAAGAGCAACATGCGCAAGTAGCCGCTCAATCCAAACCCCGCTTTTGATCCCTAGTAAGCTGTTCCTCGGGCTGCGGGCTAATGAGGATCGCTTTTATCCGGGAAGGTTTAGGCTTCGTCGTGCAGAGTGTGCCGAGCCCGCAGCGCCCGTGAAGGCTCCTACACAATCTAAGGAGTCCAGACCGAACATCGGGACTCCTCTTTTCATGCCCCCAGGGTCGCTCTACGCAACCCGACTCGTCCACCAGCCGCACCCTGGAAGCTGTGTTGTTTAGGCTCTTGTCAAGAGCATTTCTGGATTGAAGGCGGCACCTCCTTTGAGCACTCCGTAGATTGTCCGAAGGATCTTGTGTCATGACGGCACCGAATCGCTGCCAGAGGAGCTTTTCCTCTTGTGAGCAGGCTTTCATAGAACTGGGCGAAACCTCCCTGGCCTCTAGTGGCCACGAGCACCAGCATGGGAGTGCAAATCCTCGCCGAAGTGGTTGACAAATCTTCCTTGACGTCTTAGAAGTGTGAGAATGCGCAATGCTGGCCAAGCCGCGATAGCGGCCAGATAGTATAAAAGAGGCACAGTACCGATGCCGAAAAAAGAGGAACACACGCAGTGAAAACAGTGAAACGGATGAAAACGTCAGTAAACGTGAGAAAAGCGCAGGCAAGATGGAGGTACCTCTGTTCGATATGTCCTACGCGACCCTCTCAACCTGCACCCTCGCAAGGAGCTCTTGGATGACCGGCTTCCGCGCGATCTCCGATCCGTCCGTCGTCGCCGTGGCGGCCCCCGCAGCGATACCCCATTTGAAGGCTTCCTCCAAAGGCTTACCTTCCTCGATCGCACAGAGCATCGCGCCGATGAGCGAGTCGCCGCTTCCAATCGTGCTGCGCGCGTCGATCTGAGGAGGCTTGCCGATGAACTGGCCCTCTGAGCAAGCCATAACCGCTCCGTCTTCGCCGCGGGATACGATCGCGATTGCGGGTCCCATTCCATGCAGGGCGGCGGCGGCCTCGAGCGCCTCCTTTTCAGAGCGAACCGGCCGTCCAAGAAGCCGCTCTGCCTCTGCGGAGTTCGGCTTTACGAAGTCAACTCCACCCTTCAAGCCTTGCCTCAATGGCTCGCCATCCGCGTCGAGAACGACCTTGCATCCAACCTGTCGAAACAACAGAGCAAGCTGAACGAAGATGTCCGGCGGCGCTCCCGGAGGAAGCGAACCGCCCAGGGCCGCCCATCTTGCCCTCGAAGCAAGCATCTGGCATTTTGCGATCAATGCCTGCCAATCCTTGGCCTCGACTTTCGGCCCGGGCTCATTGAAGGTGGTGGGTGGATCGTCCGAGTCATCCTCGACGCTGAAGTTGGTGCGGGTCTCGCCTTCGATCTCGATAAAGTCGTGCCGGACTCCTTGTCTATCCAAGACCCTTCGGACAAACGCGCCGTTTCCGCCGCCAAGAAAGCCGGTTGCCAAGGTCTCTGCCCCGAGTTCCGCAGCCACCCGCGCCAGGTTCACGCCCTTCCCGCCGGCGTCCGTCTCGGTTCGCATGACCCGGTTCGTATCGCCGAGCTTCAGCCTGTCGAGAAAGATCGCGTGATCCACAGAGGGGTTGAGAGTGACGGTAAGTATCATTGCGGATAGTGGATTGTGGATTGCGGATTTTGATTCCGAACAATCCGAAATCCGAAATCCGAAATCCAAAATCGAATCATTGGGCCATCACCTCGGCCAGCAGCAGCTTCTCAGGATCTACCGCGGACTCCGTGCTCAGCACATACGATAGCGGATGGGTCACGAGCCGGCCGCCGTCCACGCCGACCATCTCGCCCGTGAAGCCGCTCAGAAGGCGATTGGCCGCCATCGCTCCAAGCCGCAAAGCCAGCACACGGTCGAATGCGGTCGGGCTGCCTCCGCGCTGCATATGTCCGAGCACAAGGTAGCGCGCTTCGAAGCCCGTGTTCTTTTGGATGAACTCCTTGATGTCGGCCGCCTTGGCAGCGCCTTCGGCAACGACGATGATGCTGCTCCGCTTGCCCTTCACCGACGCAGACCGAAGACTATCGCAGATCTCGAGCAGGGAATAGGGAATCTCCGGAATCAAGACCGCCTCCGCCCCGCCCGCAAGCCCGGCTTCGAGGGCGATAAAGCCGTTCGATCGCCCCATGACTTCGATGACAAACACCCTCTCATGCGAGTAGGCGGTGTCGCGCACCCGGTCAATCGCCTCCACGGCGGTGTTCACAGCGGTGTCGAAGCCTATCGAAAAATCGGTTCCGGAAATGTCGTTGTCGATCGAGCCGGGTACTCCGACGACGGGATATTCGAACTCCTCATGCAGCTTCAAAGCGCCCATCAGAGAACCGTCTCCACCTACCACGACGAGCCCCTCGCAGCCATTCCTGCGCAGCACATCGATCGCCTTGGCGCGGCCATCCGAGGTCATGAACTCCTTGCTTCTTGCGGTGCGCAGGATCGTGCCGCCATGCGCGATGATGCCTCCAACGGCCTTCGAATCGAGCGGCATGGACTCTTCTTGAATGATGCCTTCGTAGCCGTGAAGGAATCCGAGGACCTCGCTGCCACGGCCAATCGCGGCGCGCACGACGGCACGGATCGCGGCATTCATGCCGGGCGAGTCGCCGCCGCTGGTGATGAGTGCGATCTTGTTAAGCATCCTTGGCTCGGCCCGATTATGACGTACACTTTTCCGCGCATCGCGGAGCCCTGCCGCGCGTAGGACATATCGTGGCCGCCGATCCTCTCACGCTACCCGTCGTGGCGCTCATGCGCTCCGTAGAATCGCTGCGCCCGCAGGACTCGCTCCGGCTGGCGGCGGAATTCCTACGCGGGTCCGAGATCTCGGTTCTTCCCGTCCTGGATGACGAAACGCTCCTCGGCATTGTATCCGAGCGGAGCATCGCCGCTTGCCTCGAGCGCGGCCTGACTCCGGACGACCCGGTGACCGAGGCAATAGGTCAGGCTTCGACGATCGAGCCACAGGCAACCGGAGCAGATGCCCTTCGACGGTTCTCGCAGACAGGCGGCGAACCCCTGATCGTGGTGGATGGCTCGGGCCACGTGCTTGGCGCCCTCGCCCCTTCCGACCTCTTTCCGAAAAAACAGCGCCGAGAACGGCCCCACATGATCGGAGGAATGGCGACCCCCTTCGGCGTCTATCTCACCACGGGCACGGTCCGCTCCGGCCCGGGCGATCTCGCGCTGATCCTGACGGGCGCGCTGCTGTTTTCGATGGCGGCTGTTGCGGCGATCATTGCGGAGCTGGCAATCGGTTCCATGCATCTGCGGCCATCTATGGCGGCAAATGCGCGCGATGCCATCTCGATCGCGATGTTCCTGGTCTTTATGCGGCTCGCCCCGATCAGCGGGATTCACGCCGCCGAGCATAAGGTGGTCCACGCAATCGAGCGTGGCGAAGAGCTCGTACCGCAGATCGTCAAGCGCATGCCTCGTGTGCATCCGCGATGCGGAACCAATATCGCGGTCGGCGTCTCCTTGTTCCTGGGAATCGGCAGCGCAAACCTCGTGCCCTATCGCGAAGTTCAGCTTCTGATTGCGCTGCTCGTCACTATGGCGCTATGGCGTCCTCTGGGAAGCTTGGTCCAGCTCTTTATCACGACCCGGCCCCCGTCAGACAAGCACATAGCGTATGGGATAAAGTCTGGCGAAGAATTGCTTGCCAAGTATGCGGAGGTTCATGCAGGGTCGCCCGCGCTCTGGCAGCGGCTTTGGTACAGCGGATTGCCTCATGTGATCGCGGGCTCGATGGCCGCCTACTTCCTCATCACTGGCGCCTTCAAGCTCTTCGGAATAGACGTCGCGGTATAATCGGCTTCCCGTGCAGTTCCTTCAATCCGTCCTCTTCATCCTCGCAATCATCGTGGCCCTGTTGTTCACGCTTCTCGTGTTCGTGACGGGCAAGGGCGACGCGATGTCGGGCGGGTCGTCGGTCCGGACGACTTTCAAAGGCAAGGCGAGCTTCGAGGACATCATGTCGAAGGTGACGTTTATCCTGGGGATCACCTTTATGGGACTGACGCTTGCGCTTGCGATCATTGGCACACGTACCTCAAAAGCCACAAGGGTCAGCTTGCCTGCCGAGCCGCCCGCAAAGCAGGCTCCCACCAGCCCCAAGCCCGCAAACGAGCCGCCGCCGTCCAAGCCCGACGCCAAGCCCGCTACGACCACGACTACCGGGAACTAGCTCTGAAATCGAGCGGTGTCATCGCCACATAAGAGCGGAACAGCCGCGAGAAGGCCCTTTGACTCGCCAATCCGAGCTTTATTGCGATTTCGCCAACCGACATGTCAGTTCCTCAAGGGCCAGTGGTAGGGTTTGTCCCCGGCCGCAGCACCTCCAGGACGCGGGAGCTAAGCGTCTCGTCCTTTGGGCGGGGCGCATAGCGCAGGCTCGACGAGGAAAGGCCAATAGCAACTGCGCATAAGGGGGGAGGCTCAATACGTCAGCACCAGTCCTCGTGTCTCGTTTTGCTCGGTTGCACGAAAGAAACCCTAAGAGTATTTGGCGGATTCTTACGCTGCCACGAACCATAGCCTAGAATGTACACTTCTACAAACAGGAGATACATCATGCTTAAAAAGCAATCTGTCATGCTGTTCGTCAGCTTTGCCTTTGTGAACTTTGCCGTCGCGCAGGTGGCTCCTCGATGGATCACCAGGCACAATCCATTTCCTCGACGGGACAGCTTCGTTGAAGCCATGTACGTCGACAGTTCCGGAAATACTTATTTGGCTGGGTATACGCTGGAAGAGTCCATAGGCTATTACTACCACGGGGTAGTGGCGAAATTCGATTCGGATGGCCGCCAGCTATGGAGTGTTGAAGGGGCTCGGGGGGCAGTGAACGCGCTCAGCGTCGACGATTCTGGAAACATGTTTACGGCCGGGTGGGAGCTTGATCAAGACGGCGAAACGCTGCATTCGCTCACGGTCAAATACGACACGAATGGTAACAAGCTATGGGAGGGGCGCTACACGAACCCATTCGGCTACGACGAAGAAGGTGATTTGATCGGCACAGACTCAATGGGCAACGTCTACGTCGGTGGGAGGGGCAACGATCAGAACGGCCGGGCTCGTGGACGCCTCATGAAGTACTCACCGGACGGCCAGCGCCTTTGGGTCCATTCGGTGTTCGGCCCTGGCCCCATTACGGCCATGAAGGTGACCTCAACTGGCAATATCTATGCGGTTGGGGACGCTGGGGAGGCCATTGAAATCACGCAATTCGATTCCCAGGGCTCACTCGTTTGGTTTGACTACTACATTTCCGATGTTCTTACAGCGCGGTCGTTCGCCGCGGCCTTGGACCGAGACGGTGATCTCTACGTCGCGGGCTATAGTGCTTGGGATCAATCGAGCTGGAGCGACTATGCCGTGCTCAAGTATGGTGGAGGAGGAGGAAGGCAGTGGGTGGGCCGCTATGACGGCCCGGCGCACGAGCGCGAGAGGGCGACAATGATTGTCGTTGATTCGAACAAGAACGTGTATGTCACCGGCAGGTCGGAAAACGAACAACAGCGGGAGGAGATCGCGACCGTGAAGTTCGACCCTAGCGGGCAGCTGATTTGGTCCGCGCGCTACGGGATTCCAGACTCGGCGAACGGCCCAACTGGCATCGTCCTCGATCATCAGAACAACGTTGTCGTGACGGGTGGAGCGGGATGGAGTAATGCCACGCTAAAGTACGATGCTAGTGGAAACCGGCTATGGCTTGCTCGCTATCGAGGAAAGAACGGCACCGACGGTTGGGCGAGAGCAGTCGGCGTGGATGCTGTGGGCAGCATGTACGTCGTTGCAGGTTCTGCTTCAGGCCGGCCCTTAGTCGCCGATCTCATAAAGTACGTCCCCGCAGTTCCACCTACCACTTTTGAAGTAGTTCGCGGATCGGTCAAGCGAGGCAGCTTGGCTGAGTTGGCCCTGCCTGACGACGAATATCTCGTTACCCGCGACAAGATCTCGGATCGTACAGTCGCGATCCTGGTTACTGCAATCTCACCAATCAAAAATCCCGTGTCTCTGGTCGTTGATCTAGAGTCCAGCAGCGAGCAAGGTGGGCCAATCCAATCAATCGAAATGTGGGACTTCACGAAGAGCGCCTATGTAACCGTGGATACCCGAAGGACAAGTCCTTGGGACTCGACGGCGATTGTGGAGACGTCTTCTCCCGCGCGCTTCGTGGACCCAAGTAGTGGGGAGATCCGGGCGAGGTTAGCATGGATCCTTGATAGACCAACGATTACTCCCTACTGGGAACTGCGTGTTGATCAAGTGGCGTGGATAGTGAACTGATCCGGCGCTCCTAGCAAGTATGAGGCGCTAGGAACAAACGCGACCAAAAGCAGGCCTAACGCTTAGATTATGGTGGGGCAAATAACTTGTATGGGTGGTGCTCGGCCGCCAATGGTCGTTCGGGTCCCAGAGGACATCGCCCAGATGGTGGAGCAGCTGTCGCATGCCTCGGGATCAGCGCCGGATGCGCTGGTCGTGTCAGCCTTGCGTTCACACTTCGCCCCAATAGCCAGACCCGTGCTTAGCGACTTCGCGATGTGGGAATTGGCTTCGGAGTTCGATGCGGCCCGATGTGGCTCCTTCAGAGGGGACCTGTAGAATGGTTTGCGGGGAGATTTGGCGGGTGAATCTTGCCGTGCCGCCGGGGGACACTCATGGCGGAGAGGCGGATGCTCTGGTGGTCCAAGACGCGGCCTATGGCCGGGGTTCTCCAATGGTCTTGGTCGTCCCACTAAGTGAGGAGCCGAGCTCGATTGGCTTTCCTGGAACGGTGCCGATTGACCAAGGTTCCCAGGGGTCGCCGACGGCCATGGTCTTCCAACTGCGAGCACTGGACAGGGGCCGCTTCGTCCAGCGGCTCGGAGAGGTGGGCGAAGCGGAGCTGAACGAGGTGCTGGCGGAAATCGACCGGCTGACCGGCAGGACTCCCAAGCCCCTCGACTAGACTCTCCGCTGCTTCCACTGGGCAACGACGGGCACAACCACGCACGATCCGATGGCGACCCAGGGAAAGACGTCGATCCATGGGAAAAGGTCAGGCTTGTCGGGGATCGTCAGCTCGGCCCTAAGAGCGAAGAACTCCCTCAGTGGCGCCTCCGAAAGGATATGCCCCCGCGCGTCGACGGCGAGTGTGTAGCCAAGCGAGGCCGCGCGGATGAGAGGCACTCCCGCCTCGATAGCGCGGAACACCGATGCAGCCTTTAGCTGCTCGGGAGCGTTTGTTCCCATAAACCAATCGTCTATAGAGAGAATGGCGAGCAATTGGGCGCCGTTGCGAGCGTGTTGGATCGCCAGATCGGCGAAAAGGCCCTCGAAGCACAGCATTGGCCCGACCCGGATATCACCCACGTCGTAGGTTCCAACTTTGTCCCCTGGCGTCAGGTCCCCGCCCGGCAGGTTGAAACTGTTCAGGAATGGAATCCAATCCCTTCCCGGCACATATTCGCCAAAAATGACCAACTTGGTCTTGTCGGCAAACTGCCACCGACCGTCGTAGGCATAGGCCGACTGGTACCGCGGCTTCACACCTCGCTGGCCCCCCAGCACGAACGGCAGCCCGGTTCGCGGGTAGTCGAAGAGCAGATTCGGCGGTATCTCTCCATCGCTCTGAGCCGTCCCCTCGGGCAGGACGAGGAGAGATGCGCCCTGAATCTTGGCCCGCTCGAAAAGGGACTCGACGGCTGCCTGCACCTTTAGCTGGTATCCCGGCTCCACGAAGCCGAGATTGACGCCCAACTGGCCAGCAATGATTACCTTCTTGGTTCCCTGCGGCTGGACAGTGTAGCGAACCAGAGATAGCGAAAATATGAGAAAGCAAACGAGCAGAGGGGTTCGGAGCTTGGCGGCGGGCTCCTTGGCTAGAAACAGCGCGAGGACCACATTCGCAAGCGCGACCCACGCCGAAACCAGGTAGATCGTGCCGTAATGCGCGGTTTGGATGATAGGCGCATATTGCCAAAGGGGTGTCGCGGCGAGTCCGAATGGAAAGCCCAGAAACGGGATGTACGATCGAAAAACCTCGATGCCAGCCCAGACGAGGGCGATCGCCCAGGGTGCCTGTAACCGCCAGCATTGACGGGCCAGGACCGCAAACATGGCGAAGAAGAGGGCCGTGCCGGCCGAGCCGAGCACCCACGGTCCGATTCCCATCGCAAAGCTCTTGGTCCAGCCCGAAATGAGCGGCTGCATGAACCAAAGCTGCCCAAGCTGAAAAAGAAACCCAAACAAATAGCCGGATCGGAACGCGCCCCAGCCTGATGTGCCGCGCAGAGAAATGAACCACGGCGCAAGCGCTGCAAAAGCGAGCAAACCCAGGTTCAAAGGAGGAAATGCCGCAAGCATCAGCAGGGCGCTGAGAGCGGCCGGCCAGCCTTTAAGTAGCCGCGCTTTCAAGGTTGCCCTCCATAACGCGAAGGCCGCTCAGGTGGCTGATGTCGTTGTATCGAATAATAACGAAGGCGTCGTGCTGACGCCGTTCTAGCTCGGTTATGGCGCAATTACCGAGACGAAACGCTCTCCCCGTCTGGATCGTTCCCCTCAGCAGCTTTGCCAAGAGGAGTGCTCCGGTTCCGCCGTGGGTAACCACTGCGACTGGCCTTTCAAGTTTGTCTAGAGCGGCGACGACACTGTCCAGCCGGTCCCAGACTTGTCGAATGGATTCGCCGTTTGGCGCCTTGATCAGCTCTCTGGGAATCCCCTGCGCTTCCAGTTCGTCCATCCCCTGCCACAGGCGGCGGTAGGGAAGGCCTTCCCAGTCTCCGATATTGCGCTCTCTCAGTTCGGGCAGGAGTTCAAGCAAAACGCCTGTCTCATTCGCGATGACTTGGGCCGTGCCCGCGCTTCGCTGGAGATCGCTGCTAATAATGCGGTCGAGGCATTCGCAAGATAGCGCGCTGGCGAGCATCTGCGCCTGCTTCTCCCCGTGTTCATCGAGTGGAATATCGGTGTGCCCCTGCGCCCGGCCCTCGACGTTCCACTGGGTTTGTCCGTGCCTGATGAGAAAGAGACGCACGGAGCGGTTTTACCAGGCTACATTTGCTTCTTGCCCATTAGAAGGAATACGATGCCGATGATAAGTGCGGCCGCTCCTCCGATTTGAGCCCACATCGGGCCGCCCGCGTCCCCGGTTAGCACCATGAATCCGTAGAACAGCAGGAGCAATGTGCCCGCGATAATAAGCACCGCGGCAGTTTTTATCAGCGAATTGTCCATGTGGAGCCTCTCATTCGGTCAGACGGGGCAAGCGCGCAGGAAGAATCGACCAAGGTGAAGGGCAATTTGGGTTCGAACGTATGTCGCACCCATTCACCCGCGACGTAGAACTGCCGTAGGTATGCTCCAGACGTTGCCGAAGTCTGATTCCACTCTGATTGGAATGAACCGAGCCGAGCTGTGCCAAGCGCTCGGTGAGCGGCCCGACGCCCGGTGGCGGGCGGGCCAAATCGCGAAATGGCTTTACGGCAAAGCGGCATCGAGCTTCGAGGAGATGCGCGACCTCCCGCTGACGATGCGCATGGAGCTTGCCGCCGCCCACCGCATCAACCCACTGGAAACAGCGAGGCACCTCAAAGCGAGCGACGGCGTCGAGAAGCTCCTCGTGCACGGCGGTGATGGCAATTTGTTCGAATGTGTCCTCCTGCCCTATGCGGATCGCGTCAGCTGCTGCATCTCCAGCCAGGTCGGCTGCCCGATGGGCTGCACGTTCTGCGCAACCGGCCTGGGCGGATTCGACCGGAATCTGTCGGCGGGCGAGATCGTTGCTCAGTACCTGATGCTGCAAAGACTCACCGACCGCCGCATCAGCCACGTCGTATTTATGGGCATGGGCGAGCCACTGCTCAACATGAAAAATCTGCTTAAAGCGCTTGGGTTGCTCCACGATGAAGTCGGCCTGTCCTATCGCCACATCACGGTCAGCACCGTCGGGATTGTGCCCGGCATCAGGGAGCTCGCCCAGATTAAACTCCCCATCCACCTGGCGCTATCCCTTCATTCGCCGTTCGATGAGATACGAGACAGGCTGATGCCGGTGAACAAGCGTTGGCCGGTGGCGGAGGTTATACGCACGATGCGCTCCTATCAGAAGGCGACCGGGCGAAAAATCACGATCGAATATCTGCTCATCTCAGAGATCACGGATACGCTGGATCAAGCGGCTGAGCTTGCCCGATTGATCAAGGGCGTGCCGAGCGTCGTGAACTTGATTCCGTTCAACTTTGTGGACACCGAGCAGGGCTTCAGCCGGCCATCGCGCGAGCGAGTGCGGGCTTTCAAGGGAGCCCTCAAGAATCGCGGCGTCAATGTTACGGAGCGGGTCGAGCGGGGACACGACATCGCGGCGGCGTGCGGCCAGCTCGCAGGCGAGCACCAGGGCCGATTTGCGAGGAGGGAAGGCTTATCCGGTTTGCCGGCTGCTGCCTCCTAGCCTGCCTCCTCTGGAGTTGCGGGAGCGGGCCAAAACAGGATGTCCCGCAGCCGAACGATGCAGTCAATCCGCCACCCGAGAGACAGGTCGTCAATGTCTCTGAGGCGGAAGCGACAAGAACTTCAGGACAACCCAAGAACGAGAAGCTCTGGACGATACGATGGCAGCGGGCTCAGCTCGAATATGCGGGCGACAAGGATTTCGGCGGAACGATGGAGGCGGTGACCGGTACGATCTATCTGGATGGAGAGCCCGTGAGCGATTTCAGCGCCGACTATGGACAGGCAGACAAAAAGAGCGAACTGCTTACGATTTATGGAAATGTCCAGATCAAGTCGCGTGTGGTCATCCGAAATGGTCAGCGCATTGGGGGCGGGATCCTGACCTGCGAGCGCATGGAATGGCTTCCTTCGCGCAAACTGATTGCGGCCAAGGGGCAAGTGAGCTTCGAGGACGCCCTTTACGAGGCCGGGACGTTTAAGGAGCTATGGGCAACGCCAAAGATGGATTCGGTAGGAACGCCAGACCAGTTCGGGGAGGACGCGAAGAAGTGAGGAAAGAAACAGAGCCCACTTCCCCTAAAGACCACGCCTTCCCTCTTAGCGAACCTTTGCGTTCTTGGCGACCTGGTGAGCGAACAGAGACAACTCAGAGACGCAAGGTGCCGCAAAGGCCGTGGGGAGGCCTTCTGCCGCTCTTTGCCATGCTCCTTGTGTCGTTGGGCCTCGCCCAGTCGCAGGAGTTTTTCTTCCGGGACAAAGACGGGACCATGCGGTTCAGCAACTTCTCAAGCTGGAAAGCGACACGCGACAAGGCAAATCCCAATCGATTCACATTCCGCGGGAGGGCCGCAACCGGGGAGCTTGTCGGAGTGTGGGAAAAGCAGAACTTGACCGTACGGGCGAAAGCGATGGAGGGCGCCGCGATGAAAGTGGGACGGCAAACCCAGCTTGAAGAGGCGGTAATGACGGGAGGGGTAACCGCGACGGCTACTCGCAAATCGGCGAAGTCCGCTACGGTTCCCCAGACGGTCGTAGTTACTGCGGAGCGCATGGACTTCAAGGGGAGCACGAACCGGATGGACCTGACCGGAGGCGTCACGGTCGATCAGAAGGACCCGGCTGCCGAATCGAGCATGAACGCGAAAAGCACGAGCGGTTACGTGATCCTGACCGATATGGACGACAAGAATGCGAAAGGACCTGTCCAGGCGGCCTCGCTTCAGGGCAGCGCGAGGATCACCTTGACTTCTGTCCGAATGGTCACCGAACGGCCAGCAGGGAAGCCAGCGATCAGAAGAAAGGTCACTTACGAGGTGGTTGCCACCGCGAGTCGGGTCGAGTTTCAACTCTCCAAAAGTGGAACAGATTACGGCACGATCACGCTCGTCGGCAATGTGGTGGTCACCGGCAATGACCCCATTCTCTTCGGCGAAATGAAGGGCTATCAGCGGGTGGTGATTACTCTGGACGCCGAGTTGCAGCCGGTGGATATCGAAGCTGGAGAAGGCCGTGGGACGACGACCGTCACTCAGAAAAAGGGTGGCAGCGGAACTTGAAGATCACGGCTCAGAATCTTGTCAAGTCGTATCGAGGGCGGCGTGTGGTCAACGGTGTCACTTTCGATATCAGCCAGGGGGAGATTGTTGGGCTGCTCGGGCCGAACGGAGCAGGCAAGACGACCACTTTTTATATGATCACGGGCCTCGTGCGGCCAAACGGGGGCCAGGTCAAATTCGACGATCAAGTGGTTACCGGCTGGCCCATGTACAAACGAGCGCGCGTCGGGGTGGGATACCTGCCCCAAGAGCCGAGCGTCTTCCGAAAGCTCAGCGTGGAGGACAACATCAAGCTGGTGCTTGAAATCGCGGGAGTGGGGCGAGCGGAAAGGCGGAGGCGAATTGACGAGCTTGCAGAGGAGCTCCATATTTCGCGGATTATGGACAGCCCCGCGAATGTGCTTTCCGGGGGTGAGCGGCGGAGGGTAGAGATTGCGAGGGCGCTCGCAACCCAGCCCAAATTCATCCTGCTCGATGAGCCGTTTACGGGTATCGATCCGGTTACGATCGAGGAGATCCAGGAGATTTTGTTTAGGCTCAAAGCCAGAAACATCGGCATCCTGATCACCGACCACAACGTGGCCGCGACCCTCAGAATCACGGACCGGAACTACATCCTGATTGACGGCCAGATCATCTCCAAGGGGTCGGGCGCGGAGATTGCCGCCAACGAGCATGTCCGCAAGCACTATCTTGGCAGCCAGTTCTCCGCCGAGGATGCGTTCCGCATCGAGCGCCAGGACAGCGCGGATGTTTTCGAGGAGCCTGAAGAACCCTCTTCTTCGCAGGAGCCGGACAATGGGGCTTCGGAGCCCTGATGCAGCGGATCGACAGGCTCATCCTGAGGGAGATATTCAGCCCGTGGCTCTTTGGCGTGGCGATCTTTACCGTGCTCATCTGGGCAGGGAGCTTTCTGTTCAGGTTCACCGAATACCTGGTGAGCGGGATCGAGATGGGCACGGTTATGAAGCTGACCGTCCTCACCTTGCCCGCGATCATGGCCAAAACCTTCTCGATGGCGACCCTGCTTGCGGGCCTTCTCGCATTTGGCCGGCTCAGCAGCGACAGCGAAATCGTCGCGCTCAGGGCTGCCGGCGCCAGCATCGGGCGCATTATGCGGCCGGTAGCGGCCTTTGGACTCGGTGTGGCGCTGCTGACGTTCTGGTTCAATGAAAGCGTCGTTCCAGTAGCGGCGAAGCAGGCGACCGCACTCAACTCCGAGATCGCACAGGCCGCGAAGAGAACAATCCTTGGAGCAACTGCAATTGCCTATGAGGATGGCGAACGGGTGGTATTGGTCTCCGCAACCGAGTTGCGGGCCGCAACCAAGACTCTGCCCAACGCGGTGATCACCGTCTTCAAGATCGTGAAGGATCCGAAGAATCCAGGCAGAACAACTTTCGATCCGCTCTTCGTACTCACAGCCTCAGAGCTCGTTTTTCAGGGAAAGGACGACTGGCGAATCAGCGGAGACAGCACCCTCATCAGCGTCAAAGGGAATGTTATGGTGCGATCGCAGAATGGAGATATCTGGCCCGGCGAGGTGCCGAAAATCAGCGCGACCTTCGATGACTTCGTGGCGAGCAGCCTCAAGGACCTAGACACCTTCAACATGGCAGAGACCAAGACCCGGATCGAGGTGATGAAGCGGGCGCCCCAACCGAATGTCAAGCAGATCGCCAATCTGGAATACGGCTATTGGAACAAGATCTCGGTTCCTTTGGCGGCCCTGGTCTTTGGGCTTGTAGGGGCGCCGCTGGGCATCCGTAATCACCGAACCGGAGCGGCGTCTGGATTTTGGCTGTCGGTGCTCATCATCTTTGGCTATATGATGCTCGCCAACTTCATGGCGACGTATGCTCAGGGAGGGCTTTTGCCGCCATATTTAGCGAGCTTTACCCCCCTCGCAATCGGTCTTATCTTTGCAGCCGTAACTATTCATAGGAAGAACTAGCAGGGCAATGGACGCCTCATCGATCGGATTTCTAGCCACTATCATCCTGGCCAGCGGCGGGATTGCCTATTTTGCCGACTGGCTGGGTCGAAAGCTTGGCAAAAAAAGGCTCACCTTTGGGAGGCTCAGACCTCGCCACACCGCCGCACTGGGCACTGTCCTCTCGGGGATGATCATCTCAACCCTGACGATAGTTATTCTAATGATCTCGAGCGCAGACGTCCGCGACTGGATCATCAAAGGCAACGCGGCAATACGTGAGGCGAAGGCTGCCCAGACACTTGCTGTCGATCTCAGGGGCCAGCTTGCCACCCTCGTCGGCCAGAAAGGGCAAATGGAAGCCCAGGTCAAGCTTCTGCAGGGATCGATTGCCACCCTGAACCAGGATGTGGCCGTCCTGCGCAAGGAGAGCGCCGAAGCCAAGGCGAAGCTTGCCGAGGCGACGGAAAGGCTCGCGGGCGCCCAAGGAAGGCTCGCGGCCGCCGAGACGCAGGTCCGCAAGGCTGCAGGCCAGGTCGCCGAGGCCAGGGCCACGATGAAGTCGGCGCAGACCGCCCGCAAGAAGGCCGTTGGCGACCGCGACTACGCGATCAAGGAGATGAACGACGCTCAAAAGCGCGCGGCTGAGATCGACCAAGAACTCCGGGAAAAAGAGCGCCAACTTTCAGACGCGCAAACGCAGCTTACCGACCGTCAGCGCGAGATGGACGAGCTCGACAAACGGTTTGCCACTCTCACCAGTACGCTCAACACTACTCAGTCGGACCTTGTAGACGCCAATCAGGACCTGGATCAGGTCAACCGACAGCTGGAGCTATCGAAGATTGAGCTCGACAAGATAAGAAGCGACGTCAAAGCGCTCACGATTGGCCTTGAAGGGAATCTATATGCCACGAGAAGAACAGGGCTTGTGGTTCTATATGGCCAGGAACTGGCGAGGATTCAGCTGCCGCCTGGCCAGACGCCCAACCAAGTTAGAGCTATGCTCGAGAATGTTCTATCTCATGCCGCGAAGACGGCTGAGGAATTGGGAGTCAAGCCTGCCCGCTCCGGCGTCCCAGCTGCGAATCTACGGGATCAAATGCCCGAGGGCAAGCTGATCACCGTCGAGCAGCAGAAACAAGCCGTGATCAGCGCGGCTGCCAATCAGAACGAGGAATCGGTGATCATCGCAAGCGCGTTTTGGAACGTGTTCGAGGGCGAGGACGTGCCCCTCATGGTTGCCGCCTACCGAAACCCGCTCGTCTACACGCAGGGCCAGATCATCGCCGAGACCATGATCGACGGACGTCGCGACGATCAGGCGATTCTGACCCAGCTCACCGAGTTCTTACGTGTCAAGGTAAAGCAGAAAGCTCTTGCTGACAAGATGATCCCTGCCGCCGGGCGAGAGCAATCCCTCGGTGAAGTTACCTTCGAAGAGCTCTTCGCGCTCACCAGGGACATCAAGGGCACGAACCGGCAAGTGCGCCTCGTCGCCGTCGCAAAGCAGGACACGCGAGCCGCCGATCCGCTGCGGATGGATCTGAGGATGCGTTGACCCGCACAATTCTCGCCATAGACCCCGGCAGCGCGAAATGCGGCATGGCGCTCGTGCAGCGCGATCCTGACGGCGAGATCAAGCTGATCTGGCGCGCAATCGCCCGGCGTGACGAGCTCGAAAGCAAGCTGGACGAGGCTGAGGCAGCCGGGCCCTTCAGCATGATCGTGATCGGCTCGGGCACAACTTCGAAGGACGTGACCCACGCAGTCCGGGAGCATCTGCCCAGCATGGGCATCTTGATCGTGGACGAAAAGGACACGACCCTGCAGGCCCGCGAGCGCTACTGGGAGCACAACCCGCGCAGGGGATGGCGAAGGCTGCTCCCCGCGACGATGCAGGTGCCGCCCGACCCGGTGGACGATTTCGTCGCGCTGATCCTGGCGGAAAGAGTCTTAGTCGTCTGACAGGTACAATTCTACGTGCCCTCCCAGATTCGCAACATTGGCATCATCGCGCATGTCGACCACGGCAAGACCACGCTGGTCGACGCCATCTTCAAGCAGGCCGGCATCTTTCGAGAGAACCAGCACATGCATGAGCGTGTGATGGACAGCAACGACCTTGAGCGCGAAAAGGGCATCACCATCCTATCGAAAGTCGCGAGCGTGCGCTACAAAGGCATCAAGATCAACATCGTCGACACCCCCGGTCACGCCGACTTCGGAGGAGAGGTCGAGCGGGTGCTCAGCATGGTGGACGGCGTGCTGCTCGTCGTCGATGCCCAGGAAGGGCCTATGCCACAAACCCGCTTCGTGCTCAAAAAAGCGCTGCTGAACGGGCTCAAGCCGCTCGTCTTCATCAACAAGATCGACCGCGACCACGCCCAGCCTTTATGGGCATACGACAAAACGATCGATCTCTTCATCGACCTAGGCGCAAGCGAGGACGACCTCTTTTTCCCCCATCTCTACGGCAGCGGCGTCGGCGGATATGCACGCGTCGCCCCGGACGGCGCGGAAAGCGACATGCGCGAGCTCTTCGAGATGATCGTCAATGCCGTGCCGCCGCCCGCAGTGGAGATCGACGGAGCATTCCTCCTCCAGGTCAACAACCTCGACTACAGCGACTATCTCGGCCGCATGTTCGGAGGCAAGGTCCTGCGCGGCGAGGTCAAGGTCGGCGACCGGCTGGTCCTCCTCAGAGAAGGATCAGGCAAGCGAGCAAGCTTCGCCGTCACCAAGCTATGGATCTACGAAGGCATCCAGATGAAGGAGGTCGAGCAAGTCGGCCCAGGCGAGATCGTCATGATGTCCGGCCTCGACGACGTGCTCATCAGCGACACCATCGGCCCGCCCGACATCACCCAGCCACTGCCCGCAATCCAGGTCGAGCCAAGCACCCTGACCATGGATTTCTATGCCAACAACTCGCCGCTAGCGGGCAAGGACGGCGGCAAAATGCTCACCATCCACAAAATTCGTGAAAGGCTCGAGCGCGAGGAAGCGGTCAGCGTCTCCATCAAGATCGACCGAGAAGCCTCCGCCGACACCGTGAAGGTCGCCGCGAGAGGCGAGCTCCAGCTTGCAGTCCTGATCGAAACCATGCGAAGGGAAGGCTACGAGATGCAGATATCACGCCCGCAGGTCATCTTCAAGAGATCGGCCGACCTTCCCCTCCCCCCGGCCCCCTCCCCGCGCACAGGCATCGCGGAGAGGGGGAGCCGGAGCGGAGAGGGGCAGCATCAGATCCTCGAACCCATCGAAACCGTCACCCTCGAGCTCCCGGAAGAAAGCGTCGGATTTGTCATGGAAGAGCTCTCCCGAAGAAAGGGCGAGATGCGCCAGATGGAGCAAACCCCCGGCGGCAACACGAGAATCGAATACTCCATCCCCACCCGCGGCCTCATCGGATTCCGGTCCAACTACCTCACCCTCACAAAAGGCCTCGGCATCCTGTCCTCGATCTTCGAAGGCTACGAGCCCTATCGAGGAGACGTCGTCTCCCGAACCCAGGGCTCGCTCATCTGCAAGGACACGGGCAGGCTCACCCGCTATGCCTATGAGGATATCCAGCCGCGCGGCACCCTCTTCTACCCCGTCGGAACCGAGCTCTACGGCGGCATGATCGTCGGAGCGTGCAGCCGCGACGAGGACATGATCGTCAACGCGACCAAGGAAAAAGCCGCCAATAACATCCGCTCGTCCACCTCCGAACAGACCGCCGCCCTCGACAACCACCGCGAATTCTCTTTGGAACAGGCGCTCGCCTGGCTCCGTGAGGACGAGCTGCTAGAAGTCACGCCCAAGCATCTCCGGTTCCGCAAGAAGGTTCTCGACCACAGCGAGCGCAAGGTCTCCGAGCGGCGATCCGAAGTCCTCGCTTAACTGAGTTCATATATAAGTCGAATAGGTCGTATTGGTCTTATGTATCCGCCAGCCGAACACGGAACTCCAGGCTGCCGAGCTTGATCACGTCCTCATCGGTGATCCGGGTGCGCATGTTTGGCGCGAGCTTGGAATCGTTGAGCAGGGTGCCGTTCGAGCTCCCCGTGTCCGTGAGGTAGACGCCGTCCTCGGTAAGCTCGATCACGCCGTGGCTTCCCGAAACATAAGGATCGGCGATCTGGATGTCGTTGCCGGCTTTGCGCCCGAAGGTGTTGGTCCCTGACTTGAGCGGATACTCGGCGTCGCTTCCGACCATGTGCCCTGCGGGGGGCTCGAGGCTCGGAGGCGCAGAGATCGCGGCGGTTTTGTTTGAGGGGAACGCCTGGGTTGCCCCGCCTTTCGCGCCGCCGGGCAGGCTGAACCGCATTTCCACTCCGCCAAAGCTCAGGGTCTCGCCTCCTTTTAGAGTGCTTTTGCTTCCCGGCTCCAGCTTTTCGCCGTTGACGAGGGTGCCGTTCGTGCTGCCCAGGTCCTCGAGCTCGAATTGGTCGCCTGAGATGATTTGGGCATGCTTTCGGCTCGCCCTGCCATCGGCAATCTGCACATCCCCCTCGCGGCCAACGATATTAATGCCGGGCCGGATCGGATGCTCCCTGCCCGACTGATCGACGAGCATGGGAAGCTGCACGGCGGGTGCGCCAAAGGCATCGTCGGGGAGGGCGCGATCGAAGATGAGGCCACATTCAATGCAGAACATCATCCCGGCTGGATTGAATGTCTTGCACACCGGGCACTGGACGGGCTTGATCGTGATGGTCGCGTTGATGGTTGGCGCGGAGCCCATCACGGTGCGGTTGGGATCGGCCGTCGGAGGCGCGCCAAGCTGTGTCTTATTGGGATCGCTCATGGCAAAAGCGGTAACAAGTTACCGCACTCTATAAGAGGGTTGCGCCGCCGAGCCGGTTCATGACCTCCTCGACCTCGATTCCGTCCACGCGGACCCGCTTATTGCGCGAGGTGTGGCCCGCACTGATCCGCACCGCCATCTTTCCCAGTCCCAGCGCCTTTGCAAGCACCTCGCAGACCGCCTGATTCGCCTCCCCGTCAACGGGCGGCGCGGTGACCCGGACCTTGATCTGGCCGGCAACGACCTCCACGCGGTTCTTGCTGGCGCGAGGGCTCACGCGCACATCGATCTCACACGACTTTGGCATGGGGCCCATCGCCGGGATCATTATTTTCAGCGCGGATGGCCTCGCTGACATCCGCCTGATCCACCTCCGCCAGATATTCCTCCAGCATGGCCCGGAAACCTCTGAGAAACTTCTGCTTTTCCAGCCGCAGCCGCTCGACCTCCCACCGCAGATCGGAGATCTTGGCCTGAAGATCATGGGAAAGCCGGTCGGTCTTTTGCAGGGTCTCCTGCACGATCAACTCAGCCTCTTTGTGCGCCGAGGCCCTGGTCTCATCGGCCGTCTTTTGGGCGAGGATGAGCGCTTCTTTGAGGAGGGATTCCTGGGCGCGATACACGTCGAGCTCTTTGCTCTGCAGGTCCAGCTGCTCTTGGGCCCTGAGCTGCTCCTTGAGAAGGGTCTCTACCTCGCTGGCGAGTCGCTGTAGCAGCTCGTCAACCTCCTCGCGGTTGTAGCCAAGAATGGCCTTTCCAAAGCGTGTTCTTTCAATATCGATAGGCTTGATGCGATCCATCGCTTCACACAGAATACGCAATGATTATCGGGCAACCGACCGGGCTGCTCTACAATCGCCGGCTACTTGCCGGCTTGCTCTCCGCGTAGTTTCTTTTCGACGCGGGAGAGATTCATTTTGGCAGCGCCATCGGCCGGATCGCGCTTGATCAGCAAGTTCCAGACCCGTTGGGCGTCGCCGAGGAGACCGGTTCTCTCGTAGGAGAGCGCGAGGAGCCGATAGGAATTCGCATGAGGCTTGATCGGCATCTTGAGGGTTGGTTCGAGCAAGGGCGGCACACGCGTGTACATCTTGCGCTTGAAGTAGAAATCGGCCTCCGGGAAATACGCTTCGGGGTGAAAGGCGTTTTGCTTGCGGAAGCCCACATACACGGCGAGGGCCTCGTTCCACCTCTCGATGTTCTCCAGCATCCAGCCCAGGTTCGTGGCCTGCTCATAGCTGTTTGGGGTCATTGCGTAAAGAACCCGCAGCAACTGCACGACACGGGGAAATTCGCCATCTTCGAACCAGATGTCGTTCTGCATGACCAGCCGCTCGTTGAATGCTTCCCAAATCACCCGCATCCGCGGGCTGGGCGCCTGTTCCCATCTTGGGGCCGCACTCCCCGCCATAGCGACCGCCAGTAACAGTGCGATTGCTCTCATGCTCTCTCCAAAGCCTCCGTCAGCAGCTCCTTGACTAGGTCCGGCTTTGCTTGTCCCTTGCTGGCTTTCATAGTTTCTCCGACGAGGAAGCCCAACACTCCGGTGTGGCCGTTTTTGTATTTTGCGACAACATCAGGATTCGCATTCAGGACCTCTAGGACCAGCGCCCCGATTTGGCCCCGGTCCGCTATCTGTGAGACGCCACGGGACTTGACCAAGTCACTGGGCATAGCGCCTGTTTCAAAGCTCCCCTGGAAGATCTCCTTTGCGATCTTGCCGTTGATTTCGCCGCCCTCGATCAGCCTGGCAAGATCAACCAGGTGCGAGGGAGCGACACGTGTTTGACGCGGGCTCAATCCGTGCTCGTTCATTAGCCGCGCAAAATCCTGGGTGATCCAGTTGCAGAGGGTCTTTGGGTCGCCTCCCAGCGCGACCGCTTCCTCAAAAAACGACGCGACCTCCTGGTCTCCGATCAGCACCCCCGCATCGTAGGGCGAGAGGCCAAGCTGCGACTGGTAGCGCTGGGACTTTGCCAGGGGAAGCTCCGGCAGGCCGTCTCGCCATTCCACGATTGTGGCAGGATCAAAGGACATGGGCGCAAGGTCGGGGTCCGGGAAGTAGCGGTAATCCTGCTCCGTCTCCTTCACCCGCATGATGAAGCTCTCCTCCCGGTCTTCGTTCCAGCCGCGTGTTTCCTGCAAAACTGCACCTCCGCCGTTGATCACAGCCTCTTGCCGGGCGATCTCATACCTCACTCCCATCTGCACACTTCGGAAGCTGTTGAGGTTCTTCAGCTCGGTCTTGGTGCCGAGCTTTTCCTGGCCCTCGGGGCGAACGGATATGTTTGGCTCGCAGCGCAAGGAGCCTTCTTCCATCTTGCCGTCGCAGACCCCCAGGCAAAGGAGAATCTGTCGCAGCTGAACAAGGTATTCCTTGGCCTCCTGGTCGTTGGAAATGTCGGGCGGGAACTCGGTGACGATCTCCATGAGCGGTACGCCCGCGCGGTTGTAGTCGATCCCGGAGCCGCCCGCCGGCAGATGCAGGAGCTTGCCGGTGTCCTCTTCGAGATGTACGCGCCGGATGCCGATGCGCTTGCCCACGGGGAGTTCGAGCCAGCCTGAATGGCCGATGGGATCGGAATACTGGCTGATCTGGTAGCCCTTGGGCAGGTCCGGATAGAAGTAGTTCTTCCGGCTGAAATGGCAATTCTCGCTGATCGAACAATTGAGAGCAAGTGCGGTTCGGACAACCATCTCGACCGCGGCACGATTGGGCACCGGAAGCGCCCCCGGCATTCCCAGGCAAACCGGGCACACCCGCGTATTGGGCTCGCCGCCAAAGGCCACTGGGCAGCGGCAGAACATCTTGGAACGGGTCGCAAGCTCGGCGTGAGCCTCCATTCCGATGCTCGCGATGTACTTGGGCATGCAGCCGGGAGTTTACCGGCGCACCAGCCGCTTACTTCACAAACGGATATTCGCTTCGTTTTCGCGCAAGCACCGTTTCATAAGCCGAGATCTTCGCCTCGATCTCCGACTTGTTTTGATCCGCATAGTGAAATGCGCCCGCGAGCTCGCCTTCCGACAGGCTGGGGAAAGACTCGCGCAGACGCTCCACCGAGCCGAGCTTGCGGAATTCCCGGATGATCTCCCAAACCGCCACCTGGCCGCCGGTCGTCTTCGCGCCGTTCGACGAGCCTATGCTTGCCACCGCCAACTCGGGATCAGCCATGCGGCTCCGGAAGCCGGCCAGACGTCGCTCCACGTCCTCTCGCGCAATGCCGAGCAGGCCCGCGCAATCTGCGATCGAGAGCTCTTCTTGGTCAACCGCTGAAATCGCAAGCTCTTCAAGCAGCCCGGGGCACATCGCCCAAAGGGTGTTTAGTGCGCTCTCGGCGCGGTCGGGATCTTGTTGCGCAAGGCGCTCCAACTGCCGGCATTGCCAGCTTTCAAATTGTGTCCACATCGAGTCCTCCGGGACCCGCAGGCTTCGCTGCCAAATGCTGACCGGACTGCCTTGTCCGGCGCGATACAGGTTTCGGTCCAATCTACTTTCTGCGCCGGATTCGGAGCCAGGCGCTTCTCCAAGGCTTATGACGGTCGAATTCATCGTCCGCCTGGTGTAAGACGGTGTTTTTGCGGCGAATGTCGCAAGGTCAGATGAGGTTTGCAGGTTTTCAGGGGGCCGTAAGCCCCCAACCCCAGCAAGCCCGCAATCCCGCAATCCCGCAAGCCCTACTCTCCCAACAGCCCATTCCGCTTCAAAAAGTCCTCGAGAGCGTCCAAGTACAGCTTGGGGTGTACCCAGCGGCCTTCAGAGTGGCCGCAGCCGGGCAGCCACACGATCTCCGCGCCGCAAGCTTGCCGGTTGCGCAGAGCCTCCGAAGGCAGAGCCATGTCGTCGGCGTCCCCATGCAGCATCAGCACCGGCTTACCCCCCAGCTTGCTAAGCGACCGGGCAACATCGACCTTGTAGGGATTGAAGCCCGCCATCGGGGCGGCAACAGGCGTGACCGGCCACAAGAACCACGCCAGCGCCTGGCCACCGACAAACCGCCACCAGCCCGGGATCGCGCGGCTCAGCTTGGAATAAGCGCTGTCAAGGACCAGGGCGTCCGCCAGCAAGGGGTTTTCTCCCAATGCGAAAGCGCAAGCAGATGCCCCCATACTGCTTCCAAGGAGCACGATCTTGGCTCCGGGAGCCCGACTCCGCGCAAAGTCGACCGCTGACCGAACATCCGAGCGTTCGAGCCATCCCAGCCCGGACTTTCGACCCTCGCTCCTGCCCGATGCGCGAAACTCAAACAGCAGGCACGAACACCCGAGCTTATACAGATGCGCGGCAATCGGCGCGAGCTCCGCCCTGCTCATGACATACCCATGTGCGAAGACGATCACTGTCCGAGTGCTTGGATTGTCCAACCACCAGCCGCGGAGCTTCAGCTTATCGGGGTTTGTGAATTCAACTTCCTCCTGCGGAACGCCAAAAGCCGCAGCCGAGATGAAAATTGGCGTTCGCACCGGATGGAGGCTGATCCAGGCCAAAGCAAGGTTCAGGAGGAGGTAAACCGCGAGGAGGGTAAAGGCGATGGTAAGGAGCATGGCTGTCGGGGGTCAGGGCCCGTGCGTTTGCCTGTCTGGCTTTTTGCACTTACATTATCGAGTATGCCAAGGAAACATCAGTGGCGAAACCCCTTGTTGGATTCCTTGGGCAGCGGCTGATTTGTCCCTCAAGCCCTCAAGCCCCCAACCCCTGCCGCCCGTTTGCTACAATGTTGTGGCCCCATGTTCGCGCTCAACTTCTACTCCGACCTCTATGGCGATGTCCTCCGCAACGACCGGAAGACATGCACGATCCGGCTTGGCGACAAATCCGACAAGTATCAGACGGGAATGGTGGTCTGGATCACGGTCGGGCCGCGCTTTGGCCGCCGCCAGAAGCTCTATTCCGCGATCATCGACCGGGCCGAGGTCAAGACGATCTCCGAGCTCTCGCCCCGCGATATCGAGCGCGAAAACCCCGAGTTCCGCTCCCAGGACGACGTGATCGGAATGCTGGAGCGCATCTACAGCGACTTCATCACGCCCGAGCACCGGGTCACGGTCGTGTATTTCTCGCGCGTTGATGAGTGACGGGTCCGAAGGCAAGACACTCCCGATCATCCCTATACACGTAGATGT